>NZ_JBSGUS010000001.1:0-699825 GCF_053608045.1 Kribbella sp. NPDC055071
GAGAACCGACAAGTTCATGGGATAACCCGTGAGTTGGCGGGCCAGTGGCGGGGTGGGTCTCGGGATGTGGCCGGGGGTGTCCGGGTGGCGGGATTGCCCTGGCGGGGAAGGGGGCTGGGAGGATCTTCTGCCCGGGACGGGATGTGTTCTGAAGGGACGGGAAGAGATCCTCCCGAGTCCGCGGGTCGCGGGCTGCTGGACCGGCGGGTGGATGAATCTGCCCGGGTCGCGACATCCCGAGCCCGGGACACCCCCCACCCCCCCCCGCGCGGCTGGGACGTGCACACCGGCGGACCCGGACCGGCCGGTCCACCGGGTTCTGCACCGAATCACACCGAACCAGACCGGCCCGGGACTACACCGACCAACCGGATCCACATCTCAGGCTCACAGCTCCCGGCGGGATCCGCGTAGCTGCGTCTTTGCCTGGTCGCGGTGGTGTGGGTCAAGGGTCGAGATCGCGCAGCGACGCCGAAGGCGCCCTTGACGCACGCCGCCGTGACTAGCACGATCACGCAGCGGAGACCGCGAACCACAGTCCCTTCGCAAGGCCAGACCTAACTACAGTCCAGCTCTTGCAGCCCCACTACATCTTCCGCGCCAATCGCAGCAGCGCGATGACGGCCCTGTACGGCGTGCGGCGTACGACCACGGTCGTAGGCCGCACTCACTCTTTTGGGTGAACCGACCCTGAGACCCTTGGTTCCGCTTCGTGCGGGTGCGAGTCTTGTCGCATGGGCGTATCGCAGCGCAGTCGACGGTGGTTGGTTCCGGTCACGGCAGTAGCGGTAGTGGCAGGTGTGGGGACGCTCGGGCCAGTGGTCGCGGATGCCTCACCGAAGCTGCCCGGGATCACCGCGCAGGATCTCCTCACCAAGGTGCAGACCGCGAAGGTCGACGGCCTGAGCGGCACGGTCCAGTCCGCGACGAATCTCGGCCTGCCGACGCTGCCCGGTGTCGGGGGCGACGGTGCGAACCAGGCGCTCGAGCTGCTGACCGGCGATCACACCGCCCGGGTCGCGTTCGCCACGCCGGACAAGGCGCGGATCTCGGTCCTGGACAACCAGGCCGAGCGGGTCTGGACGACCGACGGCAAGTCCGCCTGGGCCTACGACTCCTCCAAGCGTGAGGCCGTCAAGCTCACGGTGCCGGCGCACCCGGCCAAACCGGAGCAAGCGGCGCCGCAGGGCTACAACCCGCAGTCGGTGGCCAAGCAGTTCCTCGACGCGATCGACCCGACCACCACGGTCGAGGTCAGCGGCACGGAGAAGGTGGCCGGCCGGGACGCGTACAAGCTGCGGCTGGTGCCGAAGACCGACAAGACCACCGTCGGTTCGGTGACGCTCGCGATCGACTCCAAGACCTACGTCCCGCTCCAGGTGACGGTGATGCCGCGGACGGGCAACGACCCGGCCGTCCAGCTCGGGTTCTCCGCCGTGTCGTTCGACGTACCGGCCGCGAGCACCTTCGCGTTCACCCCGCCGAAGGGTGTGAAGGTGACCGACGAGAAGGCCCCGACCGGCCGTGAGCTCCCGAAGCAGATCACGCCGCCGTCCGGCAAGCCTGGTGTGACCAAGCCCGGGACGAAGCCGGGTGCGGCGCAGGGCGACAAGCCGACGATCATCGGCGAAGGCTGGGAGAGCGTGGCGATGATTCGTGGCGCGAAGCTGACGACGACCGGCAACGGTCCGCTCGACCAGCTCCTGGCGAACGCGCCGACGGTCCAGGGTTCCTGGGGCAAGGGCAAGGTCCTGACCACCAAGATGGTCAGCGCGTTGATCACCGACGACGGCCGCGTCTTCGTCGGCCTGGTCTCACCGGCGACCCTGCAGTCCGCCGCCGCGAAGGCTCCCCGCTAACCGTGAGCACGACGACCCCAGCCCCCACAGGGGCTGGGCACTCATCTGGCCCTTCTTCTGGGCACTCACCGATCATCACCCGCGGCCTCACCAAGCGGTTTCGTGGTGGCCAGATCGCGGTGAACGCGGTGGATCTCGAGGTCCCGGCCGGCAGCGTCTACGGGTTCCTCGGGCCGAACGGCTCGGGTAAGACGACGACGATCCGGATGCTGCTCGGCCTGATCGCGCCGACGTCCGGCTCGGTCGAGCTGCTCGGTGAGCCGATGCCGAAGGCCCACCTGCACGTGCTTCCGCGCGTCGGCGCGCTGGTCGAGGGTCCGGCGTTCTACCCGTTCTGGTCCGGCCAGGCGAACCTGCTCCGCTTCGACGCCGCCGACCGGACCGCCGATCCGAAGACCCGCAAGGCCCGGGCGGGCGAGGCGCTCGAGCGGGTCGGCCTGTCCAACGCGGCCGGCAAGAAGGTCCGCGCGTACTCGCTCGGCATGCGCCAGCGGCTGGCCATCGCGGTCGCGCTGATGCAGCGCCGCGAGCTCCTGGTCCTGGACGAGCCGACCAACGGCCTCGACCCGCAAGGCACCCGCGAAGTCCGGAACCTGATCCGTGAGCTCGCGAACGACGGCACCACGGTCTTCACGTCCACCCACCTGCTGGCCGAGGTCGAGCAGGTCTGCACCCATGCCGCGGTGATGAGCCGTGGCCGGGTGGTTCGCCAGTCCACCCTCGGCGAGCTCCGCGCCGAGCTCCGCCCGCGCCTGATCGTGCGTACGCCGGACCTCGGCCCGGCCGCCGAGACCCTCCAAGGCCTGGGCGTGACCGACCTCAAGACGACTGGCGAGACCGTCGAGGGTGACCCCGGCGAGCTTCCGATCGAGAAGTTCGCCGCCGCGCTGGTGGCCGCCGACGTCCGCATCCACGGCTTCGGCCTGGAGCGACCGAGCCTCGAGGAAGCGTTCGTCGCACTGACCGGGGAGGGCTTCGATGTCGCCGAGTAGCCAGGTCGCCGAGGCGGTGTCGATCAGCCGGCCCAGCGCCGGCCGGCACACGCTCGCGCTGTTCCGGTCGGAGTTGCGGCTCGTGTTCGGCCGCGCCCGGACCCAGGTCGGCCTCGGCGTCCTCGCGGCCGTCCCGCTGCTGATCGGGATCGCGGTCAAGGTCGCCGGCAACGACAACGGTGGCGGTGGATTCATCGACCAGATCGCCGGCAACGGGTTGTTCCTGATCGTCGCGAGCCTCGGGCTCTCGCTGCCGTTCTTCCTGCCGACCGCCGTGACCGTGATCTCGGGGGAGTCGCTGGCCGGCGAGTCCAGCCTCGGCACCCTGCGCAACCTGCTGACCGCTCCGGCGGGGCGTTCCCGGTTGCTCGCGGCCAAGATGGTCGCGCTGGCCGTGTTCTGCCTGGCCGCGACCATGACGATCTGGATCTCCGGTCTGATCGTCGGATTCATCCTGTTCCCGGTCGGCGACGTGCTCCTGCTCTCGGGGTCGACGGTTTCGCTCGGTGAAGGGCTGCTGCGCGCGCTGGGGATTGCCGTGGTGATCTCGGGCTCCCTGCTCGGCCTCGCCGGGATCGGACTGTTCGTGTCGTCGCTGACGTCGACGCCGCTGGCCGCGATGGCCGCCACCTTCGGCACGTTCATCGTGATCGGCATCCTGTTCGCGGTCCCGCAGCTGCACGCGATCCACCCGTGGTTGCTGATGTACCGCTGGCAGTCGTTCGCCGACCTGCTGCGCGATCCGCCGTACTGGCACGACATCGTCCGCAACCTGTTGCTGCAGGCCGGCTATCTCGCCGTCTTCTACACCGCCGCCTGGGCTCGCATCACCAGTCGCGACATCACGTAGGCGGCCTGAGAGACTGGGTCGGTGGAAGCTGACCTGGTCGCCGTACTGCGCTGTCCGGTCTGTGGCAGCGCACTCGCGTTGACCGATCGGACGGCTCGCTGCCCACAAGGCCACGCGTTCGACCTGGCCAAGCAGGGGTACCTCAATCTGTTGCCCTCGGCATCCACCGGCATAGAGGGCGACTCGGCCGCGATGGTCGGCGCCCGCACGGTCTTCCTCGGCGGCGGGCACTACGCGCCGATCCGGGATGCTCTGATCCTGGCCGCCGACCTCCAACCCGACGACGTCGTGGTCGAGGTCGGAGCCGGTACGGCGTACTACCTGTCCGGCGTCCTCGGTGACGCACCGAGCCGCCGCGGCCTGGCCCTCGACGTCTCCCGGTACGCCGCCCGCCGCGCGGCCAAGGTGGATCCGCGGATCGGGTCGGTGGTGTGCGACGCGTGGCAAGAGCTTCCGTTGCTGGACAACTCGGCCCAGCTGATGCTGAACGTGTTCGCCCCCCGCAATGCTGCCGAGATGGCTCGCGTACTCGCGCCGGACGCCACACTCCTCGTGGTCACACCGAACCAGCAGCACCTGACCGAGCTGGTCGGCGTCCTAGGGCTCGTCAGCGTGGATGAGGAGAAAGAACGCCGACTGCAGGAGTCCTTGGCCGGTGAGTTCGTCCGGACGGGCTCCGAGCTGGTCGAGGGCTCGATGCGGCTGGACCGGTCAGCGGTTGAGCAGCTGGTGCTGATGACTCCGAGCGCACGGCACGTGAACCACCGCGAGCTCATGGCCCAGATCGCCGTACTCCCGGAGCCAGAGATCGTGACGCTGTCAGTCACGGTGTCGAGTTGGCGACACCACTCACCAACCGCCAGCTGACCAGGAGCTGCCGGTTGGCGAGTGACGCCGTCCACCAGGTTGCTAGGCCGCGTTGGCGACCAGTTCGCGCGCGACCACGCTGCCGTGCTGCTCAGCGGTCGTGTGGGCCTCCGACTCGGAGACCTTGGCCGCGTCGATCAGCTCCTCCATCCCCGGGGTGACCGGGGCCAAGGTGAGCTCAGCCGCGGCGGTCCGGATGTTCATGCCGAGGACGTCGCCGAAGATGCGCTCCAGGTACGGCGTGCCGTGGTCCCAGCCGTGCTTCGGCGTACCGGGGGCGTAGCCTCCACCGCGGGCCAGCGTGAAGATCGCCGGGCGGCCGGCTGTCGGACCCGGGCCGCGAACCAGCTCCCGGTCGACCAGTAGCAGGTCGATCCAGGTCTTCACGTGCTGCGCGATGCCGTAGTTGTACAGCGGGATCGCCAGCAGGATCGCGTCGGCGGTCTTCACCTCGGTCGCGAGCTCGGCGGCCAGCGCCTGGGCCTCTGCGAGCGGCATCCGGTCGGCGCCGGTGAGGTCCGGCTGTCCGACCTGGGCCGAGGCCAGCGTGGGCCACGCGGTCGCGGGCAGCGGGTGCAGCCCGAGGTCGCGCCGGACCACGACGCCGTCCGGGTGCTCCGCCTTCCAGGCGGCCTCCGCGCTGTCGGCCAGGGCGCGGCTGACGGATCCGTCGAGGCGGATGCTCGCGTCGACGCGTAACAGGGTGCTCATATCTGGGGGTCTCCCTCGGGGGCGTTTGTTAGGTTGTGTCGAAGATAGTCTGTATGGCAGAACATCTTCAAGTCAGATCGTATTCCGAGTGGCGCACACCACGTACGATGGAGGCGTGAGTAGCTCTACGCCCGAGGTCGCGAACCGTGCCGTCCGCGGGGTCGAACCCACCGGCGCGCCGGTGGAGTCCGACCTCGGCTGGGCGCTGGGCGTGGTGTTCCGCAGATACGCGAAGGTGTCCGCCGCGGCGCTGGAGGACCTGCCGGGCGGCCCACGCGGCTATCAGCTGCTGGCGACCACGAACAGCGAAGGCCCGAAGCGCCAGCTCGAGCTGGCCGCGCAGCTCGGCGTGGACCGGACAGTGATGACGTATCTGCTGGACGACCTGGAGAAGGCCGGTCTGGTGCAGCGTCGTCCCGACCCGGCCGATCGACGAGCGCGCCTGATCGTTCCGACCGACCTGGGCGTCGAGACGCTGTGCGACCTCGAGCGTCGCCTGTCCACCGCCGAGGACGAGGTGCTCGGGATCCTGGACGAGGCCGACCGTTCGAGCTTCCGGATGCTGTTGCAGCGCGTCGCGATGATGGCGAACACGGTCGACCCCCTGCACAACGCCTGCGCCCTGGCCGACGAGACAGTCGACCTCGCTAGCACTTAATGCAGTGGCACGAAGCCTGACTCGTAGGCGCGGATCACGGCCTGGGTGCGGTCCCGTGCGTTCAGCTTCGACAGTACGTTGGCCACGTGCGTCTTCACGGTCTGCAGCCCGAGGATCAGCTCACCGGCGATCTCCAGGTTGGACAGGCCGCGCGCCATCAGCCGCAGGACCTCCTGCTCCCGCTCGGTCAGCTGGTACTCGTCCAGGCCGTTCGGGCGGTGTCCTTGCGCGCCGACATGCGCCAGCGCGAGCGCCCGGATCGCCTCGGGGAACAGCAGTGACTCGCTCCCGGCAACCGTGCGGATCGCCGCGATGATGTCGTCCGGCGGCGTCCGCTTCAGCAGGAACCCAGAGGCTCCCGCGCGGAGAGCGTCGTACACGTAGTCGTCGTTCTCGAAGGTCGTGACGACCAGCACCCGCGGCGCCGGATCCAGGTTCTCCAACAGGAGCCGGGTCGCCTGGATCCCGTCCACCGCGGGCATCCGGACATCCATCAGGACGACGTCGGCGCCGGTACGGCGGACCACCGGCAGCACCTCGGCTCCGTCACCGGCCTCGCCGACGACCGTGAGGTCGGGCTCGGCGTTGATGATGGCGCGCAACCCGCTGCGGATCAGCGGCTCGTCGTCGACCACGACCACGGACAGGTTCATGTCATCCCTTCGTCACGCCGACCGGCAGGGTGACCGCGAGCCGCCAACTCTCCTCGTCCGGGCCGGCGTCCACGCTGCCTTGCAGTACGGCGACCCTTTCACGGATGCCGGACAGTCCGCGCCCACCGCCGGAGGTGTCCGCCGAGCCGTTCACCGGGTTGGTCACGGCCAGTCGCAGACCGGACGTGTCGAGGCGGATCGACAGGTCGATGGTGAGCTTGTCGGCGGGGCGACCGGCGTGCCGGATCGCGTTGGTCAGACCCTCCTGGATGATCCGGTAGGCCTCGCGGGAGACGGCCGCCGGCAGCAGGTCCAGCCGTCCGGATCGCTCGATCTCCACGGTGATCCCGCCGGCCCGGGTGGCATCGACCAGCCGGTCGAGCTCGCCGAGCGTCGCCTGCGGAGTGGTCCGGGAGCCGGACCGGCGATCGTCGCGGAGCAGCCCGAGCACGTGGTCGAGATCGGCCAGCGCGGACCGCGCCGACGTTTCGATCGCGGCCAGCGCAGTCTCGGCGAACTCCAGATCGGTCGCGAGCACCCGGCGGGCGGCGGCGGCCTGGATCGTGACGAGGCTGAGGGCATGCCCGACGCTGTCGTGCAGCTCCCGGGCCAGACGGTTGCGCTCGGCAAGGGTCGCGGTCCGGCGTTCGAGCAGCTCGATGCGCTCCGCCGCGGTCGGTCCGAGCATGCGCGGGGCCAGATAGGCGAGCAACGCGCCGACGACGGCCGACAGCATGAACATCGCCGCGATCCCGGCCAGGGCCGCGGCCGGATACCACAGGTCGCGCGACGTGCCACTGATGTCGTACGTCAGCCCCGGAACGATGTCGCGCCGCCCAGGGGAGCGGAACGGCGCCAGCAACCACATGACACTGACTCCGACCACGGTCGCGCTGAGGATGCCGACGACGCCACCCGCGATCAGGTGGAGGCAGAACCAGCTCATCGTCCGGCGCCGCTGTGCCCAGGTCCGGGCCGGCCCGAGCGGGCGCTCCTCGAACCGCACCGCGAGCAGGGACTCGACCGTGATGCCCTCCACCTCACGAACCGCGGGCAGCATCCCGAGCACGATCGGCGGCACGACCACCAGAACCGTGAGGATGATGCCGGTGGCAACATTCGGCAACTGCAGATCCTGCGCGACCGAGCCGAGCGTGCTGTCCACCAGGATGAACGCCAGCACCAGCGCCGCACCGAGGAGCAGATAGACCCAGCGCAGGTACGTCGACGGCCGGACCAGGCTGGTGACCGCGTATCCGGCGTACGACGCCCAGCGCCGTACCGTCGACGGCGACGCCGATGTGCGCCGGCTGCCCGCCTCGGGCACCGGCTCCCGCGCAACTCCGTCCGTCACCCCCTCATGGTGTCAAATCCCGCCGCGGGTCACCTCCCTCCCCGGAGGGAGCGGGGAAACCCTTGCGCCGGACCCCTGAGCGTGGGCTGGGTCACCCCGAGTTCCGGGTTTACGCAAATTTGACGGGGTACGGACGAGTTCGGAGCCGATCGACGTCGCGATCTGCTGTCAAGGCAGGTACGGTCTGTGGTCGGGGCGGGATGCCTTCCCGGCGACGGGCAGGTAGGGGAACGGCTCCAGGACAGGTGGCCAGCGGGCTCAGCGAGGATCTGGCGCGGTGGACGTAAAGTCACCGTGAAGTCCACGTCGGCCGATTGACCACCTTTCCATATTTGATGTTTGATCAAATATCGGACGAGAGAGGTCGAGATGAGGTTGAGGCGTTCCGTCATCGCCATGGTGACGGTCCTGGGGCTCGCCCTGGTCAGTGCGTGCGGTGGCAACGACGACAAAGACAAGGCTGCGGACTCCGGCCTGCAGAAGGTCAGCTACCTGACCTCTTTCAACGCGTTCGGTCGCGAGGCGTACGCGTATGTGGCCCTGGACAAGGGGTATTTCAAGGACGCCGGCTTCGACGTCAAGATCAACCGGGGCTCCGGCACGGTCGACGTGATGAAGCTGGTCGCCGGGGGGCAGGCCGACTACGGCATCGGCGACTTCACCGCGGAAGTGATCACGCTCGGCAAGCAGAAGCTGCCGGTGACCGCGGTGGGCATGATCCACCAGCGCTCGATGGCCGCGATCATGACGCTGGACGGGTACGGCATCAACAAGCCGACCGACCTGGTCGGCAAGTCGATCGGTGACCAGCCGGGCTCGACCAACACGGTCATGTTCCCGGTCTACGCCAAGGCGATCGACATCGACCCGAAGTCGGTCAAGTTCATCCCGTCGCCGCCGGCCGGGCTGCCGGCCCTGCTGGCCAGCCGGAAGGTCGACGGCATCGGCCAGTTCACCGTCGGTGAGCCGCTGATCGAGAAGGCCGACCCGAAGCACCGCAAGGCGATCACGTTCGCCTACGGCGACAAACTGCCGGATCTGTACGGCAACGCGATCATCACCCGGACCGACCTGGCCAAGGATCACCCGGACCAGGTGAAGAAGTTCACCGGTGCGCTGCTCAAGGGCCTGCAGGACGCGTACGACGACCCGGCAGCGGCTGCCGCGACCCTGAAGAAGTATGTGCCGGAGACGGATCTCGCGGTCGCCACCGAAGAGCTCACCATCATGAAGAAGTACATCAAGCCCGATGGTTACGACGGTCCGCTCGGCGCGGTCAACCTCGACCGCGTCAACAAGATCATCGCGCTGCTGGAAGACGCCGACCAGATCAAGCCGAAGGGTTCGGTCAAGGCCGCCGACGTGGTCACGCTCGACCTCGCCCCGAAGGGTTAGGCCGAGCGCACAATGATCCGGCTGGACGGTGTGGGACAGGTCTTCGACGGACGCGAGGGCCGGGTCACGGCCCTCGAGAAGATCGACCTGCACGTCCAAGCCGGTGAGTTCGTCACGCTGATCGGCCGGTCCGGGTGTGGCAAGTCCACCCTGCTCCGGCTGATCGCGGGACTCCTCCCACCGACCTCCGGGACGGTCAAGGTGGCGGGCGACCCCGTCACCGGGCCTCGCCCGGACGTGTCGTTCATGTTCCAGCGCCCGGCCCTGCTGCCGTGGCGGTCGGTCCTGTCGAACGTGCTGCTGCCCGTGGAGATCGCGGGTGGCGGCGGTCGCCGCGGCAAGGCGGCGTACCGGGATCAGGCCCATCAGCTGCTCGAGCTCGTGGGCCTGAAGGGCTTCGAACGACGCCTCCCGCACGAGCTGTCCGGTGGGATGCAGCAGCGGGTGTCGTTGTGCCGGTCGCTGATCCGCGACCCGCAGGTGCTGCTGATGGACGAGCCGTTCTCCGCGCTCGACGCGCTGACCCGGACCGAGCTGTCCGAGGAGCTGCAGCGGATCAAGATGGAGCTGTCCACCACGATCGTGTTCGTCACGCACTCGATCGAGGAGGCCATCGTGCTGGCCGACCGCGTGGTGGTGTTGACTCCCCGGCCTGGGCGGATGCGGCAGATCGTCGACATCGACATCCCGCGGCCGCGCAGCCTCGGCCACAACACCCACCTGACCGAGGTCGCTCGCATCAGCGGGTTGCTGCACGGGCTGCTGGCGGAGAAGGCCGAGCCGGCCGAACGGCGGTTGCTCGACGAAGTGTGGCCGCGATGAGTCGACGTACCTGGTTGACGAGTTCGCCGGCTGCCGCCGTACTGCTCCCTGTTGTTGGGCTGATCGGCGCGATCGGGGTGTGGTGGCTGGCCACGGCCGCGTTTTCGGTCGAGTCGTACCTGGTGCCGAGTCCGCCCGACGTGTTCCACAAGTTCTTCGAGCAGCCGGGGTACCTGCTCGGACACACCGGGACGTCGTTGCTGGAGACGCTCGAGGGCTTCCTGCTCGCGATCGTCGTCGGCGTACCGATCGCCTTGGTGATCGTGTCGTCGACGATCCTCGAGCGGCTGGTCTACCCGTTGCTGCTGATGGTCAACGCGATCCCGAAGATCGCGGTCGCGCCGTTGCTGGTGATCTGGATGGGCTTCGGTCAGTGGCCCAAGGTCGTGATGGTGCTGCTGATGTGCTTCTTCCCGGTGGTGATCTCGACCGCGCAGGGGATGAAGTCGACCCCGGCCGAGCTGGTCGAGCTGCTCCGGTCGCTGAACGCGGGGCGGTCGCAGGAGTTCTTCAAGTTGCGGCTGCGCTACGCGATGCCGCAGATCTTCACCGGGCTGAAGGTCGCGATCTCGCTGGCCGTGGTCGGTTCGGTGATCGCCGAGTTCGTCGGCGCCACCAACGGTCTCGGGTACGTCATCCAGCAGTCCGGCGCGACCGCCGACACCACGCTGGCCTTCGCCGCGATCACGCTGCTCAGCATCATGAGCATCATCTTGTTCTACGGGCTGGTCCTGCTGGAGCACCTCCTGCTCCCATGGGCGCGGGAGACTCAGTGACGGCACAAGCCTCCGACGCGGATCGCCGCGTCCTGGTCCGGCCGGACTGGCTGGAAGCGACGGTCTCCGCGGTCTTCACCGCGCTCGGCTTCGACTCCGCCGACGCGGCCACGATCGCCGGGGCCCTGGTCGAGGCCGACCTGCGCGGCGTCAGTTCGCACGGCGTCATGCTCGTTCCGATGTACGTCGAGCGCCTGAACGCCGGCGGTGTCACCCGCGAACGCGAGCTCGACATCCTGTCCGACGCCGGCGCGGCGATGGTCGTGGACGCCCGCGGTGGGATGGGGCAACTGTCCAGCCCGCAGGCGATGGGACACGCGATCGAGCGGGCCGGCCGGTACGGGATCGGTCTGGTGTCGGTGCGCAACGCGCATCACTTCGGCGCGGCGAGCCGGTGGGCGATGCAGGCCGGCGAGGCGGGGTGTATCGGTATCGCGATGTCGAACACGACGCCGCTGATGCCGGCGCCCGGTGGCGCCGAGCGGGTCGTCGGCAACAATCCGCTGGCGATCGCCGTGCCCACGTCGGCCGGGGTGGAAATCGTGCTGGACATGGCCTTGTCGGCCGTTGCCCTGGGCAAGATTCGGTTGGCCTCGTCGGCGGGGCGGCCGATCCCGGACACCTGGGCGACCGACCAGTCGGGGACGCCGACCACGGACCCGGAGGAGGCCGTGCTCGGGATGCTGCTGCCGGCGGCCGGTCACAAGGGGTTCGGGCTGGCGCTGATGATCGACGTACTGACCGGCGTCCTGAGTGGTGGCGGTTGGGGTGACCAGGTCCGGCCGCTGTATCGAGAGCCGGACCGGCCGAACGACTGCGCACATCTGTTCCTGGCCATCGACCCGGAGTTGATGGGTGGGGTCGAGAGTTTCCGGCGGCGCTCCTCGGGGCTGGCCGCGCGGATCCGGGGCAGCGCGACCGCGCCGGGAGTGAACCGGCTGCATCTGCCGGGGGAGATCGAGGCGGAACGGGCAGCACAGCAGCGGCGGCACGGCGTACTGATCGAGAGGTCGGGGCTGGACGGGCTGCTGGCGACCGCGCGCGCGGTCGGCGCCGTCGTTCCGGCGGGAGGGTTACTGAACTGATGCCGAAGACACAGGTTTCGACGCCTGCGTTGCACACCCCGAACGGCGTGTTCTCGCAGGCCACGATCATCGAGGCGACCGGGCGGATGGTGTTCGTCTCCGGGATGACCGCACGGCGTCCGGACGGCAGCATCGCCGGGGTCGGCGACGTCCGGCAGCAGACCCGGCAAGTGTGCGAGAACGTGGCCGCGGCGGTCCAGGCCGCCGGGGGCACGCTCGCGGATGTGTGCCGGGTCGATGTGTACGTGCGCAACATGGAGGACTTCGCCAAGATCCACGAGATCCGGGCGCAGTACTTCACCGAGCCCCTGCCGGCCTCGACCATGGTCGAGGTCAGCAAGCTCGCGCACCCGGACTACCTGATCGAGATCAACGCGATCGCGGTCGTTTCATGAGGCGTGGGGGTGATTCTCGTGCGTGGCGTCGAGTGGACCTGAGATGCGGTACGTGATGGTGGAGCACGCCGGGGCAGAACGGCCCGGCGTGCTCGAGGGAGAGGTTGAGCTGCGCAACAAGGTGAGACACCCATGAGTGGTCCGATCGAGTTGTTGCCGGGTGGTGGCAAGGGGAGTCGTCGCACGCTCGCGGAGCATGCGGCGGCCGAGCTGCATCAATTGATCCTGTCCGGCGAGATTCCCAGCGGTACGCCGTTACGCCTGGTCGAGCTCGCCAGTCGGCTGGAGATGAGCCAGATGCCCGTGCGGGAAGGGCTCCGCCGGCTGGAGGCGCTCGGGCTGGTCGAGATCATCCCGCATCGTGGCGCGTGGGTGCGTGACCTGTCGGTCGAGGATCTGCGCGACACGCACGAGACCCGGCTGGCGCTGGAGTCTCTCGCCGTACGTGCTGCGGCTGTGCGGTTCAGCGCTACGGATACCGAGAAGGCTGCGGCCGCGTTGGGTGATCACCTTCAGCTCTCTCGTGCGCACGACTCCGCGGGTGCTCGGCAGGCGCATGCGGACTTCCACTTCGCCATCTATCGGGCGAGCGGGTCACAGTGGTTGCCGCGGGCAATCGAGCCGGTCTGGCAGAACAGCGAGCGGTACCGGTTCGGTAGCCGGCAGACCGCGTTCCTGATCGAGCGGAACCGGCAGGAGCACCAGGCGATCCTGGACGCGTGCGCCGAACGCGATCCGGACGGCGCCGAGCTTGCGTTGCGGGCTCACCTTTCGGGTGCGTTCCAGCGGATCAGCGACACCATGACGAGACGGGTCGAGGGAAACCAGCACGAGACGTCGAAGCAGCAGGAGACCTCGTGAAGGCGCGCTTCGACGCCGCGGGTGAGGTCGTGGTGATCACGGGTGGTGCGCAGGGCATCGGCGCGGCGCTGGCTGCTGCTGTGAACGCCGTCGGCGGCACAGCAGTTGTCTTTGACGTTAAACCACCGACTGACGGCGCGGTCGCGTATGTCGAGGTGGATGTGGCGGACCGGTCGGCTGTGCAGGCTGCGGTGGCCGGAGTGCTCGAGCACTACGGGCGGATCGACGGGCTAGTTGCCGGAGCGGCGATTCAGCCTCGGTCGTCGGTGCTGGAGCTGGACGCGTCTGAGTGGACCCGTGTACTGCAGGTGAACCTGGACGGCGTGGTCTGGGTGTGTCAGGCCGTCGTACCGCATATGGTGTCGCGGCGGTCGGGTTCGGTCGTCGTGTTCACGTCGGGGATGGCCGGGACCGGCTATCCGGGTGCCGCGGCGTACGCGTCGAGCAAGTCGGCGCTGGTTGCCTTCGCCAAGACGCTGGCGGCGGAGGTGGCCGAGCACCGGGTGCGGGTGAACGTGATCGCGCCGGGCGTGATCGACACCGAGCAGTTCCGCGGAGCGAACGCCGGTGCGGACCGGGAGCACTGGCACGACACCATAGGTATCGGCGACCCCGAGGACGTGGTCGGCCCGTTGCTGTTCCTGCTGTCCGACGCGGCCGCGATGACCGGGTCGGTGCTGACCCGGGAACGTGCGTTTGCCAAGCTCTCGAGCTCCTGGAGTGTGGAGTGACTGATCAGCTGCCTGTCGCCGTCGTGGGTGCCGGACCCATCGGCCTCACGACGGCCCTCGGCCTGGCGCACTACGGCGTACCGTTCGTGCTGCTCGAGGAGGACGCCGTCCTGTCGTCGGACACCAAGGCGGGTACGACGCTCAGCCGGACGCTGGAGATCTGGAACCGGTACGGCGCGGTCGACGGGATCCTGTCCGCCGCACTGCGGATCGACGAGATCGGTGACATCGACCGGGCCACCAACACGCCGCGGGCGTCGGTGCAGCTGGCCGAGCTGGTCAACGACACGCAGTTCCCGTTCGTGATCAACCTGCCGCAGCAGAAGATGGAGCCGATCCTCGCCGCGGCGCTCGATCAGGAGGTGCTGACCCGGCATCGGCTGCTGTCGTTCGACGTACTGGACGACCGCGTCGTACTGCATGTGGAGACGCCGGACGGGCCGCGCGATCTCGAGGCCTCGCATCTGCTCGCATGCGACGGCGGACGCAGCAAGATCCGGGATGCGATCGGTGTGAAGGTGGTGGGGGAGACCCTGCCCGAGCGGTACATGCTGATCGACGTCCTGGTCGATCTGGACGTCAACAACGCGCGCGACTACCCGTACCTCGCGTACTTCGCGGACCGGTCCGAGTGGATGGTTCTGATCCGCCAGCCGGACAACTGGCGTTTCCTGTTCCCGCTGAGCCCGGGTGCCGAGCCGCCGGGTGACGAGGATCTGCTGGTGAAGGTGAAGCAGTTCATCGGCGAGGTGGACCGGATCGAGCTGCTCGGCTCGGTCGTTTACAACGTCCATCACCGGGTCGCCGACCAGTGGACGCTGGATCGCAAGGTGTTCCTGATGGGCGACGCGGCCCACCTGATCACGCCGATGTGGGCGCTGGGTCTCAACACGGGTGCACTGGATGCTTCCAATCTGCCGTGGCGTCTCGCCTGGGTGCTGCGCGGCTGGGCGGACCCGGAGCTGCTGGACGGGTACGAGCAGGAGCAACGGCCGGTGGCGATCGAGGGCTCGGGTGAGATGGCCGAGGCTGCCCGCAAGTACATGGCGCAGCAGCGCGGTGCCGTCACGGAAGACACCGGCGCGTGGGCAACGGCGTACAACCGGACGCTGCTGAGTGTCCGGCTCGACGTGGAGGGTGTGGGCGACTGGTCGATGGTGGCGACCAGTGCCGCACCACCTGCCGTGCGTGCGGGTGACCGGGCGCCGGACCTGGCGCTGCAGGGTCCGACCGGGCGGGTGACGATCCACGACCTGTGCAAGCACTCGTTCGTCGCGCTCTACTTCACCGACGTACGGCGTCGCCCGGAGATCCCGGTGAACGATTCGCCGGCACTGAAGCACTACGCGGTGTCCCGGTGGGACGCGCCGCACGACTCCGGTCTGCGTGACCGCGCTCTGTTCGATCCGGGCAGCGTTGCCACGAACAGGTACGGCGTACCGCCCGAGAGCGTCGTACTGATCCGGCCGGACGGGCACATCGCGGCGGTGGCTCCGCTGAGCGCCGGTGTGGCCGAAGAGCTTTACGTGCGGATCACTGGCCGCCCTGTCCCCCGGGAGGTTTCGTGAGTTTTGACCAGCACCTGCAGGAAGTTCTCGTGCAGACCGAGGATCTGGAGTGGGTCGAGAAGTCCCTGGCCGGGCTGTCCCACAAGATGCTGTGGCGTGATCCTGAGACCGAGGCATCGATCGCTCTGGTGCGGTTCGAGCAAGGGACCGGGATTCCGACCGAGCACAAGCACGCGTCGAACCAGTTCATGTTCTGCCTCGCCGGGCGGTACGTGTACCTGCCGACCGGGACGACTCTGACGCCGGGCAGCTTCTACTGGAACCCCAAGGGCAGAGTGCACGGTCCGACGCGTGCCGAGGAGACGTCTGTCCTGCTCGAGGTGTACGACGGCCCGCACTATCCGCAGCGGCCGGAGTTCTACGACAACGACGAGGACGCCCGCTGATATGGCCGGCTGGGACATCCACACCCACCTGATACCGCCGACCGTGCTGTCGGCGGCGCACCGGGCTGAGTTCGGTCTGTCGATCGATGACGGCCGCCTGGTGATCGATGGACAGCGACTGCCACTTCAGCGCCTGGCTGACCCGGCCGCACTGCTGCGGTGGGTCGCGGATCAGGGGCTCGATGGTGCTGTGGTGTCCGTGCCGCCTGCGCTGTTCCGGTACGACGCCGGCGTCGAGTGGGCCGAGTTGGTGAACCAGGGACTCCGCGAGCTCGCCACACCGCAGCTGCGCGTCCTCGGCCACCTACCGCTGCTCGACCCGACCGCACCGGCAGTGGCTACCGCACTGGCACAGGAGGGCGTTTTCAGCGGGTTCGCGCTCGGTACGCCGAGCTATGCCGGGCTGGAGCCGGTCTGGCAGGCATTGCACGAGGTGGAGGCGTTCACGCTGATTCACCCCGGTAGCAGTGACGACAAGCGGCTTGATTCGTTCTATCTATCGAATCTGTTGGGGAATCCGTACGAGACCGGGGTGGCAGCGGCGTCTCTGGTTTTCGCGGATGTGCCGGGGCGGTTTCCGGGGATCCGGTTCTGCCTGTGTCATGGGGGTGGGGTGACGGCGGCGTTGGCCGGACGGTGGCAGCGCGGAGTCGATCAGGACCGGCCAGGTATCGAGCCGCTGTCTCTACCGGTCGGTGCGGCCCTGCGGCGCTTCTACGTCGACGATCTGGTCCACGACGACGCCGTACTGGAACTCCTGACGAAGACCTTCGGAGCCGAGCGGGTGCTGGCCGGTAGCGACTGGCCGTTCCCGATGGGCAGTGACTCGGTGTCCCCGGCGCGCTCGACGACTGCCGGCGAGCTGACCCAGCCGCTGGCGAAGGGGGTTGTCGCGTCGTGAGATCCGGCTTTTCGCCGAGGCAAGTTGTGATCAGATATCAAATGTGGGGAACAGGGATGTGCCATGAATAAGCGGGGGACCGTGTTGTTGAGTCATGGGCCGGGGGAGCAGCTGAAGGCCGAGGAGAGCGAACTCGTCGCCGGACCGGGCGAGACGCTGGTGGAGATGCGGGTCGCTGCCGTGACCCAGCAGGACAGGTCGGTGCTGGCGGGCAAGCAGCCCACTGTGCCGTTCACACCCGGTGTCGAGGGCGCCGGCGTGGTCATTACCTCGAATTCGCTGCTGGGCGGGACGCACGTAGTGGTTCGGGGCGCCGGTGTCGGTGTCACCAGGTCGGGTCTGTGGGGCCGGTACGCCGTCGTACCGGATGCCGCCGTACATCGTCTGCCGGCTGCACTGGATGCGGCCGATGCTGTTGCGTTGCTGACGCCTGCGCTGACGGCCCACACCGCCGTACGACGGATCGCAGCCCTGGGCGCGGGTGAGACGGTTGTGGTCACCGGGATCACCAGTCTGGTCGGCCGGATGTGTGCAGCGGTGGCACGGTCGGTTGGTGCCGCAAAGATCATCGGGGTAGCGCGCATCGGCGAGTCCGTCGAGTCAGCGGCCGCACTGGTCGACCAGATCGTCCGCGTGGACGAGCTGGGTCAGGTTGGTCGCGAGCTGCCCTGGTGTGATGCGGCGATCGACACCATGGGCGGCCCGGTGACCAGTGGGGTGCTCGGACACATCTTTCCGGGCGGGCGGATCGCCGTACTGGGTTATCAGGCCGGTGAGTTCACCACGATCGACCTGCATCAGCTGATCGGCCGGGACCTCCGAGTGCTGCCGGTGAACCTGCAGCGGACCGTTTTCGACCCTGGTGCGGTCGGTGAGGCGCTGGCCGACATCGCACCGGCGCCGTGGCGGCCGGAGTACGAGCTGGTCCCCGCGGACCGCCTCGATGAGGTGCTGGATGCGCCGGCTGGGCGGGTTCTGCTGGACCTGACCTCGTTGAGCTGAGCCTGCGCGTGGGCTACCCGGTCTAGGCCACTGACCCGGGTCAGGGCTCCCGCTGAGCAATATTTCCGCGGACGCCCTGAGATGCCCCGGCCTGCCGTACGGTTACCTCCCAGACTTGAATTCAGTGGAGGAGAGAGGCAGCCCGCAACCGATGACCCGACGACTCGAGCTCACGCCGGGAGGGCCGACCGGCCGCCGTACTCTCGCCGAGGAGGCCGCGGCCGAGCTGCACGAGCTCATCCTGTCCGGTGAACTCCCCAGCGGTACGGCGCTGCGGCTGGAAGAGCTCGCCAAGCGGCTGGACATGAGCCAGATGCCGATCCGCGAAGGACTGCGGCGGATGGCTGCGCTCGGGTTGGTCGAGATCGTTCCGCACAAGGGCGCCTGGGTCCGCGAGCTGTCGATGGAGGACCTCCGCGACACCCATGCGACCCGGCTGGCGCTGGAGTCCCTCGCGGTCCGTGCGGCCGCGACCCGGTTCACCGACGCGGACGCGACCCTGGCCCGGGCCGCACTGGCCGAGCACGTCCGGTTGTCGAAGCTCGGCGACAACATCGCGTCCCGGCAGGCGCACACCGAGTTCCACTTCGCGATCTACCGGGCCGGCGGCTCGCGGTGGCTGCCGCGCGCGATCGAGCCGGTCTGGCAGAACAGTGAGCGCTACCGGTTCGGATCGCGCCAGACCAAGGCCCGGATCGAGCAGACGCGCCGCGAGCACCAGGCGATCCTCGACGCCTGCGTCGCCCACGACGAGCTGGGTGCCGACACCGCCCTGCGCGACCACCTCGAAGGCGCGATGCAGCGCATCACCGAGACGATGGAGCGTCGCTCGGCGAAGCCGTAAACACCTCGAACCGGTCCTGCCGCCACCCGGACGCGTCGAAGACCGCCCTGAGCAGGAGCCCGTCACCACGGCTGTTGTACGACGTGATGAGCTCGGGGAGCGACTGGGAGCCGAGGCCGTCGTAGTACTGGTCGAGAGCTCGGCGTCGGCGTTCTTCCGATGCACCAGCCATCTCTTCGAGGGGTGTGCCGGCTGGTGCGCCGACTACCTTGCCGGATCCGACCTGCTCGTCCGGGAGGAGTTCGCGCACCAGCTGTGCACCGGCTTGGACGTCTTCGGCGCGCAGGCGTGCGCCCAGGGCGCGGCAGGGTTTCCGTGCCCGCTGAACGGCCTGCGAGATCGCGATGTGGTCCGGGTGCCCAGTGAGTCCGTCGCTTCCGACGGTGAGGATCAGGTCCGGTTGGACAGTGTCGATGGCCCGCTCGATTGTGGCTGTGAGCTCGTCGGGCTCGGCGCTCGCCAGTGTGTTTGGCCCGCTGGATCCACCGTCGTCGATCCAGCGGGCCGCATCGCTCAGCCATTCGCACTCGTGGATCCCCAGCAGAGCGCAGGAGGCCGGGAGCTTCTCCGCCGCATCCCACATCCCTTGGGTGGCAACGCGCAGTACGACCCGCCAGCCCGCCTCACTCAGGATCAGCGTCGCAGCCCCAGTCGCGAACACCTCGTCATCCGGATGCGCGTGGACAACGAGCGCCGTACGCACTACTAGGCGAGGCGGGCGGGGAAGCCGCCGGTGGCGAGTGGGCCCCAGCGTTCGGGGGTGATGCGGATCAGGCACTTGCCCTGGGTGCGCATGGCCTCGCGGTACTCGTTCCAGTCCGGGTGCTCGCCGGAAATCGCGCGGTAGTAGTCCACCAAGGGTTCCACCGCGTCAGGCAGCTCGATGACCTCGCCGCTGCCGTCCACCTGGACCCATGCGCCGTTCCACTCGTCCGAGAGCACCAGAACGCTGGCCCGGCCGGTGCGCTTCACGTTGGTGCTCTTGGCCCGCTCCGGGTACGACGAGATGACGATGCGCCCCTCGGTGTCGACACCACCCGACACAGGCGACGCCTGCGGCGTACCGTCCGCCCGGGTAGCGATCAACAGCATGTGATGACGTGGGCGAACGAACTCCAGCAGCCCCTCGAGGTCGACCTTGGTGTTGGTGGCAATAGTCCTAGGCATGTTCCCCACCCTATGGCGTGCGCACGAGGTCTGCCGGGGTGATCAGCCGTTCCAGCTCGTTGTCGGTGAGCTGGTTGATCAGGTGCTTGAGGTGCTGGGCCTGCGGAGTCGTGGGGAGCGCACCGGCGAGCAGATCGGGCAGGAGGAGCTCGTAACCGGCCCGGGCGCGGGGTGAGTACCGGTGCCTGGTCCGGGCGACCGCGGAGGAGACGCGGATCGCGTGCTCGTTGCCAGGCGGTACGCCGGGACGGTCGACCTCCCGGGCTGCGAACCGGAACCCGTTCGCCTTGTCGCAGCTCGCACACCCGACCGGTCCGGCGCCGAGGGGGGAACCGCAATCTGGGCAGGTCAGCTCGCCGAGGGCACCGTCCACGACCCGCCAGTCGAACTCCGAGGTGTCCTGCAGGACGATCTCGGCCAGCTCACGGGCTTCCGGCGTACCGGATTCGATCTGGGGTTCGATCTGGGATTCCGTGCAGAAGGCTCGCCAGGCGGCGTCGATGCTCTCCTCGACCTGCTGGAGCGCGGTGATGAACCGCGGGTGATCGACCCGTCGCATGCCTGGACTCTAGAGGTTTGGGCGGGCTGTGGACGACCGGATTGACATGTTCGAACAGGTGTTCGAACATGGGTTCATGACGGGGACTTCGTTCACCAGTACTGCCCAGCCTGGCATGGCCCGGCTGGCGGCGGTGAGCGGGTTCGATCCTGATTGTTTCGACCAGCCGGAGGAAGTGGAAGAGGCTCGGCACGATCCGGAGGCCGGGCCATCCGAGCAACCCGCACCTTCCGCGCCGCGCCTTGCCTCGGTGACCGGCTTCGAGACCCGGATCACTGAGGCACGGGTGCAGCAGGCGCTCGATACGGCTGAGGTGGATCGGGCGTTGCCCACGCTGCCTGCGGTCTCCGAGTTGCTGTCGGGGGCCAGCCTGCGCGGCGGCTCGGTGTATTCGGTGCGCGGGAGCGCAGCGCTGGTGATGGCGTTGATGGCCGGACCGTCCGCGGAGGGTGCGTGGTGTGGGGTGGTGGGGTTGCCGTCGTTCGGCGCGGAGGCGGCGCGCGGTCTCGGCGTCGACCTGGAGCGTCTCGTGCTCGTGCCCGACCCCGGGCACGACTGGCTCAATGTCGTCGCCGCGCTGGTCGACGCGCTGACCGTGGTGGTCGTCCGTCCGCCCGGTGAGGTGACGCCGGGGGAGGCGTCCCGGCTCGCCGCACGGCTTCGGACGCGGGGAGCGATGCTGATCGCGTCCGGTTCCTGGCCGGGGAGTGAGGCGCGGCTGGAGGTGGAGAGCAACACCTGGACCGGCCTGGGTGACGGTGAGGGGCTGCTCACCGCCCGGCAGGCGACGGTCATGGTGTCCGGCCGCAGGGTTGCCGTGCATCCACGGCGGCACCAGGTCTGGTTGCCGGCTCCCGATGGAGCTGTCCGCACCGCGGAGACCGAGTCTGGGTCGGGGTCGCTGCAGTGGCGTGAGCAGGCGGTGGGCTGATGAGCGATCTCACCCGCACGATGGTGATCTGGGTGCCGGATTGGCCGGTGACGGCGGCCGCGGTGGCCACGGGCCGTTCTCCGGCCGAGCCGATCGCCGTTCTGGAGAAGGGCAAGGTGCTCGCCACCTCTGCTGCCGCGCGGGCCGAGGGGGTGCGTCGCGGGCAGCGGGCCCGGGACGCACAGTCGCGGTGCCCGGAGCTCGTCGTACTGAAGTACGACCCGGTGATCGACGCCCGTGCGTTCGATCCGGTGATCGCGTGCCTGGAGGCGCTCATCCCCGGCATCCAGGTGATCCGGCCGGGGATGTGCGCGTTGAAGGCCCGCGGCCCGGCCCGGTTCTACGGCAGTGAGTCCACGGCCGCGGAGAAGCTGCTCGACCGGCTCGAGACGTTCGACGTGCTCGGTGGCCGGATCGGGATCGCCGACGGTCCGTTCGCCGCCGAGCAGGCCGCCCGGGCGAGCTCACCCGAGACACGGATCCACGTGGTGCCGCCGGGGGAGTCACCGGAGTTCCTGGCGCCACTCACCGTCGACGTCCTCGAGCAGCCCGCCCTCGCGGATCTGCTCCGCCGGCTCGGGTTGCGGTCGCTGGGCGCGTTCGCGCGGCTGTCCACCACCGAGGTGCTGTCCCGCTTCGGTCCGTCCGGTGCCTTCGCACACCGCCTGGCTCGTGGGTACGACGATCGCCCGGTCGTCGGCCGGGAGATCCCACCGGAGCTCACCCGCACCCTCGACTTCGAGCCGGCCGTTGACCGGGTCGACCAGGTCGCGTTCGCGGTCCGGTCGGTCGCCGACGAGCTGGTCGTCCGGCTGACCGAGCTCGGCCTGGTCTGTACGACGCTGCGGGTCGAGGTCGGCACCGAGTCCGGGCGGATCCACGAGCGGGAGTGGTTGCACCCGCGCTGGTTCACCGCGGCCGATGTGGTGGACCGGGTCCGCTGGCAACTGCAGGGGAGCGGGACGGCGACGAGTGAGCTGACGTCACCCGTCGTACGGCTCCGGCTCGTTCCGGACCAGGCGGATCCGGTCGGTGCGCATGCCGACGGGCTGTGGGGTGGTGGGCCGGACGAGCGGATCCACCGGGCGCTGTCGCGGGTCCAGAGCATGCTCGGCCACGGTGCCGTCGCGACGGTGGTGATCGGCGGCGGGCGTGGGTTCGCGCAGCGGCAGACGCTGATCCCGTGGGGCGACCGCCCGGTGCCGGCCCGGCCACCGGACCAGCCGTGGCCCGGTGCGATCAGTTCCCCTGACCCCGGTCGCTGGCCGACGCTCGCGCCGACCACGATCTTCCCCAAGCCCCTGCCGGCCCAGGTGTTCTCCGAGGAAGGCACCCTGGTCACGGTCAGCGCCCGCGGCGAGCTCTCCGGCGCCCCCGCCACGTTCCGCCTGGCCCCCGCTCCACAAGTTGCTGATAGCAACAAATTTCACCCCATCACCGCCTGGGCCGGCCCCTGGCTCACCGACGAACGCTGGTGGGACCCCGCCACCGAATCCCGCCAGGCCCGCTTCCAGTTCCACACCGCCGACACCCGAGCCTGGCTCTTCACCCTCGACCAGGCCTCATGGCACGCCCAGGCGACCTACGACTGAAACTGTCGGTGGCATGGTCGACACTGGCGCGATGGACCAACAGAGCGTGGAGGGCAGCGTGGACACCGACGTGGAAACCGGCGCACCAGACAGCCTGGGGCCTGCGCAGTACGGGCCGCATCGGTGGTCGGCGGGGTATCACGACGACGGTCAGAACGCTCGGTTCCGGGCGGCGACGTTCCTGGTCGGAGATCTGCGCGGTGCGCGGTTCGTCGACTGTGATCTGTCCGGGGTGAGGATCACCGACGGGTGTCTCGTGGACGTCGACGTGTCGGGCTATGTCAGCAACCTCGTGATCAACGGCGTCGACGTGACCGAGTACGTCGAGTCCGAGCTCAACCGCCGGCACCCCGAGCGCGTCCAGCTACGCGAGATGGGGGACGCCGACGACTTCAACGCGATGTGGACCACGATGCAGGGACTCTGGGCCGCACTGACCGAGCGCGCCGAGCGCCTCCCCGAGGCGGCCCTGCAGGAGCGGGTGAACGATGAATGGTCCTTCGTCGAGACCCTGCGCCACCTCGTCTTCATCACCGACTCCTGGGTGAGCCGCACCGTCCTCGACGACCCGAAGCCGTTCCACCCCTTGGGCCTGCCACAAACCGCCTACGACCCGGCCGACGCCGCGACCCTGGGCATGACGCTGGACGCGCACCCGACGTACGCCGAAGCCCTGGCCGCCCGCGCCGACCGAGCCGCCATTGCCCAAGCCGTCTTCGACTCCCTGACCAACGCCGACCTGGGCCGCCTCTGCTCCCGATCCCCGGCCCCCGGCTACCCCGAGGAACAACGCCGCGTCGCCGACTGCCTCGCCGTACTCCTCGACGAAGAAATAGAACACCACCGCTTCGCGACCCGTGACCTAACTATCCTCGAATCCCGCTAAGGGGAGCACGACGAGGGGCAGCTCATGAGCGTTGTGGTGCGCGATCTGGGGCCGGAGTTCTTGGCGTTTTGGGACGGCGACCGAGACTGGGAGAAGTACGTCGGCCGGCACCCGCAGGTACTGAACGACCTGACCCGCACCGGGCGGACGCTAACACCTGACCGGCTGGAGAAGGTACTGGCGCAGTACCCGGAGGTGGAGGAGCGGATCCGGGCCAATGCGCGGCGCGGGATGCGGTGGATCGAGGAGGCCGCCCGGCTGGTTGTGCCGGTGCTGGAGGCTGAGGAGGTCGACATCCAGGCGGTTTCGATGGTTGGCGTGAATACGTCGAACGGGTGGGTCGCCGACGACACGCTGTACCTCGCCCTGGAGATGATCCCGGACGAGCGGGCGGCGCGGATCCTTGCCGCGCACGAGATTGCGCATGCGTTGCAGCAGCCGTTGCCGGAGGAGCCGTGGCCCGATGACGGGACACTTGGGCAGGGGATCTACAGCGAGGGGTTTGCAACTGCACTGACCGTCGAGCTGTTCGGAGAGTACGGGTTGGCTGAGCACCTCTGGTTCGGGCCTGGGTACGACGACTGGCTGGCGGACTGTGAGAGGCGGGAGCAGGAGGCGCGGGCGGCGATTCTCGCGGACTTCGACTCTGAGGACGACGGGGTGGTCAACAGGCATCTCGCAATGAACTGCGGAGGTGAGCTTCCTGACCGGATTGGGTACTTCGTCGGAACTCGGCTGATTCAAGCTCTGCGTCGTGATCACAATTGGCCGGAGTTGGCTCGGTGGTCGGTCGAGCGGGCGACCGGTGAGCTCAGGGCGCTGCTGTCGGCAGAAACCGCCGGATCGGGACCGAGGGCGGATTAGCGTGGGTGTATGACTGAGTTGGCTCGGACGTTTCGGTATGACGCGGTGGCGGAGGCTTACCAGCATCGGCCGCCGTATCCGGATGAGGTTTTCGACCGGCTCGACGGGCTGATCGGCGGCGGGCCTCGGCGGGTGCTGGACATCGGCGCTGGGGAGGGAGCGATCGCCCGGCCGTTGGCGGCGCGGGTGGAGCGGGTCGATGCGATCGACTTCTCGCAGGCGATGGTCGACGCGGGCAGGCAACGAGCCGGCGGAGACAACCCGAACATCCACTGGCAGGTGAGCGCCATCGAGACCGCCGACCTCGACGGGCCGTATGCGCTGGTCACAGCCGGCGCGAGCATTCACTGGATGCCGTGGGAGGAGACCTTCGCCCGGATCGTTCCGCACCTGACGCCCACAGCGCAGCTCGTGCTGATCGAGCACGGGCCGGTCGACGTGCCATGGCTGGACGACATCGTGCCGGTGTTCCAGCGCCACTCGCGCAAGCCGGACCACGACCCGACGTTCAACGTCGTCGACGCGATCCGAGAGCGCGGACTCCTGGACCTCTCCGGTACGGCGCGGACCGCGCCGATCACGTATCACCAGCGGGTCGCCGACTACATCGAGCAGTTCCACTCGACGTCGAGTCTGGCCCGGGACCTGATGTCCGCCGAGGAAGCACGAACCATGGACACGGCCATCGAGCAGGCGGTGGCGCCGTACGCACAGGACGGGCTGCTCGAGTTGACGATCGTCGCCCAGCTCAGTTGGGGTCGGCCGCTCATCGTGCACCCTCGCTGAAACCTTGGCCTCGCGACCCTCGTGTGCGGCAAGGTTCGTGCTCGGACAGTTGTCCGCCATCGCAGGAGGGGTAGAGATGAGCGAACAGGTGATACGGCGGCGCACAGTGCTGGGGGCCGCGGGCGTCGCGGTCGCGGCCAGCGGTGTCGTCGACGTACGGCAGGCGCACGCGAATCCGATCCGCAGTGATCCGTTCAGCCTCGGGGTGGCCAGCGGCGACCCGCTGGCGGACCGAGTCATCCTGTGGACCCGCCTGCTGCGTGATGGCGGCCTCGGCGATCGCGCCGTACCGGTCGGCTGGCAGATCGCCACGGACGAGAAGTTCCGGCACGTGGTCCGGGCCGGTACGGCCACGGCTCGCCCGAGCCTGGCCCACTCCGTCCATGTGGACGCCGCCGGGCTGAGGCCGGGCCACGACTACTTCTACCGGTTCCGCGCCGGCAAATACCTCAGCCCCGTCGGACGCACGCGGACGGCGCCTGCCCCGGGCAGTGCCGCCGCACGGCTGCGGTTCGCCGTGGCCAACTGCCAGGACTGGCAGAACGGGTACTTCGGTGCCTACCGGGACATCGCCGAGTCCGACCTCGACCTGGTCCTGCACGTCGGTGACTACATCTACGAGTACGACCCGAAGGCAGACGCGATCCGGCCGCACAACCCGTCGTCCGGGACCGCCGAGGGTGCCGACCAGCTGATCACGCTCGCCGACTACCGCAACCGGCACGCGCTGTACAAGTCCGACCCGGCCCTGCAGGCGGCCCACGCCGCGTTCCCGTTCATCTCGACGTGGGACGACCACGAGACCGAGAACAACTACGCCGGTCTGATCGACGAGCAGGACCCTGCGCCGTGGCACCAGACACCTGAGCAGTTCAAGGTCCAGCGAGCCGCGGCGTACCAGGCCTGGTACGAGCACACCGCGGTGCGGGCGACGAATCGGACCGGATGGTCCGATCTGCGGATCTACCGCCGCTTCGACTTCGGCACGCTGTTGCGGCTGAACGTGCTCGACACCCGGCAGTACCGCACCGACCAGCCCGGCGGCGGGGTGCCGGCCGGCGGACTGCCGTCCGACTTCGGCGCCCAGGCGCTCGGTGACACGAACGTGACGGGCACGCTGACCGGTCCGGTGCAGGAGAAGTGGCTGCTCGACGGCCTGCGTTCGTCGCACAGCCAGTGGAACGTGCTCGGACAGCAGGTGATGATGGCGCCGACCCGCTTCGTCGCCCCGCCGCCGGGTTCGATCGTCAACCTGGACCAGTGGGACGGATACACGCCGCAGCGCCGTCGGCTGCTGGCCGCGATCGCAGCGAGCGAGGCCACGAACCCGGTGGTGATCGCCGGCGACATCCACTCGACCTGGATCAACGACCTGCGCCTCACGGTCGAGGACCCGGCCTCGCCGGTGGTCGCCAGCGAGTTCGTCTCGACGTCGATCACGTCGGACTTCCCGGCCTCGTTCGTACCGATCGCCGAGCAGTCCAACGCTGCCTTCAACCCGTGGGTGCGTTACTTCAACGGCCGTACCCACGGCTGGCTGCGCATGGACGTCGACCGGACGCGCTGGCTGACGGAGGAGCGCTCGGTGTCGTCGGTCGCCGTACCCGATGCGCCGTCGTCCACCACAGCCCGCTGGGCGGTCGAAGCCGGCAAGCCCGGAGTCGTCCCCGCCTAGACGGCGTCCGCGCGTGTCTGTAGGTAGCGCTGCTCGGGAAGGCTCTGCGTCAGCCGCGCAGCGAGCTGATAGGCCTCCCGAGCAGCCTCGCGCGCCCCGGACAGCTCCAACAGATGAGCCCGTACGGCGGCCAGCCGGTGATGGTCCGTGAGCGCCGGATCCACGTCGTCGAGCAACGCCAACCCGGCCGCAGGCCCGTGCACCATCGCGACCGCGACGATCCGGTTGAGCGTCACCATCGGTCCGGGCGCGGTCGACTCCAGGAGTTCGTACAGCATCAGGATCTCGCGCCAGTCGGTCTCCGCGGCACTCGGCGCCGCATCGTGGACGGCGGCGATCGCGGCCTGCAGCTGGTAAGGGCCGACCGGTGCCGACTGCAACGTCGAGTCGATCAACTCGGTGCCCTCGGCAATCGAAGCGGCATCCCACCGCGCCCGGTCCTGCTCCGGTAGCGGCACCAGCGCCCCGTCGGCCGTCGTACGTGCGGGTCGCCGCGCATCTGTCAGCAGCATCAACGCCAGCAACCCGGCCACCTCGCCCTCGGCCGGCAGCAGCTCGCGCAGTTGCCGGGTCAACCGGATCGCCTCGGTGCTCAGCTCGACCCGGTGCAGCGACGCACCGGACGATGCCGTGTAGCCCTCGTTGAAGATCAGATACAGCACATGCAGTACGGCGGCCAGCCGCTCGGGCTGCTCCGACGCCGGCGGCAACGCGAACCGCGCACCCCGCAGCTTCGCCTTCGCCCGGCTGACCCGCTGCCCGATCGTTGCCTCCGGCACCAGAAATGCCCGGGCGATCTCGGCCGTGGTCAGCCCGCCGACGGCACGCAGCGTCAGCGCGACCTGCGACTGCGGTGTGAGTGACGGATGGCAGCACAGCATCAGCAGCGTCAACGAGTCGTCGATCGACGACGCGGGCTCCGGATCCGGACCAACAGCCAGCGACTGCTCCCGCCGCTGCCGCGCCGCCTCGCTCCGTAGCACCTCGATCCGCCGCCGCGACGCGACCGTGATCAGCCAGCCGCGCGGATTCTCCGGTACGCCGTCGCCCGGCCACCGCTGCGACGCGGCCAGCAACGCCTCCTGGACCGCATCCTCGCAAGCGTCGAAATCGCCGTACCGGCGCACGAGTGCACTCAGCACCCGCGGAGCCTGCGCACGCAGCAGCTCCTCGATCATCATCCCCTCAGGGACGTCAGGTCGCGCACCGGCCGGATCTCGACGATGCTGAACGGCGCCTCGGGGATCTCGGCAACGATCTCCACCGCGCGGTCCATCGTCTCGCAGTCCAGCAGGTAGAAGCCGGCCAGCTGCTCCTTCACCTCGGCGAACGGACCATCGGTCGTCAGCACCTGGTTGTCCCGCACCAGCACCTGCTTGGTCGCCCGCGAATCTCCCAGGGACTCCGACACCACCAGCTCGCCGCTGGCGGTGAGCGCCTCGTTCAGAGCGGTGTATCCGGTCATCCCCTCCCGCTTCTGCTCGTCGCTGAGCGAGTCCCAGACCGCCCTGGACTCGGGGTTGCCGTAGATCAGCACCAGGAACCTCATGGCCTCAGCGTAAGCGTCACCCTTGCGTATCGATCGGGTCACCAGTTCGTAGCGCCCATAGCGGGAACGGCGTGAACGCGTTCAGGTAACAGGGGGCAGGCCCTGCCCCGGGATGGCCGGGCGTAAACGTGTCGACGTGCCCAAGTACAGTTACGACCGGTATCAGGGGAGAGAGAGGGGGAGGGGTCGCGTGCCGGAGCTCGAAGTGTCCGACCGGGTGCTGACGATCCCGAACGCGCTCAGCTTCCTGCGGTTGCTGGGGGTGCCGCTGTTCCTGTGGCTCGTCCTCGGGCCGCAGGAGGACGGCTGGGCGTTGCTGGTGCTGGCGATCTCCGGGTTCACCGACTGGGCCGACGGCCAGATCGCCCGCCGGATGAATCAGACCAGCCGGCTCGGGCAGATGCTCGACCCGGTCGCCGACCGGCTGTACATCTTCGCGACCGTCGTCGGCCTGGCCTTGCGCGACATCATCCCGTGGTGGCTGGCGATCGCGCTGCCGCTGCGCGACCTGTTGCTCACGTTCACTCTGCCCGCGTTGCACCGCCGCGGGTTCAACGCGTTGCCGGTGCACTTCCTCGGCAAGTCCGCGACGTTCTGCCTGCTGTATGCGTTCCCGCTGCTCCTGCTCGGTGACGGCGACACCACCCTCAACCTGCTGGCTCGCGTCTTCGGCTGGGCCTTCGCGATCTGGGGGACCGGGCTGTACTACTGGGCCGGCGCTCTGTACTTCGTCCAACTGCGCCACCTCATCCAGACCGTGAAGCCACTCAAGGACACGGCCGGGTAGATCTGTGACTCAGCAAGCCCCCGATAAGAACGCCGACAAGCACGCAGACAAGCACGCCGACAAGCAGGCGACACCCCCGCGGCGCGTCGACGCGTCCATGTCGCTGCTGAACAATCTGATGGCCCACCCGCTCGACGAGGGGTACGCCGTCGCGGCCCGGACCCGCCCGAAACAGGACGGCAAGTCGGTCCGGTCCCGGCACCGGATCATGCTGGTGGTGGCCACGATCGTGCTCGGGTTCCTGCTCGCGATCGCCGCCGCGCAGAACTACCGCAGCGCACCCGAGGCGGAGAAACAGCGCGACGAGCTGATCACCCGGATCAACCAGGCCGACACCCGGCTGAACGGGTTGCGCACCCAGCAGACCCAGCTCTCCGACGAGGTACGGCGGTTGCAGGCGGGCGGACTGAGTAACACCAGCTCGGGTGCGGCCCTGCAGCAGAAGCTCGACGACCTCGAGCTGCAGGCCGGCGCGGTCGCGGTCAATGGTCCGGGCGTCAAGGCGGTCCTGGACGACTCGAAGGACGCCGACTCCAAGGAAGGCCGGCTCCTCGATGTCGATCTGCAGCTGCTGGTCAACGGTCTGTGGATCGCGGGCGCCGAAGCGATCTCGGTGAACGGGCATCGGCTCACCGCACTGACCGCGATCCGCGGCGCGGGCAGTGCGATCACGGTCGACTACAGTTCGCTGACTCCGCCGTACACCGTGCTGGCGATCGGGGACACCGCGACCATGCCGGCCCGGTTCGCGCAGAGCCAGGGCGGTCAGTGGGTGCAGTACCTGGTCAGTAACTACGGTGTCCGGATGACGATCACGACGGAGGATTCCTTGCTGGTGCCGGCCGATGCCACCATCGCGCTGCGATACGCGAAGGTGGGTACCTCGAAGTGATCGCCGTACTCGGACTGGTGATCGGGGTCGTCGTCGGCCTGTGGATCGCGCCCGACGTGCCGGAGTGGGCCCAGCCGTACCTGCCGATCGCCGTCGTCGCCGCGCTGGACGCGGTCTTCGGTGCGCTCCGGGCGTTCCTGGACGGGATCTTCGACGACAAGGTGTTCGTTGTCTCGTTCGTGTCGAACGTCCTGATCGCGGCGCTGATCGTCTACCTCGGCGATCAACTGGGGGTCGGATCACAGCTGTCCACCGGCGTGGTCGTCGTCCTCGGCATCCGGATCTTCACGAACATGGCCGCCATCCGCCGCCACATCTTCCGGGCCTGACATGAGCGACGACAAGACCAGCCCGCCACCGGATCAGCCGGCCGAGTCACCACCACCGGCCGAATCACCACAGCCGGTCGAATCAGCACAGCCGGCCACGCCGACGCCGATGCCCAAGGCCAAGTCCCGGCGGCCCAACCTGGCGTTGCGCCGGTTGCGGTCCGGCTTCAAGCCGTCCCGCGGCCAGGCGATCGTCGCCGTCGTCCTCGCGCTGGTCGCCTGCATGGCCGTGGTCCAGGTCCGGGTGAACCGGGCCGACGACGGTTACCAGAACGCCCGTCGCGAGGACCTGATCGCGATCCTCGACGGCCTCGGTCAGAACACCCGGCGCCTGGAGGGCGAGATCACCGAACTCGAGGAGCGGAAGAGCTTGCTGTCGTCCAGCGCGGACAAGGCCCAGACCGCCCGCCAGCAGGCCGAGGCGCAGATCCGGGTGCTCGGCATCCTGGCCGGCACCACGCCCGCACAGGGCCCCGGCGTCCGGATCACGCTGAACGATCCGCAGGCCAAGATGACCGCGAGCAACCTGCTGGACGCGATCGAGGAGTTGCGCGACGCCGGCGCCGAGGCGATCCAGATCAACGGCACGGCCCGGGTGGTCGCGAGCACGGACTTCACCGACGACGCGCCGGGGATCCGGATCGACGGCAAGAAGGTGACGTCGCCGTACATTGTCGAGGCGATCGGCGAGTCGCACAACCTCGCCGAGGCGGCCAACTTCCCCGGCGGTCTGGTCAGCGAAGTGACCGGTCCGCAGGTGGGTGGGACGGCCGAGGTACAGGAGCTGGAGCTGGTCCAGATCACCGCCACGCACGCGCCGGAGGAGCATCGTTACGCTCGCCCGGCACCCAGCCCGACCAAGTAATCCGAGACTTTCCAGAAATCCGAGACTTTCCAGAAATCCGAGACTTTCCAGAAATCCGAGACTCTCCAGAAAGAGGAGCCAAGGTGTACCCCGAAGACTTGAAGTACACGACCGAGCACGAGTGGGTGAAGTCCGGCGAGGGACCGGTGCGGGTCGGGATCACCGACTTCGCGCAGGACGCGCTGGGTGACATCGTCTACGTCCAGCTGCCCGAGGTCGGCAGCGCGGTGCGGGCCGGTGACGCCTGTGGCGAGCTGGAGTCGACCAAGAGCGTCAGCGACCTGTTCGCGCCGGTCAACGGCACGGTCCGGGCCGTCAACGAAGCCCTCGCGGACCAGCCCGACCTGATCAACAGCGACCCGTACGGCGAGGGCTGGCTGCTCGACATCGAGGTCGAGGACGCGGCCGAGGTCGAGGCACTCATGGACGCCGACACCTACCAGGGCCAGCTCGACCAAAGCTGACTGATAGGTTTACCGGACCTCAACTGCTACTAGAGAGTTGAGGTCCTTGATTCTGCGTCCACACTTGTTCATACGGGGTCTATCGAGAACGTCGCCGGACCGCCGGCGATCGGGAGGATCACAGCATGCCGTTCTGCAACCAGTGCGGGCACGAGAACTCCGAGGGCAGCCGGTTCTGCTCGCAGTGCGGAGCGATGCTCCCTGGCGCGGACCGACCGGCGGCAGCCCCGGCAGGTGCTGGTGTCGTGCCGCCGGCTACCGGTGTCACGCCGCCGACTCCCGGTGTCACCGACACCGCGATGCTGACCCCGATCGGCGCCGAGCCGGAGCCCGAGCGCACCGGTGAGCCGCTGTCGGCCGACGACGAGGCCGCGGTCGGTGCACTGCCGGCCGGGTCCGCGCTGCTGATCGTCCAGCGTGGTCCGAACGCGGGCAGCCGGTTCCTGCTCGACGTCGACGTGGTGACGGCCGGCCGGCACCCGGACAGCGACATCTTCCTCGACGACGTGACCGTGTCGCGCCGGCACGCGGAGTTCCGCCGGGACCCGTACGGCGTGAAGGTCCGCGACGTGGGCAGCCTGAACGGCACCTACGTGAACCGCGACCGGATCGACGAGGTCCAGCTGACCAACGGGGACGAGGTCCAGATCGGCAAGTACCGGCTGGTGTACTACGCCAGTGGCCAGGCCTGATCCCTCGCCTGCCGAGCCCGGTGCCGATGGCCCCACGGGAGGTCTTGCCGGATTTCTGGGCATCGGAGCGGTGCTGCAGCGGCTGCAGGCCGAGTTCACCGACGTCACGATCTCCAAGATCCGGTTCCTCGAGGCCGAGGGGCTGGTGACCCCGGCGCGGACCGCGTCGGGGTACCGGAAGTTCAGCGCGACCGATATCGAGCGGCTGCGGTACGTGCTGACCGCGCAACGTGACCAGTACCTGCCGCTGCGGGTGATCAAGGAACATCTCGGTGCCTTCGACCGCGGCCTGCGCCCGGCGGCCGGTGGTGCTCCGGTCGCGCCGAGTTCGTTGCCGCAGACCCCGGGTCTGCCGGTCGCGGAGGATTTCGGTGCCGCGGGCATCGAGCTCAGGCTGACCCGGGACGAGCTGCTCACGGCCGCGGCGATTTCGGCTGACCTGCTGGGCCAGTTGGAGAGCCATGGCCTGGTCGTGGCCCACGGCAACCATTACGACGGCGACGCGATCGTGATCGCGCGGGTGGCGGCGGAGTTCGCGGCGTACGGGATCGAGCCCCGGCATCTGCGGCCGTTCCGTACGGCGGCCGACCGGGAGGCCGGCCTGATCGAGCAGGTCACCGGCCCGCGCCGGACCGAACAGACCGAGGAGCTGGCCGCGCTCGCGGTCCGGTTGCACTCGGCACTCGTCCGGTCGCGGCTGCCGCGCTAGTGCCCATGAGGGACACCGTGGGCCTGCCCGGGCCTGGCCCGCGGAGTAGGCTGAACGTGTGCGCGAAGTCGACGTGGTCGGAGTCCGGGTGGAGATGCCCTCGAGTCAGCCGATCGTGCTGCTGAAGGAGGTCGGCGGGGAGCGGTATCTGCCGATCTGGATCGGCGCGGCCGAAGCCAGTGCGATCGCCTTCGCCCAGCAGGGCATGGAGCCGCCGCGGCCGCTGACGCACGACCTGTTCGCCGAGACGATCCGGGTGCTCGGGCACACGCTGAGCCAGGTCCGGATCGTGAACCTGACCGACGGTGTCTTCGAGGCGATCCTGGTCTTCGACGACAAGACCGAGCTGTCCGCCCGGCCGTCGGACTCGATCGCGCTCGCGCTGCGGACCGGGACACCGGTGTTCTGCGCCGAGGAGATCCTGGCCGAGGCGGGGATCCCCGTCCCGGACAGTGAGACCGACGGCGCGGACGAGGTGGAGGAGGAAGAGGAGGTCGAACGCTTCCGCGAGTTCCTCGACCAGGTGACCCCGGAGGACTTCGACAAGAGCTGAACCGGTCCGCTCCGGTCACCGGCTGAGGACAAGACCAGATAGGTAACGATTCGTACGACGGCCGCGACACGCTCCCGGCTCGACGCGGTTGTCGTTGACCCTGTTTGGTCGGCGGCTTACCTTGAAGGAGTCGTGGGGTGCTGTTACTCCACGGATGTGAACCGTTCCAGTCGGTATCCAGGGAGGCTCAGGCGTGACACGCACCGGGGACACGGATCTGACGGCGCAGTCGACGTCCGAAGCACGCGCCGAGGCGGCCGCCGCCGCCGGCGTGCAGGGTCTGCTCTTCGACGACGACCTGCGGCCGATGCCGGAGGACGTCGGGTTCCGCGGCCCGACGGCGTGCGCCGCGGCCGGGATCACCTACCGTCAGCTCGACTACTGGGCCCGCACCGGCCTGGTCTCGCCGTCCGTCCGGCCCGCGACCGGCTCCGGCACGCAGCGGCTGTACGGGTTCCGTGACGTCCTGTTGCTGAAGGTGATCAAGCGGCTGCTCGACGCCGGGATCTCGCTGCAGCAGATCCGGACCGCGATCGCCCACCTGAGCAAGCGGGGGATCGACGACCTGACCCAGATCACGCTGATGAGCGACGGCGCCTCGGTGTACATGTGCACCTCGCCGGACGAGGTCATCGACCTGCTGGCCGGTGGCCAGGGTGTGTTCGGGATCGCACTCGGTGGTGTCTGGCGTGAGGTCGAGGGCTCGCTCTCCGAGCTGCCGACCGAGCGTGCCGATGGTCACGACGGCGACGCCGAGTCGCAGTCGCACGCGAACGACGAGCTCGCCGCCCGTCGCCGCGCCCGCATGACGGGCTGAGGTACCCTTTGCTCTAGCCGTACACAGCACTCGGGAGAGACCCGTTGAACCGGGCGCCGAAGGGGCAATTCCTCCCCGGAACCTCTCAGGCCCATGGACCGAGTGTCATAGGCGACTCTGAAGCGTGCGCGTCACCGCGCGGGTAACAGAGGGGGAGGCGACCGGAAGCACTGTCTGCATACGGAGCCTCTTGATGAACAACTCACCCCAGGTCTCGGCCACCTTCGCCGACCGGCACATCGGTCCGCGCCGGGACGAGATCGACCGGATGGTCCAGACCCTCGGGTACGACGATGTCGACGCGCTCGTGGATGCGGCCGTCCCGGCGTCGATCCGCTCGGCCGAGGCGCTCCGGCTGCCCGAGCCGGCCTCCGAGGTCGACGCGCTGACCGAGCTTCGCCAGCTCGCCGCCCGCAACCAGGTCGCCACCTCGATGATCGGCCAGGGCTACTACGGCACGTTCACGCCGAGTGTGATCGTCCGCCGCCTGGTCGAGAACCCGGCCTGGTACACGGCTTACACGCCGTACCAGCCGGAGATCTCCCAGGGCCGCCTCGAGGCGCTGCTGAACTTCCAGACCGTCGTCTCCGACCTGACCGGTCTCCCGACCGCGAACGCGTCCCTGCTCGACGAGGGCACCGCGGCGGCCGAGGCGATGACGCTGGCTCACCGGTCGAACAAGAAGAGCAAGTCCGAGCGCTTCCTGGTCGACGCCGACTGCTTCGCCCAGACGATCGCCGTGGTCCAGACCCGGGCCGAGGCGCTCGGGATCCAGGTCGTCGTCGCTGACACCACCGACGGTCTGCCGGACGGCGACTTCTTCGGTTTCCTGGTGCAGTACCCGGGCTCCGGCGGTGTGGTCCGCGACCTCAAGCCGCTGATCACCGCGGCGCACGGGCGCGACACTCTGGTCGCGGTCGCCTCCGATCTGCTCGCTCTGACCGTGCTGCAGGCTCCGGGTGAGGCCGGCGCGGACATCGTGGTCGGATCGTCGCAGCGCTTCGGCGTGCCGCTGTTCTACGGCGGTCCGCACGCGGGCTTCATGTCCGTTCGGGCCGGTTTGGAGCGATCGTTGCCCGGTCGCCTTGTCGGTGTCTCGGTCGACGCTGACGGCGCACCGGCGTACCGGCTGGCGTTGCAGACGCGTGAGCAGCACATCCGTCGCGAGAAGGCGACGTCCAACATCTGTACGGCGCAGGTCCTGCTGGCCGTGGTCGCGTCGATGTACGCCGTCTACCACGGGCCCGAGGGGCTCGAGGCGATCGCCGAGCGGGTGCACAACTACGCCGGCAAGCTGGCCGAGTCACTGCGTGCGGGCGGCGTGGAGGTCGTGCACAACGACTTCTTCGACACCGTGCTCGCCCGCGTCCCAGGTCAGGCCGCGGATGTGGTCGACGCGGCCCGGCAGAACGGCATCTGGCTGCGGCAGGTGGACGCGGACCACGTCGGCATCTCCTGCGACGAGAAGACCGACGCCGCCGTACTGACCCGGGTTTGTCAGTCCTTCGGCGTCCGGTACGACGACTCCCACGCCGCGCCCGCGATCGCGGTGCCGCGGACGACGGACTACCTGACCCACCCGGTCTTCAACACGCACCGGTCCGAGACGGCGATGCTGCGGTACCTGCGCAAGTTGTCCGACATGGACTACGCGCTGGACCGCGGGATGATCCCGCTCGGATCCTGCACGATGAAGCTGAACGCGACCACCGAGATGGAAGCGGTCACCTGGCCGGAGTTCGCGGACATGCACCCGCTGGCGCCGATCGAGGACGCGGCCGGGTACGTGACGCTGATCGCTCAGCTCGAGCGCTGGCTGGCCGAGGTCACCGGGTACGCGCGGGTGTCGATCCAGCCGAACGCGGGCTCGCAGGGTGAGCTCGCCGGCCTGCTCGCGATCCGCGGGTATCACCGGGCCCAGGGCAACGACAATCGCAACGTCTGCCTGATCCCGGCCAGCGCGCACGGTACCAACGCGGCCTCCGCGGTGATGGCCGGCATGAAGGTGGTCGTTGTCAAGGGCAACGACGACGGCACGATCGACCTGGACGACCTGCGGGCCAAGGCGTCCGAGCACGCGGCGAAGCTGGCCGCGATCATGATCACCTACCCGTCCACGCACGGCGTGTACGAGGAGAGCGTGACCGAGGTCTGCCGGATCGTCCACGACCACGGCGGCCAGGTGTACGTCGACGGCGCGAACCTGAACGCGTTGCTGGGTCTGGCCAAGCCCGGTGAGTTCGGCGGCGACGTCTCGCATCTGAACCTGCACAAGACGTTCTGCATCCCGCACGGCGGTGGTGGCCCGGGTGTGGGCCCGGTCGCGGTCGCCGCGCACCTGGCCCCGTACCTGCCGAATCACCCGCTGCTGGACCAGGCCGGTCCGGAGTCCGGGGTCGGCCCGATCAGCGCGGCGCCGTTCGGGTCTGCGGGCGTGCTGGCGATCTCGTGGGCCTACATCCGGATGATGGGTGCCGAGGGCCTGACCGATGCGACGAAGGCCGCGGTGCTGACGGCGAACTACGTGGCCAAGCGGCTCGAGGGCGTCTTCCCGGTCCTCTACACCGGCGAGAACGGGCTGGTCGCGCACGAGTGCATCCTGGATCTGCGGCCGATGACCAAGGAGACCGGGATCAGCGTCGACGACGTCGCGAAGCGGCTGATCGACTACGGCTTCCACGCGCCGACGATGTCGTTCCCGGTCGCGGGCACGCTGATGGTCGAGCCGACGGAATCCGAGGATCTCGGTGAGCTCGACCGGTTCTGCGACGCGATGATCGCGATCAAGCACGAGATCGACCGGGTCGCGGCGGGGGAGTGGCCGGCCGGCGACAACCCGCTGGTGAACGCCCCGCACACCGCCTCGGCCGTGATCAACGACAAGTGGGAGCACGCCTACACCCGCGAGGAGGCCGCCTTCCCGCGGTCGGTCGACCGGGCCTCGAAGTACTGGCCGCCGGTCCGTCGCATCGACGGCGCCTACGGCGACCGCAACCTCGTATGCTCGTGTCCCGCGCCGGAGGCGTTCGAGTAGGACCACTGGAGGTTGGTGTGACCGACGTACGTCCCGATACTGCCGCTGCGCTGTACGCCGGGGTCGCGACGGCCCAGAGCGAGACCAAGGTGCCGTCGCTGACCGCCGGGGTGATCCGGGACGGCGCGTTGGTGTGGACCGGGTCGCGCGGGCGCGTCGTGAACGCCGACGGGCTCGCGCCGGGTCCGAACGTGCAGTACCGGATCGGGTCGATCACCAAGACGATGACGGCCGTCCTGATCATGCAGTGTCGCGACGACGGGTTGCTCGCGCTGAATGATGCGGTGGGCAAGCATCTGCCCGGGGTCGCGTTCGGCGGGCTGACGGTGCGACAGTTGCTGGCGCACTCGGGCGGGATGAACGCGGAGCCCGAAGGGCCGTGGTGGGAGCGGAATCCGGGCGTCTCGTTCGACGAGCTGGTCGCGGCGATGGACGAGTCGCACCGGGCCGGTGCGGCCGACAAGCGCCATCACTACTCGAACCTCGGGTACGGGCTGCTCGGCGAGATCGCGGCGCGCTTGCGGGGTGAATCGTGGCTGGACCTGGTGCAGTCCCGCGTCCTGGACCCGCTCGAGATGCGGCGTACGTCGTACTTCCCGTTCGGGCACGCGGCGCAGGGGTACTCGGTCCATCCGTTCAGCGGGCAGTTGCTGGAGGAGCCGGCATACGACTCCGATGCGATGGCGCCGGCCGGTCAGTTGTGGAGCACGATCGAGGACCTGGCCAGATTGGCGTCGTTCTGGATCGAGCCGGTGGCCGAGGTGCTGAGCCCGGACACGGTCGAGGAGATGGCGACGCCGGCCGCCGCGGATCCACGCGCCGGGCTGACCTCGTCGTACGGCCTGGGTCTGCAGTTGTCCGCCGACGACCCGCATCTGCTCGTCGGTCACACCGGCTCGATGCCTGGCTTCATGGCCGGTCTCTTCGTGGACCGGGTCCGTCGGGTCGGCGCCGTCACCCTCGGGAACGGGACCTTCGGCCGCGTGGCCGGGCTGGCCCCGGATCTGCTGCGCGTGCTGATGCGGTACGAACCACCGATCGCCCCGGAGTGGGTCCCCGAGCCCGAGCTGTCCCAAGGGGCGGACCTGCTCGGACATTGGTACTGGGGCAACACGCCGCTGACCATCTCCGTGTCCGGCGGCGATCTGACCCTCGGCGGCGGCTTCGCCACCCGCTTGATCCCCCTGGCGCACGACCTCTATCAGGCCAAAGACGGCTATTTGGCAGGCGAAAAGCTCCACGTCACCCGCACCGGTTCGACCGTCGTCCTCACCACCGCCACCTTCGAACTGACCCGCACGCCGTACGGCGAAGGAAGGTGAGGAGCGCCACTCTGGGGGTGGCTGAGTTGACACGGTGAGTGGCCGGGATAAAAGTTAGGGCTGCCTTAGTAAGGCTTGCCTTACTCGACAACTTCCCGGGAGATCTGGTGCCGCATTCTGCGCGTCTGACCGCGTTGCCCTCGCCTGTGCGCAACCCGTTCGATTCCGCGTGGCCGCTCGCTTCGACTGTGTCCGATCGAGACCGGGGGCCGTTGCCGCATGGTTCGCCGGCGGAGGTGTTACGGCGTACGGCGGAGGTCCTGGGTGAGGCCCGCGTCCCGTCGACCGGTGTCGGTGAGTCCGCGGCCCTCGACCTGATCGCGGGGTTGCTCGAGGAGAACGGCATCGACCTGAGCCACCCGCATGCCGCGGCTCATCTGCAGCCGCCGGTGCTGCAGGTCGCGGTGGACGCGGACGCACTGGCGTCGGCGTCGAACGCGTCGATGGACACGTACGACTCCGGCCCGGCGACCCTCGCGATCGAGCGCTGGGTCGTGCAGGCGCTGGCCGGCCTGGCCGGATTCGGCCCGGAGGCCGACGGCGTCCTCACGCCCGGCGGCTCGATCTCGAACCTGCTCGCCGTCCTGATCGCCCGCGACGCCGCGGCCGCCTCCGCGGGTGTCGACGTACGTCGGAATGGCCTGCACGGGCTCGATCACCCGGTCGTGTTCTGCTCCGAGCTCGCACACTTCTCGGTCCAGCGAGCCTGCGCCGCCCTCGGGCTCGGTGAGTCCGCAGCCATCACGATCGCCTCCGACGAGAACTTCCGGATGCGGACCGACGTCCTCGCCGACGAGCTGGCCAAGCCCGGCCGCATACCGGTCGCGGTCATCGCGACGGCCGGTACGACGGACTTCGGCTCGGTCGACCCGATCGCGCCGATCGCGGAGCTGGCCCGGCGGTACGGCGCGTGGATGCACGTGGACGCGGCGTACGGGTTCGGGGCGCTGTTCTCGGACCGGCTCGCGCCGTTGCTGGCCGACCTGGCGCACGCGGATTCGGTCACGCTGGACCTGCACAAGATCGGCTGGCAGCCGGCCGCGACCAGCGTGTTGCTGGTGGCCGACCGCAACCGGTTCACGGCCTTCGACCGCTCGGTCGACTACCTCAATCCGGCCGACGACATCGACTCCGGGCTGGACGGCCTGCTCGGCCGCAGCCTGCAGACCACGCGCCGTCCGGATGCGGTCAAAGTCGCGACCACGCTGACGGCATACGGACGGGCCGGACTGGGCAGAATGCTCGACACCTGCCACGAGCTCGCGCACGCCGCCGCGGCCCGGGTCGTTGCCGACAGCAACCTCGAGTTGCTGGCGCCGGTGACCCTGACCACGGTGTTGTTCCGGGTCGCGGGGCAGGGCTTGGAGGCGACCGCGGCGGACGCCCTCCAGGGCGAGGTCCGGCGCCGGTTGCTGACGTCCGGGCGGGTGCTGATCGGCCGGACCAGGATCCCGGCCCGAGGTGGCCGGCCGGCCGTGGTCGCGTTGAAGCTGACGCTGCTCAACCCGAACGCCACCGCCGCGGACATCGAGAACCTGCTCGACCAGGTGGTCGCCACCGGCCTCGACGTACGGGCGGATCCGACCGGCGCGGCGGAGCGGGGAAGGACCGCGGACAGCGAAGGAGCAGCGTGACAGGACTTTCGGCCGGGGCAGGGACACAGGCGCATCTGAATGCGATCCTGCGGTGCTTCACCCGCGAGACATCGGTTCCGGTGGCGGTCGGTCCGCTGACTCTGAAGGTCGGCGACTCGACCGTGACGGCATGGGTCGAGTACGCGTCGCGGACCGGCTTGCACCAGTTCACCGACGTACTGGTGGACGGCGTACCGCCGGCTCCCGAGGAGCTGGTCAGGGTGCTGTCGACGGACGCGGATCCGGCCGAGATCGACGACCTGGCCGCGCGGACCGCGGAGTCGGTGCGCAACGTCGACCTGTTCTGGGCGCAGGCCGGGGGTGAGCGTGGGCCGGGCAGGTTTCTCGAGGTCGAGCAGGCGCTGCTGCTCGGGCATCTGAACCATCCCGCGCCGAAGAGCCGGGACGGACTGAGCGGTGACGAGCTCGCGGCGTACTCGCCGGAGCTCGGCGGCCGCTTCGCAATGCACTGGTTCGAAGCCGACGCCGAGCTGGTGTCGTCGGACCAGGTGGCCGGCGCGCCCTCGCTGCAAGGACTGGACGCCGTGCAGCTGATGGGCGCGCTGGCCGGTATCACTGCGTCGGCCGGGCGGGTGCTGATCCCGGCCCACCCGTGGCAGGCGGCGTCCCTCCTGACGCGCCCGCGAGTCGCTGCGCTGGTCAAGGCGGGCCGCGTGAAGGCGCTCGGACCTTCTGGAGTCGAGTGGTACCCGACCTCCAGCCTGCGGACGGTCTTTCACCCGGACCGGCCGGTGATGCTGAAGCTCTCGCTCGGGCTGCGCATCACCAACTCGCGGCGCGAGTCGACCCCGACCGAGCTGCGGCGCGGGCTGGAGATCAACCGGCTGCTCGATGCGGCGTACAACGCGGGTACGGCGACAGCCCACCCGCGGTTCACGATCGTCCGCGATCCGGCGTGGATTGCTCTTGACGAAGGTGGACCGACGTTGACCGGTCTCGACGTGGCGGTCCGAGAGGTGCCGGCCGACGTCAACAGCTATGCGTGTCTGGCGGGACTCGTCGCGCCGCGGCCGGGCGGAGCGAGCCGGCTGAGCGCGTTCGCGGCCGAGGACCCGACCGGCTGGGTGGCGGCGTACATCGACAACGTGCTCATCCCGATGCTGCATCTGTACGCCGAAACCGGCATCGGCCTGGAAGCACACCAGCAGAACACGTTGGTGCGGTTGGACGGGCTCGGCCGGATCAAGGGTGGTGCGTACCGCGACAACCAGGGCTACTACCTGGCTTCGTCGTACCTGCGTGGTCTGCTCGCCGTGACCGGGCTGCGCGACTCTACGCTCGCTGTGGTCGACGATCCGATTGTCGACGACCGACTGACCTACTACCTGCTGCACAACCAGGCGCTGGCCGTTGTGGGCTGTCTGGCCGCGGACGGGGTCGCGGACGAGTCCGAGCTGCTGGGCGTCGTACGCGATCGGTTGACGTTGGCGTTGCCGTTGCTGAAGGCGGCCGGACCGGATGGGGACCGGCTGGCTCGGCGGTGGCTCGATGCGGAGACGCTGCCGTGTAAGGCCAACATGATGACCCGGCTGCGCGGCATCGACGAGGTGGTTGCACCACTGGATGCCCAGTCGGTCTACCTCGACATCCCGAATCCGCTCCGGCTCGCATGAGGTGGCACTTGGACAACGGTTTCGATGTGCGGCCGGCCAACGCCGAGGACGCCGCCAGGATCGCGGTGTGGATGGCGCAGCCGCACATCCAGCGATGGTGGCATCAGGACTGGTCGGTGGAGCGCTGGGCCGAGGAGATCACCAGGCAAGCGGCGGGGGAGCATTCGACGCCATGCGTCGCCGCTGTGGACGCGGAGGACTTCGGGTACGTCGAGCTGTACCGCGTCCGGCTCGACCGTCTGGCCGAGTACTACAGCGCTCTGGACAACGACTGGGGTGTGCACGTGGCGATCGGCGACGTCACGCGCGTTGGCCGCGGTCTGGGGCGCCAACTACTGCGTGCTCTTGCGGACGCGCTACTGCGGGCCGATCCGGCCTGTGAGCGCGTTGTGGCCGAGCCCGACATTCAGAACACACCGTCCGTCCGCGCATTCGCGGCGGCGGGATTTGTCCAGCAAGGGGAGCTACAGCTGCCCGAGAAGACAGCGGTACTGATGGTCCGGACCCGGACTGTGGAGGATTGACATGTACGACGTGATCGCGATCGGCTGTGGGCCGTTCAACCTCGGACTGGCCGCGCTGGCGTCCGGTGTGGACCTGGATGTGGCGGTGCTGGACAGCCGGCCGGAGTTCACCTGGCACCGGGGCCTGATGTTCGACGACGCGATGCTGCAGGTGTCGTTCCTGGCCGATCTGGTGTCATTGGTGGAGCCCGCGCATCACCTGTCGTTCCTGTCGTTTCTGAAGGACAACGACCGGCTTTACCAGTTCTACGTCCGGGAGAAGTTCCACCCGACGCGGCGGGAGTACGAGACGTACCTGCGGTGGTGTGCGGCGCAGCTGGACTCCTTGCACTTCGGTCACCAGGTCCGTTCGGCTACCTGGAACGGCTCGGCGTTCGAGCTGACTGTTGAGCGCGGGGATGCGGTAGAGACCTTCGAAGCGCGGCATCTGGTCGTTGGCGTCGGCACCGAGCCGTTCGTACCCGCTGCGCTGAGTGGGCTGCCTTCCGAGCGCTTCCTGCACTCGGCCGACTACCTGTTCCGTCGGGACGACCTGCTGCAGTCAGGACGCGTGACCGTGGTCGGCTCGGGCCAGTCCGGTGCTGAGTGCGCACTCGACCTGCTGCGCGCGAACGGTCCCGCGGTCTCGTGGCTGACGCGCACACCGTCGTTCGCACCACTCGACTACTCGAAGTTGGTGCTGGAGATGACGACGCCTTCGTACGTCGACTATTTCCACGCCCTGGACGAGCCTGCGCGCGACAAGCTCGTGAAGGACCAATGGCGGCACTACAAGGGCATTTCGTCGGAAACCCTCGACGACATTCACGACGTGCTGTACCAGCGGGACTTGAGCGCCGCACCGGTCGACCTGCAGTGCGGTGTGGCCGTGGTGTCCGCTGTGGCTCGCGCAGATGGCCTCGAGCTGACCATGCAGCACGCTGACAGCGGTAAGACCTTCCAGCACCTGACCGGTGCGCTGGTGGCCGCCACTGGCTACCGCAACCGCCCACTACCGTTCATGGCGACCCTGGAGGATCAGGTACGACGGGACGCGGCCGGGCGATGGATGATCAACCGGGACCACAGCGCAGTGACCACCGACGAGTTGGCCGGCCGGATCTTCGTGGCGAACGCCGACTTGCACAGCCATGGTGTTGCCGCGCCGGACCTCGGCATCGGGGCGATCCGCAATGCGACGATCCTGAACAGCATTGCCGGACGAGAGGTGTTCCGGCTACCCAAGTCCACTGCGTTCACGACCTTCGCCATCCCCGGATGAGCGAATGGACCCGTTGCTCGGCAGACCTGCTGGCGAAGCTGATCTCACAGTTCTGCACGGAGAGCCTGCTGCAGCCCGTCGACAACCGTCTCGACCTCGGTGGGGTTTCGTACACGTTCGAAGCGACCCGTGGTGCCTTCGGGAGTTGGCGAGTCGACCCTGACTCGATCCGCCGAACCACTGCTGGCATCCTCGGCAACGACGAGAGCGAGGTGGCCACCGACCCGATCCAGTTCTTCGTCGAGGCAGCCGGCGTACTGGGGTTGGATGGGTCGACCGTGGCCGGGTATGTCGCGGAACTGACCAGCACACTGGCGGCCGACGTACGTCTCGCAGCTACCGCTGTCGCGCCTGCCGAGCTGCTGGAGTTGCATCACAGCCGGCTCGAAGGGTATTTGACCGGGCATCCGTTGCTGGTGGCAAACAAAGGGCGACTGGGGTTCTCTGCGTCGGACAGTCTGCGTTATGCGCCGGAGGCACGGACACCGTTGCGTTTGGTGTGGCTCGCCGTACGGCGAGGTCTGGCCGAGTTCCGCGGTACCCCAGATCTGTCGGAACACGCAGTCATCGTCCGCGAACTGGATCCCGCCACGATCGCGGCCTTCCGCGCCCAGCTGGTCGACCCAGACAGCTATGTCTGGCTCCCATGCCACCCATGGCAACTCGATCACGTGATCCGCACGCAGTGGGCCCGCGAGCTGGCCACCGGTGAGATCGTCGTACTGGGGGAGGGGCCGCACGAGTACCTCCCGACCCAATCCATCCGCACCATGGTCAACGTCTCCTCGGCGGACCGCTACCAGGTCAAGCTTCCCCTGAAGATCCTCAACACATCTGTCTACCGAGGCATCCCCGAACACTGCACGCTGGCCGCTCCGATGATCACGCAGTGGCTGCGCGGCTTCTGGTACCGCGACGAGGTCTTCCAGGAGCTCGGCACCGAGCTGTTGGGCGAAGTCGCCTCGGTGACCGTCCGCCACCCGCAACTCTCCACGGCGCCCGGAATCCCTTACCAGTGGACCGAAACCCTCGGCGTGATCTGGCGAGACCCCGTCGACCCACGGCTGCGTGAGGGCGAGACCGTCTGGCCCCTGGCCGCGGTACTCCACCCCGGCCTGGCCCAAGAAATGATCAAGCGCTCCGACGCCTTCAGCTGGATCAGCGCCCTCCTGGGCACGCTGCTCCGCCCCCTGCTTCATCTGATGCATCACTACGGCATCACCGTGAACCCCCACGGCGAGAACCTGGCCATCATCTGCACCCCCGCCGGCCTCCCGCATCGCCTGGTGATCAAGGACCTGGTCGACGACATCAACCTCTCCACCGCGCACATAGATGCCCGAGGCAACGAACCGGACTTGCACGCCCGCGTCCTGCCGAGGAAGCCCTGGCACATCCTCCGCCAGTACGTCGTGGACGCCCTCCTCCTGGGCGTCCTCAACCCGCTGGCCGACCTGGCCCTGATCCCACCCGACACCTTCTGGTCCCTCACCCGCGCCGAGATCGACCGCTACGCCGACGCCCACCCCGAGTACGCCGACCGCCTGGCAGCCACCGCCTTCACCGGCGAAACCTTCGCCCGCTACCCCCTCAACGCCTACCGCCTGACCCTCGGCTACACCGACCTCGCCACCCGCCCCCCAATCCCCACCACCGGCACCATCCCCAACCCGCTTCACGAGTCACCACGCACGAACTGACGCGCGCCGACCGCACCGATCAGCGTGAGCCAGGCGAGCGTGACCAGAGCGCCGGTGGTCGCGGTCAGTACGGCGTCAGTCGGCGCGTAGAGCTGGGCGGCGGCGCGATCGGGCAGCTAGCGGGCGTAGTCGGTGAGGTGCGCGAGGATCGGCGAGACGACCACGACGAGGCACAGTACCGCGATGAGCGCCGTGACGAGGTGATGGACGAGCAGTGCGACGGCGTGCGCGAGTAATCCGATCAGCATGAGGTACGCCGCCGTACCAGCCAATCGCCTGGTGTCCGCTGCCGCTCCGTCCAGCAGCCTTTGCGTGAGTGCCGCAGCCGTAGTACTTGCCACGGCTGTTGTGGCGACGACAAGCAGTGCGGCCGCGGTCTTGCCCATGATCAGCAGCCCGAGGGCGGGTACGGCGGTCAATGACGTGCGGAGTTGGCGACCGGCGTACTCGTGAGCGACAGGTACGATCCCGATGAGCACCAGGCCGGCCTGGACGTACGGGACGACATCGACCGGAATCGCCGCCCTGACCTGTGCTGCGGCGATGAGGACTGCGACGAGAATCGTCCCGGTCAGGGTGAGAGCCGTGAGTGGCAGCGTCCGGAGTTTGTCGAGCTCCGCGAGTACGACCTCCCGCAACGACATCAGGCGTCCCGCGGCGCGAACACGACCGCCGCGGCCGCGCAGAACGCCAACGCCCAGCCGGCCATCACGAACCCGCCCGGCACTGCGCCCAGCCCGCCCCCGATCTGGCTGGGACCGAAGAGGCGGCGGCCGGCCATGTCAGGCAACCACAGCGCGAGTGGGGTGAGCTTCGACAGCAGGAGCGAGACGGACACGACGGAGCTGTTGACGATCATGACGATCAGCGGGACGAGACCGTTGCGGATCATCACGGTGACCGCCAGGCCGATCAGGCCACTCAACGCCTAGTACAGCGTTCCGCCGAGGCAGCGACTCAGGGCCTCAGGGAGGCCGACGGTCTCGCTTGCAGCGTCGCCGATGACTGCCCTCGCGATGCCGATTGCGAGCGGCAGGGTGACCACGGCGATCGCCAGGACGAACAGGACGACTGTGATCGCCTTCGCGACCAGCAGCCGGACGCGTTGCGGAGTCGCGACGAGGCTGGTGATGATCTGCCGGCCACCATTAATAGCACCGCCGGCATCGGTGCTGTTGGTGGTGTATTCGCTGCTGAAGAGGACGACTCCGATGACGACCGCGCCGACCGTAGCCAGCGGCATGATCGCGAACGCGGTCTCGAGAGGCGACGTGAACCCCCGCTGCGTGGCGCGACCCGCATCCAGCGCGGAACGGATCTGCACTGCGTTGAGCAGGGTCACTCCGATTGTTCCCACCAGGGTCACGCCCAGGCCGACCCGGACCGCCCGGAGGGTGGCTGCCTTACGCAGTTCGGCGACGAGCAACTTCATCGAGCCGCCTCCTGCTCGTTCGTGGTGAGCGCGAAGAATGCCGTTTCCAGATCGGCGTACCCGGCCGTCACCTCGGCGAGCGTGCCGGCCTTGACGATGCGGCCCGCTGCGATCACGACGAGATCGTCGGCCACGCCCGTCACTTCGCTCATCAGGTGGCTGGACAACAGGACCGTGCCGCCGGTCGGCGCCAGCGGCTTCCTCCTCAAAGACGTCGAGCCCGACCGCCTGATCGACGCAGTACGACGAACCCACGCCGGCGAATCCCTCTTCGCCCCCACCATCCCGACCCGCCTGGTCGAGCACTACCTGACCCGCGCCACCCCCGAACCCAAGCTCCCCTCCTGACCCCCCGAGAGTCCCAAGTCCTGACCCTCATAGGCCAAGGCCTGTCCAACCAAGAAATCACCCAAGCCCTCCACATCTCCCCAGGCACAGCCAAAACCCACATAGGCAACCTACGAACCAAACTCCAAGTCCGAGACCGAGCCCAACTGGTAATAGCCGCCTACGACCACCACCTGGTAACCCCGACCCTTCCGCCTAAGGGTCGATCGGCGGTCCCGCCAAGTCCGACTGTTAAGACACGCGATCGGGTCCTTGCCGTCGGGCCTTCACTACCGGTAAGAAGGCTCATGCATTTGCTCCGTGCAGGCGGGGTGTGATGGTGCACATCCTCCCTCCTGATCACGTTCCGCCAGGGCTCTCTACAATTCGGTCACTCTCAGTCGCTCTCAGTCGAGAGCGACCACATGGCGTGGTCGTGTTGACACTTAGCGCGACATCCGGTTTAGTCTGTCAGGTTCGTAGTTTGACTTGGACGGAGTGCACGGGGTGACGCTTGTCGATCCTTCTACAACGGAGAATCTCGTTGTAGATCATGTTTCGCCGACTTCAGCTCCGAGCGCGGTGCCTCCGGTCGGGACGCCGAGTGCCGAGGTTCTCCGCCTGATAGAAGAGCTGACCAGGCACCGGGAAGTCATGACCAGTCACTGGTCGGACGACACCATCTATCCGGGCTTCAGAGCAACGAAGACTGATGACCAGCCAGAGTCGCATGGACAGTGTGGAGTCAGTTCTGCGTGGCTCTTGCGCCGCATGACTCGGTCGTGGCGCTCCCAAGCTCGCTATTGCGTCGGCGACGTCTATTTCACCGCGGGCGAGCGTTCAGTCGAGAAGTTTCACTGTTGGGTTGAGATCGGGGACGAGTCGTCACCGGAGCGTCTGGTCATCGATCTGACGAGCGACCAGTTCAAGGCATTCAACGGTGAGTCGTTGGTCTGCGAGGAGCATGGCAGGCTGATAAGTCGCTCGATCGAATACAGAGCCTCCAGCCGGAGGGCTTTCAAGCAGCTCCGTGGCGACTCTGTCTGGGGGAGATTCAAGGTCCTCGATCGGTCGATGAAGCCGACACCACTTCAGAAGCTCCGCAAAGTATTGCCAGTTGGCACGCACCGCGGACAAAGCGACGTCATTGTTCCAGGCGAGGGTCGGGTTGCCGACGCTCAGGCTGCCTAGACCTTCCTGCTTTCTGTCACACATCCAGTTGAGCTCAGGTGACTGACCGTTGGTGGTCGGTCGGGAGGCAGATCGTTGTCCAGTACCGACCAGGAACCCGATGCTGTTCTGTCGGCCGGTCAAGGGTTGTCGGGCGCCGCAGTCTCGACGCCTCGGGTTTCGCTCGAGACCTGCCGTGGACAGGAAGCGGAGTTCGCGGAGGCGCTAGCGTCTGTGGCGGACAGGTTTGGGGTGGCACGTCGCGCGTTGACCGTCCGGACCTTGCTGCACCTGCCGCGATTGGCTCGGCCCGACGGTACCGTCGCAGCCAATCAGGTGCGAGCCGAGCTGAGGCGCAATGCGGAGCGGTTGCGGCGTGATCAGGAGAGCATCGAGAGCCTGATTCCGAAGGATCGTTATCCGCTGACAGACCTGGAGTTCGTGCGGCTCGGTGGCAGTCAGGCGCATCAGATCTTCAGTACTCTGCACTACTTGCGAAGCGCACGGGCCGGCTCGATCAACTTCGCGTTGGTGGATCCGGTCCGACGAGTGCCGGTGACCTTGTGCAGTGTTTCGCCGCTGGAATGGGTGCGCGTCGGACGGCAGCTTCAGAGTCAGTTCGACGTACCGGTCGGCGCGGCCTGGGACGTATCGCGGGTGTATTCCTTCGACGTAGCCCCGGTCAACGCGATCTCGTACCTCCTGTCGAAGGTTCGGCAGGCGATCCGGCGTGAGATTCCCGGCGTCCAGCTTTTGACAACTGCGGTCGATCCGAACCTGGGTTTCGGCGGTGCGAGCTACCGGTCGTCCAATTGGCAACAGTGGATGTCGATCAAAGCGCGGCCGTACCTGTATGTCGACGGCGTGTACACGAGCCCGCGTCAGCTCCGGACCACCTTTGGTGGCGCGAACCTTGCCGAGCTTCGTCGTATCCACCGCGAACGCCGCTTCGAGCAGAGCCGGGCCGCTCTGCTCGACTCGCTGATCTTCTGCTGCCGGCTCCGCGGTGAGACCGAGCAGGTCGCAGCCGACGAGTACCGGCTCCTGCGTCGCTGACTCCCTAACTCGATCCGCCGTTGAGGGAAAAGGGTGATCTCGCGAGCAAGGCTTCGATGCGGTCGCGGTCCGGCATGGAGTTGGGGAGTGGGAAGTCGGCGACCGCGCACGACATCGCCGCGGCGGCCCACAGTGCGACCTCGCCGGTGAACTTCCGGTCGTTGTCGATCAGCCTGGCTGCGAGGGCTGCGCAGAACGCGTCCCTGGACGCTGCCGACTCCTTGTAGATCGACGGGACGATCGGCACGCTGAGCGCGTCATCGGAGGGTCCGGAATAGATCGTGCAGCCACCGTTGGCCAGCAGGCAGAGCGTCTCCACACCGAAGGCGACCAGGGTTCGGGCGACCGGATCCGGGTCGAACGGGCCAAGGTCCTGGGAGACGAGATACCCGAGCTCCCACGGATGAGCGACAAGGTAGTCGATCCGTGCGAAGGTGTCGCCGGTGATCGGCTCGCCGGCATACGGCTGGCCGGGCGTCACGATCACCAGCGGTCGGCTGCGGCGGACGCGGTGGATCAACGCCAACGTCTGCTGCAGTGTTTCGCGAGGTGTCTCGAACGTCATCAGCACCGCGTCGCAGCCGGCAACCTGATCGTAGTAAGCGGCCAGGTCCTCGGGCTGCAGCGATACCTCGTCCTGGTTGCGCCAATTGACCGCGATGCTGTCGCCCAGTTCCCGCTCGAGAATGCCGGTGAACGGAGTGCGACCACCTCGGACGCGCTTGATCAGGGAAGTGTCGACACCCTCATGGTGCAGATGCTGCATGATCTCGTCGCCGAAACGATCGTCGGCGACTGCGGCGATCAACGAAGTCTTCAACCCGAGGCGAGCTGCCGCAACCGCCTGGGTCAGCGCCTTTCCGCCAGGGGAGAGATCGAAGCCGTAAGCCTCGCTCGAGGTCTCGGGCGCCGGAAGTGACTTGATCCGGAACGTCGCATCCATGACTGCTCCGCCGATCACGATCACCCGGCCGGCCGATGAGGCGTCAAAGGTCGACCTCGGGTCGGCCACGACCTGAGATGTGCGACGCACGAGCTGATTGGCCAGTTCGGTCAGGACGGCGGGTTCGGTGGTGCCTCGAAGTGCTCTGTCGCTGGGTGCCTCGGAAGGCTGATGACCGAGAGCCCCGTGCAGGCGCTGCCAATTGGCCAGGAGCGCAGCGCGGCGACGGCCGAGCGAGCCGCTGTAGAGCTCCCGGGTGACTCGATCGTCAACCTCGGTCTGCAGATGCAGCGCGAGGATTGCGTCGGCGACTACCTGCCGGGTGCCGTGCAGATCCTCTCGCACGCACTTGGCAACCAGGTCGACGGCAGCGACTGCCAAGTGGAGATCGTCGGTGCCGGCGAAGTGGCGGCTTGCGGCCAGGTCCAGCAAGGGAGCCGCGAGACCAGCTCGCTCTGAACGGAGGCGGTCGACGGTGAGGCCGTCACGGGTGCGGAGCTTTTCGAGGACGCTGGCGAGCAAGCGCGCTTTGGCTATCCGCTCGTCGCGGCTACCGGACATCGGGTCCCACCATCTCCTTGGGTAGGCGCCGTGGCCGGGTGGCCACGGCGCCGTTTGTCAGCGTTGTTCTTGGGCGGTGTTGGATTGGGCGTCCGGCAGGCCCGCGCGGAGGTCGCTCGGAGCCACAGTGGTAGGGGGAACGTCGCTGTGGACCGCGTCGACGATGGTGTAGACGCCGAAGCAGACAGCCGTCATTGCCAGTGCGCCGAGGAAGATGAGGACCTTCCTCCAGTTCTTGGCGATCGCGAAGGAAAAGCCGAAGATCAGCAGCAGTGCGAGTGCTTGGTTGCCGGCCATGGTGTCCCTCGTTCCTTGATCTTGCGCGTCCGACGAGCTCGGGGTTCCGGTCCCTGTCGAATCCGCTGGCGATGCTGGTGGCATCTGCCTTCATGGTCAGCTCGTGCAGTTGAGAAATGCAGTAGTGACTTTTGCCACCTGTGGCGTGACTTTGGCACCTGTAGATGGGCACCGGCGCACCGGCGATCTGCCAATCCGACGGCGGATGCTGCCAATTGGCAGCTCAGTCGGCGTCGCCGGCGGCAATCTGGCGATACTTCTCGTCGACCGTGGCGCGGCTGGGGTGTGCGGGGGCGCGGTGATAGTTCTCGGCGAAGCTGGCCATGGCGGCGGCAGCCCAGCGGATGGCGTCACCGGTCAGGGAGACGTCTTCGATCAGGCGGGCTGCCAGAGCGGCGCAGAAGGCGTCTCGGGTGATCGAGGACTCTCTGAGGCCGGAGTGCGGAACCGGGATCGGTTCCTGCGGTTTGCCTCGTTCGTAGATCGTTCCACCGCGGTCGACCAAGAGGCAGAGCGAGCGCAGGCCGAGACTGAGGAGGTCGTCGCTGAGGAGTTGAGGGTCGTACTTCGACTCGTCGGAGAAGGCGAACCCTTCGAGCTCCCACAAGTGGGCGACGAGGTAGTCGATCTGCTTGAGGACAGGGCTGAGCAGGTGACCGTCGGCGTAGGGCTGGCCTGGCGTGACGATGACGACCGGCCGGTCGTCGGCGGCGTTGACGAGATTGAGGGTGTGCCGCAGGACGTACTGCGGCAGCTCGAAGGTCAGCAGAAGGACATCGCACGAGGTGATGGCATCGGCGTGCTGGTCGATGGTGGCGATGTCGAGTTCGACGCCGTCGCGCCAGACGGCTGCGGAGCTGTTTCCCGCCGGCAGTTCGAGGATCCCGGTGGCCGGCGTCCTGACGCTGTGGGTCCGTGAAGAGTGCTCGATTCTCCTCAGCAATGAGGTGTCGACGCCCTCGTTCTGCAATTGCGACTCGATCTCCTTGCCGTCGTCGTCGCTCGCGATCGCTGCGATCAAGGAGACGTCGAGATCCAGATGAGCGGCGGCGACTGCCTGGCTGTAGCCCTTTCCGCCGGGGGAACGGGTGTAGCTCATCGCCATCGTGGAGGTCGCGACGTCGGGGATCGATCTGATCCGCCAGATGTGGTCGATGGCGACCCCGCCGATCACGACGACCTTTCCGGTGGTGCCCGAATCGAGGGTCTGCGCGATCGGAACGGGGAGCGGTTCACCCGGGTCGGTGAGCTCGATGGTCGGAGTTGGATTCAGCAGCAGGGCGGCGAGGCGTTCGAACACTTCGCTCTCGGTGCGGGCTCGGAGGGTGTGTTCGCCGGGTGGTTCCGCTGTCGGTGCCGAGCCGTGCGCGTTGTGAAGCGCCTCCCAGTGCTCGACGAGGGCGCTCCGGCGGTCGCCCAACCCGCCGAATCTGAAGGCGTGGAGGGCTCGTTTGGAGATGTTCTGTGACCTGTACGTGTCGAGATAGATGCCGAGCTTGAGAATGGCGTCGGCGATGATTCGGTCGGTGACGGCGTCGAGTTCCTGGATCTGCTCGACGATCACTTCGATCGCCGCCTCAGCGGGCTTGTTGCCGCTGCGAACCGCCTGATTCTGCACGACTGGCAGTCGTAGGAGCGGCTGTGCGGCGCGCGCCGATTGGAGGTGTTTGGCAGTGAGACCGTCGTAGCGGCGGAGGGATTCGAAGACCGGCACCAAGTACGACGCCTCGGTCAGGCCTTGGAAAATGTGGTCGGACATGCGACCCCCGGCGACGCGACTGTCAAATGTCCATTATGGGTGAAGTTCGGCCGCGCTGTGGCGGGTTCCGCGCGTCGTCGCGGCACAGCGATCGCTTGATTCGACTACTTCAGGGTGGTGATCCAGTGGGTGGCTTGTTTGGCTTGGGTTCGGCGGTGGTCGTAGGTGGCTCCTACGGTGAGGAGGATGAGGCCGGCGGTGGCCAGGGTGATCCAGCGGGGAATGAGGGGGGCCAGGTCGAGGAACTGCCGGATTCCCACGGTGAGGAGGATGGCGGCGCCGATGAGGAAGGGGGCTTGGAGGCTGCGGTGGGTGCCTAGGAGGATGGTGGCGAGGGCGGCGGCCACTACCAGTGTGACGCGGAGCCAGGTTTGGTTGCTGTCGGCAATTATTGTGCTGGGCACGAGGCCGAGGAGGAGGCCGGGGCCCAGGTAGATCCAGCTGGGTTGGGCGCGCCAGGCGAGGACGCCGATCGCGAGCATGACGACGGCGGGTGGGACGGTGTACCACTCGAGCGTGGTGCCGCCGGCGCCGATGACGAAGACGGTGTTGGCGATGATCAGGAGGAGACCGGCTACCAGGAGGCCCGGTCGGCGTCGGGGATTCATGCCGTAGGCAACTAACGGGGCGGCGATGATGGTGAGGACTACGCCGGCTGCGGTGTCGGTGTCGACGGTCGCGGCCATGACCAGGGCCAGGACGGCGGCGCAGGTGGCTGAGCTGATCAGGACTCGTTCGAGCGGCTGAGCGACGTACCGGCAGGCGATGGCGATGCCGGCGGCGCCGACCACGGCGAGGCTGATAGTGCTGGGCCACCGACCGATGTACTCGTCGATGGCGAACAGGACGATGGTGAATTGCGCGGCCAGGGAAGCGACGCCTGCGGCTGGGGCGGCGTCGACGATCTTGCGTACGGCGGCAAGGACGGCTAGTACGGCGGTGATCGCAGCGAGGTAGCCCAGCTGCCGGACGTCGTCGGTCAGCACGCAGAAGGCCAAGTCGACCGCGGCAACGATAGCGGCGGCGACGTGCAGAACAAGCGCGCGCCGGCCAGTACGACGGGACAGCAGGAGTTCAGCGACGCCGAGGGCGACGACCAAACCCGTGGTCAGCCAGCGGCCAGGGCCGGGGAGTTGGGGGAGGCAGGTGGCGACGGCGAATCCGGCTGCCGCGGCGCAGGCGGCCTCGCCCAGCCCCCAAGGGAAGGCGGCCGGCAGGGGACGCTTGCGGAGGATGACGAGTCCGGTTGCGGCGGCGAGGCAGACGACAGCAGTCGTTGCGATGGTCTTCGAGAGCTTCAGCGGATCGAGAAGGTCGGAGTGCGTCGCCACCAGCCCGAGGAACGTGCGACCCGCGCCGGTGATGAGGATGCCGCAGAAGAGCACGGCGGACGTGATTGCGCCGGTACGTCGGACGATCGCGGTGCCCTGCGCCGATAGGACCAGGGTTATGACCACCTGGGCCAGCATGGCGGCGAGCAGTACCGGGAGGCTCGTGCGATCGACCAGGATCAGCGGGAGCGGGAGTTGACCGGCGATGACCGCGGTGACACCGTACGTCACAACGCGTCGGGCGAGTCGGGTCATCAAGAGGTTGATCAAGGCAAGGGATCCGAAGACGATCGCGCTGTACGTCAGGCCGTCGATGGCGGTCGGTGAGATGAGGCCGAGGGCGCGGACGCCGTACAGATCGACGGTGAGGAGGCCGCAGCCGAGGATCGCGAGGGCCTCCGCGGTACCGGTCAACGAACGCCGGCTCGCGGGGATCGAGCCGGCGAACGCGAGGGCGGCGAGCGTCCCGATGATGACTGCCTGGGCTGCGATCGGGAGGCTGTCCCAGGTGACGGCCAGGAAGGTGACGCCGGCTGCGAGGAGCAGGAGTACGCCGAGGCTCAGGAGTGTGCCTTGTGGGCTCAGCCGGTGTCTTCGCTGGGATTTTTGCGGTCGGGGGAGGCGCTGGGGCTCGCTCAAGCGGGACCGGTACGGCGGAGGGGGCGGTGGATAAACCGGTGGATAACTCCAGGAACGCGCAGGTAAAGGGGGTTGTGCGACCGGTTGGGATGGCGGTCCGGCCTCGACGGTCAGTTGTAGCCGGGTGTTGCAGGTCGGGCAGGTGATTGCGGTGGTCGGCATCGGGTCCTCCTCGGGCTCACCTCACTGTCGCGAAGTGGAACGGGCGGCCGCATGAGTACGTCTACCTAATTCGTGACGTAGGCTGCTGCGGTCCGCCTGTCGGCCAGACCGGTGTGACGAACACGGGGAGCAACATGAAGACTGGACACGTCGAGCTCGCGAGGGCTCAGCAGGAACGTTGGCAGACCGCGTACGCACAGCATCCGCGACTCCACGGCGTAGAGCCGTCCGCGGCGGCGCAGTCGGCGGCCGGGACGTTCGGTGCCGCAGGCATCGATGATGTGCTGGAGCTCGGCGCCGGTCACGGCCGGGACGCGTTTTTCCTGGCCAGGCAGGGTTTCAGCGTTCATGCCACCGATTTCAGCGAGTCGGCGCTGGACCAGTTACGGCTGGAAGCGCAGCGTGAGGGGCTGGACGACCGCGTGACGGCCGCGCTGCACGACGTACGTGACCCTCTACCGCCGGCGGACGCGACAGTCAATGCCGTGTTCGCAAATCTCCTGCTGAACATGGCGTTCTCACGCTCCGAGCTGCGTTCACTGGTTGCCGAGATCCACCGAGTGCTCCGCCCTGGCGGCCTTTTCGTGTACGCCGTCTGGTCCGCCGACGACCCGTGTGCACGCCACTGGCAACGGATGGACGACGGGCTGGCCGTGCACGACGGCTTCGTCGGGCGGTTCTTCGACCGCCAACTGATCGACGAGCTGTCCACGGACTGGGCTCCGGTCGAGCTCACGTCGTACGACGAAGGCCCGAAACCGCACCGGATGTGGCGGGTGACCGTCGCGAAAAGGTGAAGTTCACTGCAGGTACGGCGTGCCAGGTTGCGGTGTGGTCACCAAAGCGAAACCTTGCATTGACGAACCCGGGTGGTTCCGTAAGGCTCTGTCCGCGTCTCACCTTCGACCATCGGAGATCAGCAATGCAGTGGTTCATCGACGTCATCACCAAGCGGTACGCGCAGTTCGACGGCCGGGCCCGACGCAAAGAGTTCTGGATGTACGTGCTCTTCTGGTTCATCGGGTCGGTCATCTTCGGCATCCTCGACCAGATCCTCGGGCTCGACTTCAAGTCGGGCAGCGGCAGCAACGCTCTCCGCGCCGGCGGCTGGTTGGAATACATCTACTACTTGGTGCTGCTGGTACCGACGATCGCCGTGTCGGTGCGGCGGATGCACGACAAGGATCGCAGTGGCTGGTGGGTCCTGATCTGGCTCATCCCCTGCATCGGTTGGATCTGGTTCATCGTGTGGCAGGCCCAGGAGGGCACGCCGGGTGACAACCGGTTCGGTCCGGACCCGAAGGGCGGCGAGCGGTTCGGTCAGCCGGGTGCAGGTCCGGCCGAGCCCGGGTACCCGACGGTCTGATCGACGTCACGCAACAGCAAACGCCCCGCGAACCCTCAGTGGTTCGCGGGGCGTTGCTGTTGAATCAGTTGGCCTGGCTCACGCTGGACATGTTGAAGTCCGGCACCAGCAGCGGCGGTGTCGCGGTCCGGGAGAAGACGTCGCCCCACTCGCGCGAGTACGCCGGAACCGTCGCACCGGCCGCGGTGAACCGAGCTAGCAGGTCCAGCGGGCTCTCGTTGAAGCGGAAGTTGTTCACGGCACCGGTCACCTCGCCGTTCTCGACCAGGTAGACGCCGTCTCGGGTCAGGCCGGTGAGCAGCAGGGTCTGCGCATCGACCATCCGGATGTACCACAGGCAGGTGAGTAGCAGGCCGTGGTCGAGCCCGGCGACCAAGTCGTCGGTCGATCCCGAGGCGCCGTCGACGGAGAGCAGGTAGTTGTCGATCGCAGGCGTCGCGGCCGGCGCGCCGATCAACGAAGCCGTGTAGCGACTCGTCATCAGATTCTCGAGCTTGCCGCCGCGGATCCAGTCCGTCGGGGACAGCGTCAGCCCGTTGTCGAAGACGCTCTCCGAGGCGCCGGACGCCCGGGCCATCACGAACGGCAACGATTCCAGCCCCGGCAGGCCAGGGTCGGAGAGCAGGTTCACCGGCTGGGTCGAGAGGGCGTCACCGAGTCTGGTCCCGCCCGCAGGCCGGGAGAAAGCGGTCCGGCCTTCGAAGGCATCGCGACCGTCGAGCTCCCAGAACACATACGTCATCAGGTCGGCGACGGCGGCGGGTGGCAACACGGTCGGGTGCCGGCCCGCGTCGGCGGAGACGGTTCGCTGCGCCCAGCCGAGGCGCCGGGTCAGCTCCGCGTCGATCGCGTGCGGGTCGATGTCGGCGAAGTCGCGGGTCGCCGTGCCGACCCAGGCCGACTGGCTCAGGTCGCTGGACTTGCCGGTCGAACTCACGTATCCGCGGGGGAGGGCGTGGCGCAGCCGGAGTCCGCTGGACGAGCCGACGTACACGGTGGTGACCTCGTGCTCGGCGAACCCGTAGAGCCAGCGGCTCTCCTTGGCCGCGCGCTGCAGGGTTTCGCCGAGGGCGGGGGCGAACGCCTCGTACACACTGACCGAGGTCTCGTCGGGCTCGGCATCCCAGTCGGCATCGGCGGCGCCGTCGACGAGCGGTCGCGCGTCCTCGGCGGGCGTCGACGAGCGGGCGGTGGCGATCGCGGCGGAGACGATCTCGCGGAGCGACTCGTCGGTGGCCGATGATCGGCCGACCACGCCGGCGGCCGTCCCTTCGCCGCTGCCGACCGTCGCGATGACTGTCACGCTCGAGCCGCGCATCGCGCCGTTCGTCGTGAGGGTGTTGTTCGCCCAGCGGAGGTTGGCGCTGGAGGTCTCGGCGACGAGCACGACGCAGCCGTCGGCGCCCTCGGCCGCGGCCTGGGCGAGCCCCCGCTCGATCGTGTCCTGCGGGGACAGCTGAATCCCAGCTGTGTGGCGAGTCGTCACCGGCCGGCCTCCTGCGTGGTGTTGAGAATGCGGACGCTGCGGAACAGCGCGGACGGGCAGCCGTGGGTGACCGCGCCGGACTGCGAGGGCTCGGCCTTGCCGCAGTTCAGCGCGCCGCCCAGGACGTACGTCTGCGGGCCGCCGACCGCCTCCATCGAGCCCCAGAAGTCCGTGGTCGTCGCCTGGTACGCGACGTCGCGGAGTTGGCCGTCGAGCTTGCCGTCGGTGATCTTGAAGAACCGCTGCCCGGTGAACTGGAAGTTGTACCGCTGCATGTCGATCGACCAGGACTTGTCGCCGACGATGTAGATCCCGTTCTGCACTCGGCTGATCAGCTCCTCGGTCGACGGGCCGTCGGCTGCGGGCTGCAGTGACACGTTGGCCATCCGCTGAATCGGGATGTGGCCGGAGGAGTCGGCGTACGCGCAACCGTTGGATCGCGGCGTACCGAGCAGGTCCTCGTTGACCTTCGCCATCCGGCGGTCCACCTGGTAGCCGACCAGCACACCGTCGTTGATCAGGTCCCACTGCTGTCCGGCCACGCCCTCGTCGTCGTACCCGACGGTGGACAGGCCGTGCTCGGCGGTGCGGTCGCCGGTGACGTGCATGACCGGCGAGCCGTACTGCAGCGTGCCGAGCTTGTCGGGGGTCGCGAAGCTGGTGCCGGCGTAGTTCGCCTCGTAGCCGAGCGCGCGGTCCAGCTCGGTGGCGTGGCCGATCGACTCGTGAATCGTGAGCCAGAGGTTGGTCGGGTCGATCACGAGGTCGTAGGTGCCCGGCTCGACGCTCGGCGCGGCCAGCTTCTCGGCCAGCCAGCCGGGGATCTGGGCCAGCTCTTCGTCCCAGTTCCACCCGGTGCCGGTCATGTACTCCCAGCCGCGGCCTGCGGGTGGCGCGACCGAGGACATCGAGTCGAACCGGTCCCCCTGGATGGCGTGGGCGGTCACATTCGGGCCGATCCGGACCCGCTGCTGGGTGTACGACGTCCCCGCGGAGTTCGCGTAGAACTTGCACTCGTGGACGGTGGTGACGCTGACACCCACATGGGCGACACCGTCGGCCTTGAGCAGCCGGTCGCTGTAGTCCGTGAGCAGCGCGATCTTCTCGGCGCGTGGGACGCTGAACGGGTCGATCTCGTACGACGAGACCCAGCTGACGTCGTCGTACGTCGGCTCGTCGGCAAGCTCGATCGGCTCCGCATTGATCGGCCGGGACACCTGGGCCAGGTTGACCGCCTGCTCGGCGATCTGGACCGCTTCGTCCTCGGTGAGCGCGACGCCGGCCGCGAAACCCCAGGTGCCGCCGTGGATGACGCGGACCGCGAGACCGAGGTCCTCGTCGTCCTTGGCGCTCTCCAGCACGCTGTCGCGCAGGCGGATGGACTCGAACCGGATCCGCTCCAGGCGGAACTCGGCGAAGGTGGCACCGAGATCACGAGCCCGCTGGAGGGCAGCCTGGGCTAGCTCGTGACGGGGGAGGGCGAGGAAAGACGCGTCGACTTCTGGCACGATCCCGACCCTATACACGGAACCGGACAATTCCCGGCGGTGTACCCACAATGACAAGAAACCGCCTCACTGAGGGTGTGGCGGGACGGGAGGTCGGGAATCGGTTCGGGCGACGAGGCAGACGTTGTGGCTCGGGTGCGTGGTGGGGAGTCGGCCGCGTACGGCGAGCTGGTGCTGCTGCACGCCCAGATGGCGAAGCGTACGGCGGTGTTTCTGGGGGCAGGTGCCGATGCGGACGACGTAGTGCAGGAGTCGTTCGTGAAGGCGTACCGGGGACTCGGGAGTTTTCGCGCGGACTCGCCATTCCGGCCGTGGTTGCTGCGGATCGTGGCGAACGAGACTCGCAACGCCGTACGGTCCCGCGGCCGTCGTTCCAAGCGGGAAGAGCTGGCCGCTCCACTGGACGTCGTACTGGATCCGGCGGAGGAAGCAGTGTCGTTGGAGCGGCGGTCTGAGCTGTTGGCCGCAGTACGCGCTCTGCCGGACCCGATGCGGCTCGTGGTGACGTGTCGGTACCTGCTGGAGCTGGACGAGCAGGAGACCGCCGCAGTGCTTGGTTGGCCGCGTGGGACGGTCAAATCGCGGCTGCATCGTGCACTGGGTCGACTGCGGGACGCTCTGCCCGACAAGGAGGTGCAGCGATGAACTTGGACGACGAACTGCGAGTCCTCGGCCGGTCTGCCGTCGTACCTCCGGTGTCTGACGATCTGACTGCCGCAGTGCTGTCCCGCGTGGCCAATGTGCGCGTGCGGAGGCGTCTGCGGGACCGCTGGCGTGCGTTTGTGGCCGGTGCGCTCGTGCTGGTCGCCGGTGCCGCGCTGACGCCGCCAGTACGCGCGACAGTCGCACAGTGGCTGAATATCGGGGGAGTACAGGCTCGTCCTGTCGGTACCGGACCGAGCACTGCACCGCCCGTCCCCGGCGTACAGGGACACCTGTCGCTGGAGGAGGCCGCGCGGATCGCTGGGTTCACACCAGTGCTGCCGAAGGATCTTGGCGCGCCAACCGGTGTCGAGGCCACGAAGGGATCGGTTGTGACCAGCTGGCCGGGCATTCGGCTGGAGCAGTTCCAGGCGCGCGTCTCGTACGGGTACATCAAGAAGGTCTACCAGAGTCTCGAGTACGTGCCCGAGGTCGACGGCTATTGGTTCAAGACCCCGCATCAGCTCGTACTGGAGGAGGCGAGCGGGGAGGAACACGTCGTACGCATAGCTGGACCCACGCTGGTCTGGGTACGCGCCGACGTCACGTTCCGGCTCGAAGGCGTCGACAAAGCCAGAGCGACCGAGCTAGCCCGCGGAACCTCCTAGCCGCGCGCGGTGTATCCCGGGTGAGTCCTGATCACCATCCCCCTCGTTTCGTCCTCCAGGGAGAGTTTCATGATCCGCCGCACGCTCATACTGATCGCCGCCCTCCTCGCCGTCGCCGCCCTGGGCACCACGCCCGCCCACGCGGGCGGTCCCACCAGCGTCCTCCTCAGCGCCCCGCCGCACGTAGTTGCCGTCGGCTACGAAGACAAGGCGTACGGCGAACTCCAGCGGCTGACCGACACCTCCGCCACCCGACCCGATCCCGGCACGGAACGACACGACGCCGGCCACTTCGTCCGGGCCACGTGGATGATCCACGACATGTCGGTCTGGCGCATCGACATCATCTACCCGGACGCACCAGGCGGTCCGTGGATCGCCACCTCGGAGTCGTACGACGGTAACGTCGACAGCATCAAGCCCGTCTGGCACGCCGCCGTGGATCCGATCGCGCTGGTGAAACTCCTGGGCACCTTGAAGCTGCTCCCCGGCCAGCACAACGGCGAGCCCTGGTACGGCGACCCAACCGCCGGCCCGGACAACGGCTTCGTCCCCTCCACGGGCGACCCGGTCCCCACCGCACAGCCCGAGTCCGCCGTTGGTTCCACTACGGACTCCGTCACAACCCCGCAGGTCGCAACCCCGCAGCCCGCCACCACTGGCGTGCTGACCGGCTGGCGCTGGATCATCCCAGGCTTCCTCGTCGGGGTAGCAGTAGCAGTCGTCGCGATCCGCCTCCTCCCCAAGCGCCGCTGGGAACTCATCGACGTCGAGCAGTGAATTCTCGGCGAACCAGACCTCGGCCACGGTCTGGTCGGGTCACGCGCCTACTCGCTTTTCGCAGGGATCGCGGTGTGAGGTTTCCCCTTGTGGACAAGGGGTTGTGGCTTGCAGGGGATTTGCGGCGAAGGCGTCAAAGACATAGAGTCGAACACATGTTCGAGACGGATGTGACCACGCTGCCGACGGCCGACCTGCTGGAGTCGGCCGCCGGGCATCGCACGGAGGTGAATCGGCTGGAGGCGCGGCTGCTCGTGCATGCTCAGGTCTACGCAGATCGGTTCCATCCGGATGTGTGTCCGTCTCGTCCCGGCCGCCGGTCCTGCGACGGTCGGGAGCGTGCTGTGGTGCTGGGTGGTGAGGGCTGTCCCGAGATCCTGGAGTTCGCGGTCGCGGAGTTCGGGGTGATGCTGGCGATCTCGCCGGGGGTGGCATCGGGTTTGATTGGTCAGGCGCTGGCTTTGCGGCATCGGTTTCCGTTCACCTGGGCTCGGGTTGTGGCTGGTGAAGCCACTCCGTGGAAGGCACGGCAGATAGCGGCCGCGTGCGTCAAGCTCAGCGAGGATGCCGCTCGGTACGTCGACCAGCGGGTCGCGCGACTGGTCGACTCGATCACCCCCTACCGGCTGGACAAGATCATCGCGGCTGCCAAGATGCACGCCGATCCCGAAGGCGCCCGGGCCGAGGCCGCTGAGAAGGCCCGCGAGCGCGGCGTATTCGCCGGCAGCTCCGACGAGCACGGTACGAGGAAGATGTTCATCAAGGCGCCGTCCGGCGCAGTCGCCCGAAACCTGGCCAAGATCGCCGCGATCGCCGATGCCCTGAAGACCTTCGGCGACACCCGTGCGGTGCAACTGCGGCGCGCGGACGCAGTCGGCATCATGGCAGACCCCCGCTACACCGAAGAACTCCTGGCCCAAGCCCGCCGGCATCGTCTCAACACGCCCGTCACCTCGGGTGCCGCCGCCTCGGGTGCCGCCACGTCGGGTGCCGCCGCCTCGGGTGCCGCCACGTCGGATGCGGCCGCCTCGGACGCCGCCGTCTCGGGTGCCGTCACGTCGGGTGCCGCCGCCTCGGATGCCTCGATTCCGGATGCCTCCATTCCGGACGCCTCCGAGGGGCGGCCAGGCGGCTGGGCCGGTTATCGGTGGAGTGACCGCGATGAGCCGGGCTTTGATCACGTGCCGGGCTTTGATGGCGAGCCGGGGTTTGATGATGAGCCGGGGTTTGATGATGAGGCCGATCGCGACGCGCCTCGCCCTGGAGCCAGCGACTTGCCCGATCCACTCGACGCTCCGCAGGGGAGATCGCTCGAGGCGTTCGACTCAGTTGATTCCGGCGTACACCTCGAGTCCGATTGCGGCGAGCGGATGGACGCTGCCGCGCAGCGCGCCCTGCACGCGCGCCTGGCGCAGCTCAAGCGCGACGCTTACGCCGATCCCGCGGCCGGCGGTCGTGGCGTATCACGACGTCCGGGGCAGACGGAGATCTACGTCCACCTCACCGACCACACCCTGGCCACCGGCACCGGCGTATTGCGCGCCGAAGGCATCGGTCCGATGCTGGCTGACCAACTCGCCGAACTCATCGGGTACGGCCCGTACAGCGTGAAGCCAGTCATCGACCTGAACGAAGGCGTCAGTGTCAACGCCTACGAGATCCCCCACCGGATCCGCGAGCGGGTGAAGCTCATCCACCCGGTCGAACTCTTCCCCTACGGCACCCGCGAGACGCATCCCGGCATGGATCTGGACCACATCCGGCCCTACGACCCACTTGGTCCGCCGGGCCAAACCAGCACCCAAAATCTCGCACCCCTGGGCCGCTTCGGTCACCGGGTGAAGACGCACGGCGTCGGCTGGAGGGTGCGGCGCCTCGATGGCAAGACGCTGGAGTGGACAACGCCCCACGGCTTCACGTTCCACGTCGACCCCACGGGCACCCACCGGATTGAGCCAGACCCGGACTGAGCCTGCGGGTCAGCTGATGGTGGCTGCCAGTTCGAAGCCGGCGAACAACCTGCCGCCGTGGCTGGCGAGGATGCGGTCTACCTCGTCGGCGAGGGTGGTGTCGGCGGCGTGTAGGCCGTCCATCAGGGCGCGGGCGTGGTGGGTGCCATGTGAGATGTCGTAGGCAACGACTTCGCGGAGGAGGCCCTTGCCGGTGCCGGACCAGTGGCCGGCTCCGGTCAGCAACAGCTTCGCGGTGTCCTGCCACAACACCGACGCGATGGCGGTCCGCTCATCGCCCGACGCATCAGCGAGGTCGTTCAGGAGGTTGGTGATCGTGTAGCGCAGGAGGTCCAGCTCCGCGGTGGTCAACGGCTTCGGACCGGCTGCCACCTCGGCGCGGCACTCCTGCTGTAACCGCAGCCCGGAGCCGTCGGAATCCAGCAGTACGACGGACTCGCCGACGAGCCGCATCATGGTCGGCTGGCGGCGCTCCTGGTCCTTGTCGGCGAAGTACCGCAACGACCCCTCGGTGTGTACGAACAGCTCGACGGGCCAGCCGCCGTACTCCAAAGACCGTCGCATCGGGGCCGGTGGTCCGTCGAGGAGGACGGTGATGTCGAGGTCGGACGTTGCCGAGGCGTCACCCCGGGCGACACTTCCGCCGAGCCAGGCAGCGCGGGCATCCGGGTACAGCTCGGCGACGAGTTGACGTGCGAGGTCCATCAGGACAGTTTCAACCAGTCCAGCAGGTTGCGGTACGCATTTGTTGGCGGGATGTGGCCACCTGTGTAAGGCATCCGGGCCGCGCCGGGAATACCGGCTGCTAGGACGTCGGCGTGCCCGGCGGCACGTTCGTCGGTTGAGCCGTACCAGATGCTGACGGGGACGTGGATGCCGGCGAGGTCGAAGCCCCAGTGGGTGGCGAAGGCTACGTGGTCGTCGAGCCAGCCGTCGTGGCTGGTGACGAAGGTGGCGGTTACGCGGGCCATGGCGTTGGCGTTGTCGCGGGCGGGGGGACCGGGTGGGGACTCCGGGTCCGGTGGAATCTCTGGGCCGCCGGCCTCGATGAGCGCCATGATGCTTTGAGCGTGTTCCTGGAGTTGCGGGTGCAGGTCGTCCTCGGTCGGTACTGGGCCGCCGGCAATGGGCGGTGCGTTGCTTCCGATCACGGCGCAGCGCGTTACGTGGTCGGGCAGGAGGGCGGCACACGCTAGTGCGCGGGGTCCGCCGCCTGAGCCGCCGGTGACGGCGAAACGATTCCAGCCGAGGGCATCCGCGAGTACCTCGGCATCGGCGGCCGCTGACGCGACGGTGCGACCCGGCTGGCGGGTGGAGCCGCCGTACCCGGGTCGGTCCAGCGTCACCATCCACACACCCGCGGTCTCGATCGCTGCGACATCAGCCGGCCGTTTCCAGCGCGTGCTCGGCGATCCGGCGAACGACAGCACCGGGGGACCGCCGATAGTGCCGTAAACGGAGTACCGCACTACCCGCTCTCCGACCTGGACCTGACCCTCGCTCAGCACGCCATCCACGAGCGGAGCGTAACCAAGCGGGATCAGCTAACCCAATCATGAGTTATCAAGCTGACATTCTCGGGATTCGAGATCGATGGGTGGTGGTGGGAGGATGCCGCCTAGCGTGTGTCGGCTGCGTGATTCGAAACCTGTCAGGAGTGCTTGTGAGTTCCTCGGTCGCCGGGACCGTTTCGCCGACCCGGCAGGCGTTGCGCCGGGTGCGGCGGGATCGCAGTGCCCGCGTCGGCGTGATCGTGGTCCTGGCGTTGATCGTCATCGCCGCCGTCGCCCCGCTGCTGGTGAAGCTGGCCGGTCAGGATGCGTACACGTACCACATCGACCTCCTGGATCCGGCCCGCGGCAACGCCCCGAAGGGCGCGCTCGGCGGAGTGAGCGGCGACCACTGGTTCGGCGTGGAGCCGTTGACCGGCCGCGATCTGTTCTCGATCGTCGTGCTCGGTCTGCGGACGTCGCTGTTCATCGCGGTCGTTGCCACGGCCATCACCACGGTCGTCGGCACCCTCGTCGGCATCAGCGCGGCCTACTTCGGCGGCTGGTACGACGCGGTCGTCTCCCGCCTGCTCGACTTCCTCTTCGGCTTCCCGCAGCTCGTCTTCATGATTGCCCTGGGCATCATTGTCCCGGCCGGGTTCCCGCGCTGGCTGCTGCTGATCCTGGTGCTCAGCGTGTTCGGCTGGGCCGGCCTGGCCCGGCTGATCCGCAACCAGGCGAAATCCCTGGTCGCCCGCGAGTTCGTCGAGGCCGCCCGCAGCGTCGGTTCGTCCGGCTGGGCGGTGATCACCCGCGAGCTCCTGCCCAACCTGCTCGGCCCGGTCCTCGTGATCGCGACCCTGGCGATCCCCGGCTACATCGGTGCCGAGGCCGCCCTGTCGTTCCTCGGCGTCGGCGTCCCACCACCGACACCCAGCCTCGGCCGATCCATCTCCGACTCGATTGCCTGGGTCTACACCGGCGCGGATCCGTGGTTCCTGGTGTTCCCGGGCGCCATGCTGTTCCTCGCCGTACTCGGGTTCACGTTGCTCGGCGACGGCGTACGCGACGCGTTCGACGTCCGGCTGCGGAGGGACCGCTGAGATGCCCGACCTGGTGTGGTTCGTCATCCGGCGACTCTTCGCCGCGCTGGTGGTGATGCTCGCGCTGAGCCTCGCCGTCTACCTCGTCTTCTACGCGATCCCGGCCGACCCGGCCCGTCTGGCCTGCGGCAAGCCCTGTACGCCGGACCGCCTCGAGCAGGCCCGCCACTTCATGCAACTCGACCAATCCACGATGCAGCAGTACCTGAGCTTCCTTAAAGGCATCTTCGCCGGCCGCACGTTCGGTGACGGTACGGCGGCTGTGCACTGCAACGCACCGTGTTTCGGCTACTCGTTCCCGTTGGCCCGTTCGGTCACGACGCTGATCCTCGACCGGCTGCCGATCACCGCATCGATCGCGATCGGTGCGGCCATCCTGTGGCTGTTGCTCGGGGTCTCGCTCGGCATCGTTGCCGCCCTCAACCGTGGCCGCCTGCTCGACCGACTGGCCGTCGGCGTCGCCCTGGTCGGGGTCTCGACGCCGTCGTTCCTGCTAGGACTACTCGCGATCCTGGTCTTCGGGTTCTGGCTCAACATGGTCCCGGTGAACGGGTACGTACCCCTCACCGAGAGCCCGGTCGACTGGGCCTGGCACCTGGTCACACCCTGGCTGGTGCTCGCAGTCCTACAAGCGGCGTCGTACATCCGGCTGACCCGCTCGCAGATGATCGAGGAGCTCAATCTCGACTACATCACCACAGCGAGGGCCAAGGGCGCGAGCGAGGCGCGAGTCGTCGTTACGCACGGACTGCGCGGCGTCCTGGTGCCGGTGATCACGCTCTTCGGGCTGGATCTGGGTGGTCTGCTCGGTGGTGCGATCCTGACCGAGAAGGTGTTCAGCATGCAGGGCCTGGGCGATCTGTTGATCAACGCGGTCGGCCAGCTGGACGTGGCTGTGGTCGTCGGCGTGACGCTGTTCGCGGCCTTCCTCATCATCCTGGCGAACCTGGTGGTGGACGTGGTGCACGGCATGCTCGACCCGAGGGTGAGTCATGGCTGAGCCTGTATTGGAAGTCCATGACCTGCACGTCACCTTCCGGACCGAGGGTGGCCTGGTCCCGGCGGTCGACGGGATCGACTTCGCCGTCGCGCCCGGCGAGACCCTCGCGATCGTGGGGGAGTCCGGCTCGGGCAAGAGTGTGAGCTCGGCCGCAGTGATGGGTCTGCTGCCCTCGAACGCCGACGTTACCGGCGAGGTGCTCCTGGACGGGCGAGAGCTGATCGGGCTCCCCACCGACGACCTCCGCAAGATCCGCGGCAACGACATCGCGATGGTTTTCCAGGACGCGCTGTCCGCGCTCAATCCGTACTACAGCGTCGGCTGGCAGGTCGCCGAGGCGTACCGGCTGCATCACGACGTCTCGAAGAAGATGGCCCGTCGCCGGGCGATCGAGATGCTCGACAAGGTCGGCATCCCGGACGCCGCTCACCGGGCCGACAGCTTCCCGCACGAGTTCTCCGGGGGAATGCGGCAGCGGGTGGTGATTGCTATGGCTCTGGTGAACGACCCGAGAGTGCTGATCGCGGACGAACCGACGACCGCACTCGACGTGACGGTCCAGGCACAGATCATGCAACTGCTCGCCGATGTCCAGGCGGAGTTCGGTACGGCGCTCGTCCTGATCTCGCACGATCTGGGCGTCGTCGCGGAGGTCGCCGACAACGTGCTCGTCATGTACGCCGGTCGCGCGGCCGAGCGTGGCACGGTCCGCGACCTGTTCTTCCGGGCCGCCCACCCCTACAGCCTGGGTCTACTCGGTGCGATGCCGCGGGTCGACGTACCGCCGGCTCGGCGCCTGACCACGATTCCCGGCAGCCCACCGTCGCCGGGGTCGATCAAGACGGGCTGCCCGTTCCAGCCGCGGTGTGCCTATGCCAAGCAGGTCGGTGAGCGCTGCATCACCGAGCGACCCGAGCTCACGCCGCGACCCGGCGAGGGCGATCACGAGGCGGCCTGCCACCTCGGGCGGAGGCCGGCCGATGTCTGAGGAGCTACTACGCCTGGACGGTGTGAAGAAGTACTTCGGTCTCCGGGGTTCGCCGTGGCGCCGGGCTCAGGCGGTGCGCGCCGTGGACGGCGTGACGCTGGTGGTCCGCAAGGGTGAGACGGTCGGTCTGGTCGGCGAGTCCGGCTCGGGCAAGTCGACGCTCGCGCGGGTCGCGACCCGGCTGCTCGATCCGACCACGGGCCGCGTCGAGATCGGCGGCAAGGACGTCACCAAGGTCCGCGGCCGACGGCTGCGCCCGGTCCGCCGCAAGATCCAGATGGTCTTCCAGGACCTGCAGGCCTCGCTGAATCCGCGCCAATCCGTCGGCACGATCCTGAGTACGCCGTTCCGCGCACAAGGGATCCGTCCGACCCGCAAGCAACTCGTCGAGCTGCTGAACCAGGTCGGCCTGTCCGAGGAGCAACTCGAGCGCTATCCGCACGAGTTCTCCGGCGGTCAACGGCAGCGGATCGGGATCGCCCGGGCGTTGTCGGTCAAACCCGACCTCCTGGTCTGCGACGAGCCCGTGTCAGCGCTCGACGTCTCCGTCCAGGCCCAGGTGCTGAACCTGCTCGCCGACCTCCGCGACGAGCTCGGCCTGTCCTATGTGCTCGTCGCGCACGATCTTGCCGTCGTACGACAGGTCGCCAGCCGGGTCGCGGTCATGTACCTCGGCACGATCGTCGAGGAAGGGCCGGCCGACCAGGTGTACGCGGCGCCGGCCCACCCGTACACGAAGGCCTTGCTGTCCGCCGTTCCGGTGCCTGAGCCCGGTGTGGTCCGGGATCGGATCGTGCTGACCGGCGACGTACCGACGCCGATCGCGCCGCCGTCCGGATGTCCGTTCCGGACGCGGTGCTACAAGGCGCAGGACGTGTGCGCGACGAAACGACCGGTGCTGGAGCCCGTGGAGGGCCAAGAAGAACCCAGCGTCGGACACAAGGCCGCCTGCTACTTCCCTGAGCCCCCACCCTCCTGAGAGGAAACGATGAAGTATCTGACCCGAGCGGTCGCGGTCGCGACCGCGTTGGTGCTAGCAGCGGCCGCCTGCAACGCCAACGACAAGTCCGCCAGTGGCGGCGGTACGACGGCGGCCGCCGAACAAGGTGGCACCTGGCACATCCTGACCACGAGCAAGGAGATCAGCCTCGATCCGGCCAAGAGCCAGAACCTGGGCATCAGCACGATCCACCAGGTGCTGCGCGGTCTGACCTCGTGGAAGACCGACCCGAACAAGCCGCCGGAGGTCGTCCCGGACCTGGCCACCGACACCGGCCAGGTCAGCGACGGTGGCAAGACCTGGACCTACAAGCTGAAGCCCGGTCTCAAGTACGCCGACGGTTCGCCGATCGTTGCCGCTGACATCAAGTACGGCGTGGAGCGCTCGTTCGCCCCGGAGCTGTCCGGTGGTCTTGCGTACCACAAGCCGTTGCTGGTCGGGGCCGACAAGTACACGGGTCCGTACAAGGGCGGCGAGCTCGCCTCGATCGAGACGCCCGACGACTCGACCATCGTCTTCAAGCTGAACAAGTCGTTCGGTGACTGGCCGTGGATCGTCAGCATGCCGGCGTTCTCGCCGGTGCCGAAGAAGGACGACACCGACCCGGCCCACTACGGCGAGAAGCCGATGGCCAGCGGCCCGTACCAGGTCAAGTCGTACGCGCCCGGCTCGAAGCTCGAGCTCGAGCGCAACCCGAACTGGGACAAGTCGACCGACCCGGCGCGCAGCGGCCTCCCGGACGCGATCGTGCTCGACATGGGCCTGCAGCCCGATGTGGTCAACCAGCGGCTGATCGCGGACGCGGGTGACGACAAGTTCGCCGCCACGACCGGTGTCTCGGTGCCGGCGGCGCTGATCCCGACCGTGACGGGCAACCCAGCGGTCAAGGCCCGGGTGGCCACGTCACCGTCCGGTGCGTTGCAGTACCTGGCGATGAACACCCAGCGCCCGGCACTCAAGAACCCGGCCGTCCGCAAGGCGATCGAGTACGCCGTCGACAAGCAGGCCGTCCAGGTCGCCGAGGGTGGACCGGAGTACGGCGGCGAGATCGCGTCGACTCTGATCACGCCAGGCATCGACGGCTACACCAAGTACGACCTGTACCAGGCGCCGCCGGCTGGTGACCCCGACAAGGCCAAGCAACTGCTCGCCGACGCCGGTGTCACCAACCTGAACCTGGTGCTGGCCGCCGACCAGACCAATGGACTCGCTACGGCGCAGGCGGTCCAGCAGGGGCTGAAGCGGGCTGGAATCAACGCCACCATCAAGCCGCTCGACAACGGACCGTGGACGGACCTGGTCACCGGTAACAAGCCGGACTTCGATCTGACCATCTCCGGCTGGCTGCCGGACTACCCGAGTGCACTCGGCAACATCCAGCCGCTGTTCGGGACGTCCGAGATCGGCAACGGTGGCTACAACATGTCTCGGTACTCCAACCCCGCGGTGGATTCGGCGATCGCCGCGGCGACCGGTGAGACGGACCGGACCAAGGCGGCCGGGATGTGGGCCGCGATCGACAAGCAGATCATGGCCGACGCTCCGGTCGTGCCGCTGATCTACGCACGCAACGCGTTCCTGCACGGCTCGAAGGTGCAGAACTTCTACCTGTCGTCCTACCCGCCGTACCCGAATCAGTTGATCGTCGGCCTCAGCAAGTAGGTACTACGTCCGGCCCTCGTTCTCCTGGGCCTCGAAGAGGGTCGGCTGGGTCTCGGCATCGAGTCCCCAGTCGGCCCTCATCACCGTGTAGCCCGCCTTCTCGGCGGCCGCGCAAACCTTGACGTCGTCGTCGACCAGGACCGCGACCGGCCGTTCCGCGGCGAACTGCTTGAGCCGGCCGAGCTTCATCAGCATCGACGGACGGCGGTCGCTGTTCCCGCGCATGTAGACCTTGCCCTCGGGGAAGCCGTTGTCCTTCAGCCACTTCAGCGTCTCCCGCCGGAGCCGCTCGGGCCGCCCGGTCAGGTAGACGATCACGTGATCGACCGCCAGCGTCGTCGCGACGGCCAGCCCTTCTTCGAGCACCGCGTCCTCCTTCGCGTGCGCGAAGAACGAATCCCAGTCCTTCGGCTTCTTCTCGAGGAAGTGGATCCGCCGGCTGGTGTCGGACAGCGTCGCATCGATGTCGAGTACGGCGTACGGCCGTTGATCGTCAGGCACGACCCCCAGCCTCCCAGGTTTCCCGGTCGACGGCGTACTCGACCTCTCCGAACTCCGTCCCGGACAGGGGATCGTCGTAGTGCTCATGGTAGATCCGGACGAACCGCAGCCCCGACCGCCGCATCACCGCGCGAGACCGGTGGTTCACCGCCATCGTGTCCGCGACCACGCGCTGCATCCCGAGCTCGCCGAACGCCTTGTCGATCAGCGCCCGCGTCCCTTCGGTCGCGTACCCCTTGCCCCAGGCAGCGCGATTCAAGCGGTAGCCGACGTCGACGGTCAGTGGATCCTTGGTGGGCTGCAGTCCGAACCACCCGACGAAGACCCCCGCCTTGTCATGCGCCGCGAAGGTGCCCAGCTGCGGGTGGTCGTCGTACACCTTCAGGATCTGCGGCAGTACGACGTTCGCGATCTCCTCCCGTGGTGTGGGCCGACCGGTCAGGAACCGCATCACCTCGGGATCCGAGTCCAGTTCGACCAGCAAGTCAACGTCTCCCGTCCCGAATCGCCGCACCGTCAGCCGCTCAGTCTGCACACCCCGATGCTCCCAGAGGGTGTCCGGAGTGTGGGCGGTGTGGGGTGGTTCTGAGTGTTGAGTGTGCGACTGTCGATGGCTCGGGTTAGCGTTCATCCCGCAATGGACGAGTCGATCACGTTTCTGCACAGCTCGGACTGGCAGCTGGGGATGATGCGCCGGTTCCTGGGGCCGGACGGCCAGGCCCGGTGGGGTCAGGCGCGCCTGGATGCTGTCGCGCGGATCGGCGCGGTCGCGACGGCGACCGGAGCGGCGTTCGTGGTCGTCACTGGGGATGTGTTCGAGCACAACCAAGTCGAGCGGCAGACGATCTTGCGCGCTTGTGAAGCGCTGAAGCGGATCCCGGTCCCGGTGGTCCTGCTGCCCGGCAACCACGACGCGCTCGAGCCCGGTTCGCTGTGGACCTCGAGCCAGTGGCAGGCCCACGCACCTGAGCACGTGACCGTCGTGACCGACACCAAGCCACTCGAGATCGTGCCGGGCGTCGAGATCGTCGGGGCGCCCTGGCGGTCGCGCCGGCCGCTGTCGGATCCAGCCGCACCTGGGTACGCCGACCTCGCACCGGTCGGACCTGGTACGACGAGGATCCTGCTGGCGCATGGTCAACTGACCAGCCTCTCCGGCGGGATGTCCGACGTACCGACGATCGATCAGACCGCGTTGGAGGCGGCGGTCGAGGACGGCCGGCTGCAGTACGTCGGGCTCGGGGATCGGCACTCGACGACGCGCGTGACGGATCGGATCTGGTTCTCCGGGACGCAGGAGGTCACGTCGCCCGAGGAGGACGCCCCGGGGAACGTGCTGAAGGTGAAGGTCGGTGCCGGTGCCGGCGCGATCGAGGTCGAGCCTGTGCGAGTCGGCGGATGGCACATGGTCGACCATCGGGTCGAGCTGTTCGACGAGGAGTCGCTGGGCGCGCTGGAGGACTGGTTCGCGGAGTTGCCGGAGAAGGAGCGGACGTACGTCCGGCTCGCCGGTGACGGGTCGCTGACGCTCCCGTTGCTCAGCCGGCTGGACGCGATGATCGACGCGCAGGGCGAGGTGTTCGCGAGCGTCGAGCGGTGGGCCAAGTTCTGGACCGTGCGGCCGGCACCGGACGCGGCGGATCTGGATGCATTGCAGTTGAGTGGTCCGGCCCGGGCCGCGATGGAGGAGTTGCGCCAGGCACTGGCCGGTGGCGACGAGGACGCGGGTGCGGCGTTGTCGTTGATGCACCGATTGGCGCGGGACGCGGGATGAGGCTGCACAACTTGGCGCTGCGGGACTTCCGCGGCGTCAAGGAACGTACCGTTCGCTTCCCGGCCCTCGGGACCACCGTGGTGGTCGGTGACAACGAGGTCGGGAAGTCCAGTCTGGTCGAGGCGTTCGGGCTGATCTTCGACTTCCCCGACGACTCCAAGTCGACCCGGATCCGCGACATCCAGCCAGTCGGCCAGGACGTCGGCCCGCAGGTCAGTGTCGAGCTGACCCTCGGCGGGCGCGAGCTCACCTACACCAAGCGCTGGCTGAAGAACCGCTCCACCGAGCTGACCATCGCCGAGCCCGACGGGCGTCGGCAGTCCTGGACCGGCCGCGAGGCGCACAACGAGGCCGAGCGGCTGTTCCACGAACACGTCGACCCGGTGCTGTGGCAGACCTTGATGGTCAGCCAGGGCCAATCGTTGATCCTGCCGACGCCGGCCGATGCCGAGCCCCTGATCACCGCGGTGACCGCGGAGTCGGGGACGCCGGTCGACGGTGCCTCGATGCCGTTGGTGTCGGCGGTCGAGCACGAATACCTGCGCTACTGGACGCGTGGCGGCCGCGCGACGGGTGACTTCGCGAAGTCCGAGAAGTCCGTTGCCGCCGCCGAGCTGGCCTCGGCCCAGGCGCTGAAGGCGATGGAGGAGGTCCAGCAGGACATCCGTCGCGCCGAGCGGCTGACCCTCGACCTCGCCGATGTCGACGGCCGTTCGGCCGAGCAGCTGAAGTCGGTCGAGGAGTTGCGCGAACGCAAGAAGGCGACCGACGAGATCCTGCTCCGCCGGGACGCGGTCCGCCACCGCGCCGAGACGGCGCGCGCCCGGCTGGAGAACCACACCCGGACCAGGGTCGAGCGCGAGCGGTTGCTGGACGAGGTCGAGCGGTTCACGAAGGTCGACGGTGAGCTGGCCGATCGTCGCGCCGATGCCGACCTGGTCGCCAAGACCGCGGCCGACCTGGTGCAGGCGGCCGAGGCCGCGCTGGCCGAGGTGGTCGAGCTCAAGGACGTCCGGCGTACCGAGGTGCAGGAGGCCGAGCGCCGGGTCTCCGAGCTGATGGATCGCGCCGAGCTCGACCGGCTGCTCGGTCAGCAGGCCGAGCTGGTCGACGTCCGCGCGCGGATCGCCGCGGCCGGGACGATCCTGGACCGGATCAAGGTCGATGACGCGCTCGTCGCGGCGTTGGAGGACGGGCGGGCGGCGGTCGTCGAGGCCCGGGCCGCGCTGGCGGCCGGCGTACCGGAGGTGCTGGTACGACGTCTTGGCGCCGAGCCGGTGGAATTGTCGGGGACCGGGCTCGACGGTGAGGTGCCGTCGGAGTTGGGCTTCGACGAGTCGACCGAGGTCCTGGTCGCCGGGGAGCTCGTGATCGGCGTGCCTGGCCAGGTCGAGGTCACGGTCCGGGCGGGTGGCGAGGCGGCGACCTTGCGGTCGCGGGTGGACGACGCCGTGCGGCGCGAGAAGGACCTGTTGAAGAAGGCCGGCGTGAAGGACGTTGCGGCCGCGCGGGAGTTGCTGCGGAAGGCGGATACGGCGTCGGCCGAGTTGCACGAGGCCCGTCGGACCGAGAAGTCGCTGACGTCGGGCGGTGATCCGGGGGAGCGGATCGCGGTGCTGACCGCGAGGCTCGGCGACCAGGACGACGAGCCTGGTCAGCAGGCTGCGGTGGAGGGCGTGCCCGGGCAGATGTCGTTGTTCGAGGAGTTCTCGTCACCGCACGACACCTTGTTCGACGACTTCGAACCGGCCAGTGAGCCTGGTGATCTGCCCGGTGATCTGCCCGGCGCTCAGCGAGCCTTGGAGCAGGCGCGGGACGGGCTCGGCGAGGCTGAGCGGTTGCTCGCCGACGCGGAGTTCGCCGCGGCGCAGGCCCGGAAGGCGGCCGACGAGGATCGGTCCGAGGCACAGCAGGCGCGGGCTCGATCGGAGCTCGCCGGAGAGCGGTTGGCCGCCGCGATCGAGGCATTGGAGACGGCCCGGGCGATTCTCGACGACGACGCGGTGTCGGCGGCCGAGGGTGACGCGACGACCGAGGTCGAGACGGTTCTCGAGGAGCTGACCGACGTACAGGAGCAGGTGGATGCGGCCGGGGCCGACCAGGTTGCGGGCGAGTTGACCGATGCGTTGGCGGTGGCTGCGCGGCTGCAAGGTGAGCGGGACACGTTGCGTGATGCGCTCCGGACGACCGAGGGCCGGCTGGAGCAGTCCGGACGGGACGGGTTGGCGACGCGGCGCGATCTGGCCGACGTGGAGTTGGCCGCTGTACGCGCGGAGCACGACAGCCTGCGGCGTCGGGCCGAAGCGGCTCGGCGGGTGTACGAGACGCTCGGCCGGCATCGGGCCGAGGCGCAGACGAAGTACTCCGAGCCACTGCAGAGCCGGATCGAGTCGCTCGGTCGCAGTGTGTACGGGCCGTCGTTCAAGGTCTGGCTGGACGACGATCTCGCGGTGGCCGAGCGAGAGCTGGACGGGGTTCGGCTGCCTGTGGAGGCGCTGTCGACGGGTGCGCAGGAGCAGCTCGCGATCATCACCCGGCTCGCGATCAGTCATCTGGTCAGCACGGGCGAGGGGAGTGTGCCGGTGATCTTCGACGACGCGCTCGGGTGGTCGGACAAGGCGCGCCTGCGGGACATGGGCGGGCTGCTCGGTCGCGCCGGGGATCACGGGCAGGTCATCATCCTGACCTGCATGCCGGACCGCTACGAGTACGTCCCGAAGGCGACGTTCATCAAACTGGACGGATGATCCGCTCGGGCGCGCTGTAGACGACGCAGCGTTCGCCGCGGGCGAAGCCGGCCAGGGTGACGTTGAACTTGCGGGCGAGGTCGACGGCCAGGCTCGAGGGTGCGCCGACCGCGACGATCATGCCGATGCCGGCGGCGACCGCCTTCTGGATGATCTCGTAGCCGGCGCGACCGCTGACCGCGAGGACGAGACCCTTGCGGGAGTGCTGGTTGAGGACGGTCCAGCCGACGACCTTGTCGACGGCGTTGTGGCGGCCGACGTCCTCACGGACGACCACCTTGCTGCCGTCCGTCGTGAAGAGACCGGCCGCGTGCAGGCCGCCGGTCTTGCTGAAGGTCGGCTGGCCGTCGCGGAGCAGATCGGGGAGCCGTCGTACGACGTCGACCGGCACCTCGACGGGATCGACAGGGTCGTAGTCGCGCTCGGCGAGCTCGTCCAGGCTTTGCTGGCCGCAGACACCGCAGGCCGCCGAGGTCACGCCGTACCGCTGGGGTGGTTCGCGGTCGGGCGGGCCGTCGAAGGTGACCGTGACGGTGTTGAACTGCTGCTCCTGGGTCAGCTTGACGTCGGTGCAGTAGGCGACGGTCCGGATCGCGTCCGGGCGGACCGCGAAGCCCTCACCGAGGCAGAAACCGGCGGCCAGCTCGAAGTCGGCACCTGGCGTCCGCATGGTCACGACCAGCGGCTCAGGTGGGCGGCCGGGCCACTCGAGCCGCAGCTCCAGCGGCTCCTCGGTGACGACGACGTCCTCCCGTCGGGACGTCCGCTCGCCGTCCAGCACCTCGACCTTGAACCTCGTCGTCGGCCTCATGGTTATACAGTATGTGCCCTCACCAGCCACGGCGTGGCGCTAGCCAGTCGAGGAAGGTCCAGGCGTAGAAACGCCCGTGCTCACGGATGGCCGGAGTACAGCCGAGGGGTGGCGGCGCATCGGGGTTCTTCATCATGTAGGCGGCAATGAGTGCGACGAAGCAGTCGAGATGTTCGGGCGGCACGTCGGCTGTGAGCGGGCTGCTGTGGATCGCTTGCTCGGTGTCGATGCCGTGGTACCGGGCAACCGGCAGGAGGCTGACCCAGTCCAACCAGCGGGGGCCCAGGGCCAACCAGTTCCAGTCGACGGTCCAGCAGGTGTTGTCGGCGTCGACGATCAGGTTGTCGGGACGCAGGTCGCTGTGGGTTGCCGCCTCTCCGATCAGCGCCGTCGGCGCCATGGCAACGAGGTCGACGAGCTCCGGCAGGATCCGTCGTACCCATGGTTGGAGGCGATCGGGGAGTGGGCGATCCCCGTCGATGATCTGCTGCGGTACGGCGATCGCGGACTCGCCGCTCTCCACATCGCTCAGGAAGGTCCGCAACCCGGCAAACGGACTGGGATCCAGCGCGTCGGTCATTCGCTCGCAGGTCGCGGTCACGACAGCGAAGTCCTCCACGGTCCAGGGTGTTCCAGGCATGCGGCCGTCCACCCACTCCGACACAACGGCGAACCACTGTGCACTGGAGGCGGTGGTGATGATGGCGGGGACGCGGATCGCGCTGGGGAGTTGAGGGACTACCTCGGCCTCGCGTTGGTAGGCCTTGTAGGCGTGGAGGGTGTCGTCGGCGGCCTTGATGAAGACCTTGCGGCCGTCGGCCAGGTGGGCTCGGGCTGCGAAGCCGCCGGTGAAGCCCGAGCCGACGGGCCGGGCGACCTCGACAATTTCGGTGCCTAGGGCAACGGCCAGGGCCTCGTGGAGGGCGACCGGGAGCGCGCTCCAGTCGGGGCGCAGGGAGGTATTGGTGTAGTCGACGTCGGGCGCGCGGCTCATGTCCATAGACGATAGAGCTGCCGGGGTGGCGGGCGCCTGTGGTTTAGCGTGCGGGTGTGGCGGCTTTGCATGTGCTGGACCTGGTCGGGATCTTCGTGTTCGGGATCACCGGTGCGCTGGTCGGCGTACGGAAGAACCTCGATGTGTTCGGGATCCAGGTGCTCGCGCTGGTGACCGGGCTCGGCGGCGGGTTCATCCGGGACGTGCTGATCGGCGACACCCCGCCGGCCGCGCTCAGGGATTGGCGGTATCTCGCGGTGCCGGTCGCGGCCGGGCTGATCACGTTCTTCCTGCACCCGGGCATCGGCCGGCTCGAGCGGTTGGTGAACATCTTCGACGCGGCCGGTCTCGCCCTGTTCTGCGTGACCGGCGCGCTGAAGGCCGTCGAGTACAACCTCTCCCCACTGTCGGCCGCCCTGCTCGGCACGATCTCGGGGATCGGCGGTGGCGTGATCCGAGACATCCTGAGCGGCCGGGTCCCCGTCGTCCTGCGGTCCGAGATCTACGCCACCCCCGCATTCCTCGGCGCCGGCATCGTGGTTGTCGCGGCAGCCCTCGACTACGACGCCCTGTGGGTACCGATCGTCGCGGCGGTCATCTGCTTCGCCATCCGCCTGATCGCGATCCGCCGCGGCTGGAACGCGCCGCTACCCCGCCAGCCGTGACCAACCGTTGACATCGGCAAGCAAATCCAGGTACCGCTGCCACCGCGAGTCGGTCTCCGTACGACGAAGCTCGATCAACTGCTCGCGGAACGCCGGATCGTGCCGCAGCGGATCGTCCGCGGCGAGAGCACGCCAGCTGGCGGCCAACCGCCGTACCGACGCCCGGAAGTCGGCGTCCTGTGCCAACGCGGCCAACTCCAACCAGGCCTCGACCTGCTGCGGCGTGGCGTTGTCGGGCAGGACTGGCGTGAGGTTCTGCCGGGCTGCGGCCAACGACGGGTCGTCGCCGAGGGTTGCGGAGAGGAAGTCGGCGATGAGAGTACGCCGTTCCTCCTCGGATCGGGCAGTCAGCTTGTGCATGAGTTCGAGCTCCTCCGGGGTCAAGTGACGGTGGACCGCGACCGAGAGCACCGCCTCGCGCAGCCGCAACGTCTGGATCTGTAGCGCGACTGCTTCGGAGTGCGCCGTGAGTACGTCGGCCAGCGTCCGCTCCCGCTCCAGGACGGCCCGCACGGTCGCGAGCTCGATGCCGAGCTCCCTGAGGGTGCGGATCAGCTCCAGTCGGGCCAGGGCGTCCGCGTCGTATCTGCGGTGGCCGGCAGCGGTACGGCGTGACGCCAGGAGCCCCTGGTCGGAGTAGTACCGCACCGTCTTCACGGAGACCCCGGCCAGCCGCGCTACCTCGCCGATCGAGTGATCCATGCGCATCACCCTCACATCTCCCGTCGGAGGAGATACAAGCCTAGTTGTGTGCGAAGCGGGTCTTGGGTCGCGCAAACGTGGTGGAGAGGGCGGCGACCAGTGCACAGGCGATGCCGACCGAGAAGGGGACCCAATACGCCTGCGACGGGCCCCAGACATCGACAGCGTGCCCAGAGGCGGCGTTGCCGGGGGCAACACCGAGCAGCATGCCGGTGACGGTCCACGTGATCGCCTCGGTGAGGCGCTGTGGCGGCACCCACTCCTCGATGCAGGCGGTGACGGCGACCATGGTCGGTGCGATCGTCAGACCGCAGCAGAACAGCACCACACCCAGCAGCCACACGCTGTTGACCCAGGGGAGTGGCGCGAGGCTGACAGCGAGCACGATCGTGCCGAACAGCAGGCGTCGCTCCACCGGAGCCCGCCAGTGCACCGAGCCGTACCAGAGCCCGGCCAGCAGGCTGCCGAACGCCCAGACGGCCAGTACGACGCCGGACAGCCCGGCCTGGCCCTTCTCCGTGGTGAAAGCGACCGTGATGACCTCGGCCCCACCGAGAGTCGCTCCGAGCCCGAGACCGATCAGGCTGAGCAGTGCGATCGAGACCCAGGGGAGTGGCGCCTGCTCGGTCCCATCGGACTTCCCGCGACCGGGCGGGTCGGACCCGCGCAACAACGCCAGCCAGATCCCGCCCACGAGTCCCAATACGCCGGCGGCAGACAGAGCGGCGTACGGGCTGACCTGGGTGGCGAGAGCGGTCACAACGACCGGACCGACAACGAACACGACTTCGTCACCGACAGCCTCCAAAGCGAAGGCAGTCTGCAGTGCGCGACCGCGGCCGAGCAGATGTGTCCAGCGAGCCCGGACGAACGAGCCGACCTGGGGACGGGTGCCGCCGGCAACGAACGAGAGGACGTACAGGACCCAGATCGGCGCGCCGGCATTCACCGCGACCAGCAGAGCCGCCAGTCCGAGCGTGCAGAGGATCGAACCGGTCAGCAGCAGAGTCCGCTGACCGAAGCGGTCGACCAGCCTGCCCTGGATCGGGCCGGTCACCGCGCCGGCGATCACCCCGACGCCGGAGACCGCGCCGGCGAGTCCGTAGGAGCCGGTCTCGCGGGCGATCAGGATCACGATGCCCAGGCCCAGCATCGAGATCGGCATACGCCCGAGGATCCCGGCGGCGAAGAAGGCGCCGGCGCCGGGACGACGCATGAGATGGACGTAAGGCTTGAGCATGGGGACCGAGGACACCCTAGCTGGGGCGAACTGAGAAACTTGCATCATGCGAGTCGATGCATCGCCGTACGACGCTGTCCTGCTGTTGTCCTTCGGTGGTCCGGAGAAGACCGAAGACGTCCTCCCGTTCCTGCAGAACGTGACCCGCGGCCGCGGGATCCCGGACGAGCGGCTGAAGGAGGTCGGGGAGCACTACTACGCGTTCGGTGGGAAGAGCCCGATCAACGATCAGAACCGGGCGCTGCTGGAGGCGCTGCGGGAGTCGTTCGACGAGATCGGTCTGGAGCTGCCGATCTATTGGGGCAACCGGAACTGGGAGCCGTACCTGACCGACACCCTGCGCGAGATGGCCGCGGACGGGATCCGGCGTGCTGTGGTGATCGTGACCGCCGCCTACCCGTCGTACTCCGGCTGCCGGCAGTACCGCGAGAATCTCGAGGACGCTGCGCGGGAGGTCCCCGATGCACCGCAGGTCGACAAGCTGCGGCATTACGCGAACCATCCGGGCTTCGTCGGCTCGTTCGTCGAGTCGACCGCCGAGGCGCTGAGCCGGCTGCCGGAGGGGAGTGCGGTCGCTTATGTGACGCATTCCATCCCAACGGCCATGAACGCGACCAGCGGGCCGGACGGCAACGGGTACGTCGACTGGCATCTGGACGTAGCCGCGGAGATCGACGCCGAGCTCCAACGTCGTACCGGCCGGACCCGGCGGTCCGACCTGGTCTACTGCTCGCGATCCGGACCGCCGCAGGTGCCGTGGCTCGAGCCGGACGTGAACGACCACCTGGAGAAGCTGGCGGACGCGGGGGTGCCCGGGGTGGCCGTCGTACCGATCGGGTTCGTCAGCGACCACATGGAGGTCGTCTACGACCTCGACACCGAAGCGGCCGCGACGGCCGAGAAGCTGCGCCTGCCGATGGCGCGGGCCGCGACCCCTGGCACCGGCAAGCTGTTCGTGGACATGCTGCGCGACCTGGTCGTCGAGCGGGCCCAGGCCGAGCGCGGCGAGCAACCGGCCCGTCCGTGCGTCGGCAGACTCGGCGCGGCCTGGGACGACTGCCGGCACGATTGCTGCCCACCTTTGCGCCGACCAACCTCTCCGAAGGAAGCCGTATGAGCACCTCGCAGGATCTGCTCGAGCTGGCGGTCGACGTCGCGACGGAGGCGGCCGCGATGATCGTCGAACGCCGCCGCGGCACGATCACGGTCGCCGACACCAAGAGCACCGTCACGGACATCGTCACCGCGGTCGATCGCGAGTCCGAGGAGCTGATCCGGGCGCGGGTCCTGAAGGCCCGTCCGGACGACTCGTTCCTGGGTGAGGAGGGCGACGACGTGATCGGTACCAGCGGGGTGCGCTGGGTGGTCGACCCGATCGACGGCACGGTCAATTACCTGTACGACATCCCGACGTACGCCGTCTCCGTCGCCGTTGAGGTGGATGGGGAGACGGTCGCCGGGGTGGTGGTGGATGCGCCGAAGGGCGAGGTGTTCACGGCGACCCGGGGCGGTGGGGCGTTCTCGAACGGGTCACCGATCCGGGTGTCTGGCTGTGCGGAGCTGAGTAAGGCGCTGGTCGGGACCGGGTTCGGATACGACCCGGCGCGGCGGAAGATCCAGGCCGAGGTCGTGCAGAAGCTGATCGCGGAGGTCCGGGACATCCGGCGGATCGGGGTCGGCGCGATCGACCTCTGCTATGTGGCGTGCGGCCGGCTGGACGCGGTGTTCGAGCGCGGCCTGAATCCGTGGGACTACGGAGCGGGCGCGCTGATCGCGACCGAGGCCGGTGCGACCGTCGGCGGGCTGAACGGCGCTCCGGTCTCGCCGGAGATGTCGATCGCGACCAGTCCGGCGCTCTTCGCGGCGTTTCACGATCTGCTGGCCGCGGCCGACCCGTTGCGCGGGTAGGCGTCTCTGACTGCTCGTTTCTGCGCAGTACCGCGCAATAATGAGCATTTCGTTGTTCGGTCCTGACATTTGTGGCGACACGCGGGCCAGAGCATGGACCCAGTCGTGCATCTCGGCCCTTTATAGGGCACAATCCCGTCCTCGGGACAGGTACTTGCCGGTCCTGGCCTGGCTGTCAAGGGTTTCGGGGGACTGAGATTCAGCGCGATGCTGGTGCGCGGAATTTCTCGGCCGCTTTACCCGTTCAAGGGCTCAGCAGGCAACACCACGGGTACGAAGAGGGCAGGGAAACACCATGGCGACTGATTACGACGCCCCGCGCAAGACGGACGAGGACACTTCCGAAGAGTCGATCGAGGAACTGAAGACTCGCCGTCACGACAAGAACTCCGGCAAGGTCGACGAGGACGAGGCCGAGGCCGCGGAGAGCTTCGAGCTGCCCGGCGCCGACCTGAGCCACGAAGAGCTGGCGGTGCGGGTGCTCCCGCGCCAGGCCGACGAGTTCACCTGTTCGAGCTGCTTCCTGGTTCACCACCGCAGCCAGCTCGCAGAAACGAAGAACGGGCAGCTGATCTGCCGCGACTGCGCAGCCTGACACCAGCGCCCTTCTTCACAACCCACAGCGGGACCACTCCACCGGAGCGGTCCCGCTGTCACGTTCAGCCCTTCTTCACCAAACCCGAGCGGACTTTGTCGTCCTGCTCGTAGCCAGGTGGGGCGTGGCCGGTGGACTTCAGGTAGTAGGCGGCGGCCTGACGCTCGGCGAAGAGCCTGGCGGCCGCGGCGGCGGCTCCGCTGGCTACGGCCCAGGTGACGACCTCGGCGTACCCGCCCTCGCCCGCCTTCGGCGGCTTACCGCCCGAACCGAGCTTCCACGCCGCACTGACTGCCTTGTTCGCGACCAGCCCCACGACGACCGTGAACACGATCTGTACGAGTTTCCAGCCGACTTTCGCTCCCACCACAGCAACCTCCTAGCGCGTGTCCCCAAAATCAGGATCCGACAGTCAGGATCTTGCCATGCTGTTCCCGGTGAGCGCCGCTGCCAATCGCTCGGGGTGGCGCGTGGCGATCACCCAGTACGGCGCTGGGTCGCGCGGATCCGTGATCTGCACCCGGACCGCCCCCCGCACGTAGCTGCGCAGCAGCAGGTAAGCCTGCGGATCGCAGTCCCGCCCGAACGCGTGGCGGGCGTCGTCTCCGGCCAATGCCTCGACCGGACCCAGGTGAGCCCGCTCGATCACGGCCCGGCCGGCCCGGAGCCGTTCACTGTCCACCTCGACGCGTGCGCCGCCGTACCGGAGGAAGAAGAACAGCAGCAGTACCAGCGCGATGCCGCCGACCAGCACTCCAGCCAGCAGGTTGACCGGTACGGCGACGATCCCGAAGAGCGTGATGACCAAGGCGGTCGCGATGATCCACCAGGACACCGGCACGCTCAGGCGCTCGCGATAGCTAGCCACACCACCAGCCTGGCATGTGACCACACCAGCCGCGTCGGTAGGGTCGCCTCTCGTGACTGAGGTTCTGATCCAGAGACTCGACCCTGACCTGCCGCTTCCGTCGTACGCGCATCCCGGCGATGCCGGTGCGGACCTGGTTGCGGCCACTGACATCACTCTGAAGCCGGGTGAGCGCGGCCTGGTCGGTACGGGGATCGCGATCGCACTGCAGGACGGGTACGCCGCCTTCGTGCACCCGCGGTCCGGACTGGCCGCGAAGCACGGCGTTTCGATCGTGAACGCCCCGGGCACTGTGGACGCGGGCTACCGGGGCGAGATCAAGGTCTGCCTGATCAACCTCGACCCGCACGCCGAGGTGACCCTGCGGCGCGGCGACCGGATCGCGCAACTGGTGATCCAGGCGGTCGAGAAGGCGTCGTTCGTCGAGGTCACCACGCTGCCGGGTTCGGCCCGCGGCGACGGGGGGTACGGCTCGACCGGCGGCTTCGGCGGTGTGACACGCTGACTACCTGCATCCGCTGACCTGACGGATACGCCAGACTACGGCGGGCAGTACCGACACAAAACGAGGAAGTAGAACAGTGATCTTCCGCCGCAAGGCCAAGAACGACGACGTCGACACGACCGCAACGGATGCGGAACCGGGTGCTGCGGACGACCTCTCCGGCGGTGGCCCTGACGACGGCACGGGTACGGCGCAGACCGTGGCCGAGGGGCCGTACGACTCCAGCGAGATCGACCCCGAGGCACTGCAGGCCGAGGACCGGATCGATCTGGGCGCTCTGGTGATCACCGGGATCCCGGGGATGGAGCTGCGGCTGCAGGTCGACGAGCAGTCCGGCGAGGTGCAGGCGATCCTGCTGGTGATCGAGGAGTCCGCGCTCGAGCTGCGTGCGTTCGCGGCACCGAAGTCGGCCGGCATCTGGGACGAGGTCCGGCGCGAGGTCGCCGCGGAGGCCAGCCGGATCGGCGGTACGGCGACCGAGGTCGACGGTCCGTTCGACACCGAGCTGCGGCTCGTGCTGCCGGTCGAGGACCCCGAAGGTCAGATCGTCAGCCAGACCTCCCGCGTGATCGGCGTCAACGGTCCGCGCTGGCTGCTGCGGGCGACCGTGCTGGGCCGGGCCGCAGTGGACCCGGAGGCGGCGCTGCCGATGGAGGAGACGCTGCGCAATGTGGTCGTCGTCCGCGGGGCCGAGCCGATGATCGCTCGCGAGCCGCTGCCGTTGCGGCTTCCGCCGGGCGCTCAGCCGATCGAGGACGAGTCGGCCGAATAGACGAGTCCGAAGAGACGGTGCGACGGACTACACTCGACATCATGGGTAGCGACAAACCCGCGGGGCTGTGGAAGCGCGCCTTCCGGGGACTGGCCGGAGACCGTGACCAGCAGGACGCGGAGGTCCTTCAGGACTTCTCGCGAGACTGCGGGGCGCGGTCCATCACCGGCTGCCACGACCGGGAGATGGTCACGTTGTACGGCACGCTGCGGACGATCACGTTCAGTCCGCGCGGCGGCGTACCGGCCCTGGAGGGCGAGTTGTACGACGGCACCGGCACGGTCAAGCTGATCTGGCTGGGCCGCCGCAAGATCGCCGGGATCCATCCTGGTTCGGAACTGATCGCCTCCGGGCGGATCGGGGTCGTCGACGGCGACCGGGTGATGTTCAACCCGCGCTACGAGCTCCGCCCGACGGCCGCGCATGGCTGAGCCGACGTCGCGCCGCGACCAGATCGAGGAGAACCTCGAAGAGAAGCTGGTCGACATGTTGCAGCCCGAGATCGAGGCGGCCGCGACCGAGCCGCCGGCCGACTCGCCCGAATCTGCCGAGCCCGAGGCTGCGCCCGCCAAGCCGGCGCCGACGACCGACAAGGACTTCTTCCACGCACTCGGTGGTTGGGGTGCGCTGCTCGACATCGGCCTGCCCTGGATCGCGTTCCTGGTCGCGTATGCCGTCACCGATCACAAGCTGCAGCAGTCGCTGATCATCGCGATCGGCATCGCCGCGGTGATCGCGCTGGTGCGGTTGGTCCGGCGGCAGCAGTTGCGCAACGTGGTCGGCGGCTTCATCGGAGTCCTCATCTCCGCCTGGGTCGCGAACCGCACCGGCAACGCCAAAGACTTCTACGTCCCCGGCCTGCTGACCAACCTCGGGTACGGCGCGCTGTATCTCATCACCGTGCTCATCCGCTGGCCACTCTTCGGCGTCCTGTACGGCGTGATCACCCAAACCGGCACGTCATGGCGCCGCGACCCCGCGATGCTCAAGGGATTCTCCCGAGCCACGCTGGTCTTCGTGGCCCTGTTCGCGATTCGCCTGATTGTCCAGGTCCCGCTGTACTTCACCGGCAGCCTGAACGCCCTCGGCATCGCCAAGATCGGCCTGGGGCTGCCGTTCTACGCTCTGGCCCTCTGGCTCGCGTACGCCGCCCTCCGCGGCTCCCTCCCCGCGGAGAAGTGGGACGAAGCCCGGGACCACGTAACCCACCTCCTCCGCGGCAACAAGAAGTAGTACTCCCCGCCTACTCCGTCTTGCGGTGGTGGGGGGAGAGCATGTCTTCCAGTTGTTCTTCGGTTTCGTCTGCGGCTACGAAGAGGAGCTCGTCGTTCAGCTCCAGGGTGCCTTCGGGGTCCGGGCGGAGGACTCGGCCTTCGCGGAGGATGACTACCAGCGCGGTGTCCAGGGGCCAGTCGATGTCGCCGACTCGCAGACCGATCATGGGGGAGTCTTCGGGGAGCGTCAGTTCGACCAGGTTCGCGTCGCCTTGGCGGAAGGTGAAGAGGCGGACCAGGTCTCCTACCGAGACGGCCTCTTCGACCAGGGCGGACATGATGCGGGGGGTGGAGACGGAGACGTCCACACCCCAGGCCTCGTTGAACATCCACTCGTTGCGGGGATGGTTGACCCGGGCAACGGTTCTCGGTACGCCGAACTCGGTCTTGGCGAGCAGGGACACGACCAGGTTGACCTTGTCGTCACCGGTACTGGCGATCGCCACCTGGCAGCGCTGCAACGCTGCCTCCTCCAGTGACGACAGCTCGCAGGCGTCGGCCAGCAGCCACTCGGCCCGCGGGACCGACTCGGCCTTGATCGCGCGCGGGTCCTTGTCGATCAGCAAGACCTCGTGGCCGTTCTCCAGCAGCTCGGCGGCGATGGAACGACCGACGTTCCCGGCGCCGGCGATGGCTACCCGCATCACAGCTCCTCAGGCTTGGTGCCGAGTTGGGACTCGATCGCGGCGGCGTCGCGTTCCAGCATGACGACATGCACGAGATCGCCTTCCTGGATGACGGTGTCGGCCTTGGGCATGAAGCCCTCGCCGAGCCGGGTCAGGAACGCGACCCGGCTACCGGTGGCCTTCTCGATGTCGAACGCCAGCCGGCCGATCCAGTCCGAGTGCACGTGTACCTCGGCGAGCCGGACCGTCCCGGACGGATCGCGCCACTCCGGCTCCGCCCCTTCGGGCAGCAGCCGCCGCATCATCTGGTCGACGGTCCAGCGAACCGTGCCGACCGTGGGGATACCGAGCCGCTGGTACACCTCGGCGCGACCGGGGTCGTAGATCCGCGCGACCACATTGCTGATCCCGAAGTTCTCCCGGGCCACCCGGGCCGCGAGGATGTTGGAGTTGTCGCCGTTCGAGACCGCGGCGAACGCCTCGGCCTCCTCGATCCCGGCCTCGATCAGGATCTCCCGGTCGAACCCCATCCCGACGACGGTCCGGCCGGTGTAGTTCGGGCTCAAGCGGCGGAAGGCATCGGCCGACTGGTCGATGATCGCGACCGTGTGACCGCGTTTCTCCAGGCCGCGCGCGAGCGTCGACCCGACACGGCCGCAGCCCATGATGACGACGTGCACTCGGTGATCACTCCTTGCCCCGCGCGGGGGCCGCTGGCTCGGTTCGGCAGAGATAGACGCTACACCGGACCGGAGGCCGTGCCCGCCACGACCTGGCGCCCTCTACCATCACCGTGTGACATCTCCCGCTCTAGGCGACCTCGGCAAACGGCTTCTGCTTGGTCGCAAACTGCGCAGCACCCAGCTGGGCGAGACGCTGCTGCCCAAGCGCATCGCGCTGCCGGTGTTCGCCAGTGACGCGCTGTCGTCGGTCGCCTACGCCCCGGACGAGATCTTCCTGACCCTGTCGATCGCCGGGCTCGCGGCTTACGGGTACTCGTGGAAGATCGGCCTCCTGGTCGCGTTCGTGATGCTGGTCGTGGTTGCGTCTTACCGGCAGAACGTGCACGCGTACCCATCGGGCGGCGGTGACTACGAGGTCGCGACGGTGAACATCGGCCCGTCGGCGGGTCTGACCGTGGCGAGCGCGCTGATGGTCGACTACGTACTCACGGTCGCGGTATCGATCTCGTCCGGCGTACAGAACGCGAAGTCCGCATTGCCGTTCCTGGCTGGACATGAGGTGCCACTCGCGGTCGGGTTGGTCCTGGTGCTGACCGCGATGAACCTGCGCGGTGTTCGCGAATCGGGTGCGATCTTCGCGATCCCGACGTACATCTTCATGGCCTCCATCATCGGGATGGCGATCTGGGGCCTGATCCGGTTGGGCGCCGGGAACCTGCCGATGGCCGAGAGCGCCGGCTTCGAGGTCAAGTCCGAGCCGGGGCACGACATGTTCAGCGGACTGGCCGCGGTCTTCCTGCTGGCGCGGGCGTTCTCGTCCGGGTGTGCGGCGCTGACCGGTGTCGAGGCGATCAGCAACGGCGTACCGGCGTTCCGCAAACCCAAGAGCAAGAACGCGGCGACCACCCTGCTGCTGCTCGGGACGATCGCGATCACGATGCTGATGAGCATCTTGTTCCTGGCCAACAAGATCAAGCTGCGGTTCGCCGAGGACCCGGCCACCCAGCTGTTCCGCAACGGCGAGGCGGTCGGTGACAGCTATACCCAGAAGACCGTGATCGGTCAGATCAGCGACTCGGTCTTCTCGAACTTCTCGCCGGGCTTCTACCTGGTGATCGGCGCGACCATGCTGATCCTGGTGCTGGCCGCGAACACGGCGTTCAACGGCTTCCCGGTACTGGCGTCGATCCTGGCCAAGGACGGGTACCTGCCCCGCCAGTTGCACACCCGCGGCGACCGGCTCGCCTACAGCAACGGCATCATCCTGCTGGCGCTGTGCGCGATGGCGCTGATCGTCGCGTTCGACGCCCAGGTCACCAAGCTGATCCAGCTCTACATCGTGGGTGTCTTCGTCAGCTTCACGCTCAGCCAGTTCGGCATGATCCGGCACTGGACGCGGCACCTCAAGACCGAGACCGACGGCGGCAAGCGACGGCAGATGATGCGGTCGCGGATCATCAACACGGTCGGCCTGACGATGACCGGGATCGTGCTGGTGATCGTGCTGCTCACCAAGTTCACCCACGGGGCCTACATCGCGATCATCGCCATGGCCGCGCTGTTCCTGCTGATGAAGGGCATCCGCCGGCACTACGACACCGTCGGCCGGCAGATGGCGATCGAGGGCGACGACCCGCTGATGCTGCCGTCCCGGGTGCACGCGATCGTGCTGGTCTCGAAGCTGCACAAGCCGACGCTGCGGGCGCTGGCCTTCGCCAAGGCGGCCCGGCCCTACATGCTCGAAGCTGTCACGGTCGATGTCGACCGGGACGAGTCCGACGCCCTCCAGGCCGAGTGGGACGCCCGGGGCATCCCGATCGCGCTGAAGCGCCTGGCCTCGCCGTACCGGGAGATCACCCGGCCGATCCTGCAGTACGTCCGTGATATCCGGCGGCAGTCGCCCCGCGACGTAGTTATGGTCTACATCCCCGAGTACGTGGTCGGACACTGGTGGGAGCACATCCTGCACAACCAGAGCGCACTGCGGCTGAAGGGCCGGCTCTTGTTCACACCTGGTGTCATGGTTACGTCCGTTCCTTACCAGTTGCTCTCGTCGCAGGGGGCCGAGGAACGGCAGGACCGGGTAGAGCGGGTGGCAGGCCAGGTACGGCGTGGAGCCCGCAAGGCGTCAGGAGATCGGTGACAGACGAGAACATCGTCGGGACAGTAGTTGAGCTGGAAGTAGGGCCGGTAGCGCACGGAGGCCACTGTGTGGCCCGCCACGAGGGCCAGGTGGTCTTCGTCCGGCACGCGCTGCCGGGGGAGCTCGTGCACGCTCGGATCACCGAGCAGAACGCGAAGTACCTGCGGGCGGACGCCGTCTCCGTACTGACGCCGTCCCCGCAGCGGATCGAGCCGCCCTGCCCGTACGCCGGTCCCGGCCTGTGTGGAGGGTGTGACTTCCAGCACGCCAACATCGTCGAGCAGCGGCGCCTGAAGGCGACCGTCGTGTCGGACACGCTGCGCCGCATCGGCGGGATCGAGCGCACGATCGTGATGGAGTCCCCGGGTGACGACGGCCTGGGCTGGCGGACCCGGATGCAGTACGCCGTAGTCGACGGGCGGCCCGGGATGTACGCGCACCGGACCCACGACCTGATTCCGCTCGACCAGTGTCTGATCGCCCACCCGGACACTCCGGAGGTGCTGAAGGAGCGCTGGCCGGGCGTGTCGTCGGTGCGGTCTGTGGTGTCGTCGGAGGGCAATACCGCCGTACAGACCGATGATGACCCGGCTGGGCGGGTTGTGGAGGTCGTCCGGGACCGGCGGTTCCGGGTGGAAGCCAGTGGGTTCTGGCAGGTGCACCCGGCGGCTCCTGAGACGCTGGTGGACGCTGTGATGAGCGGACTGGAGCCGGCGGCGGGGGAGACCGCGCTGGACCTGTACTCGGGCGTGGGGCTGTTTGCTGCGTTCCTGGCCGAGGCGGGCTGCAAAGTGCTCGCGATCGAGGGTGACAAGGACGCCGTACGGAATGCGCGGCGGAATCTGCACGACCTGCCGGACGTGACGCTGGAGAACGGCGATGTGGACCGAGTACTGAACACAGCCGCCGGCCAGGGCCTGGAGCACGTCGACCTCGTCGTACTGGACCCACCGCGGACGGGTGCCGGGAAGGACGTCGTACGGCGGATCGCGGCCCTGTCACCGCGACGAGTCGCTTATGTGGCGTGTGATCCGGCGGCGCTGGCCCGTGATCTGAAGACATTCGGACGGCTCGGCTACGGGATCGCGTCGCTGCGGGCCTTCGACCTGTTCGGGATGACCCACCACATCGAATGCGTCGCCATTCTGGAGCCCGTGGACGGTGAAGTGGCCAGTGGGGGTGGGCTCGGGTAGCGTTCCAGGCCTGGATTCCAATGCGCTGGAGACCTGATGCCGCTCGTTGACCTGGATGACCCGGAGGAGTTGCGCGCCCGTTGGACCGCACTCGCCGCGGTCGCCCATGCCACCGGGTTCGACCGCCGGTGGTACGCCGATGCCGACGGCTATCACCATCAGGACGAGACGGGCTCCGTGCTGCAGCTGAACCGGCTGGGCGACGGGCGGGCGGTGCTGTTCGGGTTCCACACGCATCACAGCCAGACCGCTCGGGCCGACCTGTTGGCGGGTTCGCCGGACTGGATCGGTCAGCCGGAGGTGCGGCGGCGGGCGGCGACCAAGGAGCTCGGGTTCGTCTACGGCGCGTTCAACGGGACGTGGGCGCGGGCGTCGTACCCGGGGGATCCGTGGCAGCCGGCGGAGGACGGGTTCGCGCAGATCGGGCAGTGGGTGACCTCGGACGAGGCCGCGGCCGAGGAGATGATCGAGTGGGTCGCCGAGTGGGTTGATTACCTCGGCGGGCTGGACGAGCTGCGGCCGTTCGGGGTGGAGCTGATCCGGGTGGCCGGCTCCTCCGGCGTGACCGAGGCGGCGCTGGGGTCGTTCTTCGACCACTTCGGGATCGACCGGCGGTCGCCGGTCCAGCCCGACCTCGCGGCGGGGGTCGCCGCGGGCGAGGATTTCACCCGGAACCTTGCGGTACCGGAAAGTTTCGCCGACGACCCTGACACAGCCGAGGTGTCGGTCGTTGAGGATGTTGTGATTGGAGCACCCGACGGCCCGCCGGTGGACGACGAGGAAGAATCGTTCGTCGTCCCACCCGGTTTCAGCCCGTTCACCGGCCAGCCGATCGACGACACCACCCAGGCACCCCCGGCCCAGCCCCCTGCCGCGATCCAGCCTGCGCCGGTCCAGCCGAGTGCGTCTGTTCAGGCGCCTGCGGCGCAGCGGGTCACGCGGGAGGAAGAGTACGGCGTCACCGGCAAGAAGCAGGGCTGGTTGCGTCGCCGCAGGCCCGAGGACGAGTCTGCCCCAGCCGAGCACGCCGGGGTCGAACCAGCCGCGGTCGAGCCTGAGCCGGGCAGCTATGTGCAGGGCGGCTATGCCCAGGGCGGCTATGCCCAGGGCGGCTATGCGCAGGGCGGCTATGCCCAGGGTGGTTACAGCCAGGGCGGTTCTCCCCAGGGCGGTTATCCCCAGGGTGGGCCTGCGCCGGGGACGTACTTGCCGGACGGTATGACGGGCAACGGCTTGCCGGTCCGGTCGTACGAGCCATCTGTCCCGTTGTCCGAACCGCCGCGCGTCGGTGGAGGCGTACACGAAGGTGAAGACTTCTACGCGAGTCTCTTCGCCGACACGCCCTCGGCCACAGCGCCCGCGTCCGACGACGAACAGGACTGGGAAACAGCCGAACAACCCGCCTGGTCCGACCAAGACCCCACCAGCGAGCAAAACCCCTTCGCCCCCCACGCCCCCGCCACCCCGCCCAACGAGTGGACCGGCCCAGCCTGGATCAACGGCCAATGGGTAGAAGACCAAACCACCAACCCCACCCCACCTCCCGACTCCCAGCCCACCGCACCATCGCACCCTCCAGCCCAGCCCCAGTTCCCAGCATCAGCCGAGTCCCAGTTCCCGACGCCAGCCGAGTCCCAGGATTCGCCGTTCGCACCGGCCGCCACTGACTCACCGTTCGCACCGCACCTGGGGCGTGCCAGCGCACCGCACCCGGGTGCTGCTGACGTGCGTCCGGGTGCTCCTGAGTCGCCGTTCGCACCGCACCTAGGTCATGCAGGCGCACCACACCCGGGTGCTGCTGACGTGCGTGCGGGTGCTCCCGAGTCGCCGTTCGCACCGCACCCAGGTGCTGCAGACGTGACGTCCCCCGGTGCTCCTGCTGACGTCCGGCCGGGTGCCGCTGAGTCGCCGTTCGCACCGCACCTAGGTCGTGCAGGCGCACCGCATCCCGGTGCTGCTGACGTGCCGGGTGCCACTGACCCGCTGTTCGAGCCGGACCCCGGTGCTGCAGGCGCACCGCACGCGGGTGCTGCTGAGGCGCACTTCGTGCCGCAGTCGGGTCGTGCTGGCTTGTCGGGTGCTGACGAGTTGCAGGATGACGACGCGCCGACCGCGGAGATCGCGGCGGTGCTCGAACCTGCGGAAGCGCTCCGGCCCGCGGATGCGCTGCAGCACACAGAGGTGCACCAGCCTGCGGAGCTGCGTGAGTCCGCGGAGCTGCGTCGGCCTGCAGAGGTGAGCCAGCCTGCAGAGGTGAGCCAGCCCGCGGAGCTGCATCGGCCCGCGGAGGTGCTGGAGTCTGCGGTGGTTGAGGAGGAGCCGGCTTCGTTTACCGGGCCTTCGCCGTTCGCGCCGGCTGATCCGTCGTTGGAGGCGGACGTTGTTGCGGCGGATGACAGCGATGACCAGACCGCTGAAATCCCGGCGATCACAGCTGAGTCCGGCCCGGAGCTCGCGGACCTGCCCGGTGTCCAGGCGGAGGACGACGAGGACGCGGTCCACGGCGTACCTGCTCCGGCTGCCAAAGCGCAGGTCGACCCCCACCCGCAACCGCAGCCCTGGCCGCAACCCCAGCCACGCCCCGAGCCCTGGCCACAGCCGGAGCCCCACCCAGCCCCTTGGCCCCAGCCCACTCCGCCTCACCCGGATCCCACCCCCGGCCCCGATCCGTACCCGCGCCCAACCCCGCAACCCACCCCGGATCCGTACCCCCGGCCGACTCCGCAGCCCGAGCCGATCCCGGACCCGTACCCGCGGCCAACGCCCGAGCCGGAGCCGATTCCGGACCCGTACCCGCGACCGATCCCGAACCCGGAGCCGACGCCCGCGCCACGCCCGGAGCCGACCCCGGACCCCGTGCCGACGCCAGAGCCGGACCCCCAGCCCTGGCCGGATCCGGAACCCACTCCGCAACCGGATCCCGAGCCCGGACCTCAGCCCGAGCCGGACCCCGCTCCTTGGCCCGACGCCGAGGCTGAGGAGCCCGCGTACGTCGACCACGCGGCCCGGTTCAACAGCCCGGACAACACCCAGCACGCACCCGAAGATGACGAGCCAACCGGCTACGTCCCGGTCGTAGACCTGTCCGTAGACGCAGACGAGCCAACCGGTGTGATCCCCGCGGTCCCGTCAGAGTCACGCAACGACTACGACGACCGCACAAACGACCAGCCTGAAAGCGACCACACCCACGCCGCCGGCTACGCCACCAACGGATACGCCCAAACCACGAACGCCCACGCTGCCAACGACCAAACAGCCAACGGTCAAACCAACGGCCAGGCTGCCAACGGCGACGGTTCCAATGAGCACCCGGCCAACGGTCACGCCGCCAGCGAGCAGACGGGCAACCGACAAGCGGGCAACGAGCGGGCTGGCAACGGGCAAGCTGGCAACGGGTTTGACGCCAACGGCGACGCTGCTGACGGTCGGGACTCCGATGATCTTGTAGCCAACGGGCATGGCGTCAACGAGCAAGCACGCAGCGGGCAGGCTGGCAATGGGTTTGATGCCAACGGCCACGCTGCTGACGGTCGGGGCTCCGATGGTCTTGCGGCCAACGGGTATGCCGCCAACGGTCACGCTGCCAACGAGCAAGCACGCGGCAGGCAGGCTGCCAACGGGCACGTCGACGACCACGGGACCAACGGGCACGGGACCAACGGCCCGGCCGCCAACGGGCACGCCGCTAATGGGCAGGGCTCGAATGGGCAAGGCTCGAATGGGCAGGGCTTGGATGGGTATGGGATTGCGGAGCACGCCGCCGAGGTGGTTGCTCGGATGTCTATTCCCGGGCTCGGGCTGGTCGGTGCGGACGGGCCGCGGATTCAGCCGCAGCCGGGGTCGATCGAGGAAGCGATGCGGTCCGAGATCGAGCGGCCGCGGCCACGCCCGACCGATTCCGAGGCGATGAAGGCACTGCACGACTGGTGCCGGGCCCGGACCGCGATCGTCCCGTCCGGGTTCACCATCCAGGTCCAGGTCCTCGACCCGGCGGCACCGTCGTACCGGTTCGATCTCGAGCCGCCGGAGGTCGACGACCCGGAGTTCGCGGCGGACAAGCTCAGCGGGCTGCTCGGGGATCTGTGGCAGACCGAGGCGCAGACCGAGCCGGGCGGCTGGTTGTTCGCGCGGATCGACGCCGCCGGCCGGACGCTGCGGATCGACCGCTGGTACGACCAGGTCCCGGACTGGTGGGACAACCCGATCGAGCCCCGTCTCGACATCAACGGTCTGGTCCGGCGCCTGTACAACCGCGGTCCCGACTGGCAACCGTCGTACCTGGAGAAGCTGTACACCAGCGCGGGATAGCGTGGGTGTCATGCTTCTCAGGATCTTCACCGAACCCCAGCAAGGCGCCTCGTACGACGACCTCCTCGCAGTGGCACGTAAGACCGAGGAGAACGGCTTCGACGCGTTCTTCCGATCCGATCACTACCTCGCGATGGGTGCGGAGGGCCTGCCCGGCCCGACCGACTCATGGATCACGCTGGCCGGCCTGGCCCGGGAGACCAGCCGGATCAAGCTCGGCACGCTGGTCAGCTCGGCCACCTTCCGCAACCCCGGCGTCCTGGCCATCTCGGTCGCGCAGGTCGACCAGATGAGCGGTGGGCGGGTCGAGCTCGGACTCGGCGCAGGCTGGTTCGAGGCCGAGCACAAGGCGTACGGACTGACGTTCCCCACCACCGCCGACCGCTTCGACCTCTTCGCCGAGCAGCTCGAGCTCATCACCGGTCTGTGGGACACGCCGGTGGGGGAGAAGTACCAGTTCCAGGGCGAGCGCTACCAGATCACCGACTCACCGGCGTTGCCGAAGCCGGTCCAGCAGCCGCACCCGCCGATCATCATCGGTGGTAGCGGCAAGAAGCGCACCCCGGCCCTCGCCGCGAAGTACGCCGCCGAGTTCAACGCGAACTTCTGCTCGGTCGACGACGCCAAGGTCCTCTTCCAGCGAGTCCAGGCCGCCTGCGAAGCCGCCGGCCGCGACCCGAAGACGCTGACGCTCTCCACGGCCCACACCGTCGTCGTCGGCAAGGACGACGCCGAGGTCAAACAACGCGCCGACGCCATCGGCCGCGACGTCGACGACCTCAAGGCCAACTCCATCGCCGGCACCCCCGCCGAGGTAGTAGACCGTCTGGGCCACTTCGCCGCCGCCGGCTCCCAACGCCAGTACGTCCAGATCCTCGACCTCCACGACCTCACCCACCTCGACCTCATCGCCGCCGAAGTCCTCCCCCAGGTCTCCTAACGCCCCACAACCCGGAATAACGACCGAGTTATTCCGGGTTACACTCCTTAAGTCGGAATATCTCCGACGATATTCCGACGTGAGGATGCGGCGATGGTCGAGCTGGACTGGCCGCCCCACGCTCCTGAGGTGCGGGCGTGGCGGCAGCGCAGCCGGGGCGGTACGGCGGAGGACCGCACCCTTGGCCAGGTCGTCACGATGCGGCCCCCGCTGATCGGAGATCGCGACGTTCCCCTGCGTCATGAGCTGGTCGCAGCCATGGAAGGCTGCCTGCGTGAGATCGCCGCACTCGATCTCTCCCATGGTGCCGAGCTCGCCGCTCTCGAGACGCTGCTGCTGCGGACGGAGTCGGTCGCCTCGTCGAAGATCGAGCAGATCGATGCCTCGGTGGACGACTACGCCCGGGCCTTGCACGGCATCAAGTCGAATCCCTCGGCGACGTCCATGGCGGCGTCGACCGCGGCGTTGGCTGCCCTGATCAGCTCGGTCGACGATGGCGCGAAGATCGAGACGACGATGGTCCTGATGGTGCACCTCGCGTTGATGGTCGACGACCAGTACGAGCATGCGTACGCCGGCCGTTTCCGGGACATGCAGAACTGGATCGGCGGCAGCGATCACTCACCACGGAACGCGATCTATGTACCGCCCCCGCCGGAATCGGTCGACGGATACATGACCGACCTGATGGCGTTCGCGAATCGCCTCGACCTTCCGGTGCTGGCACAGGCGGCGATCGTGCACGCGCAGTTCGAGTCGATCCACCCGTTCACCGATGGCAACGGCCGGATCGGCCGGGCGCTGATCAACACCGTGCTGCGCAGGCGTGGTGCAACCCGGCGGGTCGTCATCCCGCTCGCCTCCGCCTTGGTGGCACGTCGGGACGACTACTTCGACGTACTCGGCGCATATCGCGAGGGCAGGGTCGAGCCGATCATCCGCGCGTTCACTGCGGCCGCGGAGATCGCGGCTCGCGAGTCGCGGGTGACTGCGACTCGGATTGCTGGGCTCGGCTCGACCTGGGAGCAGGTCGCGGGCATTCGCCGAGGGAGTGCAGCGGAGCGATTGCTCGGCACGCTCGCCGCGACGCCGATCTTCTCGGCCGATGAAGCAGAGGAGGCGATCGGTGGGGCCTCCAGCAGTGTGTACGCCGGTATCGAGCGGCTGCACTCCGCCGGCGTGCTCCGCCCGTTGACGGATCGCACCCGGAATCAGGTGTGGGGTGCCGTGGACGTGCTCGACGAACTGGAGGACCTCGGGGCCCGGATCGCCGTCGCCGCGCGCCACAGCCGGCACGACTCCTGACCGCGTGCCGAAGTGGCTCGATGTCGTGTATCTTGATGTCGAGAGAGTTTGGTGGCGAGGTTAGGGGAGCCTGATCTCGCGGCCGGGCGGCGGGCTGGGCAGGATGGGCCCAGCGGATCAGAGACTGGACAGAGGAGCAGGTTGATGGCGAGCGTCGACAGCTTCGGTGCCAAAGGGGCACTCGAGGTCAGCGGACAGTCGTACGAGATCTTCAGGTTGGCGGGCATCGAGGGTGCGGACACGTTGCCGTACTCGCTGAAGGTGCTGCTGGAGAACCTGTTGCGCACCGAGGACGGCGCGAACATCACGGCCGAGCACATCACCAAGCTCGCCGGCTGGGACCAGAACGCGGCTCCCGACACGGAGATCCAGTTCACCCCGGCACGGGTGATCATGCAGGACTTCACCGGCGTTCCGTGTGTGGTCGACCTGGCCACGATGCGCGAGGCGGTCGCAGAGCTGGGCGGCGACCCGACCAAGATCAACCCGCTCGCCCCGGCCGAGCTGGTGATCGACCATTCGGTCATCACCGACGTGTTCGGCCGCGCGGACGCGTTCGAGCGCAACGTCGAGTTCGAGTACCAGCGCAACGGTGAGCGCTACCAGTTCCTGCGCTGGGGCCAGACCGCGTTCGACGACTTCAAGGTCGTCCCGCCGGGCACCGGCATCGTGCACCAGGTGAACATCGAGCACCTCGCCCGGACCGTCATGGTTCGCGACGGTGTGGCGTACCCGGACACCTGCGTCGGCACGGACAGCCACACCACGATGGTCAACGGCCTGGGCGTCCTCGGCTGGGGCGTCGGCGGTATCGAGGCCGAGGCCGCGATGCTCGGCCAACCGGTCAGCATGCTGATCCCGAAGGTCGTCGGCTTCAAGCTGACCGGCTCGGTGCCGGCCGGCGCGACCGCGACCGACGTGGTGCTCACGATCACCCAGCAGCTGCGCAAGCACGGCGTGGTCGGCAAGTTCGTCGAGTTCTACGGCGAGGGCGTCGCGGCGGTGCCGCTGGCCAACCGCGCCACGATCGGCAACATGAGCCCGGAGTTCGGCTCGACCTGCGCGATCTTCCCGATCGACGACGTGACGCTGGAGTACCTGCGGCTGACCGGCCGCAGCGACCAGGACGTCGCCCTGGTCGAGGCGTACGCCAAGGAGCAGGGCCTGTGGCACGACCAGTCGGTCGAGCCGCGGTTCTCGGAGTACCTCGAGCTGGACCTGTCGACCGTCGTACCGTCGATCGCCGGCCCGAAGCGGCCGCAGGACCGGGTCGCGCTGAGCGAGGCCAAGGAAGCCTTCCGCGGTGCGCTGACCGACTACGCGACCGAGGAGCTCGAGGTCGACCCGTCGGAGACCGGCAGCTTCCCGGCCAGCGACGCGCCGAACGGCCACGGTCATGTCGACGACGCTCCGCACACCCCGCACGGTGGCCCGGGCCGTCCGTCGAAGAAGACCAAGATCACCCTGAACGGCGCGGAGACCGAGCTCGACCACGGTCATGTCGTGATCGCCAGCATCACCTCCTGCACCAACACGTCGAACCCGTCGGTGATGATGGCCGCCGCGCTGCTCGCGAAGAACGCGGTCGACAAGGGTCTGTCGAGCAAGCCCTGGGTGAAGACGTCGCTGGCCCCGGGTTCGAAGGTCGTCACGGACTACTACGAGAAGGCCGGCGTCACGCCGTACCTCGACAAGCTGGGCTTCCAGCTGGTCGGCTACGGCTGTACGACGTGCATCGGCAACTCGGGCCCGCTGCCCGACGAGGTCGCGGCCGGGGTGCGCGAAGCCGACCTCGCCGTCGTCAGTGTGCTGTCCGGCAACCGGAACTTCGAGGGCCGGATCAACCCCGACGTCAAGATGAACTACCTGGCCAGCCCGCCGCTGGTGATCGCCTACGCATTGGCCGGGTCGATGGACTTCGACTTCGAGACCGATGCCCTGGGCAAGGACACCGACGGGAACGACGTGTTCCTGAAGGACATCTGGCCCGCGGCCGACGAGGTCGAGCGCGTGATCGCGAGCTCGATCAGCAAGGAGATGTTCACCAAGGACTACGCCGACGTCTTCGCCGGTGACGAGCGGTGGCAGTCGCTGCCGACGCCCGAGGGCAAGACGTTCGCCTGGGACGCGGAGTCGACGTACGTGCGGAAGCCTCCGTACTTCGAGGGGATGGCGCACGAGCCGTCGCCGGTCACCGACATCGCCGGCGCCCGGGTGCTGGCCAAGCTGGGTGACTCGGTCACGACCGACCACATCTCCCCGGCCGGCTCGATCAAGGCCGACGGCCCGGCCGGCAAGTATCTGGCCGAGCACGGCGTCGACCGCAAGGACTTCAACTCCTACGGCTCGCGGCGTGGCAACCACGAGGTCATGATCCGCGGCACGTTCGCGAACATCCGCCTGCGCAACCAGATCGCGCCGGGCACCGAGGGTGGCTTCACCCGCGACTTCACCAAGGCCGACGGTCCCGTCACGAGCATCTACGAGGCCTCCGAGGCGTACGCCGAAGCCGGTACGCCGCTGGTGATCCTGGCCGGCAAGGAGTACGGCTCGGGCTCGTCACGCGACTGGGCCGCCAAGGGTACGGCGTTGCTCGGCGCGCGGGCCGTGATCACCGAATCCTTCGAGCGGATCCACCGGTCGAACCTGATCGGCATGGGTGTGCTGCCGCTGCAGTTCCCCGACGGCGAGAACGCGGAGTCCCTCGGCCTGACCGGCGAGGAGACCTTCGACATCACGGGCGTGACCGCCCTGAACGACGGCGACGTTCCCCGGACCGTCCACGTCAAGGTCACCGCACCCGACGGCGGCGTGAAGGAGTTTGACGCGGTCGTCCGCATCGACACTCCGGGCGAGGCCGACTACTACCGCAACGGCGGCATCCTGCAGTACGTGCTCCGGTCGCTGATCGCGGGCTGATACCCCAGCAGAACAAGGGCGCGACCGGATCCCGGTCGCGCCCTTCGGACATGTCACCGACAGCCGAGGCCGTCCTTGTAACCGTGGGCCGGGAGCCCGCTCTTCGAGTCGGGCTTCCGCTTTCCCGCGATCTCGTCGGCGTACTGCCAGACCAAGTCGGACCAGGCGCCTTCGGCCTTCATCTCCTGCAGGATCTTCCACGAATGGCTGGTTTGCATCGCGGCGACCGCCTGCGCCACCTTGGCCTTGTCACCGGACTTCTTCGCCGCGGTCCACTGGTCGAGCCAGGCGCAGCTCACCGCACCGGTCACTCGTGCGCCCAGCTGGTAGCGCTGGATCACCGTCTCCTTGTACAGCGGGGTCTTCGTGAAGCCGGCCGGGAGCGGGAGGCCGACGAGCATGCTGTCGACCGCCGCACGAACCTTCTCCGGATGAAGCACACTGGCCGGCATCGCGCTCAGCCACGTGGTGACGTCGACCGAGTGCAGCTTGGCCAGCACGTCGCGGTAGGCCTGCTCGGAGCCGAGGTCCGCTCGCGTCTCCACGAACGTCTTGCCCCTCGGTGGCAGCATCGTCGCGAAGTCCGTCCCGTCGTTGGTGTAGCGGAACAGCGTGGCGTTCTGGCCGAGCACCTGGATGGTGTCGTGCTTGGCAGTGTCTCGCAGCCGGCCGTCGTGATAGACCTTGTAGTCCCTGGCCGCGTACCAGGTGATCTGGAAGCTCTGGTCGCCGTTCTTCAGCGTCATGTCACCGGACTCGGCGGTGAACTCGCTGACACTGTCGACCTTCCAGGCCGGGTCGTCGATCAGGATCCGCTCGTTGGCCTCGGCGACCGCGCGGACCTCAGCGGCGTACGCGGGCTGTGGCGCCCCGATCGGTGCAACGAACGGGGCGACCGGGCTGTCCTTGGGCAGGATCGCTCCGACGACGCCGACGGCGGCCGCGACCGCCACCGCAGCGGCGGCGCCGATGACGACCCGGCGGCGCCGGGTCGGACGCAGCCGGGTGGTTGGTTCGGTGGTGCTCAAGATGGCCTCCAGCAGATCTGACTCGGCGCGATCAGTCGGCAGCTGCCGGACGCTGTCGTCGCCGAACGGGTTGGCCCGCGCGATCAGGTGGTCGAGTTCGCGGTCGTTCATCGCTCCTCCTGAGCCGCTCGCGGTGTTCTGTCATCCCGTTCATGTCCGTGATCCGTGTACGCATCTCCCAGCAGTTTTCGCAGCCGGCCGCGCGCCCGGTGCAGCCGGGTCCGCACTACCCGAGCCGGTACGTCGAGAACGACGGCGGCCTCCTGGGGCTCGAGATTCTCCCAAGCGGTCAGCATGATCAGCTCGCGATCGGGCTCGCTCAGGCCGGCCATCGCCGCGACGACAACGGCGTTCGTCTCGACGGCGTCGGCATGATCCGGTACGACGTCCTGCAGCTGCACGCGCAGCCGCTCACCGAGCTGGTTGCGGCGCTGGGCACCGCGCCGGTGGTTGGCCAGCACCCGCCGGGCAACGCCGTACAGCCACAGCCGCGCGGTGCCATCGGTGGGCACCTGGTCGAAGCGGCGCCAGGCGACCAGCATCGTGTCGGCCACGACGTCGGCGGCATCGTCGGGGGAGCCGCAGCGGCGCAGCGCATAGCCGAGGAGCCCCCTGAAGTGCTCCTCGAACAGCCGTCCGAACTCCTGCTCCGCCGTCGAACCGATCCGCGCAGGCATCGGGACCGGCAGACTCGGCGTTGAGGTCATACCTCATCCATGTCCGGCAGTATGTGCCGCATCTCAGGTCAATCCGGATTTGTCCGTGCGCTGCGCGGCCAGGGTTGCTGAGCGGTCGGGTCAGCGGGCTTGGGTCTTGCCGGGGTCGGGCGCGGCGGCGGTGTAGGTCGAGGCGGTTGGGGCGGCGCCGGACGGATTGGTGGCGGGCGGGGTCTGGGCGGCGAGAAGCTCTGCGGGGGTGACCTCGTGAGGTGGTGATGCTGCTTCGACAGGCCGCGGCTCCGGTTCCGGGCCGCCGGGGACGCTTCTGACCGCTGCGTCGGCGGCCAGGACGAGGACGCCGCCGGTGTCCCGGCCGACTTGGTACGCCGCCTGCTCGCCAGCGGATGCGTCGGCTCCGGATCTCCTGGCTCCGGATCTCCTGGCCCCGGTTCTGGCGGGGATGAGTGGCTCGGTCGCGTTGATCCGTGCCCACTGCCGGCCGGCCGCGTAGTAGGCGTCCTCCTGATCCGGCTCCCAATCCATGGCTTCCATCGTGGCGTGCAGGCCTGGACGCCGGGCCTCGGCGACCGAGTTGATCGCGGTGATCCATCGGTTGGCCTTGGGGCTTCGGATCAGCTCGTCGTACACGTGCGCGCGCGCCTGCTCGAGTGGCTCGTCGCGGGCCTCGGCGAGACGATCGACGAGCCCGCGGACGCCCGCTCTCGGCAGTGCGAGCTCCGGGTCCGCAGCGAACCTGGCGCTCCAGGCCCGATCGGCGGGCAGACCACGGCCTGCGTCGGTTCGCTCGATCGGGCTGGCGAGATAGGCCTCGGACATCCCGGCCGCAGCCATCACCGACTCGGTGAGCTGTGCTGCTCGCTCCGCGGCCAGGGCGCGGTCTAGCTTGCCCGGGTTCGCCGGCAAGGATTTGTCCAGCGCGTTGCCCGGTCGTGGCGACAGGTCATGCGGCCCGGCAGTCCGCAGCGCCTCGGACACGACGTCGTACGCCGCGTTCCGCGCCTCCTGCGGCGTCCGACCGACGGCCTGTCCGAGCTCCTTGATCACGTTCCGGTGGAGAAGGATGGTGCCGTCGAGGTCCGTGCGGCTGCGGCCGGTGTCCATCCTCCCGAGCCGTTTGATCGTCCCGTTCCACCAGGGGGTGCCGGCTCCGACGGTCCGGTGCGCGGCGCTGATCAGCGCCTGGATCTGGCGGTACGCCGCGGAGGATTTGTCGAGCTCCGGTCCAGCCATCCGCATCACCTTTCTGTCCGCCCTGATTTCTACGCGCTGGGCGTCGAGCGTAATCAGGCCGCGGGGTCAGGGACTTGTCGGTGATAGCGGTTTTACTGATCCCATGGCCGCGGATCGCGAGAAACCGAAGGACGTGATCCTTGCCGCCTGCCAGGAGTACGGCGAGGACACGGTGATCGACTGGTGTGTCGCGTTCCTGACCGGCGAGATCGACGGGAAGGCGGCGTACGGCGTTGACTTGCCGAAGCTGATCGCGATCACGGGGAGTGCCAACCCAGGCGGGTGGTCCGCGCCGGTCGACCCGGTGAACTACTACTGGATCCGGGTCTGGGCCGCGCGGGTCTTCCTCTACGTCTGGCGTGACGACGTGGTCGATGCGCTGCTGGTCGCCGTGACCGATCCGGCCTGGCGAGTTCGCGAACACGTCGCCCGCATCACCGCCCAACGCGAGCTCGGCCAGCTCGCCGATGCGCTCGCGCCTGATCTGTCCCACGAGCTTCCCAGGGTCCGCGCCACCGCGGCACGCGCACTCGGTGCCGCGGGTGAGTCCGAACACGCCCAGGCGTTGAAGGACCTGGCCGACGACCCTGAATCCATAGTCCGCACGGCCGCAGCCAAGGCCCTGTCCCGATTGGAGCAGCGACTGGATCGCACGTTCGAGTGACGGCTTCCGCCGTTCGCGGGACGGGCACGTCGCCCCCCGCGGCCGGATCGGCCTCAGGCGGCTAGGGCGGCCTTCAGTTTCCCGGCGTACTCGGCGGCTTCGGCGTCGTCGGCGTACTTGGTCCGCGGCCAGAAGAACCCGCGCAGTCCGTCCCCCTTCGTCCGTGGCACCACGTGCACGTGAAGGTGAGGGACAGACTGCGACACAACGTTGTTGGCGGCAACGAACGACCCTTGCGCGTCGAACGCCGTACGCACGGCATCGGCCACCGACCGGGCCGCCCCGAACAAGGGCACCATCAGCTCGTCCGGCAGCTCGACCAGCGTCGGCACGTGCTCACGCGGCACCAGCAGCGTGTGCCCCTTGAAGACCGGCCGTACGTCGAGGAACCCGACGACCTCCGGTGTGTCGAGCACGATCTGGGCAGGCGTCGTACCGGCGATGATTGAGCAGAACAGACAGTCGGCCATCAGCCCAGCTTCTCGTCCAGGAAGCACCAGCGCCAATTCTCGCCCGGTTCGAAGCTGCGCATGACCGGATGTTTGGTCTGGTCGAAGTGCTTGCTGGCGTGCTTCGACACCGACGAGTCGCAGCAGCCGACGTGACCGCAGCCGAGGCAGAGCCGCAGGTGCACCCACGTGCCGCCGTCGGCGAGACACTCCTCGCAGCCGTCGGGCGTGTTCGGCGCGACAACGACCGGGGCCTGTTCGAGGTGCTCACACGCGCCACCCACCGGAATCTTGATGCGCAGGTCGTCCGACTGGCCGCCGACGTCGTCGTCCTCGTCGCGATCCAGGATCGACTCCTCGATGTCGAGCGAGTTCTGCGCCCGCTGCAGTACCTCGTCGGCGACCAGGCCGGCGTCGCGCACCTTCAGGATGTGTCCGCGTTCGGCCTCGAGCATGGCGATCCGCAACCTGCGGTAGGCCTCGCTCGGCGTCTCGTACACGCTCTCCGGCCGGCCGAGCCGCTCCCACGCAGCCTGCGCCCGGGACTCCCCGCGCTGCCGCAACAACGCGACCACCTCGGGCGGATCGTTCGACGTGACTAGCTCCTGCAGCTTCTCCTCCGCGGCGCGATGCGCACCCTGCAGTACGGCGGCCTCCTGCAGCGCGTCCTCCGCCGGATCCGGTCCCGGCAGGCGGAGTCGTCGTACCAGCCAGGGCAGAGTCGAGCCTTGCACGAGCAGCGTGCCCGCGGTCACCGCCAGCGCGATGAACACGAGGACCTCGCGGTGCGGCGTGTTCTCGGGGAGAGTGAAGACCGCGGCCAGCGTGACCACGCCGCGCATCCCCGCCCACGAGACGACCAGCAGAGCGCGACCGCTCACCGGTCCCGGTCGCGACGGACCGAGCATGCGGCGGGACAGATACGTGGTCGGGATGACCCAGATCGGCCGGAGCAGGATGACCGCGAGGAACACCGCGACGGTCGAGAGCGCGATCAGCCATCCTGGCAGCGGGCTGCTCGCCAGCTCGTCCAGGATCCAGCGGGTCTGCAGGCCGATCAGCAGGAAGACCGTGTTCTCGAGCAGGAACTGGAATGTTCGCCAGTTGGTCCGCTCCGAGATCCTCGACTTGGCCGACTGGATGATCGGTGCCTTGTGACCGAGCAACAGCCCAGTGACCACCACCGCCAGGACGCCGGACGCGTGGATGAAGTGGTTCTCCGCCGCGATGTAGGCGACGAACGGTGCCGTCAGGCTGAGCGTGGTGTCGAGCACCGGATCGGTGAACTGCTTGCGGAGCTTCGCCAGGACGAACGCCACGATCAGACCGATCGCGACACCGCCGCCGGCGGCGCGGAGAAAGTCGAGGCCGACGCCCAGGACGGTCGGCGCGACTGCTGCCGCGGCAACCGCCGTACGGAGGCAGACCAGTGCGGTCGCGTCGTTCACCAGGCTCTCGCCCTCGAGGATCGTGACGATGCGGCGGGGGAGTCCGACCCGCTTGGCGATTGCGGTCGCGGCGACGGCGTCCGGTGGGGCGACGACCGCGCCGATCGCGAAGGCAGCCCAGAACGGCAGCGGTTCCTGACCGTTCGCCTCGGCGACGGAGCCGAGCAGCCACCAGGCGACGAGGCCGACACCGAGCGCGGTGAACGCGACGAGACCGACCGACAGCAGGCCGATCGACCGGCGGTGCTTGGAGAAGTCGACCAGGCTGGTCTTGATGGCCGCCGAGTACAGCAGCGGTGGCAGGAACCCGACCAGCACGACCTCGGGGGCGAGCTCGATCCGGGGGATGAAGGGGAGATACGACGCCGCGATCCCGATGACCACGAGCAACAGGGGAGCCGAGATGCCGAGCCGCCGAGCCAGGGCGGCCCCGGCCGCGACCACGGCGACGAGGGCAACGACCTCTATCGCGATATGCACGCGCACAGTGTCGCAGTGCCGGGCGTTTTTCGGCGCCTGGTTCGCCGACGGCTGAGCGGGCCGCCGATCTGGAATCTGTCGGCTTCGTCGTTTAGCGTGTGCGCAACGGGTTCCAGCGATCACCGGGAGTGACTGATGCATCGTCGGGTTGTCGCGTTGGCTTCAGCGCTCGTTGTCCTCGGCACCTCCTTGGTGGCGCTCCCGGCTGCAGCGGCCGGTGTCGTCAACGGGTGTGTGGCCTCTGTCCCCGAGCCTGGTACGACGACACTCGTGCGGATCTGCTATTCGCTCTTCAAACCCGCTGATGCTTCGGCCGCCCACACCGTGCCGTTGATTTTCCACAGCCACGGATGGGGTGGCAGCCGGACCAAGGATCCGGCCGCGTTCAAGGCGTGGCTCGATGCGGGCTTCGGCGTCCTGAGTTTCGATCAGCGCAGCTTCGGTGAGAGTACGGGCGTCGCGCACGTGATGAACCCGGACTACGAGGGCCGCGACGTGGTGAAGCTCGTCGATCTGGTGGCCGGTCTGGATTGGGTGACGAAGCAACGACCTGGTGATCCGCTGATCGGGGCGATCGGTGGGTCGTACGGCGGCGGGTACCAGTTCGCCGGGGCGTTCACCGAGCTGCGGGACCGCGGCCGGACCCGGTTCGACGCGCTCGCGCCGGAGATCACTTGGTGGGACTTGAAGCAGAGCCTCGCTCCGGACGAGACTGCTCGGACGATGTGGTTGTCGCTGTTGTATGCGGGCGGTGGCAGTCATCTTCCGCCCGCGGTGCAGGCGGGTTTCCTTGCGTTGATTGCCACCGGCACTTGGCCGGCGGGCAAGGCCGGGCGCGAGCTGGACGCGTTCTTCGCGCACAACGGCCCGGCCTGGCAGGTTGCACAGGGACGGAAGCTCGACATCCCGGTGTTGTTCGGACAGGGGATCTCGGACAATCTGTTCAATCTCAACCAGGGGCTGGCGAACTTCGATCGCGCGCTGACCCCGCGGGCCCGGTCGCGGTCGATCTTCGTCGGCTACAACGGGGGTCACACGCTGCCGAGCGTCGTACCGCCGGGGTTCGCGACGCCGGGGGATCCGTGTTCGATCGCGCTGGGGGCGCCGACGTTCTCGGACCTGTCGGTGCGGTTCATGGCGCAGCAGTTGCTGGGGACGGCGAGTGGTCTGTCGGGGTTCGGTGCGTACCACCTGTCGACCGCGGACGGTCGTTGCCTGACGCAACGGAGTCTGCTGTCGAACAAGCGTTATGCACTGGGGAAGATCCTCGCCCCGACCGGGGCCGGGCTGCCGCTCAACCTGAAGATCGCCGCCGGGCCGCTGACTGTCACGGGCACGCCGCGGATCTCGGCGAAGGTCTACACCCTGGTCCCGCAGTCCTCGGCGTTCTTCGCGTTGAGTGTCGGCACGAACCCGCTCACCGCGAGAGTCGTGCAGAACAACACGATGCCGCTCCGGGAACAGCATGTCGCGAAGGGCGTCCGCCGTACGATCGAGCTGCCCGCGATCGCGGTCGACGTCCCCGCCGGGCAGAACCTGTACCTCACCGTGTCCCCACTGGCCGACATGTACGCCGGCCAACGGGCCCCACTCCCAGCCGCCCTGCTCCTGAAGAACGCCACGCTGAGCCTGCGCTCAGTGCATTAGCGGATCTTGTCGAGGTGCTGCTTGTACACGGTCAGGAACGGCTCCTCGGTGGCGACGGCGTCGACCAGCCAGTCGCACGTCTGGCGCGCGGTCGCGATCACGTCGGCCGGGTATCCGTACTTCACCTGGTGCTCGGCGAACTCGTCCTCGTCGTCGATGAGCACGGTCCCGTCCCGCCGCTTGATCACATCCAGATCCAGATCGATCATCGTGACCACATCGTCGGAAAACTCCACCGGCGTAGTGATATCGCAGTAGATCTCCGTCCACCGCGGCTCATCGTTGAAGATCGCCGTGAACCACTTGTCCCGCGGAAACAGCTGCACGACCGCTTGCTCCTGCCGAACCACCGGCTCATCCCCCCGCTGCGACACCGACCCAGCCGGCGCCCCCAACCACACCCCGAACTCGTCCTCCCCCAACCCCCGCATCCACTGATGCCAATGCAGCTTCTCGTCAAACTTCCGATAAACCACCCGAACATCACGCATACCCGCAACTTATCGCGCCGAAGTGCTACGCCCCGCAGGCACCTGGTCACAACCAATGTCAAAAGTGGCAATCTCCCCCGGGCCTGTTGACTAGACCGGTGTGCGTCGATCACTCCTAGTCCGCCCTCAACATCACTGAGTGGCGCACCTCGGGGGTGCTACGTCTACAGCCTGTCGTCGACGGCGCCGTCGTACGTTCGAACCGATGATCTGAACATCACCGCCAACGGCTACCTGTCCAGCTTCGCCATCTACGACTCGCTGCTCCGGTCGCGGCAGGCTCAGCAACCGGCTGCCGGCGGTGGACGGCTGCTCAGCGACACCCAGTACAACTCGCGCGGGCTTGCGGTCGTCAAGAATTCCGACCTCTGGGACTCCGGCGCACCTTCGGGGACGCTGGCGGAGGTCCCCGACGCGTCCACCCCGAACGAGACTCAGCTGACCTACGACGGTGCCGGTCGTGTGACCGTGTCGACCTTTGCCATCTCTGCGCAGACACAGTGGTCGACACGCACGCTGTACGGCGGGGATACCGTCACGACCCTGCCTCCCAACGGAGCTCCGGCCACCGCAGAGGTCAAGGACGCACGTGGCCAGGTGATCGAGCGTCGTGAGTACGACGGTGGCACCGTGACGCCGGGCTACATCGCCAGCAACTACAGCTACGACGCCGGCGGCCGGCTCATGCAGATGACCACTGCGGGGTCGACCTGGTCCTACGGTTACGACCTGCTCGGCCGAAAGATCAGCTCGATGGACCCCGACTCCGGGACCACGTCGTACGAGTACGACGATGCCGACCGGATCGTCTCGGTCACGAATGCCAATCAGAAGAAGCTGATCAACACCTACGACAACCTCGATCGGAAGACCGCCGTCCACGAGGGGTCGCAGACGGACGCCAACCTCCGGCTCACGTGGGACTACGACGTGACCGACAAGGGACAGCTGTACCAGTCGTCCCGCTACCCGGCCGGCAAGAGCGGTCCGGCGTACAAGTCGAAGATCTGGTCTCGCAACGAGCTCTATCTGCCCGAGAAGACGAGCGTGGTCATCCCTGCGCAGGAGGACGAGCTCGCCGGGACCTACGCGTCGGTGATCAGCTATGCGCCCGACGCGGAGACCGTCGACTCCACTTATGTGCCCGGTGGCGGGACGCTCGGAACGGAGACGCTGAAGTACACGTACAACCAGCTGGGTCAGCCGACGCAGATGCAGAGCGGCGACGCCATCTATGCGAACGACGTCAAGTACACGCCCCTCGGTGACCCGGAGCGGTACGAGCTGGGCAACAACCACGACATGGACATCATCAACACCTTCGAGCCGGGCACTCGGCGGCTGAAGGACACGCTGGCCGGTGATGTCACGATCGTTGCCAATCACCACTACACGTACGACGCAGCCGGGAACCTGCTCCAGGACAACAATCTGGCGGGGTCCAACGACTCACAGTGCTACGACTACGACGCACACCGGCGGTTGACCGCAGCCTGGACGCCGGAGAGTGCGAACTGTGCGACGGCACCTTCGATCGCCGGTCTAGGCGGTGCTGCTCCGTACTGGCAGTCATGGACATACACCGCCGACGGCCAACGGAAGACGCAAACCGACCACACCTCGACCGGAAACACCGTCGGCACCTACACGTATGACACGAGCCAGCCGCACACCGTCAAGTCAGTCGCTACGACTGGTGCCGCGCCGAAGCCAACCGCGACCTACGCGTACGACGACGCCGGTAACACAACGAGTCGACCTGACCCAACTGGCACCGGCCAGACGCTGGCGTGGGACGCGGAAAACAAGCTGCAGAAGCTCACGAACTCCGCGGGCGACACGTCGTACGTCTACGACGCGGACGGCAACCTGCTGCTGCGGAAGAGCCCCGGCAAGTCGACGCTGTACGTCGGGTCGCTCGAGGTCACCCTGGATACGACGACCAAGGCCCTGACGTCGAAGCGCGAGTACTCGATCGGTGGACAGGCGATTGCGGTTCGGTCGAGCACGACCGACCTGAAGTGGCTGGTCCCGGATCACCACGGGACGACCAGTGTGGCGGTCGATTCCAAGACGCTGGCCGTCACGACGCGGTACACGACTCCATTCGGGGAGTCTCGAGGCGCTGATCCATCCGGTTGGCCCGATGATCACGGCTTCTTGGGTAAGCCGCAGGACAAGTCGACGGGGCTGACGCATGTAGGTGCGCGCGAGTACGACCCGACGACGGGTCGGTTCCTCAGCGTCGATCCGCTGATGGACACCAGCGACCCGCAGCAGATGCTGGGCTACACCTACGGCAACAACAACCCATCCACGATGTCAGACCCCAGCGGCCTGCAGGTGAACAGCGACGACGGCAGCCACGGCGACGCCCCCGACACCCGAGTTCCCACGACACCCACGGGACCCGGCGCCAACACAGACGGCACGAACCAATCCACCACCGGCGGCGACCAGACCGGCGACTCCGGCGCCGGAGGCAACGACAACGACAACTCCAGCGGCGGAGGCGACGGCTCCTGGTTCAAGAAGACCGTCCACAGCACCGTGCACATCGTGGACCTCGGCAACAAGGCATGGAGTGACTACACCGCCGGTATTGGCGCCCAAGCCCTGGACACCGCCAAGGGTCTAGCGATCGGCGCATTCCAGCAAGCCAAGTGCATGGCAATCAGCGACTGCAGCGCCCAGATCGACATGGTGACGACCATCATCCGCAACCCTGGCTCGCTCTGGAACGCCATGGTCGAACCAGTAAAACAAGACTGGACCAACGGCCACCAGGCCAAAGCCTCCGGCCGAGTCACTTTCATGATCGCAGAAACCCTAGTAGGCACCAAGGGCGCCGGCCGCCTAGCCTCCACCGCCTCAGCCGCAACCCGAGCCGGCGAAGGTGCCGCCGCAAAGGCTGCGGCAAGTAGCGCTGCTGCCAAAGCTTCACAGGCCCCGGTAAAGATGCTTGAACGGACCGCTCCGAGTCCGGTGAAGCCTGCATCCGCGCTGGCGCGATGGGATGAATTCCTAGGGCCTGGAGAGCACACAAACCTGCATCCGCGAACGGGCCAGATGGACCCCGATCGGATCGTCTCGTCGGACGGCACCCGCAGTATCAGGTTCGGCGACCATGAGATGGGCAGCGCACCGACCAAGTTCCATTATCATGAGGAGACCTGGCAATATGATCCGATCGGCAACATGTGGAATGTCGATAATGTCCTGGTGAGAGTGCCTTTCCCGAAGGGGTCTTGGTAAAGTGCTTGGCAGAATTGTCGATAATGACGCCGTCCCCGGCGGCAGACTGGCCTTGGATACAGTAGTCGGTCGGCTGACCGGCTACTGGCGCGGACGAGAGTCCGTGGACGTCGATAAGACCGTCGATGTCGAGATCGATGTGCATCGGTCGTATGACGCTCGCAGCTTTGAGAAGGTGGCTGAATGCTCGCGAGGCTTCAGCGTTGAATCGGAGACCTTGACGGTAGTCTGCGGGATCGTCACTGAGGTTGACTTTCAGGACGTCCTGACCCTCGCCGTGGGGGAATCTTCGTTGAGGTTCGACGTCGAAGGCGATGTACCGATGGGCATCGAAGGCGCAACTGTGCGAGTTGTGGTGGATGACCTTGAGATCTATCCCACCGGAGTCTGATCTGCCCGGTCTAACGGGACGCACTTACGCCAACATGCGGGATTATCGCGAGGTTCTTCTGATCGCGCGGTTGGAGGCGATGTCGCCGGTTGCGAGGTCGGTCTTTGCTGGGCTGTGCGCGGAGCGACTTTGGCCTCTGTACTTGCGATTTGCCCGGGCCACCCACGCAGCAGGCGAGGAGCAGCTGGCCGCTGCCTTTCAGCATGGTTGGGACGCAGTACAGGGACTACAGGTAGATTTGGCGTCCGAACGTGAGTTCACGCAAGCATCGGTTCCTAGTGATGAGACGGATTGGACCCTCGAGAGCGGGTACGGACAAAGTGCAATCGCGTGTCTTGCATACTTCCTACGCACATGCACTACCGGCGATGTCCAGGAGGCAGTGTGGTCGGCGCGCCAAGTGTATGAAGCGGCAGATTATGCGGCGCAACATTCGCTCGCAGATCTCGACCTGAACTCGTTGGAATCCGAACAGGTCCTGTTGGCGCATCCTCTCGTACAAGCTGCCCTTGCTGGTATCGAGGCGGATCTCGCGGGTGCTGCCAGGGTGACATCGACAGATTGGACCGGCTTGCGCGAGCAGGTGCGTCGAGAAGCGATGGATTGGGCCGCGCAGATGCCGTAGGCAACGAACCAGGTCAGCGAAGGCAATGAAGATGCTGATGGTGGCCCGATACGACCGTGCGAAGCCCGCGTCGTTGAGCCGCTCACCGCATGGATCGTGAGCCTGACTTCGGGTTGCGGACGGACTCGGTTCGCTGGGTCCCGCGGGGGTGTCTTGTACCTGACAGAATCGGACTTGGTGTACTTCGAGTGACGTGAGGGGAGGGCGTCCTGGCGGGTGAGTGGGTTACAGTTTTGGGCGGACCATGACGGTTACGCTTACGTCGTACTTGCTCAGCCGTTGTGATGCGATGGTGAGTACGTCGCGAATTATCGCTGGAGGATCCTGTGAACAGTCGAGTCTGATTGTGATGGGGCGATCGGCGAGGTGCGGGTGGGCGGCGACGAGTCCGCCGTCGAGAGCGAACTGTGCATAGGTGTTGATCTTCGCCTGCAGTTGCTCGGCTTGGGTTTCGGGTTCTGTCCAAGTGTCCTGTTGGACTATTACCAGCAGGCCGTTCCCATCTTTGTCTTCGGCGATGAGATCAATCACTTCGGGTTCTTGGATGCCGGCCAACTCGGGGCCTCCTGTTGAGTGTGGTTGCGCGATGTTTGTGAACCGAAGGTCGGGGCGCGGCTCGCCTTGTGGCTGGGTCTCACGGCGACAATGCATGATATCGATGTCGATCTGTTGCCTTGGGGGACATGGTGTTCGAACGCTTCAGCGCCGAGTACGCACCTCGCCGTGATGAGGTTGCGGGGGCTGCTCCATGGCTTCCCGAGCGGCTTGTCGCGGTGGATGGGTGTGTCCGGTTCGCCGAGGAGTTTGCCGGAGCGTCGTTCGCTGCCGGCTTGTATCGCGTTCACGACGAGCAGACCGGTCCCGGAGCCCAGGCCTTGATACGCGAGGCCTTTCCTGAGTTGGCCGACAGGATCTGCCCGTTCGGTTACGACTGGCTGGGTCGTCAGTTCGCGGTCGATGCCGGGCGCTGTACTGATGGTGAGCCGCTGGTTCTGCTGTCGATGCAGCGCTGGCTATCGAGTTCTTCGACGACTGGGCCAGGAAGCACCCGGACACGCTGCCTCTACGTCGTGACGCGTGCGTCGGCTACCAAGTGCCGCTCTTCTTGGGCGGCCAAGACGTGACCGAGAACCTCGAGGTGTGCGACCTGGACGTCTATTGGTCGATGCGCGGCCAGCTTCGTCTGGCGGTCCGCGACCTACCGCCCGGGACATCGGTCAACGAGGTATCTGGAGGCAGTTGGTGATGGACGATGATCCGCCGGTTCTTTCGCTGGTCATCGCGATGGTGAAGGAGCTGGGGTGAAGGGGGCATTTCTCGTCTCGAACAATCCCGATGTTTGTCGTGAAGTATGGGCCGCACTTGTTGAGATGGGCGCGGCACCTTTTGAGGGTGCGGTGCAGTTGCGAGACGCTCACGATCGTCTGTTCACGATGTACTCGAGGACGGACCCAGCGAGCGAATGGGAGTGGCGCGAGGGTCCTTTTGTGATCCGTGGTGATGGGCATCCTCCTGACATGGCCGCAGCGACGGCGTGTTTGGTCGAGTGTCGCTGGGAAGGTATGTTTACTCGGATTGTCCATCAGTTGGCGTCAGACGTATCCCAACCCTTATGGGTTCTCGACGGTGATGGAGTTCTGTGGCCGGCATCGGAAGTCGACGAGCGGGAGATCCGGCTTTAGATCGAGATGGAAGACTCAGCGACCAGCTTGTTGACACCCGTAGGCGACCTGAACGGTACTTCCGGATAGCAGATGGTTGGTCGTGGCGGATTCTGAATCTGGGATCGACGACATCGTTGGTCTCTCCTTGGACCAAGGGCGCTCAATGGTTGGCCAGAGGCTGCGGTGTGTTGGGTACAAAGGCTTGGCCGACGTGCGTGAGCTGGTAGTGATCCATGAGGTGGATCAGGCTGTCGTCTTGTCCACTGCCTCGACGACGGTGGTGCTGGAGTGGCGCATTCGCAGCTACGACGAGTTTCTCGGTGTCGTGGATTCTCCTGACGAGGCTGCGACTGCGTCGATCGATGCCGTCGATGTGACTGCTCTGGAGCCGTGGAGTTCCTTGGTCGGATCATCAATCGTTGGGCTTGGTGTGGCAAACGCGGCAGTCTGAGACAGGAAGACTGTTGGTTTGGGCCGTTCGGATCGATTTCGATGGTGGCGGCAGCGTCGTCGTGGCGCTGGGGTGACCTGCGAGATGCTGAACCCAACTATCAGCCGGATGGTCTGCTGGTGATATCGGATCCGGACGTTGCACAGGCCTACCAAGTCCTCGGGTCACCCGAATCCGGCCTGGGGGAGGGATCTTCATCTGCAGGCTTGGAGGGATGGATAACCCTCTTCGGACTGGTCCCTGGTGGTGCGTGGAGGTCTGTGGTGGACGTTGTTGGGGCCGTTCGTGATGCCTACAGGGCTCGGTGGGGTGAGCCTTCTCGGCGAGCCGTGTTCCGTACAGGCTCGTACGAGATGACAGTCCTGAAGTGGGATGCCGCGGTGAACGGAGAAGGTATAGATCTTTACGCGACGCTCGGTGGCAGCGGCGAGGACATGCCGGGCGCCGAGCCGGGTCATCGAGTTGAGTATTTCGTCGGGCTGCAACCCGGTCGGGATGAGATCGCCTCGGCCTTGGCTGCGTTGGGGTTGTTTGCTCGTCGTGAGGGTGTCCTCGTGGATCACGGGCACACGATCCCGGCAGACGGACCGCTGTGGCCGGGAAGCGTCATGAAGACATTCCTTGTCCTGCGTCAGATCAGCGACGTTATGCCCGCGCTGTCGCTGCCCGGCCACCTTCACGTCGACTTCCTCCAGGCTGTTCCGATTTTCGACTCCGAGCGCAGCTTCAAGATCGCCAACGGCCTTGAGGCGTTGCTGCGGCGCTGGGAGCAGCGCAAAACCCCGTTTTGGGACCCGACTCGTCGAGATGGGCGCCTGGATGGTTGAAAGCGTGTCGGACCACCTCGGCCGAGGCGAAGTACGTCGCAGACCACGACTGGGGACGTGTTCGAGGATCGATTGGTTGAGCAGGACCCAGACCTGACCACAGTCGTTCGCAAGCCAATGGTTCTGTAGCCACGGGCGTGGTGTGGTGTGAGGGGTCGACGCGGGCGGTAGCCCGCAGGGGATGTACCGGCGATGAGCCGGGGGGTGGGCGGGAGCGCGCGTAGTGGGCGCGACGGAGGAGCGACCGCTGTAGCACGCGGGGGAGGGCTACAGGGAGCGGATTTGTTCTAGGTAGGGCTTGTAGGCGGTGGTGAAGGGTTCGGTGGTGGTGATTGTGGCGGCTAGGTGGGCGCAGACGGCTTCGGCGGTGGCTACTACCTGGGGTGGGTAGTTGTATTTGAGTTGGTGGGTTTGGAACTCGTCCTCGTCCATGACTCGGATGGTGCCGTCTCGCATCAGGCGGATGTCCAGGTCGAGGTCGATCGTGGTGACGGTGTCTACGCCGAATTCGGCGGGCATGGTGATGTCGCAGTAGATGGCGGTCTGGTGGGGGTCGTCGTTGAACAGGGCGCTCCACCACTGGCCGCGGGGGAAGAGGCGGACTCGGTGGTGGTCGATCGTGGTCCAGCTGCCGTCGGCGCGTTGGCCTTTGGTGCCGGGCAGGGATCCGACCCACAGGCCGTGTTCGTCCTCGCCGAGCCGGATGGCCTCTACCAGGCGATGGGGCTGTCCGTCGTACTTCCGGAACAGCGTGGTCACCAGCTCCATGAGGTCACTCTAAGGCTGACCACGAACAAATTACGCTCAGTGAGCGTCCCAGCGTGTGAGATTTCTCCGGGCAGTGTCTCCGGGTTCGGTATCCGGGGTCGGCGTGAATAGACTCAAGTGTTCGAGGACGACCTGCGGGAGGAGCTCGATGCGCGTGCTGGAGACGGTCGGAGGGCCGGCGGACCTCAAGAAGCTGACCGGTCAGCAGCTCACCGATCTCGCCGCCGAGATCCGGGACGTGCTGGTCGAGACGGTGTCACGCACCGGCGGCCACCTCGGGCCGAACCTCGGGATGGTCGAGATCACGCTCGCCATGCACCGGGTCTTCGACTCACCCACGGACCGGCTCATCTTCGACACCGGCCACCAGACGTACGTCCACAAGCTGCTCACCGGCCGGGCGCCGAAGTTCGACACGCTGCGTCAGCAGGGTGGCCTGTCCGGTTACCCGAGCCAGGCCGAGTCCGAGCACGACATCGTCGAGAACAGCCACGCGAGCACGAGCCTCTCGTACGCCGACGGCCTGGCCAAGGCCTACCGCCTCCGCAAGGAGGACCGGCACGTGGTCGCGCTGATCGGCGACGGCGGCCTCACCGGTGGCATGGCCTGGGAAGCGCTGAACAACATCGCCGCGGCCAAGGACCTCAAGCTCGTCATCATCGTCAACGACAACGGCCGCTCCTACAGCCCGACCGTCGGTGGCCTGGCCACGCACCTGACCAGCCTGCGCACGAACCCGCGGTACGAGAAGATCCTCGACCTGATCAAGAAGAACCTCGGACGTACGCCGTACGTCGGCCCGCCGATGTATGAGGTCCTCCACGGGGTGAAGAAGGGCCTGAAGGACATGCTCGCCCCGCAGGGCATGTTCGAGGACCTCGGCCTCAAGTACGTCGGTCCCGTCGACGGTCACGACCGTCAGGCGATGGAGGACGCGCTGCGCAACGCGAAGGCGTTCGGCGGCCCGGTGATCGTGCACGCGGTGACCCAGAAGGGCTTCGGGTACGCCGCTGCCGAGCAGGACGAGGAGGACAACTTCCACCAGATCCGCCCGGCGAACAAGCCCCGCGGCTGGACCGATGTCTTCGCCGACGAGCTGATCCGGATCGGTCATCGCCGTCCGGATGTGGTCGCGATCACTGCCGCGATGCTGCACCCGACCGGCCTGGCCCGGTTCGCGGAGGAGTTCCCGGACCGCACCTTCGACGTCGGTATCGCCGAGCAGCACGCGGTGACGAGCGCGGCCGGCCTCGCGATGGGCGGCATGCACCCCGTCGTCGGCCTCTACGCCACGTTCCTCAACCGGGCCTTCGACCAGTTGCTCCTCGACGTCGCGTTGCACAAGTGTGGCGTCACGTTTGTGCTCGACCGGGCCGGCGTCACTGGTGATGACGGCGCGAGCCACAACGGCATGTGGGACATGTCGATCCTCCAGGTCGTCCCCGGCCTCCGGCTCGCCGCGCCGCGCGACGGCAAACGTCTGGAGGAGCTGCTGGACGAGGCAGTGGACGTGTCGGACGCCCCGACCGTCCTGCGGTTCGCCAAGGGCGAGGTGTTCCCGGACATCGACGCGATCGACCGGATCGGCACGATGGATGTGCTGAAGCGGTCGGGCACCGACGTCCTCGTGGTCGGCATCGGCGCGATGGCCGCGACCGCGATGGAGGTCGCGCAGCGGCTGGAGGCGCAAGGCATTGGCGTCACCGTCGTGGATCCGCGGTGGATCAAGCCGGTCGACCCGAAGCTGGTCGAGCTGGCGCCGGAGTTCAAGCTCGTGGTCACGATCGAGGACAACGGTCGTGCCGGTGGCTGCGGGTCGATGATCGCGCAAGCGCTCCGGGACGCCGACGTGACGACGCCGGTCCGCGACTTCGGGATCCCGCAGAAGTTCCTCGAGCACGCCAAGCGGGCCGCCGTACTGCAGGAGATCGGGCTGACCGGGCAGCAGGTGGCGCGTGACATCACCGAGCTGATCGCCCGGCACCAGAGCGATGCCTTCAGCGAACCGGATCCGGCCGGCGGCCGCGGCAACGGCTAGTCCAGCACCAGAGCGCCGATCCCGTGACCGAGGCAGGACGTCACAGTGCGCCGCCGCGCAGCAGGCACTCTGCGGCACGACGGCCTAGCCGGCTGTGGCCGTTGCTGCTGTCGCTCGCGCTCGTGGCCGCCGCGGTCGGCGGGGGACTGGCCCTGCACCAGTCCAGCGAGCGTGCCGACGGCGCCGCCACGACAGCGCCCAGTACGCCGGCCATCGACCTCGCAGCCCGTGCCGCAGCCGTCGACAAGCTCTTGAAGAAACGCGCCCAGGCAGTACTCACCGACAACGCGAAAGAGTTCATCGCCGACGTCGACCCGAGCAACAAGGCGCTCGTCGCCCGGCAGCGGACCCTGTTCACGAACCTGCGCCAGTTCGGCTTCGCCAGCCTCGCCTACGAGCAGTTGTCCCAGCAGTACGACGACACGATCACCCGCAAATACGGCCCGTCGACGTACCTGGTCGCGGTCGTGATGGCCTACCAGATCCGCGGCATCGACATGGGCCCGGTCCGCGCGATGCTCGGCTACACGTTCACCGAACGGCCCAACGGCCAATGGATCCTGGTCTCCGACACCGATCTGGACAAGCGGCTGCCGCGCGGATCACACCAAGAGGCGTGGGACACGGGCGAGGTGCTGGTCAAGCGCGCGCCGAGGGTCCTCGTGGTGGTCGAGAAGGGTCAGGAGGCGCTCGCGGCCAGGCTGGTCGGCATGGCGAGCAGTGCGGTGAAGGCGGTCACCAAGAGCTGGCCCGGCAACTGGAACGGCGCCGGCGTGGTGATCGCGCTCGACGACAAGATCGTCCGCGGGGCCGACTACACCCAACCCAAGAACGCCGAGGACGCGCTGGCGATGGCGACCTGGGTCTATCGCACCCTCCCCGGCGAGGCGACCAGCGAAGGCCAACGGGCGGATTCGTACGTCGTCATCAATCCGCACAACCGGGACAAGGTCGACGCTCGGACGCTGGCCCACGAGTTCACTCACGTCGCGACCGCGCCGTACGGGCCGTATGCCCCGCGCTGGATGGTCGAGGGTGCGGCGACGTACATCGAGTTCCTGCCGATGGACGGTGCGAAGCCGCTGGCGCTGGAGCAGTACAAGCGCGACATCCAGGCGAAGTACCTGAGCAAGGCCAAGACTCTGCCCGCCGACGCGACCTTCTTCGCGCACGCCGACAGCTCCTATCCGCTGTCCTGGCTGGCCGTCGAGTACCTCTTCAACCGGTACGGCGACATCGAGGTCAGCACGCTCTACCAAGAGCTCGCGTACTCCGGCTCGACCCAGGCCGAGCGGGACCGGATCATGCTCGAACACATCAACATGACCGAGGCAGGACTGCTCCGAGCCCTCAAGGCCGCAGCGGCGGCGTGAGCCCGTGTAGGGTAGCCGGGCGATTGTCGGGTACTCGGAGGGGAACGACCCGAAGTGAGTGCGAGCACGCCCAAACCCGGACCGCCCAGCGCCGGAGGGGCTAGCGCAGGACCACGCCGTTGGCTGGGCTTGCTGGTGGCGGTAGCGCTGGTCTCCGGCGGCGTTGTGTACACCGTTGAAGAGCGGGAACGCGACGCCCGGGACAGACCGGTCGCCGCGCTGACCCCGAGCATTACCCCCGGGCCGTCCCGCAGCGCGACCGCGATCACCGCGCGGCGGGTCGCGATCGACACGATCCTGCTCCGCCGCGCCCAGGCCGTGCAGACCGGGAACGAGCCGCTGTTCCTGGCCGACGTCGATCCGGTCAACAAGAGGCTGATGGCCGCGCAGAAGATCCTCTTCGCGAACCTGGTCGAGCTCGGCTTCAGCGAGATCGGCTACAGCCAGGCCGAGGAGCGGTTCGACCCCGCGGTCCTGAAGGCTCACGGGCGTACGACGTACCTCGTCCGCGTCCTGATGCGCTACCAGATCCCGAAGGTCGACCAGACGCCGGTCACCACCGAGCTCGGCTACACGTTCGTCAACCGGGCCGGCCACTGGGTCCTGACCGACGACGACGATCTCGACCAGGATCTCGGTCCGGGCGCGCATCAGGAGGCGTGGGACCTCGGCCGGATCGAGGTGCACCGCGCGCCACGCGTGCTGGTCGTGGTCGAGAAGGGCGACAGCAAGCGCGGTCGTGCGATCGCGACCGCGGCCGGCGAGGGTCTGGCCGAGGTGTCGGCGTACTGGCCGCGGAAGTGGCGTGGCTCGGTGCTGGTCATCTCGCTGAGCAAGACCGATGTCCGCGATGCGCGCTTCGCCGACGAGGACATCGAGTCGGCCGCGAGCTCGGGCGCGACGTTCTCCTCGCTGCCCGGACAGGACACCGCCGACGGTACGGTCGCCGGCGCTTACATCGTGATCAACCCGAACGAGCGTGACCGCGTTGACGAGATCCTGCTCTCGCACGAGATCACCCACGTCGCCACCGCCGACCTGGGCGGCTACGAACCACTCTGGCTCGCCGAGGGCGCCGCCGAGTACGTGTCCTGGCGCGGGATCGAGGCGATCAGCGGGCCGGGCGAGGTCGGCAAATGGGAGCAGGAGGTCATCGACGACGCGCTGCCGACGCTGAGCGCGCTGCCGACCGACGCCGGCTTCTACTCGAACTCCGCCGACGTGTACGGCGTCAGCTGGCTCGCCGTCCGCTATCTCGTCAAACGGATCGGGCTGGCGGGGGTCGAGGACCTGTACGAGGACATGGCGGCGCACGGCTTCGACCAGGCATCCCGGGATCGGATCCTGGTGACGCGGACCGGCCTGACCGAGGCGACATTGTGGACGTCACTTCAGTCGTATCACCCGCAACGCTGAGTGGCGGATTGACCTCAGGTGGTCAGGGAGGCAATCTCGAATGGTTCCGTCCATTCGAGGAGGCGCAGATGAGTCTTGTCCGGAAGAAGACGATCGAGCAGTCCATTGCGGACACCGACGAACCGGAGTACCAGCTCAAGAAACGTCTCACCGCGGTCGACCTGACCGTGTTCGGTATCGGCGTCATCATCGGCGCCGGCATCTTCACCCTGACCGGCCGCGCGGCCAAGCTGTACGCCGGCCCAGGGATCGCGATCTCGTTCGTGTTCGCCGCGATCTGTTGCGGGCTGGCCGCCCTGTGCTACGCCGAGTTCTCGTCCACGGTCCCGGTGTCGGGGTCGGCGTACACGTTCTCGTACTTCTCCCTCGGCGAGATCTTCGCCTGGATCATCGGCTGGGACCTGCTGCTCGAGCTGATGCTCGGTGCGAGCGTGGTCGCCCAGGGCTGGTCGACGTACGCCGTGCTGTTCCTCGATCAGATCGGGTTGGGCTGGCCGTCGTCGATAGGTCCGGACAGTCATGTGAACGTCCTGGCGATGCTCCTGGTTCTGGTGCTGGCCACGTTGGCGACGATCGGCATCAAGGAGTCGCTGCGGGTCAACCTGGTGCTGGTCGGGATCAAGCTGTTCGTTGTGCTGTTCGTGATCGTCGCGGGCCTGTTCTACATCAAGGGCTCGAACCTGTCGCCGTTCGTTCCGCCGGGTGTGCCGTCGCCCGACGCGCACGTCGACCTCACCACTCCGCTGATCCAGGCGATCTTCGGAGTCCCGTCGACGTTCGGAGTGATGGGTCTCGTGTCGGGTGCCTCGCTGGTGTTCTTCGCGTTCATCGGGTTCGACGTGGTCGCGACCACGGCCGAAGAGGCGAAGAACCCGCAGCGCGACCTGCCCCGCGGCATCATCGGCTCGCTGGCCATCTGCACGGTGCTCTATGTGCTGGTCTGCATCGTGATCACCGGCATGGTGAAGTACACCGACATCAACGGCGAGGCCGCGCTGGCCGAAGCGTTCCGCTCGGTCGGTCGTGGCGGGTTCGCGACGCTGATCTCGGCGGGCGCCGTCGCCGGTCTGACCACGGTGGTGCTGACGCTGATGATCGGCGCCGCGCGGGTCGTGTTCGCGATGAGCCGTGACCACCTGATGCCGCGTCAGCTCGGCAAGACGCACCCGAAGTGGGGTACGCCGTACCGCCTGACCATCGGGATCGGCATCGTCGTCGCGATCGTGGCCGGGGTCACGCCGATCGGGAAGCTCGAGGAGATGGTGAACATCGGCACCCTGGCCGCGTTCACGCTGGTCTCGATCGCCGTACCGCTGCTGCGCAAGAGCCGGCCGGACATCCAGCGCTCGTTCCGCGTCCCGTGGAACCCGGTGATCCCGATTCTGGCCGCGGTCATCTGCATCTACCTGATGCTCAACCTGTCGCTGGAGACCTGGATCCGCTTCCTGGTCTGGATGGTGCTGGGCTTCCTCATCTACGCCCTCTACGGCTACCGCAGGAGCCGGGTTGGCATCGAGGAGCGCACCGGCGAGGTCACCAAGGCCTGATGCGATCGGCCCTCGGGATGGTCGGCAGACGATAAGATCGGCCGACCATCTCGAGGGAGCTCCATGAACCACCCGAAACGCCTGTACGCGGGCGTTGCCGTGCTCGCGCTTGCCGTGACGGCGGGTGTGGTCGCCGTCCGGTCGGACCACGGCGGGGCTCGTGGTGGGAGTGCCGCGGCGGCCGGGGTCGCGACTCCTGGGGTGCTTACCGATGCGCAGAAGAAGGCCCGCAAGGCCCAGATCGATCTGGTGCTGGCCGGGCGGGCGACGGCCGTACTGAAAGGCGATCTGCGCGGGTTTCTCGCGGCGGTCGATCCGAAGCAGCCGGCGTTGGTTGCGCGGCAGCGGTTGCTGTTCACGAACCTGCGGAAGTTCGGTTTCACGAAGCTGACGTACCTCGCGGCCGACGAGCGTCAGGTGCCGGAGCTGACGAAGTACGGGCCGGGCGCGTTCACAACCCGCGTCATGATGCGGTACCAGCTGGCCGGGCTGGACGCGAAGCCGGTGCAGACCGATCTCGGATACACCTTCGTCCGGCGTGGAGACGCCTGGATCCTGGTCGAGGACAGCGCGATCGACGCCGAGCTGAGTCGCGACGGGCATCGGCAACCGTGGGACTTCGAGGAGGTCGCGGTGGTCCGCCGCGGCAAGGTCGTCGTGGTGGTCGACCAGCGCGAGCGCGCGCTCGGCCAGAAGATCGCGCAGGTCTCGCAGGGTGCGGTCGACGCCGTCCGACGGCACTGGCCGCGACCGTGGAACGGCGCCGTCATGGTGGTCGCGATGGCCGAACCGCGGGTGATGGCAGTCCTGTGGAGCTCGGGCTCCGGGGCCGGATGGACGATCGCCGCGAAGGCCGTCACCTTGTACGACGGAGAGCCCGTCGGGCCCCGCCGTACGACGCCGGTCAGCAGCCGGATCGTGGTGAACCCTGCCGTCCGCAAGCAGCTGGACAAGGATCTGCTGGCGCACGAGATGACGCATGTCGCGACGACCCCGATCGGGAGCTACGTGCCGATCTGGCTGGTCGAGGGGCTCGCAGAGTACGTGCGCTGTGCGTCGATCGAGGACGATCCGCAGTGGACCGTGGATCCTTACCGCAAACAGGTCCGCACCAAGTACCTGCCCGGGATGAAGGTCCTCCCCGCCCAGGCCGAGTTCGACGCAGACGGCGACCGCGCCTACGGCCAGAGCTGGTGGATCACCTCATACCTGGAGTCCAAACTCGGCGAGAAGGGCCTAGCGTCCCTCTACACCGACCTCGCCCAACACAACACGTCAGCCACCGCATACACAACAATCCTGAAGAAGCACACCGGCAAGACCCCAGCCGAGCTGGTCACAGCCGCGAAGAAGTACAAGGGCTGAAACGTGGTGGGCTGGGGGCCGGCGCGAGCTTGGTCTGCGCCGGCCCTCAGCTGTCTCAGAGGCTCGCTACGCCGCGGGGGAGGAAGCGGGAGCCGTTGATCTTCTCGGAGATGCCTGTGCGGTCCAGGTACGGCGTGATGCCGCCCAGGTGGAAGGGCCAGCCGGCGCCGAGGAGGAGGCAGAGGTCGATGTCCTGGGCCTCGGCGACGACGCCCTCGTCGAGCATGATCTTGATTTCCTCGGCCAGAGCCGTGAGGACCCGGGCGCGCAGATCCTCGGCGGTGGAGGGCTTGTCGCCGACGGTGACGAGAGCTTCGACCTCGGGGTCCACCACGGGCTTGCCCTCGGGCCAGACGTAGAACGAACTCTTGCCTGCGGCAACCACCTTGGCGAGGTTCGTCGACACCTCGAACCGGTCCGGGTAGGCACGGTTCATTGTTTCCGCCACGTGCAACGCGACCGGCAGACCGACCAGCTGCAGCAGGACGAACGGCGGCATCGGGAGACCCAGCGCCGACAACGCCTTGTCCGCCGCGGGAATCGGCGTACCTTCGTCCACCGCCGCGCTGACCTCACCGAGGAAGCGCGTCAGCAGCCGGTTCACGACGAACGCCGGCGCGTCCTTCACGAGCACGCACGACTTCTTCAGCGTCTTGCCGACCGCGAACGCCGTCGCCAGCGAAGCGTCGTCGGTCCGGTCGGCCCGGATGATCTCCAGCAGCGGCAACACCGCGACCGGGTTGAAGAAGTGGAACCCGACGACCCGCTCGGGGTGCTCGAGGTCCGCGGCCATCTCGGTCACCGACAACGACGACGTGTTCGTGGCCAGGATCGTGTCCGGCCGGACGATCTTCTCCAGGTCTGCGAAGATCGTCTTCTTCAGCTGCAGCTCCTCGAACACGGCCTCGATCACGAAGTCAGCGTCCGCGAACGCCGCCTTGTCGACCGAACCCGAGACGAGCGCCTTCAGCTGGTTGGCCTTGTCCGGCCGGATCCGCTTCTTGCCCAGCAGCTTGTCGATCTCGGCGTGGACGTAGCCGACGCCACGATCCACCCGCTCCTGGTCGAGGTCCGTGAGTACGACCGGAACCTCGAGCCGCCGGACGAACAGCAGCGCCAGCTGACTCGCCATCAGACCCGCCCCGACCACGCCGACCTTGGTCACCGGGCGAGCCAGCGACTTGTCGGGCGCACCGGCCGGGCGCTTGGCCCGCTTGTTGACCAGGTCGAAGGCGTAGAGACCGCTGCGCAGCTCCTCGCTCATGATCAGGTCCGCGAGCGCATCGTCCTCGGCCGCGAACCCACGGTCGCGATCGTTGTCGCGAGCCGCCGCGATCAGCTCCAGAGCCCGGTACGGCGCGGGAGCCGCGCCACTCACCTTGACATCGGCGAACGCCTTGCCGCGGGCAACGGCCGCGTCCCAGGCCTCACCCCGGTCGATCTCCGGCCGCTCGACCGTGATCTGACCGGTGAGCACCTTCGAGGCCCAGATCAGCGACTGCTCGAGGAAGTCGGCCGAGTCCAGCAGTACGTCGCCGATGCCGAACTGCACCGCCTCCGGCCCGCTCAGCATCTTGTTCTGGTTCAGAGCGTTCTCGACGACGACCTTGACGGCCTTGTCGGCACCGATCAGGTTCGGCAGGAGGAAGTTGCCGCCCCAGCCCGGGATCAGACCGAGGAAGACCTCGGGCGTCGCCAGCATCCCGGCCGCCACCGAGACACTGCGGTAGGTGGCGTGCAGCGCGACCTCCAGGCCGCCGCCGAGGGCGACGCCGTTCACGAAGCCGAACGACGGCTTGCCGCCGTCGACCAGCTTGCGCAGCACGCCGTGACCGATCTTCCCGAGCGCCAGCGCCTGCTCGCGATCGGTCAGCTTCGGCACGCCGGTCAGGTCGGCGCCGGCGGCCAGGATGAACGGCTTCCCGGTGACACCGATCGCGACGATCTCGTCGCGCGCCAACGCCGCGTCCAGAGCAGCGTTCAACGATCCAAGACCCTTGGGCCCGAAGGTGTTCGGCTTGGTGTGGTCGTGCCCGTTGTCGAGCGTGATGAGGGCCATCGTGCCGGCCTTGTTCGGGAGTACGACGTCTCGCGAGTGCGCGAGCGTGACGACCTCGTCGGTCGAAAGCTCCGACGCGCTGTCGATCAGTTCCTGCAGGCTCATGCCGCCGCACCTTCCCAGTTCGGGTTCTCCCAGATGACCGTGCCGCCCATGCCGAGGCCGACGCACATGGTGGTGAGGCCGTAGCGAACCTCGGGGCGCTGCTCGAACTGCTTGGCCAGCTGGTTCATCAGCCGGATGCCGGACGACGCCAGCGGGTGACCGTAGGCGATCGCGCCGCCGTACGGGTTGACCCGCGGGTCGTCGTCGGCGATGCCGTAGTGCTGCAGGAACGCCAGCACCTGAACGGCGAACGCCTCGTTCACCTCGAAGGCCTGGATGTCGTCGATGGTGAGACCGGCCAGCTTCAGCGCCTTCTCGGTCGCGGGGACCGGGCCGATGCCCATCACCTCGGGCTCGACGCCGACGAAGCCGTAGGAGACCAGCTTCATCTTCGGCTTCAGCCCGAGCTCGTCGGCCGCCTCGGCCGACATCAGCAGGGCCGCGGTCGCGCCGTCGTTGATCCCGGCCGAGTTGCCGGCGGTGACCCGGCCGTGCGGACGGAACGGCGTCTTCAGTTTCGCCAGGTCCGCCATCGTCGTGCCCGGGCGCATCGGCTCGTCGGTGGTCGCGTAGCCCCAGCCCTGCTCGGCCGAACGGGTCGCGATCGGGACCAGGTCCGGCTGGATCAGGTCGTTCGCATACGCCTTGGCAGCGCGCTCCTGGGAGGCGACCGCGAAGGCGTCGGTGCGCTCTTTGGTGATCGAGGGGTACCGGTCGTGCAGGTTCTCCGCGGTCGACCCCATCACCAGGGCCGAGGTGTCGACCAGCTTCTCGGAGATGATCCGCGGGTTCGGGTCCACGCCCTCGCCCATCGGGTGCCGGCCCATGTGCTCGACACCGCCGGCGATCGCGATGTCCTGCGAACCGAAGGCGATTCCGGCCGCGAGCGTGGTCACGGCGGTCATCGCGCCGGCGCACATCCGGTCGATCGCATAGCCGGGGGTGGTGTTCGGCAGGCCCGCCAGCAGGGCCGCGGTCCGGCCGATGGTCAGGCCCTGGTCACCGATCTGGGTGGTGGCCGCGATCGCGACCTCCTCGACCCGCTCCGGCGGCAGCGCCGGGTTGCGGCGGAGGATCTCCCGGATGCACTTGATCACCAGGTCGTCGGCGCGGGTTTCGGCGTACTGGCCCTTGGCCTTGCCGAACGGGGTGCGGACGCCGTCGACGAAGACGACATCGCGGATCTCACGGGGCACGAGTGCCCTCCTCTGGAGTCGGAAAACCTACCCCGATGCTACCCGCCAGTAACAGAACCACCAAAGCCCCCCACCCTGTGCGGCGCGTCACGCCACCCGCATCAGCTCCACCACTCGCCGATACCGTCCCAGGCGACCTCGAGTTCGCGGGCGGCGCCGCGCCTGACCAGGTAGCGGGAGACCTCGCGATGGGCGGCGCGCATCTCCCCGACGCCGCCGATGGAGTTCAACTGCACGCCGATCAGTCGCGTGCGCCAGTCAGGCTTCCCGCCGGCCTTGAGGAACGGACGAGTCTCGGCGATCTCGATCAGCTCGCTGATCAGCGAGAGGACGAGCAAACGGTTCGGATCCGGCGGCGGTTCGGCGGGTTGAGGTCGCGCAGGCCTGCGGGCCTCTCGTTCCGCGCGCTCCTTACGCTCCTCTTCCTCCCAGTACTCGCGGATCGCTTTCCGGTCTTGGCGACGTTCCAGGAGGAACGCTTTCCGCTCTTCGAGGCGGCGTTCGCGTCTGGCTTGCAGCTTCTGCCGACAGATCTCCACCCAGCGCAACGCCATCCTGCCTCCCCGGTCGTCGCACCATTATGTTCGAACGGCGGATCACCAGGTTTTCGTAAGGCGTGGCGAAGCGGGGGGAAACGGCGCATGCTGGTGGGAGGTAGCTATGGGGAGCCGTTCAATGAACAACCTTGATCTCACCGTGCCGGTTCTGAGCCGGGGCAAACACCGTAATCCGCGTAAGGGCGCGTGTTTCATGGAGTTCGCGTCGTATCTGGCCGGGGAGCCGTGGTCGGACCACCCCGGCTGCACGGACCCGCTGCTGGCGGGCGTGGCGCGGGACGTCAACGACTGTACGACGGACGCCGGCCGGCCCAGGCTGGCTCCGCTCATCCCATCCGTGATCGGCCTGACGCCCGACGACCCGCATGTCGTGCCACGGGTGACCGCCCGCTGCATCCAGCACGCGCTGCCGGTGGTCTCGCAGGAGCGGCAGTACATCCTGGCCGTGGCTCTGCTCGTGGGTGAGAGGCAGTTGGCCGCCCTCGACGGACGTCCGCTGGACGACATCGAGCCCGAGTCGCTCGCGGTCCTCGAGTCGGTCCCGACGGCGACCAAGTGGGCCCGGTCCTTCACCGCGAAGGCCCGCAGGGGTACGCCGGACTTCGCGCGCCGGACCGCACCCCGGGCCGTGTCCTGCGCGGTCGAGGGCATATCCCAGGCCTGCGTGCCGGATCCGGACGACCGGCTCTACAAGCTGCTGACCGCAGCGATCGCCGAATGCAAGGCCTGGATGCCCGCACCCGTGCCGCAACGCCAACCCAGGGAGCGCGTGGAAGTCCGATAAGCGGCAAGTACTCTTCCCCTGTGACCTTGGAGATCGATACCGGTTCAGGTTTGATGCCGGCGCACGAATGGGGATCCCGGGACAGCACTGCGCCCGGAATTCTGCTCCTGCAGGAGATCTTCGGGGTGTCCGACTACATCCAGCGGCGTGCGACGGACCTGGCTGCCCTCGGGTACTACGTGATCGCTCCGGAGATCGCGTGGCGCCGTACCGAAGACTTTCTTGCCCGTCACCTCCCACCCTCCCAAGGACAAACATGAGCCTGTACGACATCCCTTTGACGACTCTCTCCGGTGGCTCGACCTCGCTCGGTGACTACAAGGGCAAGGCCGTCCTGGTCGTGAACGTCGCGTCGAAGTGTGGTCTGACCCCGCAGTACGAAGGCCTGGAGAACCTGCAGGAGAAGTACGCGGCACGCGGATTCACCGTGCTCGGTGCCCCGTGCAACCAGTTCGGCGGGCAGGAGCCGGGGACGGCCGAGGAGATCGAGACGTTCTGCTCGACGACGTACGGCGTGACCTTCCCGATGCTCGACAAGCTCGAGGTGAACGGCGACGGCCGCCACCCGCTGTACTCCGAGCTCACGCTCACCCCGGACGCCGACGGCGAGGCCGGTGACGTGCAGTGGAACTTCGAGAAGTTCCTGCTCACGCCGGAGGGCACCGTCGCAGCGCGCTTCCGCCCGGGCACCGTGCCCGAGTCCGACGAGATCGTCGGCGCGATCGAGTCACAACTGCCGAGGTAGTCAGTCGAGCGGCTTGGCCGGGGCCTCGGTCGACATCGCGTCGGTCAAGGTCTCGGCCGTGAGCGCGATCTGCCACTCCCGGGCGTGATGCTCACGAAGGAACGCCGTGACCACGTCGAGGTCCAGGTCGGGCGGCGGCGACCAGGCCAGCCGCCGGATCGTGTCGGGGGAGAGCAGGTTCTCGGTCGGTAGCCGGTGAGCTTCGGCGATCTCCGCGACCGCGGCCCGCGCGGCGGACAGCCGGGCGGCCGCATCCGGGTCCCGGTCGGCCCAGGCACGCGCCGGCGGGGGACCGTCGTACCGAGGTCCTTGCTTGGGCAGCTCGGAGTCGGGGAGCCGGCGGGCGTGGTCGATCGCTTCCCACCAGGTCCGCATGTGGCGGTGTGCGCCGCGGCCCTTGAAGGCGGTCAGCTTCTGCAGCGTGTCCCGGTCGGCCGGCATCGCCGACGCGGCCTCGACGATCGCCGCGTCCGGCAGGATGCGGCCGGGGGAGATGTCGGCGGACTCCGCGATCTGGTCGCGGGCCTCCCACAACGCCCGGACGACGGCCAAACTGCGGCGATTACGGACCCGATGCATTCCCGACGTACGACGCCAGGGGTCCGGCCTCGGCTCCCGCGGGGGAGCGTCGAGGATCGCGGCGAACTCCTGCTCGGCCCACTCCCATTTGCCTTCGCGACGCAGCTCCTGCTCGATCGCGTCGCGCAGCTCGATCAGCATCTCGACGTCGAGAGCGGCGTACACGAGCCAGGGCGCCGGCAGCGGTCGCGTGGACCAGTCGGCGGCCGAGTGCTCCTTGCGCATCCGGTAGCCGAGGACTTCGCTGACCAGTGAGGCCAGGCCGACCTTCGGATACCCGAGGAGGCGGCCGGCCAGCTCGGTGTCGAAGACCTCGCGCGGCACCATCCCGACCTCGGCCAGGCAGGCCAGGTCCTGGTTGGCGGCGTGGATGATCCACTCGGTGTCGACGATCGCGTCGCCGAGTGACGACAGGTCACCGAACGGGATCGGGTCGATCAGCGCGGAGCCGGAGCCCACGCGGCGCAACTGCACCAGGTACGCACGGTGTGAGTAGCGATAGCCGGACGCACGCTCGGCGTCGACGGCGACCGGACCGGTGCCGGAGCGGAACGCGTCGACGACCTCGGCGAGCGCGGGGTCGCTGTCGATGACTTCGGAGAGCCCGTCACGAAGCTCCAGCAAAGGGAGCTCCGCCATCGGGTCGGCGGTCGGCCCAGCGGTCGGCCCAGCGGTCGACTCTGGGGGGACAGGCTGCGGCTGCTGGGTCTCTGCTGGGCTCATCGGCCCCGCTGTCCGCGCCGGGTCGGCATCGCGACGACCCCTGGCGGCACCGGCGGAAGTCCGGCCGCTGTGCAGAGCACCTCGCCCCAGGCCTCGGCGTGCCGCGTCACGTCCACGATTCCACCCGGGCCCGGCACCGGGCTCCACGAGGCGCGGATCTCGATCTCCGCGGTCGCGTCGTCGTCAGCCATTCCGCCGAAGCTCTCCGATACCACTCTGGTGACGGTACCGCTCGGCGCCAGGAACTCGGCGCCGCGATCGGCCAGCGCCTCCATCAGCCAGGTCCAGCCCACGCCACCGAGCAGCGCGTCGGTCACCATCTCCGGTTCGACGGCGGCACGCACGTACGCGACACAGCGGAAGGTCGACTGCCAGGCGTCGTTCCCGTCCGGGTCGTAAAGGATGACCAGGCGGCCGGTGGCGACATCGTCACCGTCGACCGTCACGTCGGCGCTGACCGCGGCCGCGTGCGGAGCGATCCGCTGCGGCGCGGGCATCTCCTCGACGAAGACCTCGGGCCGGAACCGAGCTCCGCGCAACTGCTCCACAGCCTCGGTGAACTCCGCGGGTGGCGCGTCGACCTGCTTGCGGGCACCCATGCTTCGCAGCCTACGACTGATTACGCACCGACGCTGCTCTCGACGCGCCGGTAACAACCCGCAGTCAGGTGTTTGCCCCGGGCCCGGGCCTCCCATCACCGCAGTGCGGGGGCCGTGGGATCATCGCTTATGTGCCCTTGACGCAAACCTCGCTCGCTCGGTCCGCCTTTCTGCTCGCTGCGCGGGGTGAGCCTGCGTCGCACACTCCGGTGTGGTTCATGCGCCAGGCCGGGCGCGCGTTGCCCGAGTACCACGCGGTCCGGGCCGGCACCACGATGCTCGAGTCCTGTATGCGTCCCGACCTCGTCGTCGAGATAACGCTGCAGCCGGTACGCCGTTACGGCGTCGATGCCGCGGTCTTCTTCTCCGACATCGTCCTACCGCTCAAGTCGGCCGGATTCGACGTCGAGATCAAGCCGGGGGTCGGCCCGGTGGTCGCCGACCCGATCCGGGACGCGGCCGGGATCGAGCGGGTCCGCCCGGTCACGCGGGCCGACGTCCCCTACACCACCGACTCGGTCCAGCAGCTCGTCTCCGAGCTCGGCGGCATCCCGCTGATCGGGTTCGCGGGCGCTCCGTTCACGGTCGCGTCGTACCTGGTCGAGGGTGGGCCGAGCAAGGACTTCGCGAAGACGAAGGCGCTCATGCACAGCGATCCCAGCCTGTGGCACGCGTTGGCGGACCGGCTGGCCGATGTGGCGATCGCGTATCTGTCCGTCCAGATCGAGGCGGGCGCGTCCGCGATCCAGCTGTTCGACTCGTGGGCGGGCGGTCTCTCACCGCGCGACTACGAGCGGTTCGTGCAGCCGCACTCGGCGAAGGTCTTCGATGCGCTGGCGTCGTACGGCGTGCCCCGGCTGCACTTCGGCGTGAACACCGGCGAGCTGCTCGGCCTGATGAGCGCGGCCGGCGCCGACGTCGTCGGGGTCGACTGGCGGGTGCCGTTGGATGAAGCGGTACGGCGGATCGGTCCCAAGCCGGTCCAGGGCAACCTCGACCCGGCACTGCTGTTCGCCGGCTGGGACGCCCTTCAGCCCGAGATCGACCGCATCCTGGTCGAGGGCAAGGCGGCCCCTGGCCACATCTTCAACCTCGGCCACGGCGTCCCCCCGACCGCCGACCCCGAGGTCCTGCACCGCATCGTCCAGTACATCCACGCCAAGTCGGCCAATGCACCTGCCTGACCACGATCTGACGCTCGAGCTGCTGACTGCCGAGCACGCCGACCCGGTGCTGGCCTTCGAGCTGGCGAACCGGGCGTACTTTGCGACCTGGATCTGGGACCGCGGCGACGACTACTTCACCGAGTTCGCGGTCCGGCATGCGGCCCTGCTTGCCGAGCAGCAGGCCGGAACCTCCCGGTTCCACGCGCTGGTCGACGGGAGCGGCGCGGTGGCCGGCCGGATCAACCTGGTCGACCTCGAGAACGGGTCGGCGGACCTGGGCTACCGGATCGCCGAGAAGTGGGCCGGCCGCGGGCTCGCGACGGCCGCGGTACGGGCGATCATCGGCCTGGCGGCTACGTCGTACGGGCTGACCACACTGACGGCCGGCGCCTCGGATCGGAACCCGGCCTCCCAGACGGTGCTGAGTCGCACCGGGTTCCGGATCGTGGGCACCTCCAGCACTGACCTGGGGCCGGGGAAGCGGTACGAGCTGACGCTGGAGAGCGCGTGAAGCGGGTCGTTGTCGTCGGCGCGGGGATCAGCGGGTTGGCGGCCGCCCAGGCGCTTGCCAGTGGTCCGAATCCGCCGCAGATCACCGTGCTCGAAGGGTCGCCGCGACTCGGCGGGAAGCTCGCGGGCGACGAGATCGAGGGAGTGCCGGTCGATCTGGGCGCCGAGTCGGTGCTGATTCGACGGCCGGAGGCGCTGGACCTGATCCGGGCGGTCGGGCTCGGCGACGACATCGTGCATCCGGAGCCGATCTCCGCCGGACTGTGGGTCGGCGACCGGATCCGGAGGATTCCGCCGACGGTGATGGGTGTCCCGATGGATGCGGCCGCGACTGTCGACGTACTGGGTGCTGAGGCGGCCGAGGCCGTTGCCCGGGAGGCTGAGTTGCCGGCTCCAGGGCTGACCGAGGATGTTGCGATCGGTCGGTTCGTTGCGGAGCGGATGGGATCCGCGGTGACGGACAAGCTGATCGATCCGCTGCTCGGCGGGGTGTACGCAGGTAAGGCCGACGAGATCTCGCTGGCGGCCGCGGTGCCCGAGCTCTACGCCAAGCTCAAGACCGCGCCGGGCCTGCTCGCCGCGACGGGCGAGCTGCGGGAGGCGGGCAAGGCCCGAGCCGGGCAGCCGGTGTTCGCGGGCATCGTCGGTGGCGTCAACCGGGTCATCGCCGCGCTGGAGAAGGATCTGACCGACCGAGGCGTCGAGATCCGACGCAATCTCGCCGTACGACGGATCACGCGCGCCGCACGTGGTTACGAGCTGGTCGCGGGGCCGGTGCCGGCGCCGACCGTCCTGGAGGCGGACGCTGTGATCGTCGCCGTACCCGCCTCGCCCGCTGCGCGGATGCTGGCGGACTTGGTGCCGGCGGCATCGACGGAGCTGGCAAGGATCGAGTACGCGAGCATGGCGATCGTCACGTTGGCCGTGCGGAAGAACGACTGGCCGGAGGGTGCGACCGGATCCGGCTTCCTGGTGCCGTCGGTGGAGGGTCGCACGATCAAGGCGTCGACGTACTCGCATGCGAAGTGGGCGTGGTCGGCCGAGGCCGGGGGAGAGCTGGCGGTGCTGCGTGCCTCGGTCGGGCGACTTGGTGAGGAGTACGTGCTGCAGCGGTCCGACGAGGAGTTGGTGGCGCTGGCGACCTCGGACCTGAGGCTTGCGATGGGCTTGCAAGGGCCCGTGGTCGGGTCGCTCGTGACTCGGTGGGGCGGCGGGCTTCCGCAGTACGCGGTGGGCCATTTGGACCGGATCGATCGGGTGGAGACCGCTGTACTGGCGGAGCCTGGTCTGGCTGTGTGTGGAGCGGCGTACCGGGGTGTTGGTATCGCTGCCTGCGTGGCGTCGGGTGGTCAGGCGGCCACCCGGGTGCAGGATTACCTTGAGACATTGGAGACAATGGAGCAGTGACAGACAAGCCGAAGGCTCGTGAACTGAACAACGTGATCCGGTACACCCTGTGGTCGGTCTTCAAGGTCGAGACCCCGTTGGGTGACGCGGACCGCGACGAGCTGACCGCGGAGCTGTCCGATCTGGTGGCCAAGCTCGCGGCCGAGGACGTCGTGATCCGTGGCTTCTACGACGTCGAAGGCTTCCGCGCCGACGCCGACTTCATGATCTGGTGGCACGCGCCGACCTCGGACGCCTTGCAGCAGGCGTACCACGCGCTGCGCCGGTCGCGGCTCGGGCGGCACCTCGCTCCGATCTGGTCACAGTTCGCGCTGCACCGGCCGGCCGAGTTCAACAAGAGCCACATCCCGGCGTTCCTCGCCGACGAAGAGGCACGGCCGTACATCTGCGTGTATCCGTTCGTCCGGTCCTACGAGTGGTACCTGCTGCCGGACGAGGAGCGGCGGTTCATGCTCGCCGAGCACGGCAAGATGGCGCGCACGTACCCGGATGTCCGCGCGAACACGGTCGCGTCGTTCGCGCTCGGCGACTACGAGTGGATCCTCGCGTTCGAGGCCGACGAGCTGCACCGGATGGTCGACCTGATGCGCGACCTGCGCGCGTCCACGGCCCGGCGGCACGTGCGCGAGGAGGTTCCGTTCTACACGGGGAAGCGGACCGAGTTGGGCGACCTGATCGCCAACCTGGCCTGATTCTCGTGCAGCGGAAGGCGTTCCCGGTGCTGTACGTGACCGACGTACGCCGGTCCGTGGAGTTCTACGGACTGCTCGGGTACGAGCCGACGTACCAGTTCCCGCTGGAAGGCGACCCGCACTACGTCGGCCTCGAACGCGGCGAATCGTCCCTGGGGTTGTCCGACGCCAACTGGCCGGAGGCGCAGCTCGGCATCACCGTCGGCACGGCCCCGCGCTTCGAACTCTTCGTGTACGTCGACGACGTCGATGCCGAGGTGGAAGTCTTCCGCACAGCCGGCCACCCGATCCTGCAGGAGCCGGCCACCATGCCCTGGGGCGAACGCCAGGCCTACCTCTCCGACCCCGAAGGCAACCCCGTCGCCCTCGCCACACCGATCTAACCCTTGAGAGGGTTATTCAGAACCCTCAAAGAAGAAAAGCAGGAAAGAAATAAAGGAAAAGGGAAAGAAAGGATAAGGACGGAGCCGGGTGCCCTGGCTGGGCTGGGCGGGCCGGTGATGCTCGGCGGGTCAGAGTACGTGCCGGCATCGAGTCGTGGATCGCGGTCGGCCAGACACACCCCAGCACGCCACAATCCACGACTCGAACCACCCGGCGGGCACGCAAGGCATCCGCACCCGGGCCGCAGGCCATCACAATCGCCGTCCAGCGGCAGAGTCACGCCTGAGCTGCACCGGAGCCATCGATTGTGATGGCCTGGAGGACGGCTCACTCAGCGACTGGTCCTCGACAGCCCCGATCCCTCGCGCACCGCGGTCGTCGCAGTCCCGACACGCCAACCACAGGCCGCCCGCACCTACGCACCGAGCCCGCCACGCGCCCAGCGACTCTATCTTTCTTTTCCTGTTCTTCCTTTCTCTTGCTTTCTTCTTTGAGGGTTCTGAATAACCCTCAGAACAAGAACAAGAGCAAAGAAGATATAAAGAAAGACGAAGGAAAGAAAGGATAGAGAGGGAGCTGGGTGCCTGGCTGAGGTCGGCGGCCGCAACCGTCAGCGCCTGGACGGCTGCCCTCTCGTCGACGCGTCGCAGCCGACGCTCAGCCGGCTCGTCGACGAGCCGGACGGGCTATCTGAGCGTTCAGAGCATCCGCACCCGGTTCTCCAGGCCATCACAATCGCCGACCAGCGATGGGCTCACGCCTGACCTCCACCCGAACCACAGATTGTGATGGCCTGGAGATCGCTCACTCAGCAACTCATCCTTGTCAGCCCTGATCCCGCACCCACGGCGCGTCGCTGCACTCCGGACACCCCGACCATCAACCGCCCGCACCGACGCACCCAGCCCGCCAAGCACCCGGCCACTCTGTCTTTTCTTTCCCTGTCGTTTTCCTTGTTCTTCGTCGGTTTTGTTGTTTAAGTTCCTGGTTTCTGGAACAAGTAGTCTTCTGCGCGCATCGAGGTGGGCGGCTTGACGTCTTCGGGTAGGAGTTCGCGGAGGTCGCGCTCGGTCAGGCTGTCTGCGTCGCGGGCCGAGAGTCGCGTGGCCTGGTTGGAGATGGCTTCTTCGAGCACGTTGCGGATGAACCGCCCGTTGCCGAAGTTGTGTGCGCGCGGCGACGGCGGGATGACGCTGCGAACCACATCCAGCACCGCATCCGTGTAGAGCATGCCCTTCTGTCGCGCCTGGAGCTCGAAGATCGCCACGAGCTGCTTGTTGTCGTACTCGCTGAACGACAGCAGCTTCGGGAACCGCGAGGCCAGACCCGTGTTCGACTCCATGAACCGCTGCATCTCGCGGTGGTACCCGGCCACGATCACGATGCAGTCGTCGCGATGGTCTTCCATCATCTTCAGGATCGTGGTGACCGCTTCGAGGCCGAAGTCACCGGGGCTGTTGTCCGGGACCAGCGTGTAGGCCTCGTCGACGAACAGCACGCCACCCAGCGCCTCACGGAACTTGGCCGCCGTGATCGGCGCCGTCGTACCGACGCTGGAACCGACCAGATCGGAACGGTCGATCTCGACCACATGGCCCTTCTCGAGGACGCCGAGCTCCTTGTAGATCCGGCCGAGCAGCCGCGCGATGGTCGTCTTCGCCGTACCGGGCTTGCCGACGAACACCATGTGCCGCGCGCGCTCGTGACTCGGCAGCCCGAGCTCCTTGCGGCGCAGGTTGGTCCTGATCTCGGCCACCATCCGCTTGACCGAGTCCTTGATCCCGTCCAGTCCGATCAGCGCGTCCAGCTCGGCGAGCGCGTCGCTGGCATACAACACGGGCTCAGGCAAAGGCGCATTTGCGGTCGGCTCTGGTTCGATAACGCGCTCTGGCTCTGGCTGGACGGTCACGACAGGCTCGTCGGTCCGGCTGGACAGGGCGTGGGCGTCGACGACCTGCCACCGCTCGCGGTCGAGGAGCCGGAAGAGTGCGGCGAGGTCCGGCACCTCCGGCTCCGGCCACGGCGCGTCCGCCAGCACGCCAGACAGGTGAACCGCCACCCGTGTAGCCGCGGCCGCCCAAGACCGTGCGAGCTCCGGCTGGTCATGACGTACGGCGTGAGCCAGCCAGCCGGTGTTGTCCGCCAGCCACGCGTGCACATCGAATCCGGGGCGCAGGTCGACAAGCGCCTTCTCGACATCGGCTGCACTACTGCCCAGGATCTTGGCTACTGCCGGCGGGAGAGCCGTCAGCCGAGTAGCAAGGGTCAAGCCGGCCAGCAGATCCGCGAAGTCGCCGGCGGTCTCGTCCGGAATCACCATCAACAGTTGGGCGTGCGCCTCGCGCAACGTCCGTAGTGAGTAGTGGAGTGCCGACGTACGGCCGGGCAGCTCGGGGAGGACAGCTCGCTCTTCGTTGTTCAGGGCCTCGGACCGCCAGTACTTGGCGATCGTCTCGTAGTCCGCCGTCGTGTGCAGCTGCGTGATCTCGCGGTTGGCCAGCACCCGGTCGAAGGCGGCCGTCAGCGCTGTCGCGCGGGCCGCCATCGGAGGCGCGCCGACGAAGAGGCTCAGCACGTCACGCGTGAGCTGCAGCGCCTGGCGGCGGCCGGGCTCGCGAAAGCCGCGGGCACCGGAGATCATCTGCAGCGGCCAGTCCGCAGCGGCTGTCCACATCAGGTGTCCGGCGCCGCCGAGCCGCGCCGGCGCCCGGTAGAAGTCACGGGTGAGCTCGGCCGAGACATCGGCGTACTCGCCGTGCAGGACCGGGATCCAGCCGGTCAGCAGCGGTGCCACCTGATGGGTGAACCACACCGCCGCCGGAGTGCCTTTGACGAAGTCGGGGAACGCGTCCGACCGGAGTGGTCGCAGTACGTTCGGGTCGTCGGCCCACGCCCTCAGCTGGGCGCGAATACCGTCCAACCAGCCGTCCGGCACTTCCCATGGCGCCTCAGCCGCAAGCACATCCAGAACGCGCGGTCTGCGGACGTCGTCAGCCACTGAGATCCTCTCCGCCGGTAGGCCCAACTGGTCTTTCCGGCGGTTCAGTCTAGTGGCTGGACGGTTTGACTTGGCTTCCTACTCGGCTGCGGCGGGCTCGAGGGTCAGGCTGATGCTGTTGATGCAGTAGCGCTGATCGGTGGGGGTGTCGTAGCCCTCGCCCTCGAAGACGTGCCCGAGGTGGGAGCCGCAGTTGGCGCAGCGGACCTCGACCCGCTTCATGCCCAGCGTGCTGTCCTCGATGTACTGGACCCGGTCCTCGGCCAGCGGCGCGAAGAACGACGGCCAACCGCAGTGCGAGTCGAACTTGGTGTCGCTGCGGAACAGCTCCGCGTTGCACGCCCGGCACTTGTAGACACCGGTGGTCTTGGTGTCGGTGTACTCACCCGTGTACGGCCGCTCGGTGCCGGCCTTGCGCAGGACGTGGAACTCCGCGGGGGACAGCTGCGCCTTCCACTCCGCGTCGGACTTCTGTACGGCGTATTCCTTGATCTGGTCTGTCACACCCCCAGTATCGGTGGTCCGGGCAAGCGATTCACGTTTTTGGCCCGCCCGGACCACCCCGTAATACTCCCGTGAGCGTGCGGCTAGCGGATCCAGGACGGGAGGGGGATCACCCGGACGACCTGGGGGTCGTGGTCGCTGATCTGGTCGGGGAACTCCGCGTTCATGTGGACCACGTCGTACGACGAGGCCGGCTGGATGTTCTTCGAGATCAGGATCTGGTCGAGGATCTGGCTGTTGCCCTCGAACACGTAGCTGTAGCGCTCCTTCAGCGGCAGCGTCTGCGGCATGTCGATCAGGGCGGTCTTGCCCGCGCCGATCAGGATGTTCGTGGTGTCGGACCAGTCGAAGTCGTTCAGGTCGCCGAGCACGATCACGTTCGCGCCCTTGTCCTTGGCGAAGATCTGGTCCACGAAACCGCGGACCGCCTGGGCCTGCTGGTGCCGCTTGGCCGCGGTCACCTGGACGGGCGGCTGGTAGCGGCCCCACAGCGGGTCGTCACCGATCTTGGAGCTGAAGTGGTTGACGACCACGAACAGGCTCTGGCCGAGCCAGGTGAACTCGCCCGCCAACGGTACGCGGGTCGCGGCCCAGGCCGGGTTCGCCGGGTCGACGCGGCCGGGGGACGCGCTCAGGTGCGGCCGGCCGAACCGGTCGGTGGTGATCGTGGTCGCGGTCGTCGAGCCGCCACCCGCGAGGTCGACGAACTTGACCGGCCGGTCGGTGCGGTACATGAACGCGACCCGGATGTTTCCGCCCGGCTCGCCACCCTCGGCGTTGTTCACCGGGTCGATCTCGCGCCACGCGTACTTCGGTCCGCCGGCCTTCTCGATGGCCGCGGCCAGGGTGTTGAGCGTGACGTCGGCCTGGGTGGTGCCGGAATTCGTGGCGCCGTCGTTGTCCTGGACCTCCTCGAGACCGAGGATGTCGGGCGAGGCGAGGTTCTTCACGACCGCCTGGGCGAGCCCGTCGAACTTCGCCGGGCCGTCGGACGGGTCGAGGTTCTCCACGTTGAACGTCGCCACCGACACCTGCAACAGGGACGAGGCCTTGGTGGTCTCGCGCTTCACGCCGCCGTCGACCACCTTCGGCGTTGCCGTCGGCAAGAACTTGAAGTTGCCGAACGAGTAGTCCAGAACACCCGGTACGACGCCGGAGCCGTCGGCAGCCGTCAGTGTGTCGCCCGTCTTCGCGTCCGGGATCGGCGTCAGCACATCGTCGAGGAGGACGCGCTCAGGGTTGCTGTCGGTCTTCTGGATCAGGATGCCGCCGCGCGCGGTCCGCAGTCCGGAGCCCGCCGGTACGACGGAGAGCTCGCGGAACGAGCTGGTCGGGCCGGTGACCTCGGGCTGGTTGATCCCGATCCACATGCTTTCCAGGGACTCCCAGAAGTCGATACCGTCCTGGGCCGGGTCGAACGCCGTACTGGTCGTCTCGACGTCGCCGGACGAGTCGTTGTCGATGATGGTCGACGGCGGTACGCGGCCACCCGGGCCGACGATCGTCGCCGCCGGGACCGGGGCGGTTCCGGTGACGGTGATCTTCGGCTTGGTGATCTCCGTGGTGGTCAGGTTGGTCACGCCGGCGGCGCCGCCTGGACGGAACTCGGAGACGGTGCCCTCGACGGTCAGTGCGTCACCGACGGAGACGGTCGGCGCGGAGTTGGTGAAGACGAACACGCCCTCACTGGTCGCCGGGTCGTTGTCGGGCTGCGGGTCCTGGAACCAGAAGCCGTTGGTGCTCTTCGCCGTGACCACACCGGTGACGTTGCCGACCAGCTTGCCCGCCAGCGGAGACCGCTGGGCGGCGCCCTGGATGTCGTGGATCTTCGCGTCGACCGGCGGGTCGGTCGGGGGCTGGCCCCCGCCCGCGGCCGGGGTCGGATCGCCGACGGTGAAGTCCGCGCTGTTGTTGTCGGTGTCCACGCTGCTGGTGCGCGAGGCCGAGGTGCTGTTGGACAGCGTCCCCGTCGGGGCGGTCTCGAAGTCGTTCGCGGCCGAGCCGTAGCCGACGAAGTCCCTGACGCCATCGGCGGCGTGACAGGCCGATGCGCAGGCCAGAGCCGTCTGGCGGGTGACGAGGGCAACCTTGCCACCCGTCGCGGACAGCGCGATCGTGCCGTCCACGTCTGGGGTCGGCAGCGGTGTGGTCGGCGTGGTGCCCGCACCCTCCGCGACCAGGTAGATGCCGCCCGCGGGGATGCTGCCGGTGAGCTTCGTGACCTGCCACGAGTTCCCGGCCGATGCGGCGTACTGGACCGACCAACCGCTCACGTCCACCGCGGACGAACTGGTGTTCGTCAACTCGATGAAGTCTCGCGAGTACGGCGCGCCACTGTTGCCACCGCCCCCGTAGACCTCGTTGATGACGACATCGGTCGAGGTCGCGTTGGCCGGTGCGGCTGTGAGCGCCACCCCCAGACCGGAAACCACGACACTGGAGGTGATCACCAGGACGCCCAGGCGGCGCCGTGATCGTTTCAGGGCAGACATGAGCCGGATTCTCACACCCGGACGACCCCGAACCAACGCCCAACGCATGAACACCAGAGGTCTGCCCCAAAGGACACGGGTGATCCTTCGAAACCGGCCGGTCCTGTCCCCACTTGGCCGGTCCTGCCCGCCCCAGTGGGACAGGACCGGCACGCGGGTGGGGTCAGCTGACGCTTACTGCGGACCAGGCGGCTGCTACGGCGGCGCGCTCCTGGCTGGCGGCGCCGTAGAGGTCGGTGGCGGCGTTGAGGGTGGCGGTGCGGGCTTGGGCGTACGTCGTACCGGACGTCATGTAGGTGGTCAGCGCGCGGTACCAGATCTTGCCGACCTTGTCGTGGCCGATGCCGGTGACGGTGGTGCCGTTGCAGGTGGGCGAGTCGTGTTGCAGGCCGCCGATGACCTTCGGGCCGCTGCCTTCGGAGGCCAGGTAGACGAAGTGGTTGGCCACGCCGGAGGAGTAGTGGACGTCCAGGTTGCCGATGCCGGAGGAGTAGCAGTCAGGGGAGTTGCCGTCCTTGCTCGGCTTGTCCATGTACCGCAGGGCCGGCCGGTCCTTCATGATCTCTTCGCCGATGAAGTAGTCACCCGGGTCGGCGGCCTTGTTCGAGTAGAACTCGACCATGGTGCCGAAGATGTCGCTGGTGGCCTCGTTCAGGCCGCCGGACTCACCGGAGTAGGTCAGGTTCGCGGTCGCCGAGGTGACGCCGTGGGACATCTCGTGGCCGGCCACGTCGATCGAGACGAGCGGACCCGCGACCACACCGTCGCCGTCGCCGTACGTCATCTGCTTGCCGTCCCAGAACGCGTTCACATAGTTGGTGCCGTAGTGAACGCGGCTCGGGACACCCTTGCCGTCGTTGAAGATCCCGTTCCGGCCGTGCGTGTTCTTGTAGTAGTCGAACGTCGTCGCCGCGCCGTAGTGCGCGTCGACCGCCGCACTGGTCCGGTCGGACGTGGTGCCGTTACCCCAGTGGTTGTCCGCGTCGGTGTAGCGCGTCGGCACCGGGCAACCCAGGCCGAGCAGTGTGCAGAGGATCGAGTCGGTCTTGTTGTTCGCGTCGGCGGTGAAGCCGTTGCCACGGACCGGATCGGTCAACGTGAACCCGCCGGTGGCCGGAGTGGTGTCGAGCGGGACGAGTCCGCTGTACAGGCTCTGCCCGTCACCGGTCGCGGTCTCGATGTGCTGCTCGCTGATCAGCTTGGCGCCGGTCACCGCGTCGATGGTGGTGGTGACGTTGCTCGGCGTTCCGTCCGCCTGCGTGCCGACGGTGGTGACGAGGTACGCCAGCCGCGGTGCACCCTTGCGGGCCTCGATCACCAGCGTGGGCTTGCCTTCGGCCTTCTGACCGCGGGTGAGCGCCTTGGCGGTGGCGGTCGCGATGCTGAGCTTCGGCGTACGGTCGATGTTCGCGCTCCGGCCCAGGGTCAGGCTGGCACCCTGGAAGGCGCCGTCCTTGGCCTGATGTACGACGACGTCGCCGCCGAGCACCTGGAGCCCGCCAATGGTTCGGTCCATCCGGACGTGGGTGGCGCCGTTCGAGTCGACGATGACGTCCTTGACCGTGAACGCGTCGGCGGTCGTGGCGCGCAATGCGGCGAGGTTGTCGCCGATCGCGGCCTTCGCGCGGGCGATCGCGGCGGACGGGCTGGGGACGGGGTCTTGGGTCGGTGCACCGATGGCGGTGGTGGCACTGGACAGACCGAGGGCGGTGGTGGTCGCCACTGCGACAGCAGCGGCGAACAGGGCGGATCTGTTCATCCTCGTGCTCCTTATCAGGCGTCCCGGGGGCCTCACGCCCCAGGAACGAGGTGCAGGAACGTTACCGCCCGGTCACCTACCGTGGCTATGGGTTGGGAAAAGTTGCCTTTCCCGCAATCTGGCGGGCAATTCCAGGTTTTCGTCCGACGGGGGCGATACGGTCGCGGCATGGCGAAGAGCACAGCCGTGGTGGTCACCGTGGGAGGCCGTGAGGTCAAGGTCTCCAGCCCGGAGCGGGTCGTCTACGAGGCGACCGACTGGGCTCCGGAGGTCACCAAGCTGCAGGTCTGCGAGTACTTCATCGGCGTGACCGACGCGTTCATGCACGCCTCGGGCGACCGTCCGGTCGCCCTGGAGCGCTGGCCGGGCGGCTGGCGCGAGGGCATGAAGCTGTCGGTGGACGCGGTCGGCCGGCAGACCGGGGACGGCTTCTACTCCAAGCGCCTGCCCAAGGGCGCGCCCGACTGGCTGGAGACCTGCCGCATCCTGACGCCGAACGGACGTCCGATCGACGAGCTGTGCCTGACCGAGATCGCGGCGGTCGTGTGGGCGGCCCAGATGGGCACACTGACCTTCCACCCCTGGGCCGTGCGCAAGGGCGATCTCGAGCACCCCGACGAGCTGCGCCTCGATCTCGATCCGCAGCCGGGCGCGACGTTCGCCGATGCCCGCAGGGTGGCCGGCGTCGCCCGTGAGCTCCTCGAGGAGCTCGGCCTCAGGGGGTATCCGAAGACCAGCGGCAACCGGGGGATCCACATCTACGTGCGGATCCGGCCGGAGTGGACGTTCGACGAGGTCCGGCACGCCGCGATCGGCCTCGGCCGTGAGTTGGAGCGCCGCGACGACGGTGTGACGACAGCATGGTGGAAGGAGGAGCGCGGCGAGGCCTCGATCTTCCTGGACTTCAACCAGAACCTCCGCGACCGCACGGTCGCAGGTGCGTGGTCGCTGCGGCCGCGGCCGGGTGCACCGGTCAGTACGCCGATGACCTGGGACCGGCTCGCGGAGGTGGACGACCCGCGCGCCTTCAACCTGCACACGGTTCCGGAGTATCTCGCCGATGGCGACCCGTGGGCCGACATGGACGAGACGGCGTACCCGCTGGATGCGTTGCTGCGCTTGTGGGAGGAGCTTCCGGGTGGAGAGCTGAACTTCCCACCCGACTACCCGAAGATGCCGGGAGAACCGCCGCGGGTCCAGCCGAGCAAGAAGGTTGCCGAGCACTGGGACGAGCAGGGCAACCGCATCGCCCCGGACTGAATACTGGGCTGAACAACTGGACTGAGCGCTGGGCTGATCGTCGAGTCACATCTCGAAGGGCTATCTCGTCGTAGTGGTGTCGAAAGAGTTCATCCGCTAAGGAGAAACACCACCATGGACGCCCGTTTGGACCTGTTCACCAACCCCGTCGCGGCCAAGTTCATCAAGCACGTCAACGCGGCCAGCATGTCGGTGCGGTCGGTCGGAGTACCGCTCGAGACGCTGGAGTTGATGGCGTTGCGGGTCAGCCAGATCAATGGCTGCTCGGTCTGCATCGACATGCACACCAAGGACGCGATCGAGCACGGCGAAAGCGCCGTACGGCTCAATCTGGTCGTGGCCTGGCGTGAGGCAACCGTCTTCACCGAGGCCGAACGCGCCGCGCTCGCGCTGGCCGAGGAAGGCACCCGACTCGCCGACGCCGCACCGGGGGTGAGCGACGACGTCTGGGCCAATGCGACCAAGCACTACACCGAAGAGCAACTCGCGGCGCTGGTCGCCACCATCGCGATCATGAACACCTGGAACCGTCTCAACATCATCACCCAGCAGCCCGCCGGCGACTACGTGCCGGGTCAGTGGGGCTGACCTACCACGATCGCCCTGCAGCGAGCCCCTACAACGAGCGGAGGGCCCCGCCGTCGACGGCGATGATCGTCCCGGTCACGTAGGAGGCGGCGGGGGAGAGGATGAAGGCGGCGACCCGGCCGAACTCCTCGGGGTCGCCGTACCGGCGGAGCGGGATCGTCTTCTCGGACGCGCGCCGCGCCGCGTCCGGGTCGCCGCCCTTGGAGTCGAGCTCGCGCAGGCGGTCGGTGGCGATCCGGCCGGGCAGCAGCCCGTTCACCCGGGTGCCGTTCGGGCCGAGCTCGTCGGCGAGGGTCTTGGCGACCATCGCCAGGCCGGGGCGCAGACCGTTCGAGATGGCGAGGCCGGCGATCGGCGACTTCACCGAGGACGAGAGGACGAAGGCGATCGACGTACCCTCCGCGCCGGCCCGGGCGACCGAGCGCGCGATCCGCAAGCCGCCGAGGAACACGCTGTCGAACGCGGCCCGCCAGTCGTCCTCGTCGGTGTCGAGGGCGGTGCCCGGTCGCGGGCCGCCGACGCTGATCAGGGCGCCGTGCAACGCACCCCACTTGGCGATCGCGGTCGCGGCCAGCCGCTCGGCGCTCTCGGGATCGGCGTTGTCGACGGGGATGCCGACCACGTTCGCACCGAGCTCGTTCGCGGCGCGCGTGATCGATTCCTGGCTGCGGCTGGAGATGACGAGGCGCGCGCCTTCGGCGGCAAGGGCTTTCGCCGTGGCGAAGCCGAGCCCGGCGCTGGCGCCGGTGACGATGTAGGTGCGATCGCGCAGTCCTAGGTCCACGCCACCCATCCTGCCTCACCACACTCCGGACCGCATCTCGACAGTTCGTAGCCGAAGGCAAGAACCCGCCGACCCGCATCGTTGCGTGAGGCAACAGGAATCAGTCCGGCGCTCCGGCGTGCGCTTCCGGTCGGGATCCCGCTTCGGCCGCCGTAGTGGATCCTGGGTCAGCTCCCTGACCGGCTTTCGGGTCGTATTTCGGGGGCTTGTCGTCGCGGGCCTGCTGCCGGGAGAAGTAGACCAGGCCACCGAGCGCGAGCAGTGCGAAGAAGAACCACTGCAGCGCGTAGAAGAAGTGTGGCCCGTCGTCGATCTCCGGCCCGGGGAACGTGCCGAACGACGCATCGTTGGCCGGATCCTGCTTGTCCAGCATCAGGTATCCGTCGTACAGGTTCAGCCCGAGGACCTTGGCGAAGTCGGGTCCGTTGATCAGGCGCGCCGTACCGTTGTCCGGCGTACCGCCGGTGGTGTTTCCACCCCGCTCGCTGCGTTGCAGCCGCCCGGTGACGGTCACCTGGCCGGTCGGCACGGCCGGGATGTTGAGCGGCGCCAGCTCAGCCCCTTGCCGAGCCAGGAAGCCACGGTCGACCAGCAGGGCCTTGCCGTCGGACAGAACCAGCGGCGTAACGATCTCGAACCCGGGCCGGTCGCTGACGTTGCGGTACCGCATCACGATCTGCTTGGAGGCGTCGAAGTGCCCGGTGACGACCGCGGTCCGCCAGGCGTGCTGGTCGCCGATCACGCCCTGCGGGCCGACGATCGCCTCGATCGGAGCCGGTGGTGCGGCCAGGTTCGACCTGGTGACCTCGTTGCGGGCCTTGCGTGCGTCCAGCCGGTGCAACTGCCATCGCCCGAGCTCGACGCAGACCCCGGCGAGCACGATGACCGCCAGCGCGGCGGCGATCCAGCGGACATTCAGGTAACGACCCACATCTCGAACTTAAGCCATGCCCCGAAACTGTCTGCGCCCGGCACGTACGCTGGAGCGATGACAGCGATCGAAGAGGTGACCCAGGTAGGCCTCGCGGACCGGTTCGGCCGGGTCGCCACGGACCTGCGCGTGTCCCTCACGGACCGTTGCAACCTTCGCTGCACGTACTGCATGCCCGAGGAGGGCCTCGACTGGCTGGCGAAGCCTGAGCTGCTGACCGATGACGAGGTCGTCCGGCTGGTGTCGATCGCGGTGACGCGCCTCGGCGTACGGGAGATCCGGTTCACCGGCGGCGAGCCGCTGCTGCGCCGCGGCCTGGTCGGGATCGTTGCCCGGACGACGGAGCTCGCACCACGCCCGGAGGTGTCGCTGACAACCAACGGGATCGGCCTGGCCCGGCAGGCCCAGGCGCTCAAGGACGCCGGTCTGGATCGGGTGAATGTGAGCCTGGACACGATTCGACCGGACACCTTTGTCCAACTCACCCGCCGGGACCGCCTGAAAGACGTCCTGGCCGGGCTCGACGCCGCACACACGGCCGGATTGACGCCCGTCAAGGTGAACGCCGTACTGATGCGCGGGGTGAATGACCGGCAAGCGCCCGAGTTGCTCGAGTATTGTCTCGAACGCGGCTACGAACTGCGTTTTATCGAGCAGATGCCGCTCGACGCTCAGCACGGGTGGAGCCGCGACACCATGATCACCGCCGACGAGATCCTCGAGCAGCTCGGCGATCGGTTCGGCCTGACGCCGGCCGACGCGGCGGCCCGGGGGAGTGCGCCCGCGGAGGAGTTCCTGGTCCGGGGCGGGCCGCAGACCGTGGGCATCATCGCGTCGGTCACCCGGCCGTTCTGCGGTGACTGCGACCGGGTCCGGTTGACCGCCGACGGACAGGTCCGCGACTGTCTCTTCGCCCGGACCGAATCCGACCTGCGGACGGCGTTGCGGGCGGGTGCCGACGACGACGAACTCGCGGACCGCTGGCGGCGCGCGCAGTGGCAGAAACTCCCCGGCCACGGCATCAACGACCCGAGCTTCCTGCAACCGACCCGGCCGATGTCCGCGATCGGTGGCTGACCGCCATACCGGCCCAATCCGGAAATGTGTTTTTTCGCTACGGATTGACGGCCGGCAACTCGGCGGCCGGGAACGGATTGACCGCTAGGAGAAAGGTTCGACCTCGCGCAGGAATGACCGGCGCGCCAGGAAGTCCGACAAGCTGTCCTTGTGCTCGTCGCACGCCAGCCACGTCTTGCGGCGCTCCGGGGTGTGGATCTTCGGGTTGTTCCACAACAGCGCCCAGGCGGCCGGTTTCCCGCATCCCCTGGCAGAGCAGGTCGACGGGAGCACCTCGTCGGTCATCCAGCGACTCCCTCATTGCATCCCGGCCCTGCCGCCGCGGTGATTCTGTCCATGAAGGCAATTGTCCCTGACCACTCAATAATCAAAAGAGTGGGGAAAATGAAGCGACGTCGGACAGCCACGGGGGGAGCCGTCCGACGCCGCATCAAGTCCCTGAATTTCACTGTGAACTTCAGAGCACGCGGGAGATTCTGACACGGATCCCGCCAAAGTTTCCAGTCCCGGCGAAGATCACTTTTCGGTGTCGGCCGGACCGCCTTGATTCGGGTCCTGATCAGAGGGTACGACGACCGTCGGGCCTGGCCCGATCGAGGTCCGACCGGGGGCGATGTAGGGGTCGGCCGGCGGGGTGCTCGAGGACCGATGGGCATTGGCCAGCACGACCGCGAAGTACGGCAGCGCGATCGCCCCGACGACGAACAGCCACCGCCACGGCGACGGGGTCACCACGGCCAGCACGAAGCAGACGATCCGGATCGACATCATCCACGCGTATTTGGCGATGCGGCTGTCCAGATCCTCGGATCGGCCCGGCTGTGCACTCGTCACCGAAATGACGGGCTCGCCGCTCCGCTCATGGCGCCTCGACATCTATCCTCCTCAACACAACCCACGGTACGCCGCGCCCGACGCCCAAGCGCAGCCAGGATGGAAAGGCACGTGTCATGACCGATCGCACGTATCGAGTGACAGAGATCGTCGGGACCTCGAAGGACGGCGTCGACGCCGCGATCACCAACGCGATCGCCCGGGCCGGCGAGACACTGCGGCACCTGGACTGGTTCGAGGTGACGCAGGTGCGGGGTCATATCGTCGACAACCAGATCGACCACTACCAGGTCGGTCTCAAGGTCGGCTTCCGCCTCGAGGACTCCTGAATCCGCTGATTCCAGACCCCTCATCCGTGGGTACGGCCCCTCGGATGGGGGTGGCGTGGGCGCCGCGATAGCGTTCGTTCGACTCGTGACGTGAGGAGAGCTTGTGAGTAGGTCTGTGTTGGTGACCGGCGGCAACCGGGGGATCGGGCTGTCGATCGCGACGGCGTTCCGGGAGGCCGGTGACCAGGTCGCGGTCACGTATCGCAGTGGCGAACCGCCGGAGGGTTTCCTCGGCGTCAAGTGCGACATCACCGACCAGGAGCAGGTCGACGCCGCGTTCGAGACGATCCAGGATCAGCACGGTCCGGTCGAGGTGCTGGTGGCCAACGCCGGGATCACCCGGGACACGTTGCTGCTGCGGATGTCCGACGAGGACTGGGACTCCGTCATCGACACCAACCTGACCGGGTCCTTCCGGGTCGCCCGCCGGGCCGCGAAGGGGATGCTGCGGCTGCGCAAGGGCCGCATCGTCTTCATCTCGTCCGTGGTCGGCGTGATGGGCTCGCCCGGTCAGGTCAATTACGCCGCCAGTAAGTCCGGCATGATCGGGATGGCCCGGTCGATCGCCCGCGAGCTCGGCAGCCGTGGCATCACCGCGAACGTCGTCGCCCCCGGTTTCATCGACACCGACATGACCGCGGTCCTGCCGGAGGAGACCCAGAAGCAGTACCTCAGCCAGATCCCGCTCGGCCGCTTCGGCCGGACCGAGGAGATCGCGCAGGCGGTCCGCTGGCTCGCCTCCGAGGAGGCCGGCTACATCACCGGTGCGGTGATCCCGGTCGACGGCGGCATCGGCATGGGCAACTAGGCCCCTACCCCTCGTACCTCCATCCAGAAAGGGCATGCCGGTGGGCATCCTCGACGGCAAACGCATCCTGGTCGCGGGCGTCACGCTCGACTCCTCGATCGGTTTCGCGACCGCCAAGGTGGCGCAGGAGCAGGGCGCCACCGTCCTGATCTCCAACTTCGGCCGCGCGCTCAGCATCACCAAACGGATCGCGAAACGCCTGCCGGTCGAGCCTCCGGTGCTGGAGCTCGACGTCACGAACGCCGAGCACCTGGCCGCGCTCCCCGACGCGATCCGGGAGCACGTGGACGGACTGGACGGCGTCGTCCACTCGATCGCCTACGGCAACCCCGAGACGATCCTCGGCGGCAAGTTCCTCGAGGGACCCTGGGAGGACGTGGCCCAGGCCGTCCAGGTTTCGGCGTACTCGCTGAAGTCTCTGGCCGTGACCTGCGCGCCGCTGATGACCCGCGGCGGCAGTGTCGTCGGCATGACCTTCGACGCGACCGTCGCCTGGCCCGGATACGACTGGATGGGTGTGGCCAAGGCCGCCCTGGAGTCCACGAGCCGGTACCTGGCCCGCGACCTGGGTGCCCAGGGCATCCGTTGCAACCTCGTCTCGGCCGGCCCGCTCAAGACCCTGGCCGCGAAGGCGATCCCGGGCTTCGAGAAGTTCGAGGAGCCGTGGCTGACCCGCGCGCCCCTGGGCTGGGATCCGTCCGACCTCGAGCCCACCGGCCGGACCATCGTCGGCCTGCTCAGCGACTTCTTCCCTTCGACCACCGGCGAGATCATCCACGTCGACGGCGGCTTCCACGCGATGGGGGCGTAGGTGCCAACCTCTTTGGTCGAGCTCCGGGTTCTCGACGGCGCCAACCTCTACTTCAGTCGTGCCGCGGTCAAGCTCACGCTCGACGTGTCGGCGCTCGTCGACGCACCGGCGCCGGCCGCGAAGGCGTACGGGCAGGCGATCGGTCTCGGGGCGACCCGGCCTGGGCGGATCGGCTCTGGGTTCCGGCAGCGGTTCGCGATCCGCGTCGTGGGTCACGTCGTCCGACGGATCGCCCGCGAGGCGGGCATCGGCCGGATCGGCGTGCGGGTTCGTCCGGAGTCCGACGTACGGCGTCTGGTGGTGGCGTTCCCGTGGGCCCACGAGGGCCGCGCGCGGGCGCTGGGTGCCGCGATCGTCGAGGTCCTCGACGCGTTCGGGGCCGATGACCTGACCGAGCTGATCACGACCGTCGGCGACCGGGTCCGCAACGAGCCACCCGGGAACCCACCGGCGACCCTGCGCCCGACCGTGCCGTTGGTGGCGGTGACCGGCACGAACGGCAAGACCACGACCTCGCGGATGATCGCGCACATCGGTCGCGCCGCCGGGCTGCACGTCGGTTGGTCCAGCACCGACGGCGTGTACTTCGACGGTGAACTGGTGAAGTACGGCGACTTCTCCGGGCCGAGTGGCGCCGCTCAGGTCCTCTCCCAGCCAGGGATCCAGCTAGCCGTCACCGAGACCGCTCGCGGCGGCATCCTCCGCCGCGGGGTCGGCGTGGTCTCCAACGACGTCTCCGTCGTCACGAACGTCACCGCCGACCACCTCGGCCTGGGCGGGATCGACACGGTCGACCAGCTGGCCGAGGTCAAGGCGGTCATCACCCACATCACCCGACCGCGGGGCTGGTGCGTCGTGAACGGCGACGACCCACGGACGTTCGCGATGCGGCTCGGTTCGCCCGCCAAGTGCTGGGTGTTCTCGCGCGAGCCCGATTCGCCGTCGATCCGGACCGTGCTGGACGAGGGTGGCCGGGCGACGACCGTACTGGACGGCTTCGTCACCGTGCTCGACCAGGCGAGCGACCCCGAGCCGTTGCTCAAAGTCGTCGACATCCCGATGACGTTGTCCGGCCTCTCGCACTACAACGTCGAGAACGCGCTGGCCGCGGCATCGGCCGCGCTGGGGCTCGGGCTGCCGCGGGCAGCGGTGATCGAAGGACTGAGCACGTTCGCGCCGAACGAGAACAACCCCGGCCGGATGAACATGTACTCGCTGCGCGACTTCACCGTTGTGATCGACCTCGCCCACAACGAGGCCGGGCTGGAGGCACTGCTCGAGATCATGAACGGCGTCCGCCCGCCGGAGGGTCGGTTGCTGCTGGCACTCGGTTCGCCGGGCGACCGCGCCGACGACATGGTCGCTGCGCTGGGCGCGATCGGCGCGCGGGCCACCGACCGGGTGATGATCGGCCACAAGACCGAGTACCTGCGCGGACGGCCGCCGGCTGAGCTCGAAGCGGTGTTCCGGGAAGGTGCTGCCTCGGTCGGTGTCGACGACGTACCGGCGTACCCGAGCGAGCTGGAGGCGGCGCAGGCGCTGGTCGCGGAGGCGAAGCCGGGGGACGTGGTCGCGGTGATGTCTCTGCAGGATCGGGCGAGTCTTGACGGCTGGTTGCGGTCCGAGGGAGCTACCGTCGACACACCGGAGATCTTGAAAGGCAAGGTCGAAAGAGCCCAGCACTAGCCCCGTCCGCCGTGGTTGGGGCGGGGAACGGGGTTGTGATGCGGTACTTGTGGTCGATTCCGTCCGCGGTGCTCGCCTGGTTCATCGGCGGGTTCGCGACGACGTACCTGAAGGGGCTGCCGGACGGCGCGACGCGGTTCGTCCCGCCGCGGATCGACCTGTTGGTGCTGGGCGGATTCGCCGGGGGAGTGCTGGCCGGGCTCCTGATCGCGCGCGTGCGGATCGCCGTACCGGTGGTCCTGATCGTTGCCGTGGGCATGTGGTGGCTCAGTGACAACGGATGGTCGGATCGATCGCTGCTGATCACGTTGCTGCTGGCAAGCGCCTTCGGTGCGCTGTTCGGTGCCTTGGGCACCAGAAACACGGTCGTCGCGGCGTTCGCACTCGCGCTGCCGATCGCCTGGTACGCCCTGCGTCCGTCGGAGCAGCTGACCGATTGGAAGTGGCTCTGGCAGTTGAACGGCCTGCTCGTCGCCATCGGCCTCGCCCTCCTCCTGTACGTCGCGTGCTGGGGGCGCGGCTGGCGATCGGCGTACTCCTGGATCCCCTTGATCGGCGTGTATCTGACGTCGTTCGGGATCGTCGACGCAGTCCAGGTGATCAGTCGCTCGACCGGTACGCCGATGGACGCCGTCGGCGACTCCGCCACCGAGGCCTTCTTCGAGTCCTACCAGCCGCTGCTGCGCGAGTACTGGCCGTGGCTCGTCGTCGCGGTCCTGATCGCGATCCCGATGGTCACGCTCAAACTCCGCGCCCTCCCACCGCCACCGCCCGCACCCGACCCGTACTCCGACAGGTCGAACGACGCCGTACTCTCCGACGACCTCGACTGGATCGACCAGGAGGAGCCGCGCCGCCGACTCCTCCCGCGCCGAGAGCCAATGACCGAGCCGGAGTAGCCCGGCCTCACTCCGCGTCGGCGGCCGCTTCCTCGTCCGGTTGGACGAAGTCGGGGTCGCCGCCCTCGTCGCCGGAGCGCGTGCCGGCCTGGGCCAGGTGTGAGACCGACTCGAGCTCGGTCAGCACTGTCTGGTGCTGATCGACGCACAGGATGACCAGATCGCCTGGGTTGGACCGCGACAGCGCATGTCGTACGGCGGTCAGCTCGTCCAGCACGATGTCGACCTGGCGGCAGCGGGCGCCGCTCTCCATCGCGGACCGGACGCCCTCCACCACCAGCCCGGCGGACTCGCCGCGCTTGCGGCCACGCAGCCGCGCGTCCTCGCGGACGATCACCACGTCGAAGTGGTGCGCGGCGACCTCACCCAGCTCGCGGATGTCGTCGTCGCGCCGGTCGCCCGCGGTCGCGATCACGCCGATCCGCGACGGCCGCCCGAGCTCCGACGAGGCGCTCAGGCTCTCGCCGAGCTTGTCGACGAAGTCGCCGAGCATCCGCATCGCGGGCGCGTTGTGGCAGTAGTCGACGATGACCGTCCGGCCGTCCACGTCGATCTCGTTCAACCGGCCGGGGGACAGGTAGTACGACGTGCTGAAGGTCCGCAGCCCCTGCCGGATGTCGTGCAGCGGCGCCCCGGCCGCGAACGCCGCCGCCGCGGCGGCCATCGAGTTCTGCACGTTCATCATCGCGCGCCCGCCGAAGGTTGCCGGTAGCAAGTGTGTCCACGCCAGCTGCATCGACCGCCGGCCGTGCTTCACCACGATCATGTCGCCGAGCTCCGACCGTTCGAGCACCACGGCCCGGCCGCCGCGCCGGCAGTGGCCCTCGATGTATTCGCGCACCTCGCTGCCCGGCTCGGCCATGCTGAACCACACGACCTGCCCGGAACACCGTCGCCGCATCTTGCGGACCAGCGGGTCGTCGGCGTTCAGTACGGCGTACCCGGTCCGCGGCACGGCCTCGACCAGAACCGCCTTCACGTCCGCGAGCTGCTCGAGCGTGTCCACGCCACGCAGACCCAGGTGATCCGGCTGGACATTCAGGACGACGGCGACGTCGTTCCGCTCGTATCCGAGTCCTTCGCGCAAGATGCCGCCACGCGCCACCTCGAAGACCGCGAAGTCGACGCGTGGGTTCTGCAACACCATTCGCGCGGACTTCGGGCCGGACGCGTCGGACCGGATCACCAGCCGCTCGTCGATCACGATGCCGTCGGTCGACGTCATCCCGACCTTGCGGCCGATGCCCTTGAAAACATGGCCGATCATCCGTGCGGTCGTGGTCTTGCCGTTCGTCCCGGTCACCGCGACGATCGGGATCCGGCTGGTCGCGCCGGGCGGGAACAGCATGTCCACCACGGGTTTCGCGATGTACTGCGGTTCGCCGATCGTGGGGTTCGTGTGCATCCGGAACCCGGGCGCCGCGTTCACCTCGCAGATCGCGCCGCCGGTCTCGCGGACCGGCTCGGTGATGTCGGGGCAGATGAAGTCGATCCCGGCGATGTCGAGCCCGATCATCCGGGCCGCCTCCTCGGCGATCTCGACGTTCTCCGGATGGGCCTCGAAGGTGCGGTCGATGGAGATGCCGCCGGTGGACATGTTGCCGGTCAGCGTGAGCTTCACCATCACGTCTTCGGGCGGTACCTCGTCCAGCTCGAAACCCTGGCTGCGGACGAGGTCCCGGGCGGCGGCGTTCACGGTGATCCTGGTCAGGATCTTCTCGTGGCCGACGCCGCGCCGCGGGTCGGCGTTGGTGATGTCGACGAGCTCGGCGACGGTGTGGATGCCGTCACCGACGACGTGCGCGGGCACGCGCTCGGCGATCGCCTCCATCCGGCCGTTGATGATGAGGCAGCGGTAGTCCTTGCCGGTGACGAAGTTCTCCACGATCACCCACCCGCGGCGGGACTGCTCGGTCGCGATCGGGAAGGCAGCCCGCAACTCGTCGGCGTCCTGGAGGTTCAGGCAGACGCCGCGGCCGTGGTTGCCGTCGAGCGGCTTGCACACGACCGGATAGCCGATCTTGGCCGCGACGACAACGGCGTCCTCGACCGTACGCACGGACTCCGAGCGCGGCACCGGGAGACCGGCCGAGGCGAGCAGACGGGTGGTCAGGTCCTTGTCGCTCGCGACGTCGACCGCGATCGAACCGGTCTCGGACGTCATCGTGGCCCGGATCCGCTTGGCGTGCACGCCCTGGCCGAGCTGGACCAGGCTCGCCTTGTTCAGCCGGATCCACGGGATGTCGCGCGAAACGGCTTCGTCCACGATCGCCTGCGTCGACGGACCGAACGCAGTCCGCTCGGCCTGCTTGATGAACTTCTCCAGCTCGGTGGTGAAGTCGAACTCGGGATCCGGCTGGACCAGGTGATTCACGAACCGTACGGCGAGCTCACCCGCCGCGAGCCCGACGGCCTCGTCGGCGTACGCGTAGGTGATGTTGTAGTGGCCGGGCGATCCCTTGACCTGCCGGGTCTTGCCGCGGCGCATGTCGTGGCCGGCCTCCTGCTGGAGCTGCAGCGCGACGTGCTCGGCGATGTGACCGAGCCAGGTGCCCTCGTGCAGGCGCTCGATGAAGCCGCCGCGGCGACCGCGCGAGCAGTGGTGCTGATCCAGGCGCGGGAGGTACTCGAGCAGCTTCTCGGTGAACCCGGGGATCGTGTTCGACGGAAAGTTCTCCAGTGACCCGAGATCGACGACCAGATGGATCGCCGGTTCGTAACTCCACACGTTCGGCCCGCGATACACGCGGGTCTCGATGATCTTCAGGTCAGGGGCGGGGGCACCGAGGGTCGGTACCGCGGTCTCGGTCATGTGGATCCATTGTCTGTCGGCACGCTGTCGGGGTGGCTGAGTTCGGCGCCGGCCGTGATCGGCTCGGTCGCCTCCGGTCTGGACTCACCCGCTGCCGCGGCCGTCTTCTTGGACTTCGTCGCCGTGCGCTTCCCGGCTCGGCGCTTGCGGTCGGCGTAGTACTTCGGTGACACGCCTTCGGCGGCGATCTCCTTGGCCAGCTTCCGCAGGTCTGCCTCGGCCGCCTCCATCTGGGCGATCTCGGTGGCCGGCGGCTGCTTGCCGTACGACAGCAGCACTCGGGCCTGCAGATCGAACGTCGACGTCGCGGGCAGCACATGCAGGACGACGCCGGACGCGAGGATGGGCTCCGACCGGCCGGCGTAGTGCGCGTTCGAGGTCAACTGGCTGCCGTCGAAGATCGTCACCGCGCCACGGCCGACGACCTCCAGGTGGGTCCCGCGGAAGACGGCCGCGGTGTCCTCGTCGATGCCGATGCCGAGCAGGCCGGGAGACTGGGCGACCAGGGACAGCAGCCGGCCGTACCGGTTCCGCTGGGCGAAATGCTGGTCGACGATCGCGCCCTGGACCAGGCCGAGACCGCCGGCGAGCTGACTCATCCGCTGCCGCGGGGTCGCGCCGGACCGGCCGAACGCGATCATGTGCTCGGCCAGGATGCTCGCGCCGGCCGACGTACCGCCGACCGCGGCACCGCGCGCGTGAGCTGCGGTGACCGCCTTCCCGAATGCCGTCCCGGTGACCACCCCGGCCAGCTTGAGCTGGTTGCCGCCGGTCATAAAGATCCCGGTCGCGTCGTTCAGCGGGTCGAGGAAGGCCGGGTCGTCGGCGTCCTCCCGGTTCTCCGGGCGGACGCCGACCACGCTCGCGGCACCCAGCGCGGCGAAGAGCGCGCGGTACACGTCGATGACGTCGGGCCCGAGCGCGGATGCGGTCGGCACGACCACGATCCGCGCCTTGGCCCCACCCGCGGCTTCGACGAACTCCTGCAGCACTGTCCGCTTCTTCAGCTTGTCCTCGGCGCCGCCGATCGCGAACAGCGCCCCAGCCGCACCCCGCACTTCTTCTGACATACCCGAACAATAGGTGGTCACCCCCCCAACCCCCGACCGCGCGCCCACCCATCCCCACCCATCCCCACCCATCCCCTCCCGCCTCTCACGCGTGCGCGCCCAACCTCTCGACTTTGAGAAGCCACCGACCGATTCCGGGGCCGATTTGTGGTTGGTGGGTTCTCAAGGTCGACGCGGACGGGGGTTTGTCCACAGGACGGGGTTCGGGTGCGAGCGGGCGGGTGGGGCTTTGGGAGATGATTCGCTGGTGGATCGGCTGTCCGACGGCGTTCGCCAGCGGCTGGCGGTGCTCGTTCGGAGGCCGCAGCCGCGGCGAGCCCTGCTCGACGCCGGCCTACGAGACTCAGACCTGCGGCGGCTGGTGCGCAGGCACGTGTTGCAGCAGTACCACGGACACTACGTCGATGGCCGGCTGGACGAGGTGTTTGCGCGTATCGCCTGTGCGCAAGCCCTGCACCCGGGGTCTGCCGTGAGTCACTTCAGTGCGGCCAAGCTCTCCGGGCTGAGCACCTGGACAGACAGTCGGCGTCCGTCCCGCCCGCCGCTCGATGCTGCGTGGCTGACCAGGCCGCCGGAGGCCAAGCGAAATCAGCGCCGCACAGACATCGTCGTACGACGTGCCACTCTGGCGCCGGCCGATCTGTCGATGCTCCGGTGGTTACCGGTGACGAGTACAGCCAGAACAGTCGTGGATATCGCTCGTGCGCTGCCGTTCCGCGAGGCGATCGTGACGGTCGACCACGCACTGCGCAGCGGTGTCTGTGCCGCTGATCTCGCGGCGGTCGCCGAGCGGCAGTTCCAGTGGCCAGGCATTCGCCGGGCTCGGACCACGATCGGTTTCGGGGATCCGAGGGCGGAATCGGTGTTGGAGTCGATCACGCGAGCGGTCTTCGCGGCCGCGGGACTGCCTGCGCCGATCCTCCAGGCCCAGTTCTGGGACGGCGCCGGGTGGATGCTCGAGCGTGTCGACTTCTGGTGGCCGTGGTTCCGGACGGTCGGTGAGGCCGACGGCCTGGCGAAGTACGACGGTGATACCCCCGAGGAACGGCGCCGGCAGTTGCGGCGCAGTCATCGACGTGACCAACGACTGAGCGATCGGGCCGTGGAGCTCGTCCACTTCGGCTGGGAGGACGTTCTTGATCCCCACTCCGACGTGATCCGCCGCCTCCGGGCTGCCTTCGCCAGAGGTAGCGCACGTCCCGGCGACTGCCCACCGTGGCGCGCTCCCGACCCCCACAACCCGACCGCCTGGCTCCAAACCGCCTGACCCCCTCACCCCATCTCTCACGAGAGCGCGCCCAACCTCTCGACTTTGAGAAGCCACCGACCGCTTCCGAGGCCTATTCGTGGTTGGTGGGTTCTCAAAGTCGGAGAGGTTGGGGGATTCGTCAGTGGGTGAAGGTGAACCAGTTGAGGTTGACGTAGTCGGAGGGTTGGCCGCTGGTGAAGGTCAGGTAGACGTCGTGGACGCCGGTGACCGCGCTGATGTTGGCAGGCACCGATCGCCAGGACTGCCAGCCGCCGGTGTTGGCGACCGCGAAGCTGCCGATGGGTGCATTCGACCGGCTGTCCAGCCGGACCTCCACCAGACCGCTGACGCCACCGGCCGCGCCGGATGCGACCCTGCCGACGAACTGATGCGCTGCCGAGCTGCTGAAGTCGACGCCTTGGTAGAGCGCCCAGTCGCCGTTGCCGATCTGCATCAGGTTCTGGCCGCCGCCGGAATCGGTGGTCGTCTCGACGCCCAGGCCGGACTGCTGCTGGAAGGACTCGGCCTGCACCGTGCTGTACGCGCTACCGCCACCGCCGGGCGGGGGAGAGGTCGGCGGCGGGGAGGTCGGCGGAGTGCTGCCGCCACCCTTCGACGACACAGCCACGTAGTCCACGATCATCGGCTTGTCGGGCACGGTCGAGGTGCGCGGCGTCGGACCGTTGAGCGCATCCGGGAACGCACCGCCGATGGCGACGTTCAAGAGCACGAAGTAGCCCGCGTGTGAGGTCATGTTCGCCCAGGTGTCGGCCGGCAGTTGGCCCTGACTCACGGAGTGGAACTGCTGCCCGTCGACGTACCAGCGCAGTTGGTTGGGCGACACGCTCGTGTCCCACTCGAAGCGGTAGGTGTGGAATCCGGCCTGGCAGGTCGCGCCCGGGCAGGCGCGGTTGTTGGCGATGCCGCTGGTCTCGTTGCACGGTCCACCCGGGTTCACGCCGCAGTGCAGCACGCCCCAGACGGAGTTGATCCCGTTGACGTTCTCCATGATGTCGAACTCGCCGATACCCGGCCAGTTCCAGTAGTTGCCGCGGTAGGGCTGCCCCAACGCCCAGAACGCGGGCCAGTATCCGAGGGCGGCGTCGCCGGTGACGTTCGGCATCTGGATCCGGCTCTCGATCGCCAGTACGCCGCCGGCCGGTGGCTTGAAGTCGCTTCGCTGGGTCTCGACCCGGCCGGACGTCCAGTTGCCGGCGCTGTCGCGACGTGGCGTGATGCGCAGGTTCCCGGTGCCGTCGAGGGCGAGGTTGTTGGTGCTGTTCGTGTAGTTCTGGATCTCGCCGGTGCCCCAGTTGCCCGGGCCGCCCGGGTACGCGTGACCGGTGTCGATGATCCAGTTGGCGCCGGACGGGAGGGTGCCGTTCGGGCCGTCGAAGTCGTCACTCCAGACGGTGCTCCAGCCGCCGGTGGGCGGAGGGACGCTCGCCTGGGCGGCGACCGCGAGGCTGCCGGCAATCAGGACGGGTACGGCGAGTGCCGCGACGAGGGCTGTGACAGGGGTACGGCGACGTGATCGGTTCGGGCGGGAACGCATGGTCGACCTCCACAGTCGAGGCCGGCGCCTCACCAGACCGCCGGCCGGGGGATTGACCCAATGGGAGCGCTCTCATACCCCAGTGTCAACAGCTCGTCACAGCTTGATGCGGTAGACCGTCGTACTGCGGCGTACCCGCATGCCGAGGCGCTCGTACATCGCCAGCGCGCCGGTCCCGGAATGGGTCCACAGGATGCACATGGTCCGACCTGTGCGCAGGAACTCGGCGCACGTCCGGTCGAGCATGGCCCGGGCGATGCCCTTGGTCTGGTGATCGGCCCGTACGGCGAGCTGTTCGACGTACCCCTCGTCACCGTCCAGCGCGATCACCGCACCGACCAGCTCGTCACCGTCGTACGCCAGCGTCGACGCGTCCGGAAGGAACGTGTCGCGCTCGACCGTCAGCGCGACCCATTCGTCGTACGGCTTCCGGCGTGGCTGGAAGGCAGCGAAGGCGCCCTCGATCAGCTCGTGAACGTCCTGCGATCGGGCCGGATCGTAGGCGTCGAGCCGGATCCCAGCGGGCAGCTCGCCCGGCTCAGCCGCCGTGATCGGCCGCTCGAGCAGCCAGTTCGTGGCGAGGACGTCGGCGCCGCGCGACTTCAGCAGCTCGGTCCCGGCCTTGTCCGCGTCGTCCACGGCCTGCGCGAACCAATCGCTGTCGACCGCACGAGCCCGCTGCTCAGCCCAGTCGAGCAGTCGCGTCCCGATCCCTTGACCCCGGTACGACGGATGCACGTCGATCTGGGCCCGCTTGCCCAGGTGCAACCACGCCCACCCGGCCAGGTCCCCGGCAGGTGTGTGCAGCAGCACAGTGTCCCGCGCGAGATCCAGCTCGGGTCGCCGCAGATCCGCCGCGACCTGATCCGGAACCACCTCGGCCTGCCCGTGCCAACCGATCTCCGCCGCGGCAATCAGCCGGTAGATCGCCTCCGCGTCCGCCGCCGCGGCCGCCCGCTCCGAGAGCTCCATGCCCTGATAGTGCCGCAACCGACCGGCATCCGCCCGGATTGACCGCCAATCCGGTGGGGTCAGGCCGGTGTGCTCGCGTCGGCGGCTTCGACTTCCTCGCGGCTGATGCCGAGGAGGTAGAGGATCGTGTCCAGGTAGGGGACGCTCAGGTGGGTGTCAGCGGCCGCACGGACGACCGGTTTGGCGTTGAAGGCGACGCCCAGGCCGGCCGCCGCGAGCATGTCGAGATCGTTGGCGCCGTCACCGATCGCGACCGTCTGGGTCAGCGGCGTACCGGACCGGGCGGCGAACTCGCGCAGCGCGGTCGCCTTGCCGGGCCGGTCGACGATCTCGCCGACCACGCGTCCGGTGAGCTTGCCGTCAACGATCTCCAGCTCGTTCGCCTTGGCGTAGTCGATGCCGAGCTCGGCGGCCAGCTTGTCGGTGATCTGGCTGAACCCACCGCTCACGATCGCGAACTGGTACCCGAGCCGCTTCAGCGTCCGCACCAATGTCCGTGCCCCGGGCGCGAACTGGATCGCGTCGTACACCTCGTCCAGCGCCGACTCCGGCAGACCTTCGAGCGCGGCGACCCGGTGGCGCAGGGACTCGGCGAAGTCGAGCTCGCCGCGCATCGCCTGTTCGGTGACCGCGGCAACCTCCTCGAGGCGGCCGGCATGCCCGGCGAGCATCTCGATGACCTCGCCCTGGATCAGCGTCGAGTCGACGTCCATCACGATCAGCCGCTTGGCCCGGCGGTACAACCCACCGTCCTGTACGGCGACATCGAGCCCTTGCCGCACTCCCTCGAGCGCGAGCACGGTCCGCAGCGCGTCCGGATCGGCACCGGAGACGGCGAACTCCATCGCGGTGACGGGATAGCGCGCCATCCGGCTGATCCGGTCGATGTTCGCGCCCGTGTCGGAGATCCGGCCGGCGATCGCGGCCAGCCCGGCCGCGCTCAGCGGTCGCCCGATCACGGTCACCTGGCTGCGACCCTTGCGACGGGGTTCGTTGTCGCCGACACCCTTCTTCACCGAGATGTCGACGTCGAGGACATCGGCCAGTGCCTTGAGTTCTTCCTTCAGCTGCTTGTGGTCGCGCGGTGCCGACAACAGGACACCGAGGATCAGCCGGCCCCGCAGGACGACCTGTTCGGCGTCGATGACCTCGAGCCCGCGCGTGGCGATCGTCGAGAGCACAGCGGACGTGAGGCCGGGCCGGTCGGTGCCGGTCAACGTGACCAGGACCGTCGGGCGATCGGACGAGTGCATCTCGAGCTCAGCCTGTTCATTCATGGCAGCACAGACGCTACCCACCTCAGCTGTCCGTCCGCTGTCCGGTCCACATCTCAATCCTGAACAGGTGGCGCGCAGGCCGCGACGAGCGCGCGGCGCGCGGCTGCCGCGAGGGCGAGGAGAGTGCGCCGGCGCGCATCGGCCTCGGCTCCGGTGACCGCGGCGCCGTCGTCGTCGAGCGCGGCGTCGGCGATCGCGAGGCAACGCCGGGCCGTCGCCGCGGCCTTGACCGCTCGTGGTTGGTAGCCGGGGGCAAGGTCGTCGTTGCGACCACTGCCGATCTTGCGGATGTCGATCAGCGCGTCGGCGATGTCGGGGTTCCACCGCGCGACATCCAGGTCCGCCAGCGAATCCGCCGCCTCGATCAAGGCCAGCCGCAGCCCGCGATCCGCCTCACCGAAATCGGTCGGCAGCGGGTTCGCCGCCGGCATCACGCTCCACTGCACAGCAGGCCCGACGTACGCCGGGATCAGGCCGAGCTCCGCGCCCGTGAGGACCACGGCCTCGCCCGTCTCCAACGCGGCCTCGTTGAACGGCGGCGGCCCGGCCAACCCGATCGGGTCACCCGGCACGGGCAGCGCGAGGTGGGCTTGCGTCGTACCGGCTGCTCGCAGCAGATTCAGTGCCACCGGCAACGTGGCCGGCTCCGGATGCGCGGCCAGCCCGGCGACGTGATGGCCGACGTCGTCGCCGCGGATCCGCTCCGCGGCCGTGTCGGGGTCGCAGGCACCGGCGAGCATCGCGTTCGTCCACACCGTGAATCGGACCGAGGCGGAGGTGGTCAGCACGCCCGACAGTCTCCCACCACGATCTCGCCGCGACGACTCCGGCAGGGCGGACGTCGAATCGCCGGGACCCACCCCGTAGGTTTTGAGCATGACTGCTGTGGTGGAGCTGGCCGGTGTCTCGATCGTTCGTGGTGGCGCGGTGCTGCTCGACGGAATCGACTGGACCATCGACGAGGCCGACCGGTGGGTGGTGATCGGCCCGAACGGCGCCGGCAAGACGACCATGCTGCAGATCCTCGCGGCGCAGATCCACCCGACCACCGGGGTCGTCGGGCTGCTCGGTGAAGTGCTCGGCGCCGTCGACGTCTTCGAGCTGCGGCCGCGGATCGGACTGACGAGTGCCGCATTGGCTGACCGGCTCCCCAAGAGCGAACGCGTCGCCGACGTTGTCGTCTCCGCGTCGTACGCCGTCCTCGGCCGGTGGCGCGAGGAGTACGACGAGCTGGACCACCAACGGGCCAAGGAGTTGCTGGCCGAGCTCGGGATCGCACACCTCGCCGACCGCACGTTCGGCACGCTGTCGGAGGGGGAGCGCAAGCGGGTCCAGATCGCCCGTGCCCTGATGACGGATCCCGAACTGATGCTGATGGACGAGCCCGCGGCCGGTCTGGACCTTACGGGTCGCGAACAGCTCGTGCGGTCCCTCAGCTCGATCGCGACCGCGGTCGGCGCACCCGCGATGGTCCTCGTCACCCATCACGTCGAGGAGATCCCGCCCGGCTTCACGCACGCCTTGCTCTTGAAGCAGGGCCGGGTGGTTGCGGCCGGCCCGATCGAGCAGGCGTTGACCGCGCAGACCCTGAGTGACACCTTCGATCTGGCCCTCTCGCTGAAGCAGGAAGACGGCCGCTACACCGCCCGCGCCCTCTAGCTCGGGAGCTGCCCAGATATCCGGCGAGGGATCCTTGAGGTAACGAGACGCGTCGAACCTGCGCCTGAGGCTCCCGAACGTGGATAGAGTTGGGAAATGATGGATTGGCTGCGGGACAACATGTGGGCTGCATGGCTGACGATCGCCGCCGTCCTTGGTCTGGCCGAGCTCGCGTCGCTCGACTTCACCTTGCTGATGCTGGCCGCCGGCGCGCTGACGGCAGCTGGGGTGGCGGCCTTCTTCCCAGGACTGCTCTGGCTGCAGATCGTCATCGCCTTGATCACGGCGGGCGCGATGCTCGGAGCGATCCGTCCGCTGCTGGTGCGCAAGATGCACCACGGTGGTGAGCTCAAGACCGGTTCAGCTCACGTGATCGGCCGGACCGGCACTGTGGTCAAGGAGATCCATCCCGACGGCGGTGGCTCGATCCGGCTGAACGGCGAGCTCTGGACCGCCCGTCCGTACGACGAAGTCTCGACGATCGAGCCGGGCACGCGCGTCGAGGTGATGTCGATCGACGGCGCGACAGCCGTGGTCTATCCGGTCGGAGACCCGCTGCACCACCAGCTCGGCACCCCCGAACCGAAGCAGAATCCAGGCTCGACTCCGGGCCAGAATCCGAACCCCTCGGATCCACCTCAGGCCTGACCCGGTTCGGAGTACTGTCGACTGTAGGGACAGCGGAAACTACCTGCTCGATCAGGCAGCCGACGCGCCGGGAACCGGCTGGTCGGCCGGCCCGTCGATAGGAAAGACTGTCCGTCCGAGGATTGTGTCGAGTGGAGGCTGCAGTGGCGTTCCTCATTGTGCTGGCGTTGGTTGCCTTGTTGGTGATCGTGACGCTGATCAAGTCCGTCCGGGTGGTGCAGCAGCAGACCGTCGGGATCGTCGAGCGGTTCGGTAAGTTCAAGACCGGCCTGCAGCCGGGCCTGAACCTGCTGACCCCGTTCATCGACAAGGTCCGCTACACCATCGACATGCGCGAGCAGGTCGTCGCGTTCCCGCCCCAAGGTGTCATCACCGAGGACAACCTGATGGTGTCGATCGACTCCGTCATCTACTTCCAGGTGAACGACCCGGTCCGGGCGACGTACGAGATCTCGAACTACATCCAGGCCATCGAGCAGCTGACCATGACGACGCTGCGAAACATCATCGGTGGCATGGACCTGGAGCAGACGCTGACCTCTCGTGAGGAGATCAACGAGAAGCTCCGCTACGTGCTGGACGAGGCGACCGGCAAGTGGGGCATTCGGGTCAACCGGGTCGAGCTCCGCTCGATCGACCCGCCTCCGTCGATCCAGGACTCGATGGAGAAGCAGATGCGCGCCGACCGTGACAAGCGCGCCGCGATCCTCACCGCGGAAGGTATGCGGCAGTCCGCCGTCCTGTCGGCCGAGGGTCAGAAGCAGTCCGCGATCCTCACCGCCGAAGGTGACAAGCAGTCCCGGATCCTGCGGGCGCAGGCCGAGCGGGAAGCGCGGATCCTGAAGGCGCAAGGTGAGGCGCAGGCCATCACCACGGTCTTCAACGCGATCCACGCCGGCAAGCCCGACCAGGGTCTGCTCGCCTACCAGTACCTGCAGATGCTGCCGTCGATCGCTCAGGGCGACGCGAACAAGCTGTGGATCGTGCCGAGCGAGATCGGCGACGCGCTCAAGGGTCTGGGCAGCGCGGTCGGCCAGGTGGCCGGCATCACCCAGAAGGCCGAGGGCAACTGGCAAGCGCCGGAGCTCTCGAACGGCTCCGCACCTGAGCTGGACCCGGCCGCCGCGGGAGTTGGTGCCCCGGCCGCTGCAGTAGCCGAGGCCGACAACGCAGTCCGCGAAGCCATCGCCGCCGCCGAAAGCGCCGCCGTAGGCAACCGGGGTCAGGTCCCCACCACCCCCTCCGCCACCCCAGTCCAAGACACCCCATCCCAAGAACCACCTCAACGCTGAACACCTTCATCACAAGACCTCCCCGGCTCCGTCGGGGAGGTCTTGTGCGTTCTGGTGGGGGTGGTTGTTTGTTCAATGGTCGGACTGGGGAGCGGGGGTGGGGGGTGGGTGCGTAGAGTCGGGCAGCGATGACATGGTTCGAGGCGGTGTTCGTCCTGGTGGCGGGGATGGGCGCGGGGACGATCAACGCCGTGGTGGGGTCGGGGACGCTCCTGACGTTTCCGGCGTTGCTTGCGGTCGGTATTCCGCCGGTGCTGGCGAACGTGACCAACACGGTCGGTCTGGCGCCTGGCACGGCTGCGGGGGCCATCGGTTACCGGCGGGAGCTGGAAGGTCAGCGCGGCCGGATGATTCGATTGATCCCGGCGTCGCTGCTCGGGGGCATTGTCGGCGCGGTCCTGCTGTTGACGTTGCCCGACTCCGCGTTCCACGCCGTCGTACCGGTGCTGATCCTGCTCGGCTGCCTGCTGGTCGCGTTCCAGCCGTGGTTGTCGAAGTGGATCAGCACCCCGTCACATCTGCACCGAGGCGCGTGGTGGGTCATCCCCGCAGTCTTCGCCACCGGCATCTACGGCGGGTACTTCGGTGCTGCGCAAGGCGTCCTGCTGATGGCGATCCTCGGCCTCGGCCTGGACACCAACCTGCAGCGGATGAACGGCCTGAAGAACGTGCTCGCCACAGTGGTGAACAGCGTCGCCGCCGTGCTGTTCATCGTCGTCCACGACGTCGACTGGCTCGCCGCCGCGCTGATCGCGGTCGGCTCCACCATCGGCGGTTTCCTCGGCGCCCGCTACGGCCGCAAGCTCCCGCCGATCGCGCTGCGCGTACTCATCGTCTGCATAGGCATCGTGGCCATCGTCACGATGGTGTTCTGACGCTCAGGCCGGCAAGCAACAGATCCAGCCCGTAGTCGAACTGCTCGTCCCCACCCGTGGTCCGGGCCAGCTCCGGCGCGAGCTCGACCACCGACGGGAAGTCGCGCGCGGACAGCGACTCCATCGTGATCCGCAGCCGCCGCCACCCTTCCGGATCACGCCGCTCGGCAGCCATCTGGATCTCCCAGGACGTCGCCCCGAGCACGTAGGTGAACAGCGTCGTATGCGTCCGCGCCGCCGTCTCCGGATCGAACCCGGCACCCCGCAGTACGCCGAGCAAACCCTCGGCCACCCGCGCAGTCTCGTGCCCACTCAACGGCCGGCTGGCAAGTAGTTGCGCAAGGCAAGGATGCTGCAACATCAATACCCGCAGCGACCGGCAGACCGCCCGCACCTGATCAGGCCACGGCACCTCACCAGGTACGGCGGGAAGCAGGCCCATCAGGTGATCCCGGACAGCGTCGTACAGCTCGTCCTTGTTACGGAAATAGGTGTAGAGCGCCATCGGACCGACACCGAGCTCGGCGGCCACCCCGCGCAGACTGAACGCGTCGGCGCCGTTGGACTCCATCAGCTCCAGCGCGGTCCGCACGATGAGCTCGGGGCTCAGCGTATTCCGCGGCGTGCGGGCCATGTGACCCAGCTCCCTTCGAACCAGTTAACGTACGGTGTATAGTACAGCGTATAGAGACCGGAACGAAAGCCAGAACGAGAGGCGGGACGAGACGTGCGAGCGGTACAGATCACCGAGTTCGGTGGGCCCGAGGTGCTGAAGGTCAGCGAGGTCGAGGAGCCGGTCGCCGGTGACGGCCAGGTCCTGATCGCCGTCGATCGGGCCGGCATCAACTACGCCGACACCCACCAGGTCGAGAACAGCTATCTGTCCAAGTCCGCGCTCCCGATGATCCCGGGTGGTGAGGTGGTCGGCCACACCGCCGACGGCCGCCGTGTGGTCGCACTCGTCGGCTCCGGAGGGTACGCCGAGAAGGCCCTGATCCGCGACGTCGCCGCGTGGGACGTACCGGCAGGCGTGACCGACGGCCAGGCGCTCGCGCTGATCGTGCAGGGCACGACCGCGTGGTACATGCTGAAGCACTCGTCGCACCTGCAGCCCGGCGAGTCCGTCCTGGTTCACGCAGGCGCCGGGGGCGTCGGCCACCTCTCGATCCAGCTCGCGAAGCTCTGGGGCGCGGGCCGGGTGATCGCGACCGCGTCCTCGGAGGAGAAGCGCCGGAAGACCCTCGAGCTCGGCGCCGACGTAGCCATCGACGGTACGCCGGAGGGCCTGAAAGACCGGATCCTGGCTGCGAACGACGGTCAGCCGGTCGACATCGTGCTGGAGATGGTCGGCGGACCGACGTTCGACGAGTCGTTCGACGCGCTCGCGCCGTTCGGCCGTCTGGTCACGTTCGGCTCGGCCTCCCGGCAGTCTGCGCAGCCGATCGCGCCCGCCCGGTTGATGAAGGGCTCCAAGACCGTGGCCGGCTTCTGGCTGGTCGACAGCCTGCGGGACCCGAAGCGCTTCGCCGGCGCGCTGTCGGAGCTGTTCGAGCTCACCGCGAACGGCGAGCTCCGACCGATCGTCGGCGCCGAGTACGGCCTGTCCGAGGTCGCCCAGGCACACCAGGACATGCGCGACCGCAAGACGGTCGGCAAGCTCCTGCTCGACCCCTCCCGCTAAATCGCCAACTCATTGAGGAGAGACGTATGACCATCGCAGTCGAGAAGGTTCTGTACACCGCCCACGCCACCGCCCAGGGCGGCCGGGACGGCAAGGTCGCGACCGACGACGGCAAGCTCGACGTCACCGTCGCGCCGCCGGTCGAGATGGGCGGCAACGGCAACGGCACCAACCCCGAGCAGCTGTTCGCGGCCGGGTACGCGGCCTGCTTCCACAGCGCGCTGAAGCTGGTCGCCCGCAAGGCGCGCCAGGACGCCGACGGCTCGACCGTCACCGCCGAGGTCGGCATCGGCCCGATCAACGGTGGCGCCGGCTTCGGCCTCGAGGTCGCACTCGTCGTCAGCCTGCCCGGCGTCGGTGACCGCGCGACCGCCGAGGAGCTCATCGCGAAGGCGCACGAGGTGTGCCCCTACTCCAACGCCACCCGCGGCAACATCAAGGTCGACCTAACGGTCGCCTAACCCCTCTGGCACCCCCCATTTCAGGGGCCGACCCCGGAAATGGGGGGTGGACACCGTGGATACTGCCGGGACCACCCGCAAGCTCGGGGGCCGGCCCCCGAAATGGGGGGTGGACACCGTGGATACTGCCGGGACCACCCGCAAGCTCGGGGGCCGGCCCCTGAAATGGGACCCGGCGGGGGGTCAGTCCATGCGGACGAGGGCCTGCTTGAGCAGATCCTCGGTGGCGGACACCGGTGCGGCCGAGATGGTCAGCCCCTCCATGATCGCGACGTACTCGTCGACCTCTTCGAGCTTGTCCAGGTACAGCGCACTGGCGGCGTGCTCGATGTAGACGATGTCGGGCAGGTCGCCCTCGGGGAAGCGCAGGATGCTGAACGCGCCGCCTGCGCCCGGATACCCGACGCTGCTGAACGGCATCACCTGCAGCGTGATGTTCGGCTGCCGCGACCACATCATCAGATGCTCGATCTGGGCCCGCATGATCGTCTCGCCGCCGACCGGCCGGTGCAGCACCGACTCGTCGATGACCACCCACAGCCGGGCCGGGTTGGCGCGGTTCAGGATCTGCTGCCGCGTCACCCGGAGCGCGACCCGCTGCTCGATCTCGTCGGCGGGCAGGTACGACTTCCCGAGCTGTACGACGGCCCGCGCGTACTCCTTGGTCTGCAGCAGGCCCGGGACGAACATCACCTCGTAGGTCCGGATCAGCGTGGCCGCGACCTCGAGACCGACGTAGTTGGTGAACCAGCTCGGCATCACGTCGCCGTACCGGGACCACCAGCCGGGGTTGTTCGCGGCCCGCGCCAGCTCCATCAGCCGGAAGCGTTCCTCCTCGTCGGCCAGCCCGTAGAGCTCGAGCAGATCGCTGACGTCGCGTTCCTTGAACCCGACCCGGCCGAGCTCCATCCGGCTGACCTTGGACTCGGACGCGCGGATCTGCCACCCGGCGTCGGCCCGGCTGATCCCGGCCGTCTCCCGCATCCGCCGTAGCTGTCCGCCCAGCATGATCCGGAGCGCGGTCGGCCCACCCTCGCCACCCGTCACCGTCACGTCGTCACCCGCACCCTGTGGTCGCTCGGGCATGCACCCAACCCCTGTCACCCATTTCAGCCCGCGATGCTACCGCGTGTCCACCGCGGGAACCGGGTTGGCGCTCCGGAAATCAGCTCAGCGACAGGTCGAGCACGGTCGCGCCCGGGAGTTTGGCCAGGTCGGCGCCGTCGACGAGCAGCTTCGAGGCGCGGATCCCGCTGCCGATCACCACGTGCCCGGCCTCGACGACGCGGGAGTCGACCAGGACCGGCCACTCCGCGGGCACTCCGATCGGCGTGATCCCGCCGTACTCCATGCCGGTGGAGCCGACCGCGTCGTCCTGGGCGGCGAACGAGATCTTCCGGACCCCGAGGTGCTTGCGGATCACGCCGTTCACATCGGCCCGGTCGGTGGCCAGCACCAGGACCGCGGCGTACGTCGACTCACCGGCCCGCTTGCCGAGCACGATGACGCAGTTCGCCGAGGCAGCCATCGGTACGTCGTACTCCGCGCAGAAGGCCGCGGTATCGGCCAGCCCCGGATCGATCGCCGCCGCGTACGCCGGGATCCCACCCAGCGCCGCACCACCCAGCGTCGCACCACCCAGCGCCGCGGTGACCGGTGCCGCGAGCAACTCCGGTACGTCGGCCGCCGCCCGCCATTCGAGCTTGCCCAGGACAGGTGCCGTCATTCGGAGTCCTTGACGAGGTCGGCGTACTCGGGGTGCTCTTCGAGATAGCCCTGGTAGAACGGGCAGGCGGGCTTCACGGACAGCCCGAGGGCGCGCGCGTCGTCGAGGGACTTCGACGCGATCCGGCCGGCCACGCCATGGCCGCGGTAGTCCGGCAGCGTCTCCGCGTGCCGGAAGATGATCACGCCGGGGTTGAGTTTGTAGTCGACGAAGCCCATCAGGTTGCCGTCGGCGTCGTGCGCCTCGTACCGACTGCTCTCCTTGGCGTCCACCACGGTGATCTCGTTCTCCATACCGCAACTGTAGTCACGTCGACCGTTTGGGAGACGGGACCTGCGGGGTACGTGCCTAAAGGGCGTCTTCGGCAGTTCGCGCCGTGGACCCGGGCCGCGGGAGGAGCAGCGAATGAGCGAGCACGCGTTGGAGGAAGGCAAGCCGATACCGAGCCTGGTGCCGGCCCGGATGGATCGACTGCCCTGGACGCGGTTCCACTGGATGATCGTCGTCGGGCTCGGCGTCTCCTGGATCCTTGACGGCCTGGAGATCCAGTTGGTCTCCCTGGTCGGGAACGTGCTGAAGGAACCAGAGACCCTGCACCTGACCACGTCCGAGGTCGGGCTGATGGCGTCGGTCTATCTGGGCGGTGAGGTGGTCGGAGCGTTGTTCTTCGGCCGCCTGACCGACCGGCTGGGTCGACGCAGCCTGTTCATCGTGACGCTGCTGGTCTATCTGATCGCATCAGGACTGGCCGGCCTGTCCTGGGACATCTGGTCGCTGCTCATCTTCCGGTTCATCGCCGGGATGGGCATCGGCGGTGAGTACGCGGCGATCAACTCCGCCATCGACGAGCTGATCCCGTCGCGGTACCGCGGCCGCGTCGACATCGGTGTGAACGGCACCTACTGGGCCGGCGCATTGATCGGATCCGTGGTCGGTCTGGTGTTCCTGAACAAGGACATCGTCCCGATCGAGTGGGGCTGGCGGTTGTGCTTCCTGATCGGCCCGGTGATGGGTCTGGCGATCATCTACCTGCGCCGCCACATTCCGGAGAGCCCGCGCTGGTTGATGACCCACGGCCGCGTCGAGGAGGCCGAGCGGACGGTTGACGCGATCGAGGAGCGCATCCGGAGCCAAGGTCGCGAGATCCCCGAGGTCAGCCAGGACGAGGCGATCAACGTGGTCGACTATCCGCCGGTCACGTACCGCGAGATCGCCCACGTGATGCTGAGCCGCTATCCCAGCCGCTCGTTCCTCGGCTTCTCGATGATGGTCACCCAGGCCTTCCTGTACAACGCGATTTTCTTCACCTACGCGCTGGTGCTGAAGGCGTACTTCGGGCTCAGCGACTCCAGCATCGCGCTGTACTTCTTCCCCTTCGCGATCGGTAACCTGGCCGGCCCGCTGCTGCTCGGGCATCTGTTCGACACCATCGGCCGGCGCAAGATGATTCTCGGGACGTACGCCATCTCGGCCGTCGTACTGTTCATCACCGCGCTCCTGTTCAACGCCGGCTCGCTGAACGCCGCGTCGCTGACCGGCCTGTGGTGCGTGGTGTTCTTCTTCGCCTCGGCCGGTGCCTCGTCGGCGTACCTGACGGTGAGTGAGATCTTCCCGATCGAGCTGCGTGGACAGGCGATCTCGTTCTTCTTCGCGATCTCGCAGCTGACCGGCGGTGTGATCGCGCCGTTCCTGTTCGCCTCGTTGATCGGTGAGGGCGAACACCCGGCCCGCGGCCCGCTGACCGTCGGCTACATCATCGGGGCGGCGATCATGCTGATCGGTGGTCTGATCGCGTGGTTCTTCGGGGTCGATGCCGAAGGCCAGTCGCTGGAGAACGTCGCCAAGCCGCTGTCGGCCCGCGACACCGGCGGGACGCGGTTCCAGGGCGTCGCGCCGCGGCTGCCCAGCACCGATGCTCAGGGCCGGCGCATCACTCCCGTCAAACCTGAAGCCGAACAAGGTCTCGACAGAAAAGACGAGCCCAACGAATAGTCAGCCCAGGACCCGGCGGAGGGCGTCCATCCGGTCGACGCCCATCCGCCGGCTCACGGCCGCCTCCTGGACCAGCTCCGAGCCGTGGAAGGTACCGGGGTAGAGGTGCAGTTCGGTGCCGACTCCGGCGGCGAGCAGGCGCTGTGCATAGATCATGCCCTCGTCGCGGAGCGGGTCGAACTCACAGACCTGGACGAACGCCGGTGGCAGGCCGGACAGATCCTCGGCCCGCGCGGGCGCGGCGTACTGCAGTCCGAGGAGCTCCGGCGTACCCGACAGGTAGTACTTCCAGCTGTACTCGGCGGCCGGCCGGTTCCAGAGCGGGGTGTCGACGAAGGTCCGCATCGAGGTGGTCTCGAAACGGTCGTCCAGCTCGGGAATCTCCAGGAACTGGAAGCTGATCGGCGGTCCGTGCCGATCCCGCGCCAGCAGAACGACGGCCGCCGCCAGTCCGCCGCCCGCGCTCGCACCACCGACCGCGATCCGGGCCGGATCGACGCCGAGCTCAGCGGCGTTCGCGGCCAGCCACTCGAGCGTGGCGTAGCAGTCCTCGAGCCCGGCCGGGAACGGGTGCTCCGGGGCGAGCCGGTAGTCCGGCGAGATCACCACCGCGCCGGTGGCCGCCGCGATGTCCACGGGTCCTTGCTCGAACATGTCGAGGTCGCCCATCACGAATCCACCGCCGTGGATGTCGAGGTAACCGGCCCGGAGCCCGTCGCGCAGTCCCGTGCCCGGATCGGTCTGCGCGTAGACCCGGGCGTAGACCTCTGTCCCGTCGCGGCCGGGGATCGTCACCTCGCGGATCTCGAGCCCGGCCGGAACCTGAACGGGTGGGCGCATCCCGATCGCGCTGTCGCGCAACTCCCGCGCGGCTGTCATGTCGGACAGGTCGATGTCCGGCAGCATCGCCAGCCAGGGCTGGAGCTCGGGGTCGATCGCGTAGTTGGTCATCGTGGTGCCTCTCTGCTCGCCGACCCTGTGAGCTTGCCTTCCCACGATGGCACGACGCAGCCGCCGGATGGCGGGGGTTCGGCGCGAGGATTCCGCCGTACGGCGGAGGGTTTCTGGCCTGCGGCCGGTAGCCTCGGGTCATGAAGGGCCTGCTGTTGCGGCTGTCCGGTCTCGACGCCGACGCGGAGAGCGCCGTCCGCGTGATCGGGTTCTTCGACGCGCTCGTGACCGGCAAGGCCGACCTCAACACGCTGCTGCGCAACACCGCCGCACTGGCCGAGTGCGAGGTCGGGATCGACGCGGCGGGCCGCGGACTGGTCCTGCGGGCCGACCCCGGCGGCGCGATCGACATCGCCGGTCCATCGGCCGGCGCTCAGCTCCGTCCGTCGGGTGATGCCTGCTTCTGGTTGGGCCGTCCCACCGGCGAGTTGGCAATCGACGACATGGTCCTCGAACGGTTCGCCCTGGCCGGCTCGATCCTGCTCGATCGCACGGTGAACGCCCTCCCGGCCGTCGGTGATCCCGCATTGGTCGAGTTGATCGTCTCCGCCTCCGCGGGCATCGCCGAGCGCTCCCGGGCCCTGCATCTCCTCGGCCTCACCCCGAGCGCCCCACTCCAGGTCGCAGTCTCCACGGCTCCCGTCTCCAGCTCCTCCGCTCAGGTAGGCAACCAGGTGGTGACCCTGCTTCCAGCGGGTGTTGCGCTGGAGGCGACGGCCGGTCTTCGGGCTGGCATCGGCCCGGCGCTGCCGGCCATCCAAGCCGCTGAGTCCTGGCAGGCGGCGCGGACGGCGCTCCGGCTGGCCTCGCCCGAGGAGCCCGTGGTGAATTCCGACGAGCTGGGCGGCCTGCTCGTCCTGGCCGACCGCCTGCGCCCCGAGGACATCGCGAACTCACCCGATGTGGCCGCCATCGACCGCATCGCTGCCGAGCCCGGTGGCGACGATCTGCTGGCGATCCTCCGCGCGTACTGCATCACCGACTCGGTCCGTAAGGCGGCCGCGCTCGTCTACCGCCACCACAGCACGGTCGCGTACCGACTCGAGCACGCGGAGGCGATCCTGGGCTTCGAGCTCGACAATCCGCAGGGACGCTTCCGCCTCTCGCTGGCCCTGGTGATGTGCGCACTAAGGTAGGCGAGTGGGTTCGCTCCTGATCGCTGGTACGACGTCCGACGCGGGCAAGACGACCGTCGTGACCGGCCTCTGCCGCTGGCTGGCGCGTCAGGGTGTCCGGGTGGCGCCGTACAAGGCTCAGAACATGTCGAACAACTCGATGGTCTGCGCCGACGGCGCCGAGATCGGCCGCGCGCAATGGATCCAGGCCATCGCCGCCGGCGCCGAGCCCGAGGCCGCGATGAACCCGGTCCTGCTCAAGCCGGGCAGCGATCGACGCAGCCACGTCGTTCTGATGGGGGAGCCGTGGGGGGAGCTGTCGGCGCGCGGGTTCCTGACCGAGCGGGCCGAGCTCGCGAAGGCGGCGTTCGCGGCGTACGACGAGCTCGCGGCCCGCTACGACGTGGTGATCAGCGAAGGCGCGGGGAGTCCGACAGAGATCAACCTGCGGCAATCGGACTACGTGAACATGGGGCTCGCGCAGCACACCCAGGCGCCGGTGGTGGTGGTCGGGGACATCGATCGCGGTGGGGTGTTCGCGTCGATGTTCGGGACCGTCGCGTTGCTCGATGCGGCGGATCAGGCGTTGCTCAGTGGGTTCATGGTGAACAAGTTCCGCGGCGACGTGTCGCTGCTGCAGCCGGGGATCGACATGCTCACCTCGGTGACCGGGCGTCCGACGTACGGCGTGCTCCCGTGGCTGCCTGAGTTGTGGCTGGATTCGGAAGATGCGCTGGACATCCCCACCCGACGGACGGCGTCGGCCGAGCTGCTCACCGTCGCCGTGATTCGCTTTCCGCGGATCAGCAACTTCACCGACCTGGATGCACTCGCGGTCGAGCCGACCACCAGTGTCTTCTTCACCACGAGTCCTGCCGAGGTCCGCGACGCCGATCTCGTCGTCCTGCCAGGCTCGCGGGCGACCATTTCCGATCTTGAGTGGCTGCGGTCGCACGGCCTGGCCGAGGCGGTCGCGGCGCGCGTCGCGGCCGGTCGGCCGGTGCTCGGCATCTGCGGCGGTTACCAGGCGCTCGGTGCGACGATCTCCGATCCCGACGGTGTCGAAGGCGGTGGCGATCACGCCGGTCTCGGGTTGTTGCCTGTCGCAACGACCTTCCGGCGGGAGAAGACGCTGGCCCGGCCGGCGCCGACGGCGTACGAGATCCATCACGGGGTGGTCGCGGTCACCGGCGACGCCGAGTCCTTCCCCGGCGGCTGCCGGTCGGGTCATACGTGGGGCACGATCTGGCACGGCCTGCTCGATGACGACGCGACCCGGCACGCTTTCCTGACCGAGATCGCCGGGCTGACCGGCAAGCCCGCGCCGGACGGCACCGTCTCGTTCGCCGCCCTCCGCGAGGCGCGCTTGGATCGCCTCGCCGACACCATCGACGAGTACGCCGACACCGCGGCACTCCTCGACCTGATCACCTCCGGCCCACCGCCGCGCCCCTTCGTCCCACCTGGCGCACCCGGTGGATGACGTCGAGGTGACTTGACGACTGTGACAGTGGGACTGTCACAATGGCGGGCATGGGTCCACTCGAAGGCGTGAAGGTGGTCGAGCTGGCCGGGATGGGTCCGGCGCCGTTCGCCTGCATGATGCTCGCCGAGCTGGGCGCGGACGTCCTCCGGATCGACCGTCCCGGCGGTGGTCTGTCGATGGGACCACCGGAGCTGGACCTGGTCAACCGCGGTCGCCGCAGCGTGGCGCTGGACCTCAAGCAACCAGCGGCCGTCGACGTCGTACGGCGCTTGGTCGCACAGGCCGACGTACTCGTCGAAGGCTTCCGGCCGGGCGTGGCCGAGCGACTCGGCATCGGTCCGGACGACTGTCACGCGATCAACCCCACGCTCGTCTACGGACGGATGACCGGCTGGGGTCAGGACGGTCCGCTCGCCCAGACCGCGGGGCACGACATCGACTACCTCGCGCTGTCAGGCGCGCTGCACTTGATCGGCCGGGCCGGCGGCCCGCCACAAGTCCCGGCCAACCTGCTCGGCGACTTCGCGGGCGGTTCGCTGTACCTGGTGATCGGTGTCCTCGCCGCCCTGCACAGCGGCCAGGGCCAGGTGGTCGACGCCGCGATCGTCGACGGCTCGGCGCATCTGACCACGATGCTCCTCGGCGCCCTCGCGGCCGGGACCTGGACGCAGGAGCGCGGCACCAACCTCCTGGACACCGGCGCGCCGTTCTACGACGTGTACGAAACCTCCGACGGCAAGCACGTCGCGGTCGGCGCGATCGAGCCGCAGTTCTACGCCGAGCTGATCGACAAGCTTGGCATCACTGTTGCCGACCGCAACGACCCGTCGAACTGGCCGACGATCAGGAAGACGCTCACCGAGACCTTCCGCACGCGGACCCAGGCGGAGTGGGCCGAGGTCTTCGACGGCTCCGACGCCTGTGTCACGGCGGTCCTGCCGATGGCCGCCGACCATCCCCATCTCGTCGCTCGCGGCACCTTTGTGGACCACCACGGAGTCCGGCAGGCCGCACCGGCGCCACGCTTCGACCGTACGCCGACCGCCCTGGGCCGACCGCCCGCCAAGGCCGGCCAACACACCCGCGAAGCCCTGACCGACTGGGGCATCACCGACCTCGACCACCTGCTCGAGACCCGCGCCGCCGTTCAGATCTGAGAGGACCCGCCCGTGGAACGTCAGCTCTTCGACGCCGATCACGACGCCTTCCGGGAGACCGTACGAGCGTTCTGCGACAAGGAGGTCGTGCCGCACCACGCAGCCTGGGAGGAGGCCGGCATCGTCCCGCGCGAGCTGTGGACGGCCGCCGGTGCGGCGGGTCTGCTCGGCTTCATGATGCCCGAGCAGTACGGCGGTGGTGGGGTGCGCGACTTCCGGTTCAATGCCGTGCTGATCGAGGAAATGACGACAGCCCACGGAAGTGGGGTCGGTTTCACGATCCACACCGACATCAACTCGGCGTACCTGCTCGACTACGCCACCGACGAGCAGAAGGCTCGCTGGCTGCCTGGGTTCTGCTCGGGGGAGCTGATCACCGCGATCGCGATGACCGAGCCCGGTGCCGGCAGCGACCTGCAGGGCATCCAGACCACGGCCCGGCGCGACGGCGACCACTACGTGCTGAGCGGTCAGAAGACGTTCATCTCCAACGGAATCCTCGCCGACCTCGTCATCGTCGTCGCCAAGACGGACCCGGCGGCCGGCGCCCAAGGCATCTCGCTGCTGGTGGTCGAGCGGGGGATGCCCGGGTTCGAGCGCGGTCGCAACCTGGACAAGATCGGGCTGAAGGCGCAGGACACCGCCGAGTTGTTCTTCGACGAGGTCCGTGTCCCGGTCGAGAATCTGCTCGGCGAGGAGGGCAAGGGCTTCACCTATCTGATGGAGAAGCTCCCGCAGGAACGCGTCACGTTCGCCGTCGTCGCGGCCGTCGCCTGCGAGAACGTCCTCGCCGAAACGCTGCGCTACGTCAAGGACCGGAAGGCGTTCGGGCGACCGATCGGCTCGTTCCAGCACAGCCGCTTCGTCCTGGCCGAGCTCGCGACCGAGACCCAGATCGCCCGGGTCTTCGTCGACCGCTGCATCCAGGAGCTGAACGCCGGCACCCTCACGGTCGCCGAGGTCGCGATGGCGAAGTGGTGGACCACCGAGCTCCAGCAGCGGGTGGTCGACCGGTGTCTGCAACTGCACGGTGGCTACGGATTCATGACCGAGTACCCGATCGCGAAGGCCTATCTGGACACCCGCGCCCAAACCATCTACGGAGGCACGACCGAGATCATGAAGGAGATCATCGGCCGCACGATGGGTCTGTAGTCACCATGATCCGGCTGCGCCGACGCTGGACATCCGGCGAGGGCGTGGTTGACTTCCTCCAGGAGCAGAGGAGGTCGGCATGAACATCGTGTCGCCGGGATTCACCGGTCGTCGCAGCAGCGGTTCGGATCTTCCCCCGGGGCAGTATCTGACCCGGGACTTCCCGGTCCTGTCGGCCGGGCCGACGCCGCGGATCCAGACCGAGCACTGGGAATTCACGGTCACCAGCGAGGCCGGTGAGAAGCACAAGTGGGACTGGGCCGCGCTGCTTGCGTTGCCGGCCGACACCATCACCAAGGACATCCACTGCGTGACCCGGTGGACGAAGCTGCAGACGGAGTGGAAGGGCGTCTCGCTCGACACTCTGCTCGCCGATGTCGAGACCGGTGCCGACTTCGCGATGGCGCACAGCTACGGCGGGTACACGACCAACCTGCCGCTCGACGACCTGCTCGACGGCCAGGCCTGGATCGCCTACGAGTACGACGGCGAGCCGCTGGACCCCGAGCACGGTGGCCCGGCCCGTCTGCTCGTGCCACACCTGTACTTCTGGAAGAGCGCCAAGTGGGTACGCGGACTGGTCCTGTCCGACACCGAGGACCTGGGCTTCTGGGAGACCGCCGGCTACCACGAGTACGGAGACCCATGGAAAGAACAGCGATACGCCGGCGACTGAGCTGGCAGGTGGCCACGGTCTCCGACGTACGACGTGAGACGGAGACCGCTCGGACGCTGACGCTCGACGTACCGGACTGGCCCGGGCACCTCGCGGGCCAGCATCTGGACGTCCGGCTGACCGCGCCGGACGGCTACCGGGCCTCCCGGTCGTATTCGATCGCCTCGGCGTGGACCGGTGCCACGATCGAGCTCACTGTCGAGCAGGTGCCCGACGGTGAGGTTTCGCCGTACCTGGTCGATGTCATCAAGGTCGGTGACCCGTTGGAGATCCGCGGGCCGGTCGGTGGGTGGTTCGTCTGGAAGCCGGAGCAGGAAGGGCCGGTCCAGCTGATCGGCGGGGGATCGGGTGTCGTCCCGCTGCGGGCGATGCTGCGTGCCCACAGCGCCGCGGTCAGCACGACGCCGGTCCGGCTGCTGTATTCGGTGCGGCGTCCGGAGTCGGTCATCTACGTGAGCGACCTGAAGGAGCTGGCCGCCTCGGACGACGTCGACGTACGGCTCGTCTACACGCGGGAGGCTCCGGCGGGAGAGCCGCGAGTGGGTCGGATCGACGCCGAGGTGATCGAGCAGCACGCGTTGCCGCCCGACCAGCTGCCGACGACGTACGTGTGCGGGCCGACGCCGTTCGTGGAGACGGTGGCAGACCTGCTGGTCGCGGCCGGCCACGACCCGGCCCGGGTGAGAACAGAACGGTTCGGACCCACAGGAGGCCCTCGATGAGCGAGATGGATTATCTGGATGGCAATGCGGCAGCGGGGGCGCTGAGTGAGCTCTTCGCCGTCGACATCACGGCCGCGATCTCCCGCTGCGCCGGCTGCGGCCGGACCGGGGTCTTCGCGGAATCACGCCTGTACACGAACGCTCCCGGCCTGGTCGCCCGCTGCGTCGGCTGTGACAGCGTCCTGCTCCGCGTGGTGACGACGCCGACCGACACCTACCTGGATCTGCGCGGATTGACCTACCTGCGGGTCTCCAACTAGCGACGCTGCTTGTTCCGGGTCCGGCGGATGGTGTCGCGCTGGGTCTCACCGACGGCTCGTTCGTAGGCGAGCACGAGGCCCTGGATCGTGACCGGCTTGAAGCGTTCGACGAGCTGCTGGATGTGCTCGGGCGGACCGCCCGAGTCGCGGTAGTGCGGCCAGACCTTGGTCCGGAAGACGTCGGTGAGCTCCTCGGCGATGGCCCGGCCGTGATCGGCGAAGATCCGGCCGGCGTCCTGGACGGCTTCGACCGGCAGGTCCAGGTCGAGCAGCTCGACGCCGAGGCTCAGATGCGCGGTCGCGACCTGGAAGACGTCCTCGTCCGGCGTCGGTTCGACCACGCCCAGGGCGACGAGCATCTCGATGTCGTCGTCGGTGAGCTCCCGGCCGGTACGACGGACCAGGGTCGCGCGATCGAGGGTCTCCGGCAGGTCGCGCATCCACGGCGTGAGCAGCGTGCGATGCAATGCGATGTCCTGCGGGGTCGCGTCCGGCGGAATCCGTTCGAGGTACCCCTCGATCGCGGAGAGCGTGAATCCGTGGGCCTGCAGCTCGCGAACCAGATCGAGCCGGGCGATGTGCTCGGGACCGTAGTACCCGACCCGGCCGCGTCGGGTCGGCGGCGGGATCAAGCCGCGGCCGGCGTAGAACCGCAACGTCCGCACAGTCATCCCGACCCGCGCCGACAACTCGTCGACGGTCAGCGTCGCCACTTCGGCCTGTCCTTCTGCGCCCTGTACTTCTGGCATGGCGGAGATCATAACGACCCGTTCTTGACCACTATGACAGTTCAACTGTCACAATCGAGCTATGACCGAAGCCTTCCTGTACGACGCGATCCGCACCCCCCGCGGTAAGGGCAAACCGACCGGAGCGCTGCACGAGGTCAAGCCGATCTCGCTGATCACCGGCCTGCTCCGCGAGTTGCGGACCCGGCATCCCGAGCTGGATCCGACCGCGATCGACGACGTCGTCCTCGGTGTGGTCACGCCGATCGGCGATCAGGGCATGGACATCGCGCGGACCGCGGTGCTCGCGGCCGGCTACCCGGACACGACCGGTGGCGTGCAGCTCAACCGGTTCTGCGCATCCGGTCTGGAGGCCGTGAACCAAGCGGCCCAGCGGGTCCGGTCCGGCTGGGAGGACTTCATCCTCGCGGGCGGGGTCGAGTCGATGTCGCGCGTACCGATGGCTTCTGACGGCGGTGCCTGGGCGATGGACCCGGAGACCGCGATGCAGACCAACTTCATCCCGCAGGGCATCAGCGCGGACCTGATCGCGACAATCGACGGCTTCTCCCGGACCGACGTCGACGCGTACGCCGCCGAGTCGCACGCTCGCGCCGCCAAGGCCTGGGCGAACGGGTACTTCGCGCGCTCGATCGTTCCGGTCGACGATCGCAACGGGCTGCGGATCCTCGACACCGACCAGCTCGTCCGGCCGGGGACGACCGTCGAGACGCTGGCCGGCCTGCCCGCGTCGTTCGCGGCGATCGGGGAGCACGGCGGGTTCGACTCGGTCGCCCTGGAGAAGTACCTGACCGTCGAGCGGATCGAACACGTGCACCACGCGGGCAACTCGTCCGGAATCGTCGACGGCGCCGCTCTGGTTGCCGTGGGCAACGAGAAGGCCGGGGAGGCGCTCGGCCGGGCGCCGCGCGGACGCGTGGTCGCGACCGCGGTGAGTGGCGCGGACCCGACCATCATGCTGACCGGACCGGCGCCGGCCGCCCGGAAGGCGCTCGGAAAGGCCGGCCTCGAAGTCGGTGACATCGACCTGTTCGAGATGAACGAGGCGTTCGCGGCCGCGGTTCTGCATTTCATGAACGATCTCGGCGTACCGCACGAGAAGGTGAACGTGAACGGTGGTGCGATCGCGCTCGGCCACCCCCTCGGCGCGACCGGCGCGATGCTGATCGGAACCCTGCTGGACGAACTGGAACGACGCGAACTCCGGTACGGACTGGCCACCCTGTGCGTCGGCGGCGGGATGGGCGTCGCGACCATCATCGAGAGGCTTGCGGCATGATCTCCTGGAGCGACTCCGACGGCGTCGTCACGCTGACGATGGACGACCCTTCCGCCGCGGCGAACACGATGAACGAGGCATACGTCGCCGCGATGGGTGCTGCGGTCGAGCGGCTTCAGTCCGCGTCCGGACTGAAGGGCGTCGTCATCACCAGCGCCAAGTCGACGTTCTTTGCCGGTGGCAACCTCCAGATGTTGTCGCAGATCCAGCCGAGCGATGCGGCCCAGGTGTTCGACACGGTCGAGGAGGTCAAGCGGCAGCTCCGGGCGCTGGAGACGCTCGGCGTCCCGGTTGTTGCCGCGATCAACGGATCGGCCCTGGGTGGCGGGCTCGAGATCGCCCTCGCGTGCCACCACCGGATCGTTGCCGATGACAACCGGATCGAGCTCGGCGTACCCGAGGTGACGCTGGGTCTGCTACCCGGTGGTGGCGGCGTGACGCGGACCGTGCGGATGCTCGGTCTGCAGGACGCGCTGATGAAGGTGCTGCTGGAGGGCCGGCGGATGAAGCCTGCCCAGGCGCTGGAGTTCGGGATCGTCGACTCGGTGGTGCCGGCATCCGACCTGTTGGATGCGGCCTACCAGTGGATCGCGTCGTACGAGGGAGACGCGAAGCAGCCCTGGGATCGGGACGGGTACAAGATCCCCGGCGGTACGCCGTCCTCGCCGAAGCTGGCCGCATTCCTGCCGGCCTTCCCGGCGAACCTGCGCAAGCAGCTCAAGGGCGCGCCGTACCCGGCGCCACGCGCGATCATGAGCGCCGCCGTCGAGGGCAGCCAGGTCGACTTCGCCACCGCGTCGCGGATCGAGTCGCGGTACTTCGTGTCGCTCGCGACCGGGCAGATCGCGAAGAACATGATTCAGGCGTTCTTCTTCGACCTGCAGGCGATCAACGCCGGCGCCTCGCGGCCTACCGACGTACCTCGGTACTCCGCCCGGAAGGTCGGCGTGCTGGGCGCGGGAATGATGGGCGCCGGGATCGCCTATGTCTGCGCGAAGGTGGGCATCGAGGTGGTGCTCAAGGATGTCTCGCTCGAGGCTGCTTCTCGCGGCAAGTCATATTCCGAGAAGCTCCTCGCGAAGCAGGTGCAGAGGGGGCGGCTGTCGGTCGGCGAGGTCGAAGCGTTCCTGAGCCGGATCACGCCGACCGCAGACCCGAACGATCTGGCCGGGTGCGACCTGGTGATCGAGGCGGTCTTCGAGGACGGTGGGCTGAAGCAGAAGGTGTTCGCCGAGATCGCGGAGGTGGTCGAGCCGGACGCGCTGCTCTGCTCGAACACGTCGACCCTGCCGATCACCTCACTGGCCGACGGGATTGATCGCCCGGACGACTTCATCGGCATGCACTTCTTCTCGCCGGTCGACCGGATGCCGCTGGTCGAGCTGATCGTGGGCTCGAAGACCTCCGATCGCGCCATCGCTCGCGCGTACGACGTCGTACGGCAGATCAAGAAGACACCGATCGTCGTCAACGACAGCCGTGGTTTCTACACCTCCCGGGTGTTCGGCACGCTGGTGATGGAGGGTGCGGCGATGGTGGCCGAGGGCGTCGATCCGGTCACGATCGAGCGGGCCGCGACGCAGGCGGGCTTCCCGGCTCCGCCGCTCGCGATGCTGGACGAGGTCACGCTGACGCTCCCGCAGAAGATCCGCGACGCGGCCCTGGCCGCGGGGGACAGCGCCGGCGCCTTCGACGACCACCCCGGGATGGCGGTCACCGATCGCCTGGTGACCGAGTTCGATCGCCGCGGGAAGGCCGCGGGGGCTGGCTTTTACGAGTATCCGGCCGACGGACCCAAACACTTGTGGCCGGGACTGTGGTCGCACTTCGCGCGCGAGAGCGCCGTACCGGTGCTTGATCTGCAGGAGCGGATGCTGTTCGCGATGGCGCTCGAGACCGTCAAGTGTCTGGACGAAGGAGTACTACGCTCCGTTGCCGATGCCAACATCGGCTCGATCTTCGGCATCGGCTTTCCACCGTTGTACGGCGGCACCCTGCAGTACATCAACGGCTACGGCCTGCCCGCGTTCGTGGACCGGTCGCGCGAGCTGGCATCGACGTACGGTGACCGCTTCGAGCCGCCCGCGCTGCTGGTCCGCAAGGCCGCGGCAGGCGAACTCTTCCGCTGATCGACGAACTCCTCCGCTGATCACAGAGCGATATCAACTCAAGCAAAATCCACACATTCGAACAAAGTGGAGCGCGTCCGGTCTTGCGCCGGGCGCGCTTTTGAGACATGGTGCTGGCACTTCTACAACGATTGACCTGAACGGTACGGGCGTGGCGTCTTCCGAACGGGCGCGAGCCGTGCCAGAAACGTCATGTGCGAAAGCTGTTGTGATGTTGGATCGTGTTGTACTGTGTGCGAAATCGGAGATGCTTAACCACGTTAAGTAACTCGGAACCTGGCGTCGTACCCCTGCGGCGTTGCTCTCGGGAAGGTGGAATTCATGCCTGCTCATGTTCCGAACGCCGGTCTGACCCGGCGGGATCTACTGAAGCGGACCGGTGGCTTGGCCGCACTCGCGGCATTCACCGCGGCGTGTGGAGGAAATACCGGACGACCGTCCTCTGGTGGCGGCGGTGGTTCAAAGGTCAATTTGTCGCAGTGGTACCACCAATACGGCGAAGCCGGCACGCAGCAGGCCGCGACCAAATACGCCAAGGCCTACACCGATGCAAATGTCGCGGTGCAGTGGACGCCGGGCGACTACGCCAGCAAGCTCGCCTCCGGTCTGTTGTCGAACAAGGCACCGGACGTCTTCGAGAGCCAGCTGAACATCGGCATGGTGAAGAGCAACCAGGTGGTGGCGCTGGACGACATCCTCGCGGACGTGAAGGACGACTTCACCCCGGGCGACCTGGCCACGAACACGGTCGACGGCAAGGTCTACGGCATCCGGATGATCGTCGACCCGCAGGTCATCTACTACCGCAAGTCGCTGTTGGACAAGGCCGGGATCAAACCGCCGGAGACCGTCGACGACCTGATCTCCGCGGCCAAGGCGCTCACCACGAACAAGGTGAAGGGCATCTTCGTCGGCAACGACGGCGGCCTGGCGCTCGGCGCACCCGCGCTCTGGTCGTCCGGCGGGGACCGCCTCACCACGGACAACAAGCCCGGCTTCACCAACGATCGCGCGGCGCAGGCGTTCGGCAAGCTGCACGAGCTGTACGACAGCAAAAGCGCGCTGCTCGGCTCACCGACCGACTGGACCGACCCGAGTGCGCTCATCCAGGGCCTGGTCGCGATGCAGTGGATCGGCATGTGGGCCGTCCCCGCGATGCAGAAGGCGCTCGGCGACGACCTCGGGGTGTTCGCATTCCCCAAGCTCGACGCGCAGGGCAAGCCGGCCGTGTACTCGGGTGGCTGGACGCAGTTCGTGTCGGCCAAGAGCCCGAACGTCGACGCGGCGAAGAAGTTCGTGAAGTGGCTGTGGATCGACCAGCAGGACTACCAGGAGGACTGGTGCCTGAACTACGGCTTCCACATCCCGCCCCGGAAGAGCCTTGCGGCGAAGGCGGCCAAGCTGCAGAGCGGTGTCGCCGCTGAGACCGTGAAACTGACCGGCGACTACGGTCACACCGACAATCCGGCCTGGACCCCGAAGATGAATACGGCCTACACCGACATGCTCACCAACATCATCCGGAAGGGAGCCGACCCCACCGCCGAGATCGCCACAGCCGAAAAGACAGTCAACGCCGAGCTGTCCCGGTTGTTCGGATGAGCGCTTCGGTCAAACCCGTCCAGGACTCCGTCGCAGGTGGTGAGCGGCGGAAGTCCCGGCGGCGTCGTACGGGCATCGCCGGCAGCACGATGTGGTTCTGGATCTTCGTCGGTCCGTTCGTTCTCGGGCTGCTGATCTTCTCCTACCTGCCGATCATCTGGAGCCTGGTCCTCAGTTTCTTCGAGGCCTACAACACGGTCACACCGTCGAAGTTCGTCGGGTTGCAGAACTACATCGACATGCTCACCGACCACAACTTCCTGTCGAGCCTCGGCACGTTCACGATCTTCGCGGTGTTCATCGTGCCGCTGACGTTCGCACTGTCGCTCGCGCTCGCGTTGCTGGTCAACCAGGTGAAGATCGCGCGGGCGTTCTTCCGGTCGGTGTTCTTCCTGCCGACCGCGTGTTCGTATGTGGTGGCGTCCCTGATCTGGCGGTTGTCGATCTTCAACGGAGTCCGGTTCGGACTGGCGAACACGGTGCTCGGCTGGTTCGGGATCGACAACATCGCCTGGCTGTCGACGGTCGACCCGCCGTGGTACTGGATCCCGATCATCACCGTGCGTCTGTGGTTGCAGCTCGGGTTCTACATGATCCTGTTTATCGCGGGTCTGCAACGGATCTCGCCGACGCTGTACGAGGCGGCGTACGTCGATGGCGCGAAGCCGGGGTGGCAGGTGTTCCGATACATCACGCTGCCGCAGTTGCGGGCCACGTCGGTCGCCGTACTGATCCTGAATCTGATCGCGGCCTACCAGGCCTTCGACGAGTTCTACAACCTGCTCGGCAACGTGAACTTCGCGCGGCCGCCGCTGGTCTACCTGTACGGGATCTCGCTGGGATCGATCCAGGACCTCGGCCACGGTTCGGCCGGTGCTTTGATCCTGGCGGTCATCATCATGATCGTGACGCTGCTGCAGAGCCGGATCCTCGGCTTCGGAAGGGCCGGTGACTGATGGCTACCGCCGAGCGTACGACGGGAACACCTCAGCCGATCGGCTTCAGCCGAAGCCCGATCGGCCGGGTCGGGCTGCTGCTGCGCTGGATCGCGCTGTTCATCGCCGTGGTCCTGTTCCTGCTGCCGTTCTACCTGATCCTGCGCAACGCGTTGTCGACCGAGGCCGACATCACGTCGCCGTCGTGGACGTTGTTTCCCTCGCATCTGCAATGGGGGAACATCAAGGAGTTGTTCGACGACACCCAGGTGCCGATGGCGCGGGCGCTGTACAACTCCGCGGTGGTCGGCATCCTCGGGACGGCCGGACAGTTGCTGTTGGCATCGATGGCGGGATATGGGCTGGCCCGGATCCCGTACAAACATGCCGACAAGATCTTCTACGCGATCGTCGCGACGCTGATGATCCCGGCCGCGGTGACGTTCATCCCGAGCTTCATCGTGGTCTCGTCGCTCGGATGGGTCTCGACGTTGCGTGGTCTGATCATTCCTACGCTGTTCAGCGGGTTCGCGGCGTTCCTCTTCCGTCAGTACTTCCTGGGCTTCCCCAAGGAGCTGGAGGAGGCGGCGCGAGTCGACGGCGCCGGGTACTTCGGGGTGTTCTGGCGCATCGTCGTACCGAACTCCCTCCCGTTCTTCGCCGCCCTAGCCGCGATCACCTTCATCGGCAACTGGAACGCATTCCTGTGGCCCCTGGTCATCGGCCAAGACTCGTCGTCCTGGACAGTCCAGGTCGCGATGTCGACGTTCGTCACCGCCCAAACCATCAACATCCACGAACTCTTCATGGCCGTAGCCGTCTCGATCCTCCCGCTGGTCCTCATCTTCGCCTTCCTCCAGCGCTACCTGATCCAAGGCGTAACCCAATCCGGCATCAAGGACTAAACCCCGACGGCGGGGACCCCACCAGGCTCCCCGCCGGACAACTCGCCGCTCACGAAATGATGCGGACCCGGCCAGACTCCTCTGACTGGACTCGCTGTGCGGCTTGTGCGACGGACATCGGTCCGCGGCGGCTGCTTCTTCTGCCCGCCTCCGGCGGCTGCCGCACCCCGTGGCCAGGAGTTGCCGCATCCGGAGTCCGTGGCTCAAGAGCTTTGCGGGCGTCTCGGCTGACCCCGATCGCGTGCCGGACGACCGCGAGGAGCTGGACGGCGTTGGGACCAGAAGAGGGCGTGGCCGCCTGAGCCTTCGGGGATGAAGGTTTGGTCGGTGATGGTCAGCCCGGCCTGGGTCAGCCAGGTTTGGTTGGTGGCGCTGTCGGTGTGGCTCCACCACATGGGTACTCCGCCGTCCAGCCAGTTGTCGTCGGTGCCTGTCCATGCGCGGTGGCCGGTGGTGCAGAGAAACCAGCCGCCCGGCTTGAGCCAACTCGCGATGTTCTTGAGCAGGTCCTGCTGCTCCGCCAACGGGATGTGGATCAGGGCGTACAGCGATACAACTGCATCGAAGGACTCGGGTGGAAACTCCAGGCTAGTGGCGTCAGCCTGGACGAACTCGGCGTCCGGGACAAGCTCGCGCGCTCGACTGATCTGCACCTCACTGATGTCGACGCCGGTCACGTGATGACCAGCGGCCGTCAGCTCACGAGCGATCGGGACGCCGCTACCGCAACCGACGTCGAGAACTCTGCTACCAGGATCGAGCCGGCTGAGCAGCTCGTCGATCCAGCTCCGGTACTTCGAGTCCGCGCCGGTCGCTTCGTCGTACCTGCTCGACAGTACGTCGTAACCCCGCCGAACCACCTGCTTCGGATCGTCACCCGTCATACGCGCCGACGCTAACGACCTCACGGTGCGCAAGGCAACGAAATTTCCGGCTCCCCCCCAAAGCCGCGCCCCCACCGCGCGCCCCCCACCGCGCGCCCCGCATCGAGCGCTGAGTCTGCCCGTCTTACGACGTTGTGCAGCACCGTCTCCGGTGTCCCGCGACCTGGTCCGTTCTCCAGAGTTCGCGATTTGGTGAAATCGAACAGGTGTTCTAATATTGACCCATGAACGTGAGTGTGGTCAGCCGCCCCGGCGACGGTCTCCCAGCCGTCACCGACACCACCATGCCCACCGCCATGCCCACCGACCTCGTGCAATCGAGCGCCGACCAACGGCCCGGAGAAGCCAGCCGGCCAGGCGATCGCCCGCCGCCGACGGAGTCCACAGCTCCCGAGCAGTCCCACGACTCTCAATTCCCGAGCCCCGAGCCCGATAGCTCCAAGCTCCGCAACCCCGAGCTCCATGGCCCTAGGTTCCACAATCCCGAGTCTGCCAACGCCAACCTCTGCAACTCCAAGTCCCGCAGCGCCGAGTCCCGCAGCGCCGAGTCCCGCAGCGCGGAGTTCGGCAATTCTGCGTTCCGCATGCCTGAGTTCTGCAGTCACGAGCCGCCCGATCCCGAGTTCGACATCCCTGCCGGGTTTGGCATTCCGGAACTGCTCGACATCCCGGAGGGTCTCGACATTCCGGAGGGTCCTGGTGAGCCTGGGGGTCCGCGGTTCGTCAGCGAGCAGGATTATTTGGACGCCGAGCTCGACGAGCTGCTGGGCCGGAACCGGTCGACGCGGGTGGATGATCTTGAGTGGGAGTTGTGGGCTGGTGTCGAGCAGGACGAGGCCGAGCGGGAGATGCTGCGGCGGACCGCGCCGGCGTGGGTGTTGCTCCCGCCCGGTGGCGAGCTGGCCGCGGCGTTGGACAAGACCCGGCCGGAGGCGATGTCGCCGATGGAGTTGATCGAGTTCATGAAGGCCGCGGAGCGGATGGTGAGTTGGGCCGAGGCGTGCAAGGCGAGTGCGATGGCGTCGTTCTACCGGCAACGCCAGGCCGAGCATCGCGAGTCCCCGCGCCCGAGTCAGGTGGACAGTTCGGGTCGCCCGATCGATCCGGAGAGGTCCTGGTACAGCGAGATCGGCCTGGCCCTTGGCCTGTCGCCGAACACGATCGCCCGCCGGGTCGAAACCGCGCGGCGGTTGACGTCGACCCTGAGGGCAACCCACACCGGCTTGAAGTGTGGGGCGTTGACCTGGGGCAAGGCACTGGCGATCTCCGAGGCCACCAGCAAACTCACCGACCAAGCAGCCCAGGCCGTCGAGGCGCATGTGCTGAAGCGAGCCGCGAAACAGACCCATCGAAACCTCTCAGCGTCGCTGCATCGCCAGGTCGCCAAGCACACCATCGCCGAGTCCGCCGACGCTCACCGTGCCGCGGTGACTGAGCGCACCTGCAAGATCGTTCCCCTCGCCGACGGCATGGCCGGCCTGTGGGTGGTCAACACCTGCGACAAGATCCAGCAAATGTGGGTCGTCATCCAAGCCATGGCCACCCTGGCCAAACGCGCCACCCCCACACCCCCGACCCCCACAAACCCCAACCCCGCACAGCCGAACCCGGCAGGCCCAAACCCGGCAGGCCCAAACCCGGCAGGCCCGAACCCGGCAGGCCCGAACCCGACAGGGCCGAACGCCGCGCATTCCGCACCAGAGTCCGCGCCCACCGAGTCCACCACCCCGGCGGCCCCCACCCCCACAAACCCCAAGACCGCAGAGCCCACCACCGCAGACTCCACCACCGCAGACTCCACCACCGCAGACTCCACAACCGGAGGCTTTGCCACCACAAGGGCCGAACCCACGGACTCGGCGACCGCAGGCTCCACAGCCGCACGGCCGCAAGCCACAGCACCCACAACTGAGGAGCCCGCAACCGCACGGCCCGACGCCGTAGACGCCACGAGGGCCCGCCTGGCACCCATTAGGTCCGCGGCCGCCGACGGCACGACGGTGTACCCGACGCCCGTTGGATCCGCAGCCGCAGCCGCAGCAGCCGCAACTACCGCGTATCCCGCACCTGGTGGATCCACGGCCGCCGGCGCCGCCACCACCGCGGTCCCCACACCTTCGGATCCCGAGGCGGACGAGTCCCATGCGCCAGGTTCAACGTTCGCAGCTCCCGAGGCACTTGATCGCGGCGCCGCGGGCTCTACATCGGCCGCGCCCGAGGCTGCCGCAGCATGCGTCGCGGCGGGCTCAACATTCGCAGGTCCCGAGACGCCAGGATCAGGCTCCGCATCCGCCCCGCCCGAGGCTGCAGCTTGCGTCGGTGCGGGCTCGGCGCCTGGGGGTGGGGATGAGCGGACTGTTGAGCAGCGGCGTGCGGATGTGGTGGCGGATCTGTTCGAGCAGATCCTCCACAACGGACTGGACTGGCTAGGCCGCCGGTTGCCCGATCAGCATCGCCGACGTCCTCACATCGAGGTCGTCGTGCCTGCGTCCACGCTCCTCGGGCTCGACGACGACCCAGGCGAGCTGACCGGGTACGGCCCGATCCCCGCCGACCTGGCCCGGCGCATCGCCGCCGACGGCACCTGGCGGCGCCTGCTCACCGACCCCACCAACGGCACCGTCCTCGAGGCATCGACCACCCGCCACGACCCCGGCGTCCTGGTCACCGAAACCCTCCTGGCCCGCCACCCGGTCTGCGCCTGGCCCGGCTGCAACCGCACCTCCCGCGACTGCGACCGCGACCACACCACACCGTTTGCCCGCACCGGCACCACCAACCTGCTCGGGCTGGCGCCGTACTGCGAGTACCACCACGTCATCAAAGACACCCCCGCCTGGGGCTGGACCACCACCAGCCACCCCAACGGCTCCATCACCCTCACCACCCCCACCGGCCACCGCTACACCACCGTCCCGCCCGCCCGAGGCCCCATCACCCAGCCACCCACGCCCGGCCCGACGATGCCTGGACCGACGATGCCTGGACCGACGATGCCTGGACCGACGATGCCCGGACCACCCACGACCGAACCACGCGTCGCGCAACCGCCCGCCGCCGGACCACGCGTCGCCGAGCCGCTCATGACCGAGCCGCTCATGACCGGGCCGCTCGCCTCCGAACCAACCCCAATGTCAGGGCCACATCCCACAAGACCGCGTCCCGCAAGCCCGGAACCGGCACAACCGGAGCCGGCACAACCGGAGCCGGCACAACCGGAGCCGGCACAACCGGAGCCGGCGCAACCGGAGCCGGCGCAACCGGAGCCGGCGCAACCGGAGCCGGCGCAACCGGAGCCGGCGCAACCGGAGCCGGCGCAACCGGACCCGAACGGAACCTCGTCGATGCCACCACACCGACGCACGGCCGACAGCGATCCTCCACCGTTCTGACCATCGGCGAGAGGTGCCGGTCATTGGATGGCAGGCGATCTGCTAGTACATGAGCGGGCGCGCCGGGGCCGGGGCGATGACGATTAGCCGAGAAAGCAGAACCGGGGAGACCGCCTGGGCGTAACGGACCCAATCCGCCCCTGGCGACGATATTCGCCCTGGCCCTGGCCCCGAGCACAACCCGGCCATCGGCGTCGAGTCGGTCGAGACCGAAATCGAGGCCGGAGACGCCTACGGCTTCGTCCCCGACCACATCCGCCCCGGCATCGTGATAGGCATCGACACATCACACACCCCAGCGCGTCGCGCCTCACACACCCCAATGCGTCGCGCCTCAGCACCCCAATGCGTCGCGCCTCAGCACCCAATGCGTCGCGCCTCAGCACCCCAGTGCGTCGCGCCTCAGCACCCCAACGCGCCTCACACACCCCAGCGCGTCGCACCTCAGCACCCCAGTGCGTCGCGCCTCTGCACCTCGGCGTTTCGGGCATCTGCCTCGAACGTGTCACGTCTGCCGACACGCCGTATTCTTCGACACCTCGTGTCCCGGTTCGTCGGTCGTCCCAGCACGCCGCATGCCTGATCTCTCCGGTCGTTGAGAATCCCCGGGCGGAGCGTCTCGGTTCGGTCGAGCGCGCCGCTCATGCTGGGTCGTGGTCGTGCCTGGGGTAGCAACCACCGCCGTACGCAGTGGGAGGCGGGCACCTACTGCAAGCCGGATGGGGTCGGCCCGCTGTCGTTTTGTGGTGGATGTGCTGGGTTGATGTCTAGGGCTGTGAAGCGGGTGGTTAGGTCTTCTATCCAGTCGGGTGGAGTTCGGTGGTCTGGGAGGGGGACACCTGCCTCGCTGCGCCAGAGGGCGTCGCTGAAGAGGGTGCGGAGATGCCAGGCCATGACGTGGTTGGGGGAGAGGTCGCGCCCGGTGAGGGCCTGGTAGTGGTGGAGGGTGGCGGTGAGGAGTTCGATGCCTGGTCCGGTGCCGGGGAAGGTGCGGAGGTCGTATTCGGGCTCGGCGAGGCCGGTGGTTTCGAAGTCGACGACGGCGCAAAGGTGGTCGTCGTACCAGATCTGGTTGCCGCCGTGGAGGTCGCCATGGACCAGTACTGACGGGCGGGGGGTTGCCAGGACCTCGTCGGTCCAGTCGCACCAGCGCAGGACGGTTGGGCGCTGGTCTGGGCGGACCCATCGGGGGAAGCGTTCGCGTACGACGTCGGTCGAGACTGGCTGAAGGACCGCCGGGCGAAGCTCACCCACGGCGGCTTCGACGCGGTGCCGGGTAGCTGGATCCTCCAGGCCGGCCAGGAACTCAGCCAGTTGGCGGCCGGCCTGATCCCGGTCCATCGAGTCCACGATGTCGAACAGCGCCTGACCCGGAATCAACCTGGTCACCAACAGCACCGGGTCGGTGCTACTGGCAACTACTTCCGGCAGGTACGGGACGGCCGGCTCCTCAGCCAATGCCGCGAGGACCGTGATCTCGTGCGCGACCCGAAGCGCCGCGGGCTCGGACCAGGCGAACTTCACCACGAACCGCTCGTCGAGGACTCCCGTGGCCGACCACCAGAGGGGGTCGCTTTCGTTCACCGCCTCGCGCAGCACGATCGGATACTCACTCAGCTCAGGCGCCACGTCCCGCAGCGCCTCCACCACCGCCGCAGCCGACCGCTCCTTCAACCACCTCATCGCAGGCCCTCCCACACCCGGCCGAGGCTACCCGCCACCTTCCACCCACGCCTCACCTTTCTCTGCCCGTACTGAGGGTGAGGTGGTGGCTCTCGACGGAACTCGGGTTTGGGGGTGAGGATGAGGGTGTGGCGGGAGATGGGGGTCGGTTTGGTGGGCGGGTGCCGACCAGTCATGAGCGGATGACCGGGGTGCCTTGGGATGTGTCGTACGACGCAGGGCCGGCGCCTTGGGATGTGGGGCCGCAGCCGGCGATTGTGCGGTTGGCCCAGTCGGGCGCGTTCACGGGGACTGTGCTTGACGCGGGGTGTGGGAGTGGTGAGAACGCGTTGCATCTGGCGTCGTTGGGGTTGCGCGTGCTGGGGGTCGATGTCGCCGAAACCGCGTTGGCTCGGGCGCGAGAGAAGGCACGGGAGCGTGGGCTGGAGGTTGAGTTCGAAACTGGCGACGCGTTGCATTTGGAGCGGCTTGGACGGACGTTCGACACGGTGCTGGACAGTGGGCTGCTGCATACGTTCGATGCCGGCGAGCGTTCGGCGTACGCCGAAAGCCTGGCGAAGGTGACCGATGGGACGCTGTACGTCCTCTGTTTTAGTGAGGAAGGGCGTGACACCGGACCGCATCCCATCACCCAGGACGATCTGGGGACGGCGTTCGCAAGCGGCTGGCGGATCGTCGCCATCGAGGCGAGTCGGATCGGGACCCGGTATCACGACGAGAACGGCGCGCCGGCCTGGCTCGCGAGGATCGAACGCGCCTAAGGATTACGCCTGCGTTGAATAGTGCGGGGACGGGACCGCGCGGTGTTTATGGTCCGCACTATGGCTGTTGGGTATCGGGAAGTCTTTCGGGTGCCGGAGTTTCGGGCGATGTGGCTGGGGGAGTTGCAGTCGGTCGCCGGGGATCAGTTGGCTCGGGTCGCGTTGTCGGTGCTGGTGTTCGCCGACACGGGATCAGCTGCGCTGACCGGGTTGACGTATGCGTTGACGTTCGTACCGTCGCTCCTCGGCGGGATCTTCCTGACCGGGCTGGCCGATCGGTTCCCGCGGCGGGAGCTGATCTTCTGGATCGACGCGCTCAGGGGATGCCTGATCCTGTTGGTGGCGCTGCCGGTGATGCCGTTCTGGTCGTTGTGCGTGCTGGTCGGGATCGTGTCGTTGCTGCAGCCGGTCTTCAAGTCGGCGCAGCTCGCGTTGCTGCCGGAGGTGCTCGGCAAGGAACGTTTCTCGACCGGGATGGCGATCCGCAGCATCACGATCCAGTCCGCGCAGATGGCCGGGTTCGCCGGTGGTGGTCTGCTGATCGCGCTCTTCAATCCGTACGTCGTTCTCGTGATCGATGCGGTGACCTTCTTCGGCTCGGCGATTGTGATCCGGACTGGACTGAAGTCGCGTCCGGCCGCGGATCGGGCGGTCGCGGTCGACGGCGTACGGCGATCCTGGCGATCATCGGCGGGTGAATCGTGGGGACTGCTGTTCGCGGATCGTGGGATGCGGGCGCTCGTCCTGATGCTGTGGTTGATGGCGCTCGTCGCCGTCTACGAAGGGATGGCCGCGCCGTACGTCGCTGTCTTCGGCGGCAGTTCGGTGATGGTCGGACTGATCCTCGCCGCGGATCCGTTGGGCAGTGTGGTCGGGGCGTTCCTGTTCAGCAAGTTCGTACCGGAGGAGAAGCGACCGGGGTTGCTCGGGCCGCTCTCGATCGCCGCCGCGGTGCCGGTTGCGTTGTGTCTGTTGCGACCCGGGATCGTGGTGTCGATTGTCTTGTTCGTGGTGGCCGGTGGGTTCGGCACGATCGTCGTGATGCAGACGACGACGTCGATGACGCTCAGAATCCCGGACGAACGGCGGGGGCAGGCGATCGGGATGTCGAACAGCGGACTCACGACCGCGACCGGTGTCAGCCCTCTCTTCGCCGGGATCCTGGCCGACCGCACCGACGCGGTCAACGCAGTCGGCTGGTTCGGCCTCGCCGGAAGTGTCGCCGCCATCCTCCTCGCCATCGCCTGGCAACGAGCAAGACGCGCAGAACCAGAACCAGCCCTGGAATGACCCACTCCGGCCTTGGAATGACCCACTCCGGCCTTGGAGTGCAAGGATGGATCGGTGGAGGTCCGCTGCCGGAGCGATGATTGCGGTTGGCGATCGAGGTGATCGGGAGCTCGTGCTTTTCGTGGGTGGTGGGGTTCGCCTAGGTTCGGGGCATGAGCTTCGACTACGACGCCGAGTTGGGCCGGTATCACCGGCGGTTGCTGGCAGCAATGGATGTCGCGCCGGATGATCACGTGCTCGATATCGGGTGTGGCACCGGTCTCAGCACCCGGGACGCAGCCGGGCGCGCGGTTCGCGGCAGCGCGCTCGGGGTCGACATCTCCAAAGGGATGATCGCGACCGCCCGGCGGTTGAGTGAGGGCGTACCGAATGTGCGGTTCGAGCGCGCTGATGTACAGACTGCGCCATTGCCGCGGAACGAGTTTTCGCTGGGGATCAGTCGGTTCGGCACGATGTTCTTCGGCGATCCGAAGGTTGCGTTCGGCAACATTGCGCAAGCGTTGCGGCCGGGAGCCCGGTTGGTACAACTGGTCTGGCAGGAGTCGAAGTATCAGGAGTGGGTGACCGTCATCCGCACAGCGCTCGAGGGTGTCGAGCCGGGGCCGATCACAGGTGGAGCGTTCTCCCTCGCGGATCCCGCCGTGGCGCGACAGCTGCTAACTACTGCGGGCTTCACCGACGTGGACGTGACCGACGTACGGGAACCCGTCTACTACGGCGCGAACGCCAGGACGGCGAGCGATGCGATCCGCGGACTGGGGATGGCCGACGGGTGGGAACCTGCACTCGACCGGCTGCTCGCCGTACTGGCTGAGCGCGAGCAGCCGGACGGAGTCTGGTTCGACTCCCGTGCCTGGATCGTCACAGCGATTCGAAAATCTACAGCTTGACGGTCGCGAGCTGTCCGACCTCGTAGGTACCGCCCTGCTGCTGGGTTATCACCATCAGCCGGTTGAACGCGTTGATGAGGGAGATCAGGGCAACGATCGCCATCAGTTCTTCCTCGTCGTAGTGCTTGGCCGCGTTCGCCCACGTGTCGTCCGAGATGCCGCGGGAGTCGGCGAGACGGGTGCCTTCCTCGGTCAGTTCGAGCGCTGCCCGCTCGGCGTCGGTGAACACGGTCGTCTCCCGCCACGCTGCGATCAGACCGAGCCGTACGGCGCTCTCACCGGCGTGCGCGGCCTCCTTGACGTGCATGTCGAGGCAACCACCGCAGCCGTTGATCTGGCTGGCCCGGATCCTGATCAGCTCGGCCGTTGCTGTCGGCAACGTCGAACCGGCGATCGCCTTGTCGGCCGAGACCAGTTGCCGCCCGAACTTCGGGCCGAGCTGCGTGCCGAACGGGTTGAGCCTGGTGTTCATCAGAATCTCCTTCGTCGTTTTGGCCTTTCACTGACTCGACGAGCGGGAGCTTCAAGAGGTAACAGTGTCCATGGCAATCAGCCGGTCAGGATCGCTGACAGACTCGACCGCGACGATCCGGCCGTCGACGATGGTGCACGCCATCACGCCGACCAACCGACCGCTCGCGCCGTACGTCGCGACACCCGGCAGACCGTTCACCACAGCAGCGCGTACGTCCACCGCGGCACGAGCCCCACGCTGAACCCTGGCGGCGACCTCTTCGGCGCCTTGCTGGACGACGAGACCGTGTCGGGTGTGCGAGCGCCAGGTCACGTTGGGGTCGAGCAACCGGAGCAGCTCCTCGAAGTCTCCGCTCCGGGCGGCGGCGAGGAAGGCGTCGACGACGGCCCGCTGCTGCGGCTCGTCGGCCGGCCGGTCGGTGCCCTGGACCTTCCGGCGGGCGCGGCTGGCGAGCATCTTGGTGGCGTCCGGAGACTTGCCGATGATCTGGCCGATCTCCGCGAACGGCACCGCGAACATGTCGTGCAGGACGAACGCCAGCCGCTCCGCCGGCCCAAGGGTGTCGAGCACCACCAGCAATGCGAGTCCGACCGACTCCGCGAGTACGGCGTCGTCCTCGGGACCGCCGTCCTCGATCACCACGAACTCGGGCAGCTGATCCTCGTACGACGACTCGGGTCGCGTCTTGCGGGACCGCAGTACGTCGATGCACACGCGGCCGACCACGGTCGTCAACCAGCCGGAGAGGTTGTCGATCGCTGCGGCATCCTGGCGGGCCAGCCGGAGCCAGGCTTCCTGTACGGCGTCCTCCGCATCGGCCCGCGATCCGAGCATGCGATAGGCCACCGATACCAGCCGGCCCCGCTGCTCGTCGAAAGCCCGGGCCAGCGCGTCATTCGGAGTCATCCGACTACCTTCCCTCGATCAATCACCGTCATGACCATGACGAGCCCGGACCGGGAAAGGTAACCGGACGCCCCGGGCAACTACTCCGCGACCTGGTACGTCGGGGTGATGATCGCGCGGGCCAGGGTGTGGAAGGCCAGGTTGAAGCCGACGTACGCCGGGCTCGCGTCGGAGTCCACCTCCAGGGCCTCGACGTCGATGGCGTGGACGACGAAGTAGTAGCGGTGATTCTGGTCACCGGCCGGCGGCGCGGCGCCACCGAAGGCCTTGGTGCCGAAGTCGCTGCGGACGTGGAAGCCGCCGTTGTCGAGGCGCTCGGTGGCCCCGGCGTTCGTGGCCAGCTCGGTCACGGTGGCCGGCAGGTTGACCAGGACCCAGTGCCAGAAGCCCGAGACGATCGGGGCGTCCGGGTCGAAACACGTGACGACGAAGCCTTTGGTCTCCGCCGGGAAGCCGGACCAGCTGAGCTGCGGCGACTTGTTCCCGCCGGCGAAGGCGTGGTCGTCGGAGAGCTGCTCGCCGTCGGTGACGTCGGAGCTGGTGACGGTGAAGGAGCCGACCTGCGGAAGCAGTTCGTAGGGGTCCGGCGCGACGGGTCGATCGAGCGACATCTGTGATCCTCCGGGAGCTCGCGATGTGTGGTGATTCCGACATTACTGTCCATCGGACCCGGATCGGTCCGGGGGCAGGCAGGACGGGATGCGAAGATCGTCGAAGACCTGACTGAACTGGAGGAGCACCGTGGAGGAGTACCTGGACCGGATCGGACCGGCGGACGAGGTGGCGATGCGGGCGGCCACCGAGCGGCAGGCCCGGCTGACGAAGCCGGCCGGTTCCCTCGGCGTGCTCGAGGAGCTTTCCGTCCGGGTCGCCGGGATGACCGGCACGTGTCCCCCCGCGCTGCCCGCGCCGGCTGTGGTCACGGTGTTTGCCGCGGATCACGGCGTCCATGCACAGGGAGTGTCGCCCTGGCCGCAGGAGGTGACCGCGGCGATGCTGGCGAACTTCGCCGCCGGTGGCGCCGCGGTCAACGCGTTCGCGACGAACAATGGCGTCGAGGTCCGCGTCGTCGACGTCGGCGTGGCGACGCCGGTGGACGAGCTGGAGATCGTGCACGCGAAGGTCCGGCCCGGTACGCGCGACCTGTCCACGGAGGCTGCGCTCACCGAGGACGAGGCCCGGGCGGCGATCGCGGTCGGCTTCAACCTCGCCGACAGACTGGTCCGTGACGGCTACCGCTGCCTGCTGACGGGCGACATGGGCATCGCGAACACCACCGCCAGCGCTGCCCTGATCGCGACCTTCACCGGCTCGACCGCCGACGCCGTCACCGGCCGCGGCACCGGTATCGACGACGCGACGCTGGCCCACAAGACCTCGATCGTCCAGTCGGCTCTCGGGCTGCACGACGTACCGGCGTCGGATCCGCTGAAGGCTCTCCAGGCGTACGGCGGTCTCGAACACGCAGCCCTCGCCGGATACATCCTCGGCGGCGCGGCCAACAAGGTGCCGGTGATCCTGGACGGCGTGATCGCAGGCGCGGCCGCGCTCGCCGCGCAGGCGTTCCACCCGGCCGTGACGGACTACTGCGTCGCCGGCCATCGCTCGGCCGAGCCGGGGCACGCCATCGCGCTGAAGACGCTCGGGCTGCAGCCGCTGGTCGACCTCGACCTGAGGCTCGGCGAGGGGACCGGCGCCGTACTCGCGTACCCGATCCTGACCTGTGCGGTCCGGGCGCTCGCCGAGATGGCGACGTTCGAGGCCGCTGGGATCGACTCGTGACCAATCAGTACCTGTCCGGGCTCGTGCTCGACGGCCGCCGCGTGGTGGTCGTCGGCGGCGGTGGCGTCGCCCAGCGGCGACTGCCGCGGCTGCTCGAGTCCGGCGCCCAGATCGACCTGATCAGCCCGTCGATCACGCCGACGATCGAGGGCCTGCTGGCGAACCCGGCGTTGACCTGGATCGAGCGCGGTTATGTGTACGGCGATCTCGATGGCGCGTGGTACGTCGTCGTCGCGACGGACGATCCCGTGGTCAACGACCAGGTCTCGGTGGAGGCCGAGGAGCGCCGCATCTTCTGCGTACGGTCGGACGATCGATCCCGCGCGACGGCGTGGACGCCCGCATCGGGGCAGCACGACAACGTGACCATCGGCGTGCTCGGGGGCGGCGATCACCGACGGTCGGCCGCCGTACGGGACGCGATCCTCGAGGGCCTGCGGACTGGGGACCTGGGCGCCCGCGAGGTCGAGAAGCATCCGGGCGTGTACCTGGTCGGGGGTGGACCGGGCGATCCCGATCTGATCACCGTGCGCGGACGGCGGTTGTTGGCCGAGGCGGATGTCGTGGTCGCGGATCGGCTCGCGCCGCAGCCGTTGCTGGACGAGCTGCATCCTGATGTCGAGTTGTTCGATGCGGCCAAGCTGCCGCGTGGCCGGGCCGCTCAGCAGGAGGAGATCAACCGGATCCTGGTGGATCGCGGGCAGCAGGGGAAGGTCGTCGTACGGCTGAAGGGCGGCGATCCGTACGTGTTCGGCCGCGGCTTCGAGGAGGCGCTGGCGTGCGCGGCCGCCGGGGTGCCGTGGACGGTGGTGCCGGGGATCACGAGCTCGATCTCGGTGCCGGCGGTGTCCGGGATTCCGGTCACGCATCGCGGGGTGACGCATGAATTCACGGTGGCGTCGGGGCATGTTCCGCCGTCGCATCCGGACTCGTTGATCAACTGGGACGCGTTGGCCCAGCTCAGTGGGACGCTGGTGTTGCTGATGGCGGTGGAGAACCTGCCGGCGATCACCGAGCGGCTGATCGCGGGCGGGCGGCCGGCGACGACACCCGCCGCGGCGATTGCCGACGGCACCCTTCCCGGGCAGCGGATGGTGACGTCGGATCTGGCCGGAATCGCTGCGGCGATGGCGGAAGCCGGCGTCGGCGCACCCGCGATCGTTGTCATCGGCAACGTTGTTGCCGTGGCTGCGCAGGCGCGATGAGGATTGTGCTGGATGATCCGGCCGATCCGCGGCTGGCGGACTATGTGCAGCTGCGGGAGGTGACGCTGCGTCGCCTGCTGGAGGAGGAGCACGGGTTGTTCATTGCCGAGGGCGACAAAGTGATCCGTCGCGCGGCGGAGGCCGGTTTCGCGCCGCGGTCGTTCCTGCTGGCAGAGCGGTGGCTGGATTCGCTCAAGGACGTGCTGGAGCTGTGGTCGGAGACACCGGTGTACATCGTGTCCGAGGAGTTGGCCGAGCAGGTCACCGGATTCCACGTGCATCGGGGCGCACTTGCGTCGTACAAGCGTCGCGCTACTGTCCCGCTCGCGGACCTGCTGACCGATGACGTACGGCGGATCGCGATCTTCGACGACATCGTGGACCACACGAACGTCGGTGCCGGCTTCCGGGCGGCCGCGGCGATGGGGGTGGAGCTCGTGCTGGTCACGCCGTCCTGTGCGGACCCGCTGTACCGGCGTTCGATCAAGGTCTCGATGGGGACGGTCTTCCAGGTCCCGTGGACGCGGCTCGCGAGCTGGCCGGGGGATCTCGGCGTACTGCAGTCCCATGGGTTCACCGCCGCGGCGTTCGCGTTGACCGACGACTCGATCACGCTCGACGACCTTGCGGCCAGACACGACGAGCGGCTCGCGCTGATCTTCGGTACCGAAGGACACGGCCTCAAGCCGCACGTGCTCGAACAGGCAGATCTGACCGTGCGCATCCCGATGGCCGGCGGCGTCGACTCCCTGAACGTGGCATCCTCGGCAGCAGTCGCTTTCTACGCGACCCGACGCTGAGCCGGATTCATGGGAGGGGGATTCATGCGTACGACGGAACGCCTGCTGCTGCGCCCGTTCCGCGACGAGGACCTGGAGCCGTGGGCGGCGCTGAACACCGATCCCGCGGTGATGATGTACCTCGGCGGGAATCCGCTCAGCCGCGAGGAGTCCGACGCGATCGCGGAGGGCGTGAACAAGCGCTACGCGATCGACGGGACCGGGTTCCTGGCGATCGAGCGGCGTAGCGATGGCGCCTTCCTGGGCGCCTGCGGCCTCCAGCACACGCCCTGGTTCCCCGACTTCGAGATCGGCTGGCGCCTGTCGCGCGAACACTGGGGTCACGGCTACGCCACCGAAGCAGCCTCATCCTGGCTGGAACACGCCTTCACGGCAATGGACTTGCCCCACGTAATCTCGGTGACCGACACCCCGAACACCCGTAGCATCGCCGTCATGCGCCGCCTCGGGATGAGCTTCGACCAGGAGACGGTGCTGGAGGAGGACGGCGTCGAGTTCGACGCCACCATCTACCGACTCACGGCGGGGACATGGAACGCGGCCCACAAGTAGTCCTCGTCACCGGCATGCAAGCAGCCGGAAAGTCGACGATCGCGCCACTCCTGGCTGCCCGCCTCGGACCACCGGCGGCCACGCTGGACGGCGATGTGTTCTACACCGGCGTCGTCGCGGGCGCCGAGATCATGACGCCTGAGCCGACGGCCGAGGCTGTGCGCCAGTTGGAGCTGCGGTACGACGCGAGCGTGCTGGTGGCGCAGCACTATGCGGACGCCGGGTTCGACTTCGTCTGCAGCGACATAGTGCTCGGCACGCACGTTGAACGGTGGTTCAACCGGTTGCACGACGTGACGCCGTACCTGGTGGTGTTGGTCCCGGCCGTCGAGGCCATCGTCGAGCGGGAGATCGGGCGAGGGGGCAACAACTCGTACCGGGACTGGGGTGAGTCGCTCGAGGACGGCGTACGGGCGTTGCAGGCCGGTCTGGAGGGGATCCCGCGGCGGGGGCTCTGGCTGGACACCGGCGGACAAACCCCGGAGCAGACAGTCGACGCGATCCTCGCCGACTTCGACAAGGCTCGCTGGTAGGTCAGGTCGCCGGGGTGTCCTCGTGGGCGTCCTCGTGCTCGACCATCGGGGAGACGGGCCAGTCGGCGGGGTAGTCGGGCGCCAGTTCTTCAGCCTCGCCGTAGAGGCGTTTGCGGTATTTGCGGGAGATGCGGTCGCCGAAGACGACGCCCTTGGTGTGGTCGGTCTCGTGCTGGAGGCAGCGAGCCAGGAGGCCGTTGCCTTCGAAGGTGACGGGCTCGCCGTGCTGGTCGACGCCGGTGACGCGGGCGAAGTCGGGACGGGCGCACTTGGTGAAGGCGCCGGGCAGGGACAGGCAGCCCTCGTCGCCCTCGTCCAGGCTGCGGTCCTTGCCTTCGGGGAGCTCGATCTCCGGGTTACAGACGACGCCCTGGACCCGGTTGCCCTCCTTGTCGGGGCAGTCGAACACGAACAGCTGCAGGTCCACGCCGACCTGGTTCGCGGCCAGGCCGACGCCCTCGGCCGCGTTCATCGTCGCGACCATGTCGGCGACCAGCGTCTGCAGCTCGTCGCCGAAGTCGGTGACCGGCTGGTTGACCCGATGCATGACGTCCTCACCCCAGCGGGTGATGGGCCGCACCGAACCGTTCTCAGGCAACGTAGACATGGCGGAAATCCTAACCGGCCGGGCCGGGGTGGTGGCCCCAGGGACCGCCACCCCGCCCGCGGGCGCTACTTCGCGTTGACCTCGTCGCGCCAGCTGATCCAGTCCTTCAGCAGGCCCAGGTCGTGCACCGGACCCGACGTCGCGATCGTGAACAGCCGGGTGCCGACGTCGTACAGGGACTTGCCGGCCTCCTCGGGAGTCTTCGAACCGACGGCGGCCGAGCGCTCGATCTCGCCCGGGTCGCGGCCGAGCGTCTTGCAGTGCTCGTCCAGTACGGCGTGCTTGTGCGCGAGCGTCTCGGCGTCACCGAAGCCGTGCCAGATGTTCGCGTGCTTGGCCACGAGCTTCAGGGTCTTCTTCTCGCCGCCACCACCGATCAGCACCGGGATGTCCCGGGTCGGCTTCGGGTTGAGCTTGGTGAAGCGCTGCTCGATCCGCGGCAGTGCCTCACCGAGCGCGTCGAGCCGGCCGCCCGCCGTACCGAACTCGTAGCCGTACTCGTCGTAGTCCTTCTCGAACCAGCCCGACCCGATGCCGAAGATCAGCCGGCCGTTGCTGATGTGATCGACGGTCCGGGCCATGTCGGCCAGCAGCTCGGGGTTGCGGTAGGAGTTGCAGGTGACCAGCGCGCCGAATTCGACCCGCTCGGTCGCCTCGGCCCAGGCGCCGAGCATCGTCCAGCACTCGAAGTGCAGACCCTCGGGCTCGCCGGACAGGGGATAGAAGTGGTCCCAGTTGAACAGCACGTCCACGCCGGCCTCCTCGGCCGCGGCGGCGGTACGGCGGATGTCGGCGTACTCGGCGTGCTGGGGCTGGAGCTGGAGGGCGACCCGGACCGGATAGGCGGCGTACGGACGCTCGTTGGACTCGGAATCTGTCATGGTAGTGATCCTATTCCACGTTGCGGAGGACCCTCCGGATCGGGCCGGGGAATGGACCATGAGGGGGTACGGCGGAATGCCGGACGAGACCGAGATCGACGAGTTCGCGCGGTTGTTCACGAGGTTCCTGGAGCGGATGCATCAGCCGCCGGGACAGGCCGGCCGGGAGAACTTGCGGGACCGGCTGCGCGCCCACCTCGGCGTGGATCCCGAGCAGGTGCCGGTGGTGTCGTCGAAGTTCCCGTCGTACGACCTGCCGAACGTGCAACGAGCGGTCGAGGCGTGGTTCGACGAGTTCGAGCTGGTCGGGCTGGCCGGTTCGGACCGCGGTCACCACTCGCTCGCCGAGCTGCTCGAGCTGGCCGCGTACAACCGGTTCGGCATCGGGGCGGTCGACTATCAGCGGCTGCAGATCGATGTCGACGAGGAGATGGACTGCGTCGCGTTCGGGTTCTTTCTCGGCGTGCAGGGGGCGGATCGGTACGTCGCGCTGTTGCGCGCGGCGAACCAGCAGTACGGGCGGCCGTCCGTCGAGCTCGAGGTGCTCGCGTTGACCAAGGAGGCGGGGGACCGGTTCCTTGGCGCGCTGCCGGATCTGATCCGCGAGCACAACGTGTTCCGCGGCAAGGTGGTGTCGTTCGAGGGGCACGAGTTCGGGCAAGGGGTCGGGCCGTTCCGGTTGCACGCGCGTCCCGGGATCAGCCAGGCGGACGTCGTACTGCCGGATGGGGTGCTGGAGCGGATCGAGCGTGAGGTCATCGGCGTCGCGGACCACCGCGAGACGCTGCTGGCGGCCGGTCAGCACCTGCGCCGAGGCGTGTTGTTCTACGGGCCGCCGGGGACGGGCAAGACGCACACCGTGCGGTATCTGCTGTCCCGGCTGCCTGAGTTCACCGTCGTACTGCTGGCCGGGACGAGTATCGGGTTCATCCGGCAGGCGTGTGCACTCGCGCGGATGTTGCAGCCGGCCCTCGTCGTACTCGAGGACTGCGATCTGGTGGCTGAGGCGCGCGACTTCTCGCACGGGATGGACAACCCGTTGCTCTTCCAGGTCCTCAACGAGATGGACGGCTTGGCGGAGGACTCCGACGTGGCGTTCCTCCTCACCACCAACCGGGCGGATCTGCTGGAGCCGGCGTTGATGCAGCGGCCGGGGCGGGTGGATATGGCCGTCGAGATCCCGTTGCCGGACGCCGAGGGTCGCGCTCGGCTGCTGTCGCTCTACGGCCCGGGTCTGGAGGTCCCGGCCGAGGTGATCACCCAGACCGAAGGTACGACCGCGTCGTTCATGAAGGAGCTGGTACGGCGGACCGTCCTGCTGGCGGCCGAATTGGGCGTCGAGCCGACCACCGAGCACCTCCGCTCGGCAACCGCGGAGCTCCTGTCGTCCCGCGATGCGCTGACCCGCCGGCTTCTCGGCGCCACGAACGGCGACGTGCCCGAGTACGATCCGGGCCGCCCGGCCTCTCCCGGCATCTACCCCGGCTGAGGCCCTGGGCCGGCTCGTACCTGGGCTAGGCCATCTCGGTCGGGATCTGGTCGCCGAACTCGACCACCCACTCGCCGAGGGCTCTGAGCGGCCCGAGGAGGCCCTCACCGGCCGTGGTGAGGGAATACTCGACGCGCGGTGGTGCCTCGGCGTACCGGTCGCGCCGGACCAGGCCGTTGTGTTCGAGCCGTCGGAGCGTGTCGGTCAGGACCTTCTGGCTGATGCCGCCGATCTGCTCGCGCAGTTCGCCGGGACGGGCCGGGCCGTGGGCGAGCGAGTAGAGGACAACCATCTGCCAGCGCCCGCCGATCACGTCGATGGCGATCCGGGCTTGGCAGTCGGCGAAGAATCTCGGCTCCACGTCTCCATTCTGCCGTGTCGTTGGGCACCTGGAGGTGTGTATCGAACCGGCTAGCTTCCTGGCCATGAGAACCGGCATGGTGAGAATCGGAATCCTGGGGAACGGCCGGATGGCCGAAGCACTCGGCAGGCACTGGGTGAAGGCCGGCCACGAGGTGATGATCGGCGGACGCTCGTCGGAGCGGACGACGGCGGTGGCGGAACGGCTCGGGGCGAGTGCGGGAAGCTTGCGGGAGGCAACGACGTACGGCGAGATCCTGCTGCTCGCGCTCCCGGCGAGCGCGGTGGTGGACACGGTGAAAGCGCTCCCGATCGCAGCCGGTCAGATCCTGATCGACTGCACGAACGCGCTGAATCACGAGGACTTCACGCTCGTCGAACCAGCGACGGCCGAAGCCATCAGTGACGCGGCACCGGATGCCCACGTCGTCAAGGCGTTCAACCTCGCCGCCGACCCGGTCTGGCGGGACGCGCCGCACTCCTTCGAAGGCCGGCCGTTGGGAGTTCCGCTGTGTGGCGACGATCCCGCCGCGCTGGCCAAGGTCGGCGAGCTGGTCCGCGACGTCGGTGCTGAACCGGTGAACGCGGGCGGGCTTGCCCATGCGAAATTGCTCGAGGCAACAGCCGCGCTGGCCATCGGGGTCTGGGTGGCGGGCGGCGACGTCCGCGCCATGTTCCCGCCTGTGCAGCTCGCGTTCGGGGATGTGCGCCCCGACGCCTGACGATCAGCCCGAAGTTTGCCCGAACGGTCGGTACCTAAGGGCTACTGAGACGACGGTGAAATGGGTGGGCGGCAGGATCCACGGGTCAGTAGTGCAGATGATTCGGGGAGAGATGTCATGAAGGTGCTTGCGGGGGTCGCGGTGGCCGCGATTGTGCTGGGTGGGGTGTCCGGCTGTGCGTTTGCGTCGGACACCGAGGTCGAGAGTCAGCCGAACACCACTGCCGAGCAGCCCAGTGGGGGAGAGACGACGGATGGAGCCGGGGAGGAACAAGCGGGTGGGAAGTGGGACCCGTGCAAGTACCTGGTCAAGGCCGACGTCGAGAAGGTGCTGGGCGAGCCGGTGCAGGAAGGGGCGCCGGCCGACGGTGCCTTGGACGGCGACAACGTGCTTTCGGCGGTGTGCTCGTACGACGCGACGGCCGACGACAACAACAACATCCAGTTGTCGGTGGGGTCGGACGCGATCCTGAAGCAGTCGATCGGGCAGGCCGGGAACCCGATCCCGGACCTCGGTGACGAGGCCCGGGGCGCGAACGGGATCTTGTACTTCCGGAAGGGCGAGACCGCGTTCCTGATCACGATGGTGAAGAACCGGGACGACGAGAGCCAGCTCTCGCCGACTCTCTTCGTCCCGTTGGCTCAGGAAGCGCTGACGAAGGTCTAGGACTCTTTCGACGCGGCGGCCTCGTCGAGCAGCCACAGCGTCCGGTTCTGGCCCTTTGGTTGGGCGGCGGGGACATCTCCGTCGCCCAGCGCCTTCGCGACCGCCTCGGCCTTGTCCTCGCCGGAGACGACGAACCACACCTCGCGGGTCCGGCTCAGCCACGGCAGCGTCAGCGAGATCCGCGTCGGCGGCGGCTTCGGCGCGTCGTGCACCGCCACCGCCGCCACGTCGATCACCCCGAGCTGCGGGAACCCTGGGAACAACGACGCGACATGCCCGTCGGGACCGACCCCGAGCATCACGACGTCGAACGTCGGGGACCCGGCCGCCTCCAGCTCCTCCGCGTACGCCGAAGCCGCGGCCTCGGCGCCCTGCCCGGCGTCGGCCGGCATCGGGTGCACCCGCGCCGGGTCGACGTCCAGCTTGGACAGCAGCGCCTCACGCGCCTGGGTCTCGTTCCGCTCGGGGTCGCCGGACGGCAGGAACCGCTCGTCACCCCACCAGAACTCGACCCGCCGCCAGTCGACCTCGACGTTCCCGGGGGACTCCGCCACCGCGCCGTACACCAGCGCGGCCACTCGGCCGCCGGTCAGCACCAGCTGCGCGACGCCGCCTTCGCTCTGCGCGTCGACGAGCTGCGTGATCAGCCGGCCCGCGACCGAGAAGGCCAGGTCGTCGGCATCCGGATGGATCAGCAGCTCCGGCTCGATCTCCGTCATCGGTTCGCCACCCTCTTACCGGTCGCCCGCTTGGTGGCAACCCGCTTGCTCGAAGCCTTCTTCGCGGCCGCGCTCTTCTTGACCGCTGTCTTCTTCGCCACGGCGTTCTTGGCTACGGCCTTGCCGGCAACGGCCCTTCCGGCGGCTGCCTTCTTGGCGATGGCGGCCTTCTTGACCGGTCCGCGTTTGGCGGCGGCCTTCTTCGCCGAGTCCGGCGCCTCGTCCGACACCGCCTTGGTCGCCGCCCGCGCTACCGCGGACTGGACCGAGCGTCGGTCGGCCTCGCTGACCTTCTTCGCGGACTCCGGCATCTTCTCCCGCTTGACCATGCAGGCCAGCGTCGACGCGTACACGTCGTCCGGGTCGAGCCGCCGCAACTCCTCGCTCAACAGCTCCGACGGCGTACGGCGCTTCAACGCGACCGGCCGATCCGGTTGCCCCGGCACGCTGAACGTCGCCACCGAGCCATCGGACCGCGTGAGCGAGATCGGGCCCGACGGCGTGAACAGACGAGTAGCCGTGATCCCCGGGCCGCGTGACACGCGCTGTTCGACCGGTACGCCGAGCCGGCACTGCAGCCACGCGGCCATCAGGTCCGCACTCGGGTTGCCCTTGGCCGACACGACCTCGGCGCCCGTCACCTTCGTCGGATACTGATCCAGAGCGGCTGCCATCAGCGCACGCCACGGCGTGAGCCGGGTCCACGCGAAGTCCGTGTCGCCAGGCTCGTAGCCCTCGGCCCGCGCGGTGAAGTCGACGGACGCGCGACGGGTCGCGGCCGCGTCGGTGACCCGACGCCGGCCCAAGCGGCCCAGCGGGTCGTCGTCCGGCACCTTAGGGCCGCCGCCCGGCCACCACACGATGACGGGGGAGTCGGGCAGCAGCAGCGGCGTGACCACGGACTCCGGCACCTTGGCCAGCTCACCGTGCAGCCGCAGCAGCACGGCCTCGCCGGGGATTCCTTCGCCGACGCGGACCTCGGCATCCAGACCGGGCGCACCCCGGCCGGGCCGCAGGATCGCGACCAGGACCCGGGACGGGTGTTCGCGACCGGCCTCGTTCGCGGCCTTCATCGCGTCGTGGTGGGACGCCTCGTCGACGACCACCACGATGGTGCCGACCATGCCCATGGCCGGGGAACCGGCGTTCCGGCGGGCCCTGAGCAATGCCGAGGCGATCTCGGCGGACGTCGTACCGGTGAGGTCGATGATCATGGCCGCCTCCACACGCGTCCGTCGCGGGCGAGCATCTCGTGCGCCGAGTCGGGACCCCAGTCGCCCGACTTGTACTGCTCCGGCTTGCCGTGCTCGGCCCAGTAGTTGATCACCGGGTCGAGGATTTTCCAGCCCAGCTCCACCTCGGTGTGCTGCGGGAACAATGGCGGGTCACCGAGCAGTACGTCGAGGATCAGCCGCTCGTATGCCTCGGGGGAGGACTCCGTGAACGAACCGCCGTACTGGAAGTCCATGTTCACGTCGCGGATCTCCATCGCGGTCCCGGGCACCTTGGCGCCGAAGCGCAGGGTCACGCCCTCATCCGGCTGGATGCGCAGAACCAATGCGTTCTGGCCGAGCTCCTCGGTCTCGGTCTTGGCGAACGGCAGGTGCGGCGCGCGCTTGAACATCACCGCGACCTCAGTGACGCGACGGCCGAGCCGCTTGCCGGTGCGCAGGTAGAACGGAACGCCGGCCCAGCGGCGGGTGTCGACATCGACCCGCAGGGCTGCGAACGTCTCCGTCCGGGACGACTTCGGAATGCCGTCCTCCTGCAGGTAGCCCTTGACCTTGACGCCGCCGGCCCAGCCGGCCGCGTACTGACCGTGGGCAGTGTGCAGGTCGAGACGCTCCGGCAGGGTGACCGCCGCGAGCACCTTCTTCTTCTCCTGGCGCAGCGACCAGGCGTCGAAGCTGACCGGCTCCTCCATCGCGACCAGCGCGAGGAGTTGGAGCAGGTGGTTCTGGATCACGTCGCGGGCCGCGCCGATGCCGTCGTAGTAGCCGGCCCGGCCGCCGATGCCGATGTCCTCGGCCATCGTGATCTGGACGTGGTCGACGTAGTGGCTGTTCCAGACCGGCTCGAACATCGAGTTGGCGAACCGCAGCGCCAGCATGTTCTGCACGGTCTCTTTGCCCAGGTAGTGGTCGATCCGGAAGACCGCCTCGGGCGGGAACACGGACTCGACCACCCGGTTCAGGTCCCGCGCGCTCTTCAGGTCATGACCGAACGGCTTCTCGATCACAACCCGCCGCCACGAACCGGGGACCTCATCGGTCAGCCCGTGCTCGGACAGCTGCCGCACGACCTCCGGGAACAGGCCTGGCGGGATGGACAGGTAGAAGGCGTGGTTGCCGCCCGTACCGCGGGTGACGTCCAGCTCGTCCACGGTCTCCCGCAGCCGCTTGAACGCCTCGTCGTCGGTCAGGTCACCCGGTACGAACCGGAAGCCCTCGGCGAGCTGCTGCCAGACCTCTTCCCGGAACGGTGTCCGGGCGTGCTCCTTGACCGAGTCGTGCACGATCTGAGCGAAGTCCTGGTTGGTGTAGTCGCGCCGCGCGAACCCGACCAGGGCGAAACCGGGGGGCAACAGCCCCCGGTTCGCCAGGTCGTAGACCGCCGGCATCAGTTTCTTGCGGGCCAGGTCCCCGGTCACACCGAAGATGACCAGGCTGCACGGCCCGGCGATCCGGGGGAGCCGCCGGTCCTGCGGGTCCCGCAGTGGGTTCACCGGGCCGGCCGGCCCTTCGTCGAGCTCAGCGGTCATCAGCCGCTTGCCTCCGTGTCGTCTAGTGCTTCTGGGATTGTCTGGTACCGCGATTGTTCAGGTCAGTTGCCGAACAGGGCCAGCAGTTGCTGTACGCCGCCCGCCGGGTCGGTCAGGTGGAGACGCAGGACCGGCCTGCCGCGCTCGGCGAGCACGTTCGCGTCACCGGCGGCCTGCGCTGTGATCAGTGTGCCGAAGGTGAACGGGCGATCCGGGATTTCCACGTCCGTCGGGTGTGCCGCGGTGATCTGCAGGAACACGCCCTCGGGGTGCCCGCCCTTGTGGTACTGACCGGTCGAGTGCAGGAAGCGCGGACCCCAGCCGAACGTCACCGGACGCCCGGTCCGCGACGACAGCGCCGGCCGGATGCCGATCAGCGAGGCGTCGCGCTCGGAGTCTAGGTACGCCATCACGGCCACGTAGCCGACGTCGTCGAGCTTGCCCAGCAGTGCGTCGACCGCGCCTTGCAGCGAGTCCACGCCGTCCAGCAGGCCCTCGGATCCGCGGACCTCGACGACACCGTCGGTGAACGCCGCGGCCTCCGGCTCCGGCTGCGCGTCGAGCAGACCGCGGGCGGCCTTCTTCGCGCTCTCGACATCGGGCTGGTCGAACGGGTTGATACCGAGCAGGTAACCCGCCACCGCCGTCGCCGTCTCCCACAGCAGCATCTGCCCGCCGAGCGAGCCCGCCGTCAGAGCCGTCGGGACACCGCTGGTCGCCTTCTCCGCGAGCAGTGCGTTCGTGATGTCCGCCGCGTCGCTGCGCAGCTCCGGCGCACCGACCTCGACGGCGACCGGCAGCACGCCGGTCCCCTCCTTACCGGTGCTCTCGGCAATCAACTGCTCGGCCCAGTCCGGGAACCCGACGATGTCCGACCCGTCGGCCGTGATGATCGCCTTGTCCCGGCCCGCGCTCGCCGCGAGCACGGCACCCAGCCACAGTGCCGGGTTGTCGGTCGAGTCGGCCTGCAACTCCGGAGCGGCCTCGGCCGCCTGGTCGAGCAGCTCGGCGATGTCGGCCCCGGCCAGCCCGGACGGAACCAGCCCGAACGCCGTCAGCGCGCTGTACCGGCCACCCACGTTCGGGTCGGCCAGGAAGGTCTTGCGGTAGCCCTCGTCGGCCGAGAGCTTCTCGAACGGCGAACCCGGGTCCGTCACGACGACGATCCGGGACGCGGCATCGATGCCCGCGTCCGTGAACGCCTTGACGAATGTCCGCCGGTGGCTGTCGGTCTCGACCGTACCGCCGGACTTGCTGGACACGACGACCACTGTCTTGGACAGGTCGCCGGCCAGCGCGCGGCCGACCACACTCGGGTCGGTCGAGTCCAGTACGACGAGCTCCACACCGGCCGTCCGGGTGATCACCTCGGGAGCCAGCGACGAGCCACCCATGCCGGACAGCACGACCCGGTCCAGACCCTCCGACCGGAAGTCGGCCTGCAGGGCCTCGATCTCGGCCAGCAGCGGCCGCGAGGTGTCGTGCAGGTCCACCCAGCCGAGCCGGATAGAGGCCTCGTGCTCCGCCTCGGGACCCCAGATCGTCGCGTCCTTCGCGGCGATCCGGGACGCGATCTTCTCGCTGACCAGCCGGTCGACGACCTCGGACCAGTCGCCGTTCTGCGTGCTTACCTTCGGTGCGGTCACTTGGTGGCCGCCTTGAGGGCCGCCGCGACCGTGTCCTGCAGCTCGGACCAGGAGGCGTCGAACTTCGCGACTCCCTCGTCCTCGAGCACCTGCACGACCTCGTCGTAGGAGATGCCCAGCTTCTCCAGGTCGTCGATCACCTTGCGGTCGGCCGCGTAGTTGCCGCGGACGGTGTCGCCTTCGAACGAGCTGTGCTCCTCGACGGCCTTGATCGTTGCCTCAGGCATCGTGTTGACGACGCCCCTGGTGACCAGGTTGTCGACGTACAGGGTGGGGGAGTACGACGGGTCCTTCGTGCCGGTCGAGGCCCACAGCGGCCGCTGCGGCTTGGCCCCGGCGGTCTCGATCTCGCGCCAGCGGTCGGTGTCGAAGATCGCCTCGTACGCCTCGAAGGCGAGCCGCGCGTTGGCGACGGCGGCCTTGCCCTTCAGGGCCTTCGCCTCGTCGTTGCCGATGGCATCGAGGCGCTTGTCCACTTCGGTGTCGACCCGGCTGACGAAGAACGACGCCACGCTGGCCAGCTTCGTCACGTCGTGGCCGTTCTCGATCGCCTGCTCCAGGCCGGCCAGGAACGCCGCGGCCACCGCCTTGTAGCGCTCGAGGGAGAAGATCAGCGTCACGTTCACGCTGATCCCGGCGGCCAGCGTCGCGGTGATCGCGGGCAGACCCTCCTTCGTGGCGGGGATCTTCACGAAGATGTTCTCGCGCCCGACGATGTCCCAGAGCAGCTTGGCCTGCTCGATCGTCTTGTCGGTGTCGTGCGCGAGCGTCGGCTCGACCTCGATCGAGACCCGCCCGTCCTGGCCGTCGGTGTCGTCGTAGATCGGCTTGAACAGATCGGCCGCGTTGCGGACGTCGTCGGTGGTGATCACCCGGATGGACTGGTCGACCGAGACACCGTCGGCAGCGAGCCGGGAGACCTGCTCGGCGTACGCCCCGGCGTCCGAGATGGCCTTCGCGAAGATGGTCGGATTCGTCGTCACGCCGACGATGTGCTTCTCGTCGATCAGCTGCGCCAGGCTGCCGCTGGTCAGCCGCTGCCGGGACAGGTCGTCGAGCCAGATGGAGACACCCGCGTCGGCGAGTGCTTTCAAGCGATCGTTCATTTCTCCGATGCCTTCTTCCGATTCTGTTGTGGGTGTCTCAGTCGCGGGCTTCGCCGGCGTCGGCCGGTCCGACCGGTCCGGCCGCGGCACGCCCGGGAGGTACGCCGGGGCCGCTGATCTGCGCGGCCGTGGCGATGCTGTCCTTGGCTGCCTGGACGACGGCGGCCGCGGTGATGCCGAACTCGTCGTACAGGGTCTTGTAGTCGGCCGACGCGCCGTAGTGCTCCAGGCTGACGCTGCGGCCGGAGTCGCCGACGATGTCGTGCCAGCTCTGCGCGATCCCGGCCTCGACCGAGACCCGGGCACGGACGTCGGCCGGGATGACCGACTCACGGTAGGCGTCATCCTGCTCGTCGAACCACTCGCGCGACACCATCGAGACGACGCGGGCGTTGATGCCCTCGCCGGCCAGGGTGTTGCGGGCCTCGACGGCCAGCTGGAGCTCGGAGCCGGTGCCGATCAGGACCACGTCCGGCGTGCCGTCGGTGTCGAGCAGCGTGTAGGCGCCCTTCTTGACGTTCTCCGTGGTCGCGTAGCCGTCGGTCCCACGCGGGAAGGTAGGCACGTTCTGGCGGGTCAGCACCAGGCCGGCCGGGCGATCGGTGTGCTCCAGGATCGCGGCCCAGGCGGCGGCGGTCTCGTTCGCATCACCAGGCCGGACGACGTCCAGGCCCGGGATGGCCCGCAGCGCCGAAAGGTGCTCCACCGGCTGGTGGGTCGGGCCGTCCTCGCCGAGGCCGATCGAGTCGTGCGTCCACACGTAGGTGACCGGCAGCTTCATCAGTGCGGCCAGCCGGACCGCCGGGCGCATGTAGTCGCTGAAGACCAGGAACGTGCCGCCGTACGGGCGGGTCAGGCCGTGCAGGGCGATGCCGTTCATCACCGAGCCCATGGCGTGCTCACGGATGCCGAAGTGCAGCACCCGGCCGTACTCGTTGCCCTGGAACTCCTTGGTGGCGTGCTCGGCCGGGATGAACGACGGCTCACCCTTCGGGGTGGTGTTGTTCGAACCGGCCAGGTCGGCCGAACCGCCCCACAGCTCCGGCAGCTCGCCGACGATCTTGGTCAGTACGTCGCCGGAGGCCGCGCGGGTCGCGACACCCTTGGCGTCGGCATCCCAGCGCGGCAGGGCAGCCTCCCAACCGGCCGGCAGCTCGCGCTTGCTCAGCCGGTCGATCAGCTCGGCGCGCTCGGGAGCCGCCGTCCGCCAGGCGTCGTACTTGACGTCCCAGGCGTCCTGCTCGGCCTTGCCGCGGTCGAGCGCCTTGCGGGTGTACTCGATCACGTCGTCGGCGACCTCGAAGGTCTGCTCGGGGTCGAACCCGAGGATCTTCTTGGTCGCGGCGACCTCGTCGGCGCCGATCGCGGAGCCGTGGATCTTGCCGGTGTTCTGCTTGGTCGGGGCCGGCCAGCCGATGATCGTGTGCAGCCGGATGAAGCTCGGCTTGTCCGTGACCGCCTCGGCCGCCTCGATCGCGTCGTACAGGGCCTGGACGTTCTCCTCGTAGCCGGTGCCGCCGTTGGTCCAGTCGACGTCCTGCACGTGCCAGCCGTACGCCGCGTACCGGGCCGCGACGTCTTCGGAGAACGCGATGTTGGTGTCGTCCTCGATCGAGATCTTGTTGTCGTCATAGATCACGGTGAGGTTGCCGAGCTTCTGGTGACCGGCCAGCGACGAGGCCTCGGCCGAGACGCCCTCCTCCAGGTCACCGTCGGAGGCGATCGCGTAGATGTGGTGGTCGAAGACACCCTCGCCGGCGGCGGCCTCCGGCTCGAGCAGGCCGCGCTCGCGGCGGGCCGCCATCGCCATGCCGACCGCGTTGCCGACACCCTGGCCGAGCGGCCCGGTAGTGGTCTCCACGCCGGGGGTGTGCGAGTACTCCGGGTGCCCCGGGGTCTTGCTGCCCCAGGTCCGCAGCGCCTTCAGGTCATCCAGCTCGACGCCGAAGCCGGCCAGGTAGAGCTGGATGTACAGGGTGAGGCTGGAGTGTCCGGCCGAGAGGACGAAGCGGTCCCGACCGGCCCAGTGCGGGTCCGCCGGATTGTGCCGCATCACCTTCTGGAACAGCAGATACGCGGCCGGTGCGAGGCTCATCGCCGTACCGGGGTGGCCGTTGCCGACCTTCTCCACCGCGTCCATCGCGAGCACCCGAACGGTGTCGACTGCGCGCTGGTCGAGCTCGGTCCATTCAAGCTTCGGGCTGGTCTTCTCCGTCACGCCGGCGGCGCTCCTCTCGATGGCTGTTATCGATGCCGTGAACACACCTGGACACACACGTGCTGGTCCTCGTCACGGAGCCTACTCGCCAGCACGTTTCAGGCTTCTCACAGACAAGCAACTCGGACATGTACATCCTTGTTCCCATCCCGCCCTGTGACTCACGGAGGGGGGTGCACGACCCCTCCTACGGGGCGTCGTAGACTGTCGAACCGTCAGCGCCGCACCGCGGTGTCAACCATAAGTTTTCGAGGTGTTCGTGACCGCCGTCGATCCGCGTCCAGCCGCGACGACGTCGTACCCGGCGCCGCTGCCGGAGCCATCCGTTGAGATGCGTCCGTCGGTGCGCGATGTGGTGAAGGCGTATATCGGTCTGACCAAGCCACGCATCATCGAGCTGCTGCTGATCACCACCGTGCCGGTGATGTTCCTGGCCGCCGGCGGAGTCCCCGGTCTCGGGGTCGTCGCGGCCACCCTGGTCGGCGGCATCCTCGCCTCCGGCAGCGCCAACACGATCAACTGCGTGCTGGACCGCGACATCGACGAGCAGATGCGCCGGACCCGGCGCCGGCCGTTGCCGCGGCACGCGGTCAGCCCGCGCTCGGCCACGGTTTTCGGCATCGTGCTGGGGATTCTGGCCACGATCGAGCTCGGGTTCCTCGTGAACTGGCTGTCGTCCGGGCTGGCGCTGGCCGCGAACCTGTTCTACGTCTTCGGCTACACGATGCTGCTGAAGCGCCGTACCGTCCAGAACATCGTCTGGGGCGGCATCGCGGGCTGCTTCCCGACGCTGATCGGGTGGACCTCGGTCACCAACTCGCTGGCCTGGACGCCGGTCGTGCTGTTCCTGGTCGTCTTCTTCTGGACGCCACCCCACACCTGGTCGCTGGCAATGCGGTACCGCGAGGACTACGCGTCGGTCGACGTGCCCATGCTTCCCGTGGTCGCCACCCCGGTCGCCACCGCCCGCCAGATCATGGCCTACTCGGTCGTCATGGTCCTGACCTCGATTGCCCTGTGGCCCGTAGCCGACACCGGCTTCGTCTACCCGGTCGCCGCGGTCGTCCTGGGCGTGGTCTTCCTCCGCGAGGCAAGGCAGTTGTTGCTCCGAGCCCACACCGGCGCCGATGGCGCCGCGTTGCGCCCCATGCGCCTCTTCCACTTCTCCAACATCTACCTGGCCCTCCTCTTCATCGCCGCAGCCATCGACCCACTCCTGCACTAACAGACACCGCTACGCGGCGGCTGATCTTTGCCGCCTTCGGCCGGGTGCGCGAACTGCTGTCCTGCCCCCTGCGGTTCGCGCGAAGGATGTAGGTGGTGCGCAAATCCGTCACCGCTTCACGGAGGCTGATTCTTGCCGCCTTCGGCGGGGCGCAGATGGTGGATCCGCAGCTCATCTGGTGTGCGCCGAGCGGACTGTGGTGTCGCGGCCTTGCGGGGACTGTGGTCCGCGGTCTCCGCTGCGTGATGGTGCTAGTCACGGCGGTGTGCGTCAAGGGCGCCTTCGGCGTCGCTGCGCGATCTTCGACCCTTGACCCACACCACCGCGACCAGGGAAGGACGCAGCTACGCGGATCCCGCGGGGGGCTGTGAGCCAGGTGATGTGGATCCGGTTGGTCGGCGTGGAGCTGTGCGCCGGGGTTGAGGTGGGTCGGGTTGGTCGGTGTGGTGACGGGCTGGTCTGGTTCGGTGTGATTCGGTGCGGAATCTGGTGAACGGGCCGGTCCTGGTCCGCCGGTGTGCACGTGTCAGTCGCGCGGGGCTGTCTCGGGCTTGGGATCTCGCGATCCGGGCAGATTCATCCACCCGCCGGTCCGGCAGCCCGCGTCTCGCGGGCTGGGGTGGATCTCTTCCCGTTGCGGGTAGAAGATCCTCCCGGTCCCCTTCCCTGCCAGGCGAATCCCGCCACCCGGACACCCCCGGCCACATCCCGAGACCCACCCCGCCACTGGCCCGCCAACTCACGGGTTATCCCATGAACTTGTCGGTTCTCCGATGAGATCTCGGTGGGAGAAGGGACAAACTCATGGGATAACCCGTGAGTTGGAGACCGCCCGGCCGGGGTAAGCCACCAGGTCGCGGGCCGACCGGTCTCGGGTCTGTCCAGCAGCACTCCGATCCGCTCCCCAGCGCGATCCACCCCCGTGAACACACCAATGTCCGACCCAGACCGGCCGTCAGCCTCACCACGGTCCACCACCGTGATCACGTCCGATGTGCGACCACTCGGGTCAGCGGCTCCGGGATAGCCGCGTCCTTCCCTGGTCGGGGTGGTGTGGGTCAAGGGTCGAAGATCGCGCAGCGACGCCGAAGGCGCCCTTGACGCACACCAGCCCGACTGGCACGATCACGCAGCCCGGAGACCGCGACACCACATCCCCGTCGCGCACACCAGATGAGCGACCGGACGCCAGTTCGCGCGCCCCGCCGAAGGCGGCGAGAGAACAGGTGCCGCGGAGCGGTGTCCGACGTGCGCACCGCTCGAATATCCCTTGCGCCAAACCACGACGGGTGGGCCAGGAGTTCGCGCGGTCCGCCGGAGGTGGTGAGGGTCAGCGGTGTCCTGATTGCCCTATGGGGTTGCCCTAAAGGGTTGGGTTGGTTGCTGGGGGCATGGGTTGCGGGGTGTGTGCGGGTGGGTGCGGGGAGTCGGGGCGTTGACCAGATCGTGACTTGGTGTTGTTCTGGTCCAGTCTGTGGACGGGGGTCCATCCTGGGGAGACGCAACGGCAGGGGGAATCAGATGGGGGTTCGGACGCGCACGATCGCGGTTGGGATCGGGGCGCTCGCGTTGGCGGGGTCGGTGCTGGTGGCCGGTCAGGCTGACGCTGGTACGACGGGTAGTGGTACGCACGGCAGCAGCTTGAAGCCGGTTGCGACGGGACTGGTGGGTCCGCGCGGCGTATCGACGTACAAGGACAAGGTCATCTACGGCGTCATGGACGGTTCCGTGTACGCCACCAACGGCAAGAAGACCTGGAAGCTCGGTCAGGTCCCGGGTGGGTTCCCGCCCGCGGTCGACACCAACGCGTGGGGTACGACATACGCCCTCACCGGCGGTGGCGCCGAGCCGGGTGAGCCGGTCCCGCCAGGCGGCGCAACCCTGTTCAGGCTGCGACCCGGCAAGTCTCCGGTCGCGGTCGCGGACATCGGGAAGTACCAGTCGCACGACCCGGATCCGTACAACCTGGCCGACCCGCCGACGGAGTCCAACCCGTTCGGTGTCGCGGCGCTGAAGGACGGCACCGTCCTGGTGTCGGATGCCGCAGGCAACGACCTGCTCCGGGTCTGGCCGAACGGCAAGATCAAGACCGTCGCCCGGCTGAAGCCGCGCGTGGTCGAGACTCCTGCCGGTCTCGGACCGGACGCACCGCCGGCGGGCACCATGCTGCCGGCCGAAGCCGTCGCCACGTCGGTGACGGTGGGCTCGGACGGTTACTGGTACGTCGGTGAGCTCCGCGGCTTCCCGGCCACTCCGGGAACGTCGGAGATCTGGCGGATCAGGCCGGGCTCGGTGGGCGCGGTGTGTGATCCGGCCAACCCGTACAAGGGCAGCTGCCAGCGGTACGCCGACGGGTACACGTCGATCGTGGACCTGGCCGGTGGCCCGCACGGCACCCTCGCCGTGGTGCAGCTGGCGCGGGAGAGCTGGCTCAAGTTCGAGATGGGCGGCTCGACGATCGGGTCGCTGTACCTGCAGTACCCCGGCAAGCACCACAAGGCCGGGTACAAGAAGGAGCTGGTCCGTGGCCAGCTGAACCTTCCGGGCGGTACGGCGTTCAGCCGTTGGGGCGACCTGTATGTCTCCTCACCCGTCTTCGGCCCTGGCGCCGTGTACAAGGTCAGGCACTAAACGCGAGTGAACACACCCGCAACGTAGGACTCCTACGTTGCGGGTGTTCCGCGTTCGCCGTACACCGCTGTCACCAGCGCGATCAGCAGGCCGGCAAAGCCCATGTGCACCAGGACCAGGCCCCACGGGAGTCCGGTGAAGTACTGCGTGAAGCCGACGACCCCCTGCAGCAGCTCCATCGCCAGCAACCAGGCCGCGAGCTTGCGCAGCGTTCGTGAGGTCGCGGTGACGCGGGTCGCGATCACGAGGGCGATGGTGATCCCCAGCAGCCCGAACACCACGTCGGCGTGCAGTTGCGCGATGACTTCCTCGTTGAATCCGTTCCGGCCGGTGTCCGGATCACCCGAGTGCGGTCCGGCGCCGGTGACCAAGGTGCCGAGGGCAACGGTCAGCCAAACCGCCACCACCGAGGCCGTTGCGAGCGCACGGACCACCGGGGGAGTGTGGGGATACGGGCTGGTTCGGGACCGGCGCATCATCGACACGGTCAGCGTGATGATGATCGGTGAGACCAGGAAGTGCGCCGACACGATCCACGGGTTCAGGCCGGTCAGGACGCTGATACCGCCGATCACGGCCTGCAGCGGGACGCCGAGCGCGGCCGCGGTCGCCAGCCGGCGGAGGTCCCGGCGGACCGGGCGGTACCGCATCACGGCCAGCCAGGTCCCGATCGCGATCACCGCGACCACGAACCCGAGCATCCGGTTCCCGAACTCGATCGCACCGTGATAGCCGAGCGCGGCATGCGGCACGTACGACTGGTCCGTGCACTGCGGCCAGGTCGGGCATCCCAGTCCGGAGCCGGTCAGGCGGACCAGACCGCCGGTCACGACGATGCCGATGTTCGCCACCACCGAGGCCCAGCCACAGCGCCGTACGGCGTCCAGGCTCGGCTCGGGAATCAGCCGCCAGAATCCGCTGACTGCCTCGGTCTCCTGGGGCGAAGTCTCCGTGTCCATCACTGGCACACCTTAAAGGTCAGTCCCAGCGGAAGGTTCGGGAGACCAGGTAGCCGAGCACTGCGGCCCAGAGTGCGAGGGACAGTGCTGCCGCCCACGGGATCACACCTTCGATGGTCGAGTTCGCGATGCCGTTGGCCAGAGCGGCGCTCGGAAGCAGGCGTACGACGCTCTGCATGCCGGCCGGGTATTCGTCGACCGGCGTCATGATCGCGCCGCCCGCGAGCAGGAGCAGATAGAGCAGGTTCGCCGCGGCCAAGGTCGCCTCGGCGCGGAGGGTGCCGGCCATCAACAGGCCGAGTGAGGCGAAGGCCGCCGTACCGCAGAGCACGGTGAGGATGACCCCCACCACGGCGTCCGCGCCGCCGACGGGCTTCCAGCCGAGGGCGAACCCCGTCCCCATCAACACGACGAACTGGATCACCTCGACGACCAGGACGGCGCCGATCTTCCCGGCGAGCAGTCCGGTCCGAGACAGGGGAGAGGCGCCCAGACGCTTGATCACGCCGTAGCGCCGTTCGAAGCCGGTCGCGATCGCCAGCGAGGTGAACGACGACGACAGCACGGCCAGTGCGAGTACGCGCGGCACCGCGTCGTCGATCGCCCGTCCGTCACCGAGCGGGAGCCGGTCACCCAATCCGGTGCCGCCGAGCAGCAACAGCAGCCCGAGTGGGATCACCAGAGCCAGGAGCAGCTGTTCGCCGTTCCGGATGAGCAGCTTGAACTCCATCCGCGAGTGCGCCAGCACCTTGCGCGGCCAGGGCGCGCTCCCCGGCTGCGGGGCGTACGTCGTCATGGCTGCTGCCTCGGTGAGGTGAGCTCGAGGAAGACGTCCTCGAGAGACTTCGTGTGGTGCTCGGTCAGGGCGTCGGGGGTGCCGGAGGCGATCACCTTGCCGGCCGAGACGACGTACACCTGGTCGGACAGCTGCTCGGCCTCGTCCATCGCGTGCGTCGTGAGTACGACGGTCACCCCGTCCTCGCGCAGATCGCGGATCAGCTGCCAGATCTCGCGCCGGCCATGCGGGTCCAGCCCGGTGGTCGGCTCATCCAGGAACGCGACCTCCGGCCGCCCGATGATCGCCAGCGCGAACGACAGCCGTTGCTTCTGACCACCCGACAACCGCCGGTACGGCGTCCGCCCACAACTGCCCAGGTCGAGTCGCTCGACCAGCGCGGGAACGTCGAGGGGATGGGTATGGAGGGTGGCCATGTACTTGAGCATCTCGAGCGCGCGGACACCGGACCACGCGCCGCCCTCCTGGAGCATCACGCCGATCCGCGGCATCAGCTCGTCATGATCCGTGATCGGGTCCAGCCCGAGCACCCGGACCCGGCCGGATTCGGGCCGCCGGAACCCCCCACAGCTCTCCACGGTCGTGGTCTTGCCGGCACCGTTGGGGCCGAGCACGGACGTCACCGTCCCGCCGGTTACGGTGAGACTGAGACCGTCGACCGCGGTCTTCTCGCCGTACCGCACGACGAGGTTGTCGATCTCCACCGCGACTGGCACAACGGCAGCATAGAGAACCCTCTGAAGTGACCTCGCTCACGGTCCGGATCAGAACCCGGCGGGATGACGTGAACCGGTTAGGGCATCCTTATTTGAAGGGCCCGGGGAATTACGCGACACTGATGTTGTGAAAAATCCTGCGCCCAAGACTGCGACCGGCGGACCTGTGTCCGCCGGGGCCAGTGTGGCGCGGGACGAGTCCACCCGGGACCGGGTCGCCCGGTCGATCCTGACCAACGGCCCGTCCAGCGCCGCGGTGCTCGCCGAGCGCCTCGAGCTGACCCCGGCGGCGGTCCGCCGCCACCTCGACCACCTACTCGACGAGGGCCTGGTCGAGTCCCGCGAGGAGCGCATCTACGGCCCCCGCGGCCGCGGTCGTCCCGCGAAGGTCTTCGTGCTGACCGACACCGGCCGGCACGCGTTCCACCAGGCGTACGACGACCTGGCCGCCACCGCACTGCGGTTCATCGCCGAAGCCGGTGGTGACGAGGCGGTCACCGAGTTCGCCCGGCGTCGGGCCGCCGAGGTGGAGCAGCGGTACCGCGAGCGGCTCGACGCCGCTCCGGAGGACGCCAAGGCGAAGGTGCTCGCCCAGGCGCTGACCGGGGACGGGTATGCCGCGTCCACGGCCGACGCCGGTCTCGGCGCCCAGCTCTGTCAGCATCACTGCCCGGTGGCGCACGTGGCCGAGCAGTTCCCCCAGTTGTGCGAAGCCGAGACCGAGGTCTTCTCGCGGTTGCTCGGCAAGCACGTCCAGCGACTGGCCACCATCGCGCACGGCGACGGTGTTTGTACGACGCATATCCCCGGTCCACAACCGGTATCCCCTGTATCCGACGGCGAATCTGCGAGGACTGCACGATGACGCAAACCGCTCACCCCGAACTGGAAGGCCTCGGCAACTACCAGTACGGCTGGTCCGACTCCGACGCCGCCGGCGCCGTTGCCCAGCGCGGCATCAGCGCTGACGTCGTGCGGGGGATCTCGGCCCTGAAGAGCGAACCCGAGTGGATGCTCGACCTGCGGCTGAAGGGCCTCAAGCTCTTCGACCGCAAGCCGATGCCGTCGTGGGGTGCCGACCTGTCCGGGATCGACTTCGACAACATCAAGTACTTCGTCCGCTCGACCGAGAAGCAGGCCTCGAGCTGGGAAGAGCTGCCCGAGGACATCAAGAACACCTACGACAAGCTCGGCATCCCCGAGGCGGAGAAGCAGCGGCTGGTCGCCGGTGTCGCGGCGCAGTACGAGTCCGAGGTCGTCTACCACCAGATCCGTGAGGACCTGGAGGCGCAGGGTGTCATCTTCCTCGACACCGACACCGGCCTGAAGGAGCACCCGGAGATCTTCCAGGAGTACTTCGGCTCGGTCATCCCGGTCGGCGACAACAAGTTCGCCGCGCTGAACACGGCGGTCTGGTCCGGCGGTTCGTTCATCTACGTGCCCAAGGGCGTCAAGGTGGACATCCCGCTGCAGGCCTACTTCCGGATCAACACCGAGAACATGGGCCAGTTCGAGCGGACCCTGATCATCGTCGACGAGGGCGCCTACGTGCACTACGTCGAGGGGTGTACGGCGCCGATCTACAAGTCGGACTCGCTGCACTCCGCGGTCGTCGAGATCATCGTGAAGAAGGGCGCCCGCTGCCGCTACACGACGATCCAGAACTGGTCGAACAACGTCTACAACCTGGTCACCAAGCGCGCCACCTGCGAAGAGGGCGCGACGATGGAGTGGATCGACGGCAACATCGGTTCCAAGGTGACGATGAAGTACCCGGCCGTCTACCTGATGGGTGAGCACGCCAAGGGCGAGACCCTGTCGGTCGCGTTCGCGGGCGAGGGCCAGCACCAGGACGCCGGCTCCAAGATGGTGCACAACGCGCCGTACACGTCGAGCTCGATCGTGTCGAAGTCGGTGGCCCGCGGTGGCGGCCGGACGTCGTACCGCGGTCTGGTCGAGGTGGCGCCGGGCTCGCACCACAGCAAGTCCACGGTCCGCTGTGACGCGCTGCTGGTCGACACGATCAGCCGTTCCGACACCTACCCGTACGTCGACGTCCGCGAGGACGACGTGGCGATGGGTCACGAGGCCACCGTCTCCCGGGTCAGCGAAGAGCAGCTCTTCTACCTGATGAGCCGGGGCATGGCCGAGGACGAGGCGATGGCGATGATCGTCCGCGGCTTCATCGAGCCGATCGCCCGCGAGCTCCCGATGGAGTACGCGCTGGAACTGAACCGTTTGATCGAGCTGCAGATGGAAGGGGCCGTCGGCTGATGTCCTCGGCAGAGACACTGGTTGCCACCGGCAACCGGGCACACTCGCACGGACCGGGCTCCCCGGTCCCGCTCCAGGCGCGCAGCGAGCGGCCGACGTCGTACGACGTGGCCGACTTCGCGGTGCCGAACGGACGCGAGGAGGAGTGGCGCTTCACTCCGGTCAAGGCACTGAAGGCGTTGTTCGCCGACGAGGCCGGCACCGAGACCCCGAAGATCGACGCCTCCGGTCCGGACGGCGTGACCTTCGAGACCGTCGCCGCGGACTCGCTGAAGGTCGGCACACCGCAGGACCGCGCGGCGGCTGTCGCGTGGAGTTATGCGCCCGAGGCGCTCGCGGTGCGGATCCCGGTCGAGGCCGAGCTGACCGAGCCCGTGCACGTGAACATCGCGAGCCTCGGCGCCCGTGGCTTCAGCCATGTCATCGTCGAGTCCGGCCGGCACAGCAAGGCGATCGTGATCATCGATCACACCGGTGCCGGTGAGCTCGGCGCGACCGTCGAGGTCAAGGTCGGCGACGGGTCCGAGCTGCGGGTCGTCAGCATCCAGCAGGGCGACCGAGAGTCGATCCACCTGGCTCAGCACGACGCGGTCGTCGGCCGGGACGCCAAGCTGCACCACGTCGTGGTGACGCTGGGCGGCAAGATCGTCCGCATCGGCACCAACGTCCGGTACGCCGGTCCCGGTGGCGACGCGGAGTTGCTCGGGGTCTACTTCGCCGAGTCCGGTCAGCATCACGAGAACCGGTTGTTCGTCGACCACGAGGCCACGAACTGCAAGAGCAACGTGCTCTACAAGGGCGCGCTGGCCGGTGACCAGGCTCGTTCGGTGTGGATCGGCGACGTGCTGATCCGGGCCGCGGCCGAAGGCACCGACACCTTCGAGCTGAACCGGAACCTGGTCCTGACCGAGGGCGCCCGCGCCGACTCGGTGCCGAACCTGGAGATCGAGACCGGCGAGATCGAGGGCGCCGGACACGCGTCCGCGACCGGCCGGTTCGACGACGAGCAGCTGTTCTACCTGCAGGCCCGCGGGATCCCCGAGGACGCGGCCCGGCGGCTGGTCGTCTCCGGCTTCTTCAACGACATCATCGGCAAGATCGGTGTCCCCGAGGTCACCGAGCACCTGCACGAGGTGATCGAGGAGAAGCTGGCGCGCACCGCGGAGCTCAGTGTGAAGGCCAAGGCGGCAACGGGCCAGTGAGGCAGACACCGTGAGCGATACGTTCGAGCGCGCCTGCGCCGTCGCCGATGTCCCCGACGAGGGAGTGATCCCGGTCGAGGTCGGCGGCGTGGAGGTCGCGGTGGTGAAGAGCGAAGGGCAGTTCTTCGCGGTGCGGGACGAGTGCTCGCACGCGCAGATCCAGCTGTCCGAGGGCGAGGTGGGCGAGTGCGAGATCGAGTGCTGGCTGCACGGGTCCCGCTTCGACCTGCGCACCGGCGAGCCGACCAGCTTGCCCGCGTACGACCCGGTGCCGATCTACCCGGTCCGGCTGGACGGCGACGACGTACTCGTCGACGTGAAGAACCCCTTGAACCAGCCATCCCTTTAAACGGATGGCCTTGTAAAGCAAACGGAGACGACAACCTCATGGCGACACTCGAGATCCGCGACCTGCACGTGTCGGTCGACACCGAGAACGGCCCGAAGCAGATCCTGCGCGGCGTCGACCTGACCATCGCCGGTGGTCAGACGCACGCGATCATGGGCCCGAACGGTTCCGGCAAGTCCACGCTGGCGTACTCGATCGCCGGCCACCCGAAGTACAACGTCACCTCCGGCACCGTCACCCTCGACGGTGAGGACGTGCTCGACATGAAGGTCGACGAGCGCGCCCGGGCCGGCCTGTTCCTGGCCATGCAGTACCCGGTCGAGGTTCCCGGCGTCTCGGTCGCGAACTTCCTCCGTACGGCGAAGACCGCGATCGACGGCGAGGCCCCGAAGCTGCGGACCTGGGTCAAGGACGTCAACAAGGCGCTCGGTGACCTGGAGATGGACCCGGACTTCGGCACCCGCAACGTCAACGAGGGCTTCTCCGGTGGTGAGAAGAAGCGCCACGAGATCGTCCAGCTGGAGCTGCTCGACCCGAAGATCGCGATCCTCGACGAGACCGACTCCGGCCTCGACATCGACGCGCTGAAGATCGTCTCCACCGGCGTGAACCGATTCGCGGAGAAGGGTGACAAGGGCGTTCTGCTGATCACCCACTACACGCGGATCCTGCGCTACATCAAGCCGGACTTCGTGCACGTGTTCGTCGACGGCCGGGTGGCCGAAGAGGGCGGTCCGGAGCTGGCCGAAGAGCTCGAGGCCAACGGCTACGAGCGCTTCCTCAAGGCAGGCGCGAAGTGACGGCCGCCCGGACGTTCAGCAGTCCGTTGGACCTGCAGTCGGTCCGGGCGGACTTCCCCATCCTGTCGCGCGAGCTGGCCGACGGATATCCCTTGGTCTACCTGGATTCGGCGAACTCCTCGCAGAAGCCGCTCCAGGTGGTCCAGGCGATGGAGGAGCACTACCTCAAGCACAACGCGAACGTCGCCCGGGCCATGCACCAACTCGGTGCCGAGGCGACCGCGGCGTACGAAGGCGGTCGGGACAAGGTCGCGGCCTTCATCGGCGCGCCGTCGCGGGACGAGATCGTCTTCACCAAGAACGCGTCCGAAGCGCTGAACCTCGCCGCCCACACGCTGGGTGCGTCGTTGAAACCGGGCGATGTCGTGGTGGTCTCCGAGATGGAGCACCACAGCAACATCGTTCCGTGGCAGCTCGCCTGCGAGCGGACCGGCGCGACACTGAAGTGGTTCGGCGTGACCGACGAGGGTCGGCTCGATTTGAGCAACATCGACGAGCTGCTGACCGAGCGGACCAAGGTCGTCGCGGTGACCTGGGTGTCGAATGCGCTTGGCACGATCAACCCGATCACCGACATCGCCGCCAAGGCGCACGCGGTCGGCGCGACCGTGGTCGTGGACGCGTCCCAGGCGGTGCCGCAGCTCCCGGTCGACGTCTCGGCGCTCGGTGCGGACCTGGTCGCCTTCACCGGCCACAAGGTCGTCGGCCCGACCGGTATCGGCGTGCTCTGGGGCCGGTACGACCTGCTCGCCGAGCTGCCGCCGTTCCTGGGTGGTGGCGAGATGATCGAGATCGTGCGGATGACCGGCTCGACGTACGCGCCGCCGCCGGCCCGGTTCGAAGCCGGGACGCCGCCGATCGCGCAGGCGGTCGGGCTGGGAGCGGCCGTGGACTACCTGTCCGGGATCGGGATGGACAAGATCGCGGCGCACGAGCACGCGATCGTCGAGTATGCGCTCGAAGGGCTGAAGACGGTCCCCGGATTGAAGATCCTGGGCCCGGCCGAGGCGGTCGACCGCGGCGGCGCGATCAGCTTCGAGCTCGACGGTGTGCACCCGCACGATGTGGCCACGGTCCTGGACACGCGCGGCATCGCCGTACGGGCCGGGCACCACTGCGCGCGGCCGGTGCACGAGCGGTTCGGAATGCAATCGTCGACCAGAGCGTCTTTCTATCTGTACACGACACCCGAGGAGATCGAGGCGCTGATCGACGGCCTCGGTTTCGTCCGTTCGTTCTTCAAGCTTGCTTGAGATTAGATACAGCAAGGTGGACTGATATGCAGCTGGAGAGCTTGTACCAGGAGATCATCCTGGATCACTACCGCAGCCCGCACCACGCGGGTCTCGCGGAGCCGTACGACGTGGAGGTGCACCACGTGAACCCGTCCTGCGGGGACGAGGTCACGCTCCGGGTCGAGCTCGACGGCGACACCGTCACCGGCGTGACGCACCAGAGCGTCGGCTGCTCGATCAGCCAGGCCGCGACGTCGGTGATGACCGATCTGGTCATCGGCAAGCCGGTCACCGAGGCGATGGCGACGTACGAGAAGTTCCACGAGATGATGCTCGGCCGCGGGAAGGTCGAACCGGACGAGGACGTGCTGGAGGACGCGATCGCGTTCGCCGGTACGGCGCAGTTCCCGGCCCGGGTGAAGTGTGCACTGCTGGGCTGGTCGGCCTGGCGCGACGCCACCGCCCAAGCCGTCGCCCAGGGTGCACAGCGTGCGGCCGCCAACGAAGGAGCGAACAATGCCTGACCAGACCGACGAGAAGATCGAGCTCCCCGAGGTCGACCTGGAGGCAGCGGGTGCGCAACCGGGCACCAGCCCGGCCGCGGTCGAGGACGTGACCGAGGCGCTGAAGGACGTTGTCGACCCCGAGCTCGGCATCAACGTGGTCGACCTCGGCCTGATCTACGGGATCACCGTCGACGACACGAGCACGGCGATCATCGACATGACGCTGACGTCCGCGGCCTGCCCGCTGACCGACGTGATCGAGGACCAGACGCGGATGGCGCTCGACGGCCTGGTGAACGACTTCCGGATCAACTGGGTCTGGATGCCGCCGTGGGGTCCGGAGAAGATCACCGACGACGGCCGCGACCAGCTGCGGGCGCTCGGCTTCAACGTGTGAGTCGCCGCATCGCGGTGGCACCGGAGCGGCTGGACAGGTGGCTGGCCGGCTTCGGTGACCGCCACGGCGAGCTCGCGTACGACGTGACGCCGGACCGCGCGACCGTGTCCGCGGCGGACGGGTCGGTCGCGGTTGTCGACGTACCGTTCGCGCCGCTGGCCGAGCTGACCCGGGACGGGTTGATCGCGCATGTGCTGGCCGATCACCGGCTCGGCGTGCTGCTCGTCCGGCGTGGTGGATACGGTGCCGGAGTGTTTGCCGGCGGCAAGCTTGTCGATTCGAAGGTCGGCTCGCGCCACGTGCAAGGCACGACCAAGGCCGGTGGCTGGTCGCAGCAACGGTTCGCGCGGCGCCGGGAGAACCAGGCCCGGGAGGCCTTCGCCGCCGCCACCGAGGTCGCAGTCCGGATTCTCGGGTCGGCGCGGCTCGAGGCATTGGTTTGCGGGGGAGACCGCCGTGCCGTCGACACCGTGCTCGAGGATCCCCGCCTGAAAGATCTCGTCCCGCTGGTGCGGCCGCCGTTCCTCGGCGTCCCCGACCCGAAACAGAAGGTCCTGGAACAGGCCGGCACCGACGCCCGCGCCGTCCGAATCGAGCTGACCGAGCCCGAACCCGAGTAGTTACTCGATGGCGACGCCGCCGCCGGAGGCGGCGCTGCGGCGGTGAGCTTCCTCGACGGACGGCTGGTGCGTGGCGAGCTGCCGGATCTGGTGCAGTGTGCCGGAGTCGGCCGCCGCGATCACCGACGCCGGGATCCCTTGCTCCTGCAGGGCTGTGGCCACGGCCCGGCTGAACCGTTCGCCCGGCTCGACCGTCGCGAACACCTCGCGAAGATCGACCCCGGTCGCTTCGGCGAGGCGGGGGAGATCCGGGTGCAGCGTCGCGAACGCCGCACCGAACCGGTCGTTGCCCGGCCCGGTCATCGTCCCGTCCTCGACGACGTACGTCTCGGCCTTCCCGTCCTCGGACCGCAGGGTCAGCTCGATCCGGACCCGCTCCGCCTTGGAACGGACGAGTGCATCCGACAGCGGCTGGTAGGGGTGCGCCGGGTCGAGCAGTTCCGTCGCACGGACCTTTCGGGCTGCCGGGACGGGTCCAAGCGCCGACGGCACCCGCTTGCCGGCCTCCATGTCGGCCATCATCGCCTCGTAGTCGGCCAGCGCCATGCTCACGGTCAGCGTGCCCGAGCCGAGGTCGTGCGCCTGGTCGGAGCGAACCACCTTGCCCCGCCGGAGGAGCTCGGTACGCACGGACGCCGTAGCGGTCACCTGTACGGTCACATGCTGGGACGACCCGAGCAGGCCGACCTCGTGCCGCGCACCAGTGCCGCTGCTGTCCTTCTCGGTCATCCGTTCGCTGCTGGTGGTGCCTGCGCTGAAGCCGGTAGTTGGGTCAGTCCCGCCGACCGTGTAGTCGGTCGGAACGCGCCGGTTGCTCTCGGTGCCCCACGACCAGCTGTTCGTCTGCCGAGTGCTCTCACCGGCCTGCACCAGGTTGTCGGTGATGGGGTTCGAGACGATCCGGGCATTCGTCACCTTGAGGAACAACGAGGCCTGGACGGCCTCCCGGGTGCTGCCGGGCAGGGCCAGCGGGGGAGTGGTGAAACCGCCGCTGACGAGCTCGTGCATCTTCGTGATCAAGGCCGATCCGCCGAAGAGGTTGCGCAGTGCCTGGTCGTGCATCCGCACGCCCCGCTCGGTCAGGAAGCCTCTCCGGCCGAGCTGCTGCACCACGGCCTGATGGAACTCGTTGACCGGAACGGCGTGATCGGATACCTGCTGTTCCGGGTGCGGAACGATGCTGGCCGGGATGAACAGATGCGGGAGCCGCGCCTCGCGGTGGTCGACGATGCCTGGACCGTCCGGCAGCGGCGGGTTGAGCTCGGCCCTGGGGATGAGCGCGGTCATCCGGCCGGTGACGACGTGTCTGGTGGCCTGGGTCGGCGGGCCGGGACTGCGGCGCGGCGGCTTTCCAGGGGTCAGGGGTTCGTCCCAGGTCTCGATGATCACCCGGAACCAGCGGAGCACGCGCTCGTTGTGCAGGCTCGCGCCCGCGGTGACGTGATAGCCCGTGCCGGCGCTGCCCGCGGTCGACGAGGTGGCGAACTCGGTCCCGGCGCCGACGTCGAGTCCGCCGTCGGCGGTCCCGCTGCCGCCGAGCGAGGCGTCGTACTCCTTGGTGCTCGTGGCGCTGTTGGCGTCGGTCCGGAGCCGCCAGTCCTGGCGCAGGGTGATCGCGTCCTCCGGCAGACCCTCGTTCGGGTCGCCGCCGTCGATCGTGCTCGGTCCGAAGAACTCCTGCCGGATCCGGAAGCACTGGTTCCACTGCGCGCCGGGAGGGCCGGCCCGGAACGAGCGGGTGAAACCCAGTGGGTCGGTGAAGTCGTGACTGTGTGCCCAGCCGCGCCTCTCGGCCAGGATGCCGTTCAGCGCGGCCGACAGGTCCGGATCCTCGTCCGGCAGCTGCGGATGCTGTCGCGTGATGGCGGTACTGACCTCCGCGAAGAGATCGAGGATCCGTCCGTCGCCGTGCCGCCAGGGACCATCGAGCCCGCCGAGGCCCATCGTGGTCTGGTAGTTGGACGGCAGCTGGACCGTGCTGCGCTGCCGGACGAGCTCGTCAGCGTCGGTCAGGACGTCCTGGAGCCGCCGATCCACGACCTCTTCCAGGCCGGTGACGCGGCGCGCGATCGCCGCGAGCTGATCGGGGGTGTGGGACGCGGCGCGCTCGTCGCCGCCTTCGTACTGATGCCAGCTGTAACGCCGCAGCAGCGAGACCGTGGTCGACCGCGGCAGACTCAGGTTGCCGTCACGCAACCGGGTGACGACGTCGGACACCTTGGACAGCGGCAGGTTCAGCCGGCCTCCGCCGTACGCGGCCAAGGCATCGGGTTCCGGGATCGTGATGACCATGCCGCCGCCGTCGACCTCGAACGTCTGCGCCTTGGCCCCACCTTCCTGCAGTCGCACGGCCAGAGCCAGGTCGCCGCGGAACTGGTAGTGCCGGCCCTTCCGCAGCACACTCTGCTCCGGACCGTCGGCGACGGCTCGGGTCGAGCTCCACGACGTGCTGGTGGCTCGGACCAGGCCGACGGTGCCGGCGGCCGACGTTCCATCGGCACCGGTGCCGCCACCTCCGGCGCTGACGCCGATCGACGCTCCGGCGAAGGTGCGTTCGGTGGAGCTCGCGTTGACCAAGGGGATCATCAGCTGGCCGATGAACGCGGCCGTGTCGTCGAGGTACTCGAGGTTGCTGACGCGGGCTCGCACCCCGACCGTGATTCGCCGCGGGGTGAGGCCGCGATGCACGAGCAGAGCCATCGGGTCCTCCGGCGGCCGGACCGCGAGGCTGTCGACGTGCTCGCTGGTCAGCAGCGACGGCCGGGTGGAGAGATTCCGGACCGCGAGGTGACCCGCGATCTGCTGGAGGACCGAGCTGTTGCCGCGGGCAAGCTCCGGCGCGGCGGCGATCACCTTGCCGAGCGGGTCGCGTCCGTCGAGCAGGTGGATCGTGGCGGTCGCGAGCAGGTCGGGTGCGACCTCGCCGGCGACGGCCATCGTCGGCGGCTTGCCGCGGTCGCACATCCGGCTGTCCAGGTAGATGGTGGCGGCGCCCTGCTGCGTCGACACCAGCCTGAACTCGCCGTCGGCCGTCTTCTCGGCGATGCTCTGCGTGTGCGGGATGCGGAACGCCGCGAGCCGCGTCTGCGACTCCGAAACCCACATCTCGTACTCTTCGTCGCCGGTCGAGGAGCTCGCGGATTCGCCCTGGGACGTCCGGCCGGCCTTGAAACCGGCCTGGGCGGTACCGCCACCGTGTCCGGACGTCGGTCCGATCCCGAGGCCGAGCTTGGCTGCCCACGGCACGCTCCGGGAGATGCCTTGCGAGCGGTTCACCGCGTTCTCCGCGAAGTCGACGTTGCCGATCACGTCGGCATCGGTCAGGCCGAGCAGCCGGCTCTGCTCGAAGTGCTGGTCGATCGTCAGACGGTAGATGTGGACCGACGGGGTCTCGCCCGAGCGGTGCCGAATCAGTTCGAACAGGACACCACCACCGGGCGGCTGCCCCTGGCTGGACGAGGAAATTTGGCCGGACGGGGAGATCTGGGCGGCGTGGTCGTAGCCGGTGGCCTGACGCCGGTCGTCCAGCGCGTGGCCGATCCGGGCCAGGTTCTGCAACATGCTGCGGACCAGCACCGGGTCCTTGCCGACCAGCCCGTGCAGGGACGGCCAGCCGGTCGCTTCGTCGATGGGCGGAATCAGCTCTTCGTCGGCCAGCTTCCGGTAGAAGGGAATCAGGTCCCGGTCGTCGTCCTGAACGTCGCGAACCATGGCCGGACCGGCGCCGCGCAGCTGCTTCGGTCCTGAGCCCAGCCAGATCGGGAGCCCGACCTGCTCGTCGGTCGGGACCGGATCACCACGCAGCAACACGCGGCCGTCCACGCCGCGCCGCAGCTCGCCCTGCTCGTCGCGGAGCACGGCGTCGGCCGGCACCGGCATCCCGTAGCGGAACGCGTCCCGCTCGACCAGCCGCATGGTCGCGTAGCCGTCCGATTCGATCGCGAAGCTCTCGTCGCGGTCCAGCCGCTGCACGGTGACGCGGTGGCGGACCGGTAGGCCGGCCGCGAGCGTGAAGCCGCGGCGCTGGGTGCTCCACCGGCTGCCCATGCTGTCGATGGTCAACGTGTCGTCGGTGCCGGAGCTGCGGCTGAATTGAGCAGACGGCCCGAGGGATGCGCCGCTGGAGTTCGTCAGGCCGGAACCGGCGTACCCGAGCGAGGCACCGAGCGAGCCGGAGGTGTCCATGCTGTAGCTGCCGGACGTACCCGAGCTGCCGACTCGCCACATCTCGACCATGTGCCGGCGCGAGGTGTCGCTCAACAGCTTGGCCGATTCGGGAGCCGGGAACGACTCGACCACGACGTACGCGACCAATCTGCCGCCCTCGGCGACCAGACCGTACATCCCACCGGGTCGGCTGGTTTCGTCCAGCCTGGTCAGGCCTTCGTCGGTGATCAGGCCGGACAGCTGGTTGTAGCCGACTCGGTCGAGTGAGCCGAGCCGCCGCTGCAGCTCGGCCAGTGCGGCGTCGCGGAGCTCGTTCAGGCCGTCGACGCGCAGACCGACGTGCTCCGGCATCGCCGACCTGCGCTCTGCGGCCAGGCCGAGCGTGTCCAGGCTGACCGTGTCGGTCGGTGCCGGCACGGTGTAGCTGTGGCTGTACGCCAGGGTGAGGGTCTGTGCGTCGTGCGGTTCGCCGGCCGCGACGATGTGCTCGGGGGACCACTCCGCGAGAGCGGACCGGCGTGAGCGCCAGCCGAACTTCGACGAGCGGGAGCTGTACGGCAGTAGCTCACCGAACAACGCCTCCACGGCACCAGGCTGATCGCTCTCCTTGCCGGTGCCGGTGATGGTGCCGCTCGTGCCCCGCTGCACCGAGACGTTCACGTCGACGAATCTGGACACCACTCGGGCCGGGTTGGATTCCGGCAACGGGTCCAGCAGCTGACCGGTACGCGATCCGGCGTTGACCGAGGATCCGGCACTGGCGCTGCTGCCAACGGTGAACGTGGTCTGCAACAGCTGGCCGCTGCGGGCCTCGTCGAAGTCGATCGCGTGGCCGAGCTGTTCGCGCAGCTCCCCGGGGTCCAGCTTCAGCTCGAACTGCATCAGGCCGTCGCTGCGATCGCCGGCTCCACCGCGGACGGTCAGGACCAGCCCGTCCGGCGCCAGCAGGCGGTGCGTCTCGCCGCGCAGCAGCCGGTGCATGGCGTCGGTGCTGAAGCGGAACGACGTACGCGAGCCGCCATTCCGCTCGAGTTCGTCGTTCAGGTCCCGGCACAGGGCCGACAGGTAGGGAAACGCGCCGTACGAATGAGCGGCGTTCTGCACCTCCTTGCGCGGCACGGCCGCGGCCGCGGCGGCCCGGAACGTTTCAGCCGCGCTCTGCGCGCGGTACGTCTGAGCCGCGAGCCCGGGACCCGGCTGCTCGCCGGTGGTCTGCAGCCGGTCGAGCTCGGGCAGCAAGGCGCGGTAGCTCGCGGCCGCCTCGCCGGCTCGTTCGGCGGCCGTCGTGGCCAGGGCTGCAATCGTGAGGTGGCGCTCCGACAGTGCGAGCCGCTCTTCACCCCACCGGCGAAGTGCATCGGCGCGTTCGTCCTTGGAGTCGTCCGTGCCGGCCTCTTGTTCCGCTGCGAGCCGCTGCGACTCCGTTGCGTCGCGTTGGGCCGTGGCGGCGCTCTTGGTACGTGCCTCGGCCCGTTCGACGTCCGCCGCGGCCGATGCTTCCAAGCCAGAGATCTGGAGCTCGATGTCCCGGCGGAGCCGCTCCAGGGGTGGCATGGCGGTCTGCTGCCGGAACTCGGCGTATCGGAGCTGGGCCTGCTGCTCGCGGGCGGCGCGGCGTTCGGCCCGGAAGGCGGCGAGGAACCCGGCCGGCGTCTGCTCCTGGGCCGCCGGCGCGGGGCCGACCGGTGTGGTGAGGGCCTCGGCCTGGCGGTGGATCGACTGCGCCGAAGCGATGCTGTCGGCGATGAGCGGCGGCGCATCCCGTGGCACGTCGGATCCCGCCGACAGGACCCGCGCGAGGCCGGACTCGGCCAGCCGCGGGTCGCCTTCCAGCACGAGCCGCAGCAGTGCCTGAGCGTTGGACCGCATGCGGTCCGATACGCCGGGAAGATCGAGCAGCCGGTCGAGTGCCTCGGTCGCGCCGTGGACCGGAACGCCACCGCGGGAGCGATGGAGCTCCGCACCCAGCAAGGCGACGGCCTCGACGGTCAGCCGTTCGTCGGTGACCTGTTGCTCGGCCCGCCGGGCCAATCGCTTGACGAAGCGGTGCACGATGCGGCGACCGAGACGGTCGCGCGAGTCCGGCAACCGGACCCGGCCGTCGGCCAGCGTGATGGCTCCGGGTGCGACCAGGCCGAGTGCACGGCCGATGGCCAGCTCGGCCCGCACTTCAGGATCGTCGGCGGAGGCGGTCGCTCGAGCCAATCCTGCATCTCCTCCCCCCTCGTCGTCGTGAGGCCACGACGGGCAATAGCTGCTGAGAGGGAAGGTAGCAAACAAACGGTTAACAGACGGCCACGGTTGTGACCCCTAATGTCTCATTCTTGCTAACAGTGTCACGCCGGGCCGTAGAGGGCACGGAAGTCGTTGAGGGTGCCTCGATAGGTTTGGAGGTCGTCGGTCAGCTTGGCTCGGGTCAGGAGGTAGGGGTCGTTGGTGCGGGCTTCGGTGCCGGAGGGGGTCCAGACCGCTGCCGCGGGGGCGTCGTTCGCACCATCGGGGAGGAACTTGAGCGCCTCGGCGACTGCGTCGGCGGCGAACTCCCAGTTCGCCTCGACCACGCGGCGGGCGTCGCCGGGCTCGCCGTTGTAGGCGAGGTCGGCGTCCAGCGCGCGCCGGGCGAACGTCGCGGCGACCATCGCCCACTGGGCGGCGTCGACCAGCTCTGACACACCGAGGCCGAAGTGCGCGCCCACTCGGCGGGCGGCGTCCTCGCTGGCGTACGGGATCGTCAGCTCGCCCGCGGACGTGGTGTAGGTCCAGGCATCCTGGCCCTCCGTGAGGTTCTCGCCGGGCTCGGGCTGCGGTGGCTCGATCGCCGGCGCGGCCGGATCGGCCGCCGTCGTCAGGCTCACATAGATCTGCGCCTCGGCCAGCGTCCTCGCGGTCAGCATCGCTTATCTCGCTCCTGTTTCTCGCGCCTGGTTGTCATAGCTGTCGCGGACCAGCAGCAACCGCTCGAGCCGGAACCGTCCTGGATCCGCGTCCCGGACCTCCCGGCCCGCAGGCGTCCAGAACTCGTCCTCCGGTACGGCGTCCTGCCCGGCGGGCACGAACTTGATCACCTCGTCGAGCGCCGCCCGTGCGACGCTCAGAACCCTACCCGCCTCGGCCGCACCCAAGGGCACCGCCGACGCGGCCCGCTCCGCCACATCCATCCACTCACCTGCGTCGAGCAGCTCGGACGGCTCCGGACCGCCGAACGTCGGCCAACCATCGACCCTGGTCTCGTGGGCCGGCAACCCGAACAGGTACTCGCGTTCAGCCTGGCAGCCCGCGCAGATCCCGGCGTAGCTGATCGTCAGCTCACCATCGACCTCGATGATCGCGTGCTCCCAGGGTGTATCGATCGAGCCGCAGTCCGGACAAGGACGCAGCTCCAGGTACAACTGCGCCTCGTCCCGAGTGCGCGCCACCGCGAACGCCACCCCGCCCCCTCTCGTCGTCCCATCACCCCGTGCCCCATCACCCGGCGCCCTATCACCCGGTGCCGCCATATCGCCCCGGCTCACATCGACTGTCCGGCACCGCCGTGCCCGGAGGGCGTGATGGTTCGGTTGGCGCCGGCGCTGAGGGCGCTGTTCGCCTCATGGCTCGACGGCGCCGACAGCAGCCGCTTGGTGGTCGCGTAGTCCAGGCCCTTCAGGACAGCGGCCGGCACACCCTGCTTCTCCAGTGCGGCGGCCACCCGGGCGCTGAAGTTGCCGTCCTGCGGCGTCGTGTTGAAGAGGTCCCGCAGCGGAACGTCATGGCTCTCGGCCCACCACACGAGCCGCCGGTCGAGGCTGAGCACCGCTGAAGCGAAGCCACCGTCGTGCTCGCCGGCCATCGTGCCGTTGGGGAACGCCCAGTACTTGCGGTCAGGCCCGTTGACCTCGTGCACCAGCAACGCCACGACCCGCTCCTCGGCCACGGCCTTGTCGACCGCGTCCAGCAGCGGCTGGTACGGCTGATGGACCAACCCGGTCAGGCCCTGCCGATAGTCCGACGTCTCCTCCACCGGGCCGAGGTCCGGCGGCACAGCCTGCAGCTGCATCCCAGCCAGTACGGCGTCGTTCGAGGCGCCGGCCTCCATCCGGCTGAGGCCTTCGAGGTACTCGTGTTTGAGCATCTTGACGTAGAACTCGCCCTTGGCCACCTTCGGCAACTGGGTCCGTTCCTTGAGCTTGGGGTCCCCGCGGCCCGTGTCGACGAGCTCGTCGACGGTCACGGTGTACTCGACCGGGATCCGGACCGTGACGAGCTGGCCTTCCTCGATCTTGAGCGTCTCCAGCCGCGTGCCGTACGCGTTCGACGACTGCTCCTTGGCCTGCTCGCCGAACGAGGCGGACGCCGAGGCGACACCGGCGTTGAAGCCACCGGTCACAGTCGCCGGCCCGAGGTGGTTGCCGCTCGACGAGTTCGACACGGTGTGCTGGCTTCGCTCGGAGGTGCCGACCTGCCCCTCGACCAGGCCGTCCTCGAGCTTGGAGATGAGTGGCGTGGCGTGGATCGTCACCTCGAACCGGGTAGCGCTGTTGCCGGTCGCCGCCAGCTTCGGCAGCGTGTACCCACCCGCGCTCATCAGTTGCCCGAATCTCGCCTTCAACGCCGGCTCCTTCAGCCGGTCGCTGATCATCCGCTCGTACTCGGCCAGACCCGCCAGGCCGAGCTGTGCAGGCTCGCCGAGGTGTCCGGTGATCTGGTCGTACAGCCGGTCGCTGGGCGGCTCGCCCGCCAGGTACGTCGCGGCCCGGTCGGGGACTGCGCTCTGCGGCAGCCGGAACGGGCGATGCTCCGGCGGACTCGCACCGACCTCGACCGCGGGTGCCGGTCCGTCCTTGAGCAACTCGTGCGGAACGATCGCGCTCAACTCCGCGCGCAGCTCCTGAGGCGCGGAGATCGACTTGATCTCGCTCGGATCGACCTCCCCGCGCTGCCACCGCAGCCTCGTCAGCTCGGCGGACCCGGCGTTGTGCAGCCGGACGACCCGGGTCCTGAAAACCAGTGACCGCTTCGTCATGGCCATCTTGATCAGGGTGGTCCGGTCGATGCCGGTGTGCTGGTGACCGTCGGCCGCAGTGTCCTGCCGGGTCCGATCGGTGCCCACGCCCCCCGACGCCGACACCCCGTCGGCACCGGCACCGCCGGCCGTGGCGCTGCCGGAGTAGGTCGTCGTATGCGTGACCGAGCTGTCGACCTGGTTGTAGTTGTAGGCCTGGATCGCACCGACGACGTCGAGCCGGGGGATGTCCGGCGTACCGTCCGGCAGCAGCGGGACGTCCTCGATCGTGATCTCGTCCTCGAAGTGCGCGTCGACCAACTGGAGCAGGACGTCGGGCTTCGCCTGACCCTGGACAGGCACCTCGATCGAGCCGATGTAGCCGCGTACGCCGAGCATCTCCTCGAGGCGTCCCCGAAACGCGCTCTTGCTCAGGTTCACGTCCAGGGCGGCGTCGAGCAGGAGGCTCTGCGGACGACCCTCCGGGTAGACCTCGTCGATCTGCGGGTCGATCAGTCCGAGCAGGTCGACCTCCTCGGACGGCAAGCCCTCGGGGGCGATCCACTCGATCTGCGAAGACCCGAGGCTGTTGTCGTACGAGCCGCCGGCCATGTGCATCGGGCGGCGACGGTCCGCCATCTGATCGGCTTGGGACAGCAGCTCCTGCAGACGTTCCTGCGTGGTCGTGGCCTGCGACTCAGGAGCCCGGAGCTGCCGGCGCAGTTTCGCGGCCAGGTCGTCATCGGAGTGTTCGGCCGCCAACCCGTCCGTAGCGCCGCGCTTGTCCTGCCGGTACCGGCGGACGAAACCACGGGCGGTCTGGGTGCTGAGCACCAACCGGTCGGTCTGCCAGCGCTCGGCGGCGTCCGCGACGACCTCGAGCGGCAGGTCGAGCTCGTTGCTCGCGTAGAGCTCGAGCGCCCGGCGTTCGGCCATCGTGGAGTGGACCAGCGCGTCGTCGAGCTCGATTTTCTGGACGACCTCGCCGTTCTGGTGGATCTCCGCGACCAGCTTGTGCCGGTCGATGAAGTCGTAGTGCGCACCGGTGTTGATCAGCAGGCGCTCTTCACCGGTGGTCTGGCCTTCGGTCGTGGACTGCGACGTACCGCCGGTCCGGCCGACCGAAACCCCACCCGACCGGCTGGAGCCGTCGGCCCGCGCCGGACCGAGCGACCCGTCCACACCGACACCGCCGGAGACGCTCGTACCGGAGGTGTAGCTGGCATCGCTCATCGTGAAGTTGATGTCGCCGGTGGTCCGCTGACTCGTCGCGACGTAGGTCCGGTCGACGGCAACACCGCGGATGACGACCTTGAACTCCTGCGGCAGCAGTGTGCCGTCCGCGCGTGCGCGGGTCACGTTCCTCGGGCCGGGTACGACGCTCATCGGCAGCTCGAAGGTGCCGTTCATCCACTCCGGGTTCGAGAGCAGGCTGTTCGGCGAGAGCTGCGTGTGCAGCTGCAGGAACGCGCTCGAGTCGGTCCGGATAGCGCTCACAGCCTTCGCGATCCGGTCGGCCGGTTCGCCCGCGTCGACCGCGAGCGCGATCGAGCGCCGGAGCGCGACCTGCGCGGGCGCCTTCGGATCCGCCGCGAACACCGGCTCCTTGGCCCTGGTGAGCGCGCTGTCGTACTTGACGTCGTAGCTGCCGGGCGCCGTCGCGATCGGCTCGGCGTCGCCAGTGTCGGTGATCTCCGCGAACGTGATCTCGACATCCTGCGTGAGCCGGTCCAGCGGCGCGGTGGGCTCGGCCAGCCAGACCCGGTTGACCCGTCCGCCGGTTGCCCAACTGACGCTCCGGCCGAGCGCGGTGCGGTTCAGCCGCCCGCCGATCCGGCCGGCCAGACCCCGGAGTCCCTTGCCCGGTCCGTCGCTGGCACCGGCCCCTGCGCCGACCGGCACCGACTTCGAGCGTCCGGAGGTTCGCTGGGTCGCCCGCGAACTGATACCGAGACCGACGCCGGTCTCGTCCTCCGTGGTCCCGCCCGGCGTGACGCCGCCGGCGACCGGGGTGACCAGCAGCCGGAACGGGCGAACCCGTGGCGTCCGGCCCATCGCCTCCTCGTCCAGCGGCACGACCAGGCCGCCCTGGACGGCCTGGTTGATCCCGGTCTCGATCCGCTGCGCGAGGAACGCCTGCCGGACCCGCTCGTAGTTCCGCTGCTGCGCGCCGCGACGAAGCCGATCGCCGCCGCGCTTGCCCCACTGTGGCTTGAGCGTGACCGGGTCGAGCGGCGGAACCAGTCCCAGGTCGCTCAACTCGAGCAGAGCCTGCCGCTGGGCGTCGTCGGCACCCTGCAGGTTCTGGACCATGCCCGTGCCGGGGCCGCGCAGCTTGTTCGCGCCGATGCCGTGGAACGGCGGCAGATGCTGATCCTGCTTGGGAGCCGGCGGATTGCCGTCGCCGCGCAGCAGGACCCGGCCCTGCTGGTCGAGTTTCAGGCTGTCGTCCGGGTTCCGCCGTACGGCGTTCTTGTCGGCCCGGGCGCCTGTGCGGAGCAGATCGTTCTCCGGGACCCGGAGCCGGCCCTCGCAGGTGCCCTCGACGACGATCGGCGCAGAGACTCGACCACTGACCTTCCGCAGGGAGGCCTTGACCTGAAGGCCGACCAACACACCCTGGGTCGGGCCCTTGTAGCGCTGCACCGACGGCACGATCGACGTCGTACTGACGTTCTGGCCGCCCTGGCGGCTGACGTTGCGTCCGACCGAAACGCTCGGTCCGCCGGGGACGGGCAGGGTGAGCGCTCCGGTGCCGGTGAGCGAAGCGGAGTACGTCTGGCTCGCGTTCGCACCGGCGAAGTCGACCAGGACCTCTTCCATCCCGATCTCGGGGCTCGACTCACCGTCGAGCGTGGCGTCGCGCCAGATCGGCACCACCTCGAGGGTCAGCTCGTAGTCCGGCTCGCCGCCGGCCCCGATCTGCCGGGTGATGCCTCCCGGCGCGGCGGCATCGCGCAGCAACCGGTACGGATCCTTGGTGATGAGCTGACTGATCTGGTTGTAGCTCGTCCGGTCGAGGTCGCCGAACCTTGCCTCGGCTTGCGCGACCAGCCGGTCGTTGATGCTCTGCAGCCCATTGATCCTGGTCACGGTGTGCCGCGGGAACTCGGTGGTGCAGTCCGCGGCGTGCCCGAGCTCTTCCAGCGACACCGTTTCGGTCGTCGCCTTGACCGAGTACGGACTCGGGACCCAGCTCAGCCGGCGACCGATGTCGACGGTTTCGACGGCGGACCACGGCTCGGTCGGGGACTTGCGGACCTCGATCTCGAGCTCGCCGTCGAACTCCGCCAGGACGGACTCGCCGCCGGCGACCTCGACCCACCCGTGCTGGTCGTACGCGCTGGCGCCGCCGGTCTCGGCCAGGCTGCGATTGCGCGACGCTTCACCGCGGACCGACACCGGCACGCCCGCCATCGCCAGGAGCGGGCCACCGTTGAAACCGGCGGTGAGACTCGACGCGTGCGTGTCAGTGGTGGCGATACTGATGCCGCCCTCGCCGAGCGTTCCGTTGTTCTGCTCGGCCAGGGCATAGTCGTGGTCGACGACCTCGGTGAGGTTCCGCGGCCGGAGTCGGATCCGGACCTCGGCGACCTCGGTGAGGGCGTCGTCCGCGTCGCCTCCAAGCGTGTATGTCATGCCGTCGGCCGAGAGCAGCCGGCGGTACTCCGCCATCGGCATCGCCAGGTCCGCCCCGGAACCGATCCGGGCCTGGATGCCGTGCGCGGCGAGCGCCGCGTTGATCTCCTGCCTCGGCCGCTGCAGCGTCTCGCCGGTCGGTACGCCGGTCTCGAGCGCGGCCTCGACCGGGAAGGCCCAGTCCAGGCTGTACTCGAAGGCCGCGACCCGGTGGCCGGCCTGCTTGGCGAGATCGGCGATCCGGCCCTCCGGCACGCCGCCGTCGAGCTCGGCCAGAAGGGTCTGGTAACCGTCCAGTGCGTGCCGGGCGCTGATCGCTGCCACCCGGTAGCCACTGGCGAGCTGCTCGTTCCGCTGCGCCATGGCGAGGGCGGTGACCGCTTCGGCACGCAGCGCTCGAGCTCGCTCGGCGGCAGCGCCGTCTTTCGCGCGCTCCTCGGTCTTGGCCGTCGACTCCTTGTCGTCGGCCGTCCCGCGCGCCTCTGCGGCGCCCTGCATCTTGGCGGCAGCCTTGGTGTCGAGATCCGTCGCTGACGCCTCCAGCTTTGCGATCTGCGCGACGACCTGCTGCCGGAGGTGAGCCGGGGTGCGCGGTGCCGGTATCGCCGCCGCCTGGGCGCGGCCGGCGGCGAAGCCTGCCTGGGACGCACCGGGCATCGCGATCGAATTCGCCACCCAGGGGAGCGCGGGCTCGCGGCCGCTGCGGCGGCGGATCGTCTTTGCCATGCCCTGGATGTCGCGTTCGAGCTCGGCCATCCGCCGTGAGCCGGCCGTCTGCTCATTGGGCTGATGAGTCGACGCGAACGTCGCCGCTCGCACCTGCTGCCAGTCGTTGACCAGCAACTGGTAAACGGCGTTGTCTGCGCGCAGCCTTCGATCCTGCCGGTCGGTGCTGAACGCGGACCGCAGTCGGTCCAGGACTCCGGCCGGCCGCTCGGCGCGAGCGGCAGCGAGCTGCTGTGTCATCAGCGAGAGCTGATGGGTCCAGACGCTCCGGAGCTGCTCGTCGTCGAGCTGGGGTGAGATCCGCAGGATGTGCGGCTGGTTGGCATCGCCCGTGCCGAGTCGGCCCTGCGCGACCACGCCGCCGACCGTCGGCTCGATCTCGACGCGGATGTGCTGCGGTACGTCGGTGCCCGCCATCATCACCACGGCCTGGAGCCCTTGCTCGTCCACGACCGGTGGCGCGGTGAGGGACGAGCCAAGGTCATCCTGCGTCATCCGTGCCAGGGCAGCGAGTGCCGTGCGCTGGTCGAGGGGTCGAGCGTTACTCGGACGGCCACCAGGCCCGGTCACGAGTCCGGTGCCGCGGGCTACCCGGGTGACGGTCTGACGGCGTGACGCGCGGCGATGGCTGGTGCCGACGCGGGCGCGTGCGCGCGTGGTCGGTGCTGGCGGGCCGGACGGCGTCGTCGTACCCAGGAGTTGGGCGTCGCGACCGATCTCCTGCGAGGCGGAGCGAATCTCGGCCTGGCGGACCGGTTGCGGAGTACCCGGGAGGGTCCTGAGGCGGGCGGCTGCTTCGGGGGAGTCCGCGGCCGCGTTGACCAGGGCGACACGGAGCTGGGCCTGGGCTTCGTCGCGCCTCGATTGGTCCACGCCTGGGGCATGGAGGAACCGGTCCAGGGCCGCGGCCGCACCCAGACCGAGGGAGGCGCCGCGCACGCGGGCGACCTCGGCGCCGAGGGACGCGACGGCTTCGGCCAGCAGCCGGTCGTCGCGCACGTGGTCGTCGGCTCGCCGGGTGAGCTTGGCCTCCAGGGCCTGGACGACGTCGACCGCCAGCAGGTCACGCCTGCTGGTCAGCCAGATCCGGCCGTCGCGCAGTGGGACGGCGGTGGGGAAGACAATGCCGAGAGCGGTACCGAGCGCGAGCCGGGCTCGGTCGGCCGGGGTACGGCCGGGTGTTGGGGCGGCATTTGCGGGTGCGGTCAGCAAAACCACCCCTCCCGTTACGTGCCTTGGTGCTCACCAGTTGTCACCAAGACCTGTTAGTTACGGAATTTAGCAAACTATCGGTTACTCGCCAGCAACTCGCACCACGCGAACTGTTAACAATTTTCGCCGGGTATCCACCTAGGATCGCCGCATGGACGACCGGTTGGGCTCATCGGAGTGGACCGTGCTCGAGGCCCGGAGCATGGTGGCGCAGCTGCGCCACGTGGCCTCGGACGGTCCGGAGTACGACGCTGTGGAGCTGTTCCTGGCGCTGTGCGACTACCTCGATGAGCTGTACGGCGGGTACGGGTTCGACCAGATCTATACCGGTGCGGAGCGGGCGGCGCTGGCAGACGTCGTACGGCGGGTTCGCGGGCCTGCCGTCGTACCGGATCCGGATGGTGAGCGGCTGGTGCAGCCAGTTAACGCCGCGGTCACATTGGTCCAAGGACGTGTGCTGGCCGTCGAGCTGGAGCGGCTGGGGGAGTGGCAGCGGGAGCTCGGACGGGCGCTGCAGGGGCTGTACAACTATCTAGACCAGTTGTACGGCGGACCCGGTGCCTTCAGCGAGTTGCTGACCACTCTCGAACGAGACCGGGTCGCGAGCCGGTAACGGCACCGCCCTTCTGGCTCGGTTGGCACCTAGCTGCCATTACGGTAGGCGCGTGAGTCTCTCGTCCTCCACGCGTACTTCCCCCCAAGGCACCCGCGGAGCGGGCCGATCGGCGGCTGGCGGTCCTACCCGCCTCCCCAGCAGCCGAGAGCGCCGGCCCGCGCTGGCCGCGCTGGCGGTGATCCTGATCCTGCTCGGCGCCGCCGGCTCGGCCCTGATCGCGCTGAACAGCGGAAACCGATCAGACTTCGTCGCGATCGGTGCCAACAGCCTCGAGCCCGGCCACAAGCTCGAGGCCAAGGACCTGTCCCGCGGCGACCTGGCCGGCGCGACCGGTGGTCTGATCCCGTGGTCGGAGGCGAGTAAGTACATCGGCCACTACACCACGACCTGGCTCTACAAGGACCAGTTCGTCACCCCGCAGAACTTCACCAAGGACACCAACAACCCCATCCCCGCCAGCGGCGCACTCGTCGGCATCACCCTGGAGGCCGGCCGGGCCCCGGCGGACGGGATCGACGTCGGTGACATCGTCCGGATCGTCAAGGTTCCCACCAGCAGCGACGGCGGCGCGGCCGTGCCCTTGGTCAGCGCGGCCGAAGTCACGTCGAGCGTCGGCGCTGTCGCCGGCGACAAGACGACCTCGACTCCGACCCTGAACGTGACAGTCCTGGTTCCGACCGAGAAGTCGACCAGCGTTGCCGCGGCCGCGGCGTCCAAGACGCTGGCGCTGGTGAAGCTCGCGGTCAGCACGAAGCCAGAGGTCTCGCGTACCGACGGGACGAACTGATGGCACTGGTGGCTTTTGCGAGCGCAAAGGGGTCGCCCGGCGTGACCACCGCAGGCCTGGTCATCGGTGCGCTCTGGCCGCGGCAGGTGCTGATGGCCGAGTGCGACCCGGCTGGTAGCGATGTGGCGATCCGGATGACCGGACCGGGCGGTACGGCGCTCAACTCCGACCGCGGCCTGGTCAGCCTGGCCGCCGCCAGTCGTAAGGGGCTGGGCGACGAGGTGATCCTTGCGCACAGCCAACAGCTCGACGGTGGGCTGGACGTACTGCTCGGCGTCCGTTCGCCCGAGCAGGTCGGTGGCATGGGCGGTCTGTGGCATCCGCTCGGCATCACGTTCAATCAGATGCAGAACGGCGACGTACTGGCCGACTGTGGCCGGATCGGTGCCTCGTCGCCGCAACTTCCGGTCATTCAGTCCGCGCGGCTCGTGGTGATGGTCTGCACGGCGACTGGGTCCTCGGTTGCACACCTGCGCGAGCGACTCTCGTCTTTGGTGCACCACGTCGACGCACAGCTCGGTGTGATCGTTGTGGCCGACCCGAAGCGCCGGGACGGGGTCAAGCAGGTGTGGACCGTGCTGGACGCGATGTCCGTGCCGGTGCGGCACCGGTGGCACCTGGCCTACGACCCGGCCGGTGCGGCGTTCTTCGACGGACGTGGTCACGGACGGCTCGAGAAGACACCGCTGATCCGTTCGGCGACCGACATCACCGCGGAGATGGCAGCGATCGTTTCGTCGCCGCAGGCGCATGACTTCGACATGGCAGAGGCCGCGTTCCCGCCGCTGCCCGGTGATCTGCGATGAGCGCTGATCAGGAGCTGGTCCGGAAGCTGCGGGTGCAGGTTGCGGAGCGGCTGAACGAACAACGCCGTCGCGACCAGGTCAACGGTGTGGCGCCGATGAGCGCCGACGACGAGCGCGAGTACGCGCGCTCGCTCATCGTCCAGGTGCTCGAGGACCACGCCCGCTACGAGCTTGCCGAGGGACGGACGCCGCCGACCCCGGACGACGATGCCCAGATCGCCGGCGCGATCCACTCGGCGCTGTTCGGTGTCGGCCGGCTGCAGCCGCTGATCGACGATCCCGAGGTCGAGAACATCGACATCAACGGCTGCGACCAGGTCTTCGTCCAGTACGGCGACGGCCGCGAGGAAATGCTGGGCGCGGTCGCCGAGAGCGATGACGAACTGGTCGAACTGATTCAGGTTCTGGCTGCCCATGCCGGCCTGACCAGCCGTCCGTTCGACACGGCCAACCCACAGCTGGACCTGCGGCTTCCGGACGGCTCCCGGCTGTCGGCCGTCATGGGCGTCACGTCGCGTCCTGCGGTGTCGATCCGGCGGGCGCGGCTCGGCCGGGTGTTCCTCCGCGATCTGGTCACCAACGGCACCATGACCGACGATGTCGGCTCGTTCCTGGCGGCCGCGGTCAGGGCCCGGAAGAACATCATGATCGCGGGTGCGACCAACTCCGGAAAGACGACGCTGCTGCGTGCCCTCGCGAACGAGATCGGCCCGAGCGAGCGGCTGATCACGGTCGAGCGCTCGTTGGAGCTCGGCCTCGGCGAGTTCAAGGACCTGCACCCGAACGTGGTCGCGTTCGAGGAGCGCCTGCCGAACTCCGAAGGGGTCGGCCAGGTCGACATGGCCGATCTGGTCCGCCGCTCGCTGCGGATGAACCCGAGCCGGGTGATCGTCGGCGAGGTGCTCGGCGACGAGATCGTCACGATGCTGAACGCGATGAGCCAGGGCAACGACGGCTCGCTGTCGACGATCCACTCGAACAGCTCGATGGAGGTGTTCAACCGGATCAGCACCTACGCGATCCAGGCCCGGGAGCGGCTGCCGATGGACGCCACCCAGATGCTGATCTCCGGCGCGCTCGACTTTGTCGTGTTCGTCCGCAAACACAACGACTACCAGCACGGTGGCACGCTGAGCCGCTACATCGAGAGTGTCCGCGAGGTCACCGGCTGGGACGGCCGGGTGCTGTCCGGCGAGGTGTTCGCACCCGGGCCGGACGGTCGCGCGGCCGCGCACGCGCCGATCGCCTGCATGGACGAGCTAGAGCACTTCGGGTACCAGCCGCTCGTGCACGGAACGTGGGCGTGAGCCGATGAGCACCCAGACCCTGCTGTCGCTGCTGTGCGGAGCCGTGGTGGGCGGCGCTGTCATGCTGCTGATCGTCGCGATCCGCGGCACCGAGCCGCGGGACGAGACACCGTCGATCTTCCATCGCACGAACGCCGACGGCCGCCGGATGCTGATCCGGCTGGGTGCCGGCCTCGGCGTCGGTCTGATCGTGCTGGTGGTCACCCGCTGGCTGGTCCTGGCCATCGCCTTGGCCCTGCTGGCGGCGATGGCCGACCGCTTCTTCGGCGGTACCGGTGAGGAACGCCGGGCGATCGATCGCCTCGATGCCCTCGCCACCTGGACCGAAGCCTTGCGCGACACCATCGCGGGTGCGGTCGGCCTGGAACAGGCGATCCCGGCCACCGCCGTGAACGCGGCCCCGGCGATCAAGCCCGGCTTGAACCTGCTGGTCGACCGGCTGCGCATCCGCGAACCGTTGCCCTCGGCACTCATGCGGTTCGCCGACGACCTGGACGACCCGTCGGCCGACCTGATCGTCGCGGCCCTGGTCCTCAACGCCCGGCTGCGCGGACCGGGTCTGCGTGAGGTGCTGAGCGCGCTCGCGGACTCGGCCCGCGAGGAACTCGACGTACGCCGAAAGGTCGCGGCGGAACGGCGATCCACCCGGCGCAGTGTGCAGGTGGTCGTCGCGATCACGCTCGTCATGGCGGCCGGTCTGGTGCTGTTCAATCCGACGTACATGGCGCCGTACCGCAGCTTCATCGGGCAGGTCGTGTTGACCGTCGTGATCGGGCTGTACGCGCTCGGTCTGATCTGGCTGCGACGGCTGGCCAAGATCGAGGTTCCGGAGCGGTTCCTGATCCGCGCCGGCGAGACGCAGCGGACCAGTCGGGCCGTCGATCAGCGGATGGAGGTGGTGGACCGATGACGTGGGCCTTCATCACCGGCGGCCTGGTCGGTCTTGGCGCGTACCTGCTGGTGCGGTTGTTCATCAAGCCACAGGTGAACGTGCTGTCGACCATCGCCCGGATCGACGCCGGCCGCGGTGGCTACACCAGCGGCGCGACGGCCAGCGCGGCCGGCGAGCGGGTGCTCGGCGGCGTGGACCGGGCCCGGCAGACCCTGGGCCGGCGGCTCGAGGCCGAAGCCAACGCGCGCGGCTGGGCGTTCGGCAAGCTCCGCCGCGACCTCGCGGTGATGAACCAGCCGTTCGCCGCGATGCTCGCCACCAAGGTGTTCTTCGCGCTCGGTGCGTTGATCCTCGTTCCGATCGTGCTGTTCCTGTTCTCCGCCATCGGGTTCTCCGCCCCGGGCGTGGCGCCGGCGATCGTTACGCTGGCGTTCATGACGCTGGCGTTCTTCCTGCCGGACCTGGCGTTGCGGCAGGAAGCGGAGAAGCGGCGCCGCGACTTCCGGCACGTGGTCGGCAGCTTCCTCGACCTCGTCGCGATGAACCTGGCCGGCGGCCGCGGCCTGCCCGAGGCGTTGATGACCGCGTCGACGATCGGCGACCACTGGGCGATGGCCAGGATCCGGCAGGCGCTCGCGAACGCGCGACTGATCGGCATCACGCCGTGGGACGCGATGGCGCTGCTCGGCGAGGACCTCGGCGTCGAGGAGTTGCGCGACCTCGCGTCGGCGCTCGCACTGGCCGGCGACGAGGGCGCGAAGATCCGCTCGTCGCTGCTCGCCCGGGCGGCATCGCTGCGGCGTAAGGAGCTGGCCGACGTGGAAGGCAAGGCGGGTGAGCGCTCTCAGTCGATGCTGGTTGCGCAGCTGGTCATGATCTCGGCGTTCTTCCTTTTCCTGGCCTTCCCGGCCGGTATGGCCATCCTCGGGAGTTAGGGAAAACGATGACGAGGGCACGGGATCCACAGGGCAGAGTTGCCCGTCGTACAAGGCATACTGAGGCCTCCTTCGACCTCACGATCTGGAAGGCAAACCGATGACCTCGGAGTTGATGTTCTGGCGGGCGATGGCCCGGTACGCGCTGGTACGGGCGCAGGCCCAGCGGGCCCGGGCGCGGCAGGGGCACACCGAGCTGGGCGCGTCCGCGCTGGAGTGGGCGATCATCTCGGGGATCCTGGTCGTCGCCGCCCTGGCGATCGGCGTCGTGGTGAAGAACGTCATCAGCAAGCACACCGCCGAAATCGACACCGGCAACTGACGGTTGCACCCATGCGTTCGGTGTGGAAGAGGATGTGGCGCAGACGCCGGGAGCGGGGTGTCAGCTCGATCGAGCTGGCGATCCTGGCGCCGGCGATCCTTGCGCTGATCTTCGTGTCCATCCAGACCGCCCTCTGGTTGTACGGACGATCGGTCGCGCTGAACGCTGCCCAGGAAGGTGTCTCCCGGCTCCGGCTGGTCCAGCCCCAGCTGTACACGACCGGGCTGGGGGAGGAGGTCCGCGCGGACATCGAGTCGTACGCGACCCAGATCGGCGGTACGTCGTTGCAGCATGCCGATGTCGCGCCACCGTCGTACAACAGTCCCGAAGGCATGGTGTCCTTCACCGTCACCGGTGAGACCGTCTCCCTGGTCCCCGGCCTGACGTTCAAGGTGAGTCGTACCGCCACCGGCCCGATCGAGCAGTTCGAGGCCGACGACAAGTGAGGCCGGAGATGACGCGGAAACTGGGGATCCGCTCGAGGCGTCCGGACGAGCGCGGTGCCTTGGCACTGGAACTCGCGATCCTGGCGCCGGTGCTGCTCGCCCTGTTCATGTTCCTGCTGGCGTGCGGCCGGTACTTCCAGACGAGTTCGTTGCTGGAGAGCGCGGCCCGCGACGGTGCGCGCTCGGCCAGCCAGGCGCGGTCGCTGAACGACGCCCAGGGCCGGGTCGACGAAGCGGTCGGCAACACGATGAGCCAGGCGATCAAGTCCTGCAAGGACAGCGCCTCCGGAACCATCACCACCGCGTTCACGGCTGGTTCGCCGTTGTCGGTCGAGGTCACCTGCACGATCAACTACCGAGATCTCGGCCTGCTCGGACTCGGCGGGGACACGACGATCACCAAGCGATTCACCTCTTCACTGGATCCCTACCGGGGAGTGCGCTGATGGCACCTCACGACCGGCACCGCTCCCGGATCGTCGAGTTCTTCCGGATCGATGCCCCCGGCAACCAACGCCCGATCCTGGGGCGCGGTGCGTTGAGCCCCGCGGTGGCGATTCTCGCGGTGATGATCTTCACGCTGGCCGGCCTGGTGATCGACGGCGGCCGCCAGCTCGGCGCCCGCTCGCGCGCCGTCGGCTACGCGCAGGAGGCGGCCCGCGTCGGTGCGGCCGCGATCCAGCTGAACTCGCCCGAGGCGAAGATCGACCCGGCCAAGGCCGCGATCGCGATCGCCGGGTTCTGCCAGCAGGTGATCGCGAACGATCCGAGCGTGAAGTCGTGTGCGCCGACCATCCTCAACGAGAAGACCGTCGACATCTCGGTCCGGATCGAGAACAAGACCACCTTCCTCGGCCTCATCGGCAAGACCACGCTGGGCGCCGCCGGCACCGGCCAGGCCCACGCCGAACAGGGCATCAAAAAAGCCGACGACAGCCCCACCATCCCCCCGATCGTCGTCGAGTCCCAACTCCCCGGCAAACCCGGCGCACCGGTCAGCACCGCCCGCCCCCCGATCGACTTCCCGTGCCCGACGTGGACCACGGGCTCACCCACGCCGACGTGGACGCTGTCGCCGTTCCCGTTCCCCGCCACCTGCTCCCCGAACGCGTCCCCAACACCGGACCCGACCGACACCGAGTCGCCGACTCCGACTCCGACTCCGACTCCCACCCCGACTCCAAGTCCGACCCCCAAGCGCCGCTGAAGGATCCTCACCTATGCGAAAACTCGCACTCCTCCTGGCCGGCGCCCTCCTCCTGACCAGTTGCGGCGGCAAAGACTCCAACGACGGCAGCCTGCCGGTCCCGGTAGGTGGCGACTCCGGTACGACGACCTCCACCACGCCGACCCCGAGTACATCCACCACGGCACCCACGACAGCAGCCACCACCAAACCCGCAGCCGGCCAGCAGGTCTACGTCGTAGCAGGGAACTACGCCGGCAACCCCGCCGTCCAAGGTCTCGTGGACAAGTACCCCCTGTACTTCCAAGCCCTGGTAACCAAGGACGACACGATCCTGAAGAAGTCGTTCCCGTCGTTCTTCTACGCCGATGTCTCGCAGGGGATCGTGGATGCCAAGCGCAACGGCTGGGTCATGCGCCCGCCGGGCAGTGTGGTGGTCGTCGGTACGCAGAGCCAGCCGGACGGCACAGTTCGCGTGAAGACGTGCCGCTCGCAGACCACCCAGTACTGGGATCCGAAGGCGAAGAACTGGGCATTCGTCACGCCGAAGGGTTCGGCGGAGGCGATCGACATGATCCGGACCGGGGTCGGCTGGCTGCCGTACAAGTTGGCGCCGGCGACCGGCGTGAACTGCGCGGGAGTGCACTATCCGGCCTAGATCAGAACGGTCGAATTCACATTCCGAATAGGTGACGGGCCACTGGGCAACGGGCATGATGCACCTGGTCGAAGATAACCTGCGGGTAGACAAGTCTGGGGAGTGAGGATGCACAACCGAGTGGGACGTGGACTGCTCGTGCTGAGCGCCGTACTCGCACTGCTGATGGCCGGACCTGCCGCCACAGCGTCTGCGGACACCATCCAGACCGGTAATTCGGTCTGCAGCATGTACGTGAACTCGATCGGTTTCGGCGCGTACTGCAGCTCTGGCAGCCCGTATCTTGGTGAGGGACCGCCCCCGCCGAGCTGGCGAATGAGACTTGCAGGCAGACCGTTCGTTCCCTGCCGTGACTTTGAGATCCCACTGGGAGTCCACCTGCCACCGGCGCCCGAGGGGAAGACCTGGTCGCTGCGGATCACGATCACGGACTACGACCTGGACACTTACAACGGTGGCGAGAACGCTCACCTCGAACGTGCCTACGTACCGGTGGACGCGGCCGATCGGGCCCAGTGTCCGTTCCCGCCGTACATGGTCCAGTTCTGGTGGCCGTTCAAGAGCACTTACCCAGCGCCGGCGCTCCAGATCATGCCTACCTATACGCCGCGCGTGAACGTACCGGCGTTCTTCACGCTGACGCCGGAGAGCGCGCAGGCAGTCAATGAGGACGGTCCGCAGAGCGGGTACTACAGCCCGGACCACAACCTGACCATGCGCGGCATAGTCATCCACATGAAAGTCGATCCCGGCGACGGGACCGCTCCGTTCGTATGCCCGGGAGGCGTGACCCCGATAGACGATCCCGATGGTTACGACCAGTCGCAGGATCCAGAGCACCAGATCAACACGTGCAAGCACACGTACAAGAAGTCCAGCGCGACGCAGCCGGACGGGATGTACACCGTCAAGCTGACCATCACCTGGGAGGTCTCGTACTGGATCGGACGGGACCTGGGTGAGTGGCACTCGATCGGGACAGCGAACGTTACGGCGGTGCAGCGGTTGCCGGTGCAGGAAGTTCAGGCCATTGGTGGCTGACGGTGGGGGTATGGAGGAGCAGCGATGGTAAGGACGAATGAACCGGTGCGGGCGGCGCGGTTGCCGCAGCGGCGGTCGGGGAGCCCGGGCGCGGACCGGCTGAAGGGCTTCGTTGCGCTGCTCGCGATCCTGGCGATCGTCGGTGGCGTCCCGTACATCCTGCTGCGTTTCTTCGGTACGCCGTGGCCCGGCACGATGCCGAACCGCGATCTGCTGTTCAGCGAACTGAGCATCCGGACCGTCCTCGGCATCATCGCGTTCTTCATCTGGATCGCCTGGCTGCACTTCGTGATCTGTCTGATCGCCGAGGCGGTCGCCGAGGCCCGCGGTCATGGGCTGTCGCCACGCATTCCGTTCGGCGGTGGGTCGCAGAGCCTGGCCCGCCGGCTGATCGGCACCGTCGTACTGATCGCCGCCGGAGCCGGTGTCAGCCTTCCCGTCGCCAGCGCGGTCACGACCAACCCGGTGATGCCGGTTTCGGTGTCGGTGGCGCAGGGCGGCGATCAGAGCACCCGGGACCAGTTCCGTCAGACCGAGGCCCGCAGCAGTGTCCTGAGCGGCAACCAGACCAAGCCGACGACGACGCACACCGGTGTCCGGACCAACAGCGACGAGACGGGCACGGTGATCAAGTACACCGAGGTCCGTCCGCCGGCAGGCCGGAATTATGACTGCCTGTGGGACATCGCCGAGCGGTACCTGGGTGAGGGCCGTCGGTACAAGGAGATCTACGACCTCAACAAGAACAAGCTGCAGCCGGACGGTCGCCGGCTCACGAACCCCGACCTGATCCTGCCGGGCTGGCAGGTCCGGCTGCCGCAGGACGCCAAGGGTCCGGGCGTGCACACGGTCCGCGTCAAGATCGACGACCACAGCACCGGGACGAAGCTCACGACCGGCACCACCACCACGGGTACGAAGACCACGAACGGCACCAAGACTACGAACGGCACCAAGACGACGACCGGCGGCACGACGACCACCGAGTCGGGCACCAAGACGCACACGGGGTCCAAGCCCACGGTCGGAGGCAAGACGACGACCGGGCCGACGGGGTCTCACACGACGACGCAGGGTCCGAGCCGCTGGTCCGAGCAGGGCGTCGAGGCCGGTTCGTCCGTCGTCATCGGCAGCGTGAAGGGCGACCCGGGCGCGAAGAACATCAAGCCGACCGAGCCAGGCGTCACGGTCAACCCGCACGGCCCCGGTACGGCGGTGTCCGAGCCGGGCGACCCCGCAGCCGGCGGCACCAAGGTTCCCGTGGCTGCACCTGTCGCGGCCGACGATGGCTTCAGCCTGAGGGACGCCGGGATCTACGGCTTCGGCGCGACGCTGCTCGCGGCCGGCCTGGCGCTGGCGCTGAAGCGGCGCCGCGGCTGGGCGCTCGGCCCGGGTCCGAAGGCGGCCAGCCACCGGCAGACCGAGATCGGTCTGCGGTTGGCCTCCGACATCCCGACCGCCCAGTTCGTCGACAACTCGTTGCGCAAGCTCGGTGCCGACATGACACAGATCGAGCGGCCGATGCCGCGGGTCGTCGCCGCCCTGGTGACGGACCGCGCGCTGACCCTCGTGCTCGACCCGTACGAGGCGCAGTCCCCGCCGCCGGCCCCGTGGCAGGCGATTGCCGAGGGCACCCGGTGGACACTTCGCCGCGCGTACGGCCCGACGAGTGACGTCAACGCGCCCGCGCCGTACCCGACGCTGGTGACGATCGGTCAGAACGCCGATGGTGCGACCGTGCTGGTCGACCTCGACACCGCGAACGGCATCGTCAGCTTCGGGGGCATGAACACCCAGTCCCGCGATGTGGTCGGTTCGCTCGCGGTCGAGCTCGCGACGAACCAGTGGTCCGAGGGTGCGCACGTCAGCATGGTCGGGTTCGGTGACGACCTGTCGACGCTGTCGCCGAAACGGCTGAGCTACTGGGTCCGTCTCGACGACGCGATCGCGCAGGTGGCTCGTCGTACCGATGCTCAGGTTCAGGCCTGTGCGCGGCGGAACGTCACCTCGGTCGCCGACGCGCGGATGGCCTATCCGGACGCGGCGTTGTGGGGGGCGGAGATCATCTTCGTGTCCGCCCCGCCGTCACCGGAGGAGCAGGACCAGCTGAACCGGCTGGCCTCGGACCAGAAGCGCAGCATCGCGGTCGTCGTGGTCGGCGACGTGATCAGCTCGCCGTGGCGGTTCGTGGTCGACGAGAAGAACCAGGCGGTCTGCCGGCTGCTCGGCCTCGAGGTCGATGCCCACAGCATCAATCCGGAGCAGTTCGCCGACCTGGTCGGGCTGTTCGACGCGGCCGAGTCGGATGCGCGGGACAAGCGCAGGGCCGAGCAGGACATGCCGGCGTACGAGTTCTCGACCACCGATCTCACCCGGTCGGCGCCGGTCGAGGTCGATCTGCTCGGGCCGGTCGAGGTGGATGCGCGGGGCGCGATCGACGACGGGCGGATTGCACTGTCGACGGAGATCATCGCGTTCCTGGCGAGCCAGGACTACGGCGTTCACCCGAACGTGCTGGCCGGCTCGATCTGGCCGCGCGGCATCAGCGACGAGCTGCGCGACGCGGCGTTGGAGCACACCCGCCGGTGGGTGGGTGTCGATGCGATGTACTCCGACGAGTCCGGCCGCTGGATGCTGAACCGCAGTGTGGTCCGGGTCGACTGGGACGTGTTCCGCACGCTGGCCAAGCAGGCCACGATGATGGACGACCCGCGCGGTCCGCTGTCGACGGCGCTCAGCCTGGTCCACGGCCCGGCCTGGTCCAACCTGCCGGCCGGTCGCTACTCCTGGCTCGCCGCCTCGGGTATCGAGCGGAAGATGGTCGAGGCGGTGGTCGACGCCGCGCTGCGCCTGGCAGAGGCCTCTCTCAACCACAACGACGGCAACCTGGCCCGCACTGCCCTCCAGACCGGCCTCAGCTTCTCGCCGGCCTCGGAGGACCTCTGGCGAGCCACCCTCCGCCTGGCCTCGCACTTCGGCACCACGGCCGACGTCAACAACGTCGCCGGCCAGATGTACGCCGCCCTGGCCAAGCACGGCGCCCCCCGAGGCGCCGAACCAGAAACCGACGCCCTGGTCGACGACCTCCTCCCGGGCTACCACCGCCCGGCCGCAGTCGCCTGACGAACACAGAACACGGAACCGCCCTGTGCCTTGAGCACAGGGCGGTTCTGTTTGACGTCCGTCGAGACTGAGGCTCAGAGTGGGTTGGCGGACCAGGTGTCGCAGGCGGTGAGGTCGCCGGAGTCCATGCCGCGTTTGAACCAGCTCATGCGTTGGTCGGCGGTGCCGTGGGTGAAGGACTCGGGGGTGACCTGGCCTTGGGTTTTGGACTGGATGCGGTCGTCGCCGACGGCTGCGGCTGCGTCGAGGCCGCGGGCGATGTCGTCTTCGGAGAGCTCGGTGATGAGTGGCTTGCCGCTCTTGTCGGGGACCGTGGTGGCGTGGTTGGTCCAGACACCGGCCAGGCAGTCGGCCTGCAGCTCGGAGCGGACCGAGTCCGACGACGGGCCCTGGCGGGTCTTGATGCGGTCCAGGTAGCCGTACAGGTTCTGGATGTGGTGACCGTATTCGTGGGCGATCACATAGGCCTCGGCGAAGTCCCCACCGCGAGCGCCCAGATCCGTCTGCAGCGTCTTGAAGAACCCGAGCTCCAGGTACACCTTGTGGTCCGGCGGGCAGTAGAACGGGCCGACCGCGCTGGTCGCAGGCCCGCAGCCGGTGTTCACCGAGCCGTCGAAGACCCGCATCGGCGCCGAGGTGTACTTCTTGCCACGCCGGGGGAGCTCAGCGGCCCAGAAGCTCTGGATCGAGTTCTGGTAGAAGACGAACCGGCAGTCCGAGTTCGACTGCAGGTCCGAGCCCTTCTTGCAGGAGTCCAGGTTCCCGGCTGCGGTGTTGCGGACGGCCGGATCCTCTCCGCCGCTCCCGCCGGGCAGACCGCCGTTCAGCAGCAGGATGACGACGAGCAGGATGATGCCGCCGATGCCACCGCCGACCGGGATCACCCCGCCGGGCAGGCCACCGCCGCCGCCACCACCGCTACCACGAGTGTCCTCGACACCGCTGGTGTCGAGATCCGCGTCCGGGTTGAATTTCACGCCACCTACACTAGTACCGAGGGCGGGGTATTTCGGCGTGCCGTGACACTGCGCCGTAACAGTACGCAGCCACGGCACCGACACCGCGTGCCCGACGCCCTCCGATCCGCTTGATCCCCCTGAGCTTAAGGACACCTGCGAACCCCGATGATCACTGTCTCCAATCTCGAGGTCCGCGTCGGTGCCCGTCAGTTGCTCGCACCCGCCTCGTTCCGGGTCGGCCCGGGCGACAAGGTGGGGCTGGTCGGGCGCAACGGCGCCGGCAAGACGACCCTGACCAAGATCCTGGCCGGTGAGGGCCTCCCGGCGTCCGGCTCCGTCAACACCTCCGGCCAGATCGGCTATCTCCCGCAGGACCCGCGCACCGGCGACCTCGAGATACTCGCGCGGGACCGGATCCTGTCCGCGCGCGGTCTGGACGACGTCGTACGGCGGATGCGCAGTGCGGAGAAGGCCATGGCGGCGGCTGACGAGAAGACTCGCGCAAAGGGCATGCGGCGGTACGAGCGCGCCGAGGCCGACCTGCACGCCGCCGGTGGGTATGCCGCTGAGGCCGAAGCGGCCCGGATCGCGGCGAACCTGGGCTTGCCGGACCGCGTCCTCGGCCAGCCGCTGGGCACGCTGTCGGGTGGTCAGCGCCGCCGGGTCGAGCTGGCCCGCATCCTGTTCGCGCAGGCCGAGATGCTGCTGCTGGACGAGCCGACCAACCACCTGGATGCCGACTCGATCGTCTGGCTGCGCGACTTCCTCAAGTCGTACTCCGGTGGCGTGATCATGATCAGCCACGACGTGAACCTGCTCGAGGAGACCGTCACCCGCGTCTTCCACCTGGATGCGAACCGGGCCGAGATCGACATCTACAACGTCGGCTGGAAGGCCTACCTGACTCAGCGCGAGACCGACGAACGGCGGCGTAAGCGCGAGCGGGCGAACGCCGAGAAGAAGGCGACCCAGCTCGTCGACCAGGCGAACAAGATGCGCGCCAAGGCGACCAAGGCGACGGCGGCGCAGCAGATGCTCCGGCGGGCCGAGCAGTTGATGTCGTCGCTCGAGGACACCCGCAAGTCGGATCGCGTCGCGAAGATCGCGTTCCCGACTCCGGCGCCCTGCGGCAAGACGCCGTTGATGGCCCGCGAACTGTCGAAGTCGTACGGTTCGCTGGAGATCTTCACCGACGTGGATCTCGCGATCGACAAGGGCTCGCGCGTCGTCGTTCTCGGACTGAACGGCGCCGGCAAGACCACGCTGCTGCGCGTGCTGTCCGGGATCGAGAAGTCGGACACGGGCGAGGTGATCGACGGACACGGCCTCAAGCTCGGGTACTACGCGCAGGAGCACGAGACCCTCGACGTCAACCGGACCGTGATCGAGAACATGAAGTCCGCTGCACCGGATCTGAACGAGACACAGGCCCGTAGCGTGCTCGGCTCGTTCCTGTTTACCGGCGACGACGCCGACAAGCCGGCGCGAGTGCTGTCGGGTGGCGAGAAGACCCGGCTCGCGCTGGCCACGCTCGTCGTGTCGGCCGCCAACGTCCTGCTCCTCGACGAGCCGACCAACAACCTGGACCCGGCGTCGCGCGCGGAGGTGCTGAACGCGATCCGTTCGTACACCGGGGCCATCGTCCTCGTCACCCACGACGAGGGCGCGGTCGAAGCGCTCGAGCCAGAGCGCGTCCTGTTGCTCCCGGATGGCGTCGAAGACCTGTGGACGCAGGACTACGCCGACCTGGTGTCTTTGGCCTAGTCCAGCCGTTTCAGTCTGCCGGTACCACCGGCCTGCCATGGATGCGGCCCGTCCAGCGGGCGGTAGCCGACTCCGAGCGCGTCGAGGCGATCCAGGTGCGGCCGCAGCCGCTCGAGGAACTCCGGGTACGAGCGGTTCCGGTCCGCGCGCCAAGCGGTCTCCGCGAACGCGCAGATCCGGGGAAACGCCATGTACTCGACGCGTTCCGGTGTCGGCATGTACTCGGTCCACAGCTCGCATTGCGTGCCGAGGACCCGAGCGGCTTCCTCGGTCGACAGCTCGGCCGGCACGGGCTCATGGCCGAGGATCACCTCGACCGTATTCGGACCGCCCATCGCCACCGGCTCGTCCGGGCTGTCCGACTGGTAGTAGTCGAGGTACGTCGACGTGTGCGGTGCCATCACCGTGTCCCGGCCGGCGCGAGCCGCCGCGATCCCGCCGACGGTGTCGCGCCAGGACATCACCACGGCCCCCGGCGTCAGGTCGGTGGGGTCGATGTCGTGCCAGCACACCATCCGACGACCGCGGTCGGCCAGCCAGCGGTCGACGTTCCCCATGAACCATGCCTGCAGTTGGACCGGCTGGGTCAGACCGAGTTCGCGCATCTTCGCCTGCGCGCGGGAATCGCGGAGCCAGGGTTCCGGTGGGACCTCGTCACCGCCGATGTGGACGAACTCGCTCGGGAAGATCTCGAGCACCTCCTCGAGCACCCCGAAGACGAACTCGAACGTGGTGTCCTCGACGTTCACGGTGGCCTGCCCGGGTGGCGTCGAATCGTTGCCCTGAGCATCCGGATCGGTACTGAGGACCGGATAGGCGTTGATCGCGGCCAGCGAGTGGGCCGGCATCTCGATCTCCGGTACGACGGTCACGAACCGGCGAGCGGCGTACGCGACGATCTCGGCAAGGTCGGCCTTGGTGTAGAAGCCACCGTGCGGGGTGCCGTCACCTGCCTCCACCCGGTACATCTTGGTCTCCTGGCGCCACCCACCGACCTCGGTCAGCCGCGGATAGCGGTCTGACTGGAACCGCCAGCCTTCGTCGTCGGTCAGGTGCAGTTGCAGCACGTTCAGCTTGTGGAACGCGAGGAGGTCGATCAGCTTGAAAACAAAGGTCTTCGGCAGGAAATGTCGTGCGACATCGAGCATGCACCCGCGCCAGCCGAAGGTCGGAGCGTCCTCGATCAGACCGGTCGGCATCGACCAGACCTGACCGGGGATCCGAGCGCGGCGGCACGCGTCGGCCGGAAGTAGTTGCTTCATCGTCTGAATCGCGTAGAAGGCGCCGGCGTCGGAGCCGGCCTCGATCGTGACGATCGTCGGCTCGACCCGTAATCGGTAGCCCTCGGCAACCAATCCGGAGTCCAGCGCCAGGATCACGTCCGGCCGGTCGTCCACCAGAACCTGTGACCAGACCAGACTCGGGAGCTCCTGGCGGACCAACTGGACCAATTCGGTCGGGCCGGCGATCCGTGGGGTGGCGGGGAGTTCGAACCTTCCGGCAGTGCCGGCGAACCGGTGCGGGAACGGGATCATCCGGCGACCCTAACGCCCTGATCACGGCCCCGGTCAGGGGTGGTTCCCGATCGGGCAGCCTTGGCCAAACCTTCGGGCAAGCGGCGATCAGGGTGAGTGCGCGGACCTAAGGTCGAGACCTCTTGTGCGAGTCGTGTTCGCTCTTCGAGGTCCCCCCAATTTTCTCGAACGCGAAGGAGTGTGGCCGCGGTGGAAATCGATATCCCACGCCGATCGATCCTGACGGCAGGCTTGCTGCTCGGTGGGTCGGCCCTCAGTTCGACACTGACCGGCTGCTCGTTCTTCTCCACCACTCCGGACAACGCCGACAAGGACGGTCAGACCGCGATCAGCGGCGCCAAGGAGTCCCCGATGCTGGCCGCGCTGGTCCAGCAGGGCAAGCTGCCGCCGTTGGCCGAGCGACTCCCGAAGAACCCGGCAGTGGTCCACCCGCTGACCAAGACGGGGGCGTTCGGCGGGACGTTCCGCAAGGCGCATGTCGAGCCGGCCGATGCCTTCCCCATGCGCAGCTACGGCCGGTCGTGCCTGGCGGAGTGGAACCTGGAGACGACCGGGCCGCAGCCCGGGCTGGCCGAATCGTGGGACATCGAGAACGGCGGACGCCGCTATGTCTTCCATCTTCGGCAGGGGGTGAAGTGGTCCGACGGCAAGCCGTTCACGACCGACGACCTGATGTTCGTCTATCAGCACGTCTTCCAGAACAAGATCCTGACACCGGTGCCGTGGGGCTGGTTGTCGCCGAAGGGTAAGCCGGCGGTCTTCGAGCAGATCGACGACCACACGATCGCCTTCTCCTTCGCGGACCCGCACGGCCTGCTGCTGAAGTTCTTCTGCTTCCCGGACCTCGGTCTCGGCCTGATGCTGCCCAAGCACTACCTGAGCCAGTTCCACCCCGACTTCACGAAGGCCGCCGACCTCGCGCAGCAGGCGAAGGCCGGTGGCTACAACAGCTGGAACGACCTGTTCGCCGCGAAGAACGACATCTGGCTGAACCCGGACCGCCCGGTTCTCGGTGCCTGGAAGGTCGCCCGCCCCGCCCGCGCCGGTGGTACGGCGATCGCCGAGCGCAACCCGTACTACTGGAAGGTCGACCCGGACGGCAGGCAACTCCCGTACGTCGACAAGATCAGCTTCTTCTTCGCGCAGCCGGAGACGATTGTGCTCCGCGCGGCGAACGGCGATCTCGATCTCGGCACCATCGCGCTGACGTTCCGGGACATGCCCGTGCTGCTGCGCACTGCCGAGGCCAAGAAGTACAAGGTGTATCGCTGGAAGGACGACGCCGCGCTGCCGGCGATCAGCCTGAACCAGAACCATCCGGACGAGGTGCTCCGCAAACTCTTCGGCGAGCTCGACTTCCGGGCCGCCCTCTCGCACGCGATCAACCGTCCCGAGCTGAACGAGACCCTGTACGTCGGTCAGGGCATCATCCAGCACCCGTGCGGTCAGGCCGAGGACATCTACTTCGAGAAGGGCATGGGTCAGCGCTTCATCGAGTTCGACCTCGCCAAGGCCAATGAGTTGCTCGACGGGCTCGGGCTGACCGAACGCGACGCCCAAGGCTTCCGGCTCCGACCGGACGGCAAGAAGCTCCGGCTCGAGTTGATGATCCAGGATCAGCAGTTGGTCGAGCTCTATCAGTTGATCGTGGGGTACTGGGCCAAGGCGGGCATCGACGCGTTCGCGCATTTGATCGCCGGTGAACTGTGGTGGCAACGGTTGCCGCAGGCAAAGTACGACATCGCGTGCAGCACCACCGAGACGTACATCTGGGACATCGACCCGGGATCCGTCGTACCGGCCGGGCTGAGTGCTTTCTGGGCACCGCTGTACGGGACCTGGTATCAGACGAACGGACAGTCCGGCGTCGAGCCGACCGGTGACATCCGCAAGCTGCAGACGTTGTACGACCAGCTGAAGCAGGAGATCGACGACAAGGCCCGGCTGGAGGTCGGTCGGCAGATCCTGCGGCTGCACGACCAGAACGTCTGGATCCTGGGGACGGTGATGACGCCGGCGCATCCACTGGTGGCGAACGCGGACCTGATCAACATCCGCGAGCACGCGATGGAGAGCTATCACGTGGGCAGCGAGATGGCCACGCTGATGGAGCAGGTCTCGTACCAGGACCCGGCGAAGCACTGACCGATGGGACCGTTCCTTCTGCGCCGGCTGGCGTACATGGTGCTGACGGTGTTCGGCATCTCGGTGGTCTCGTTCGTGATCATCCAGCTGCCGCCCGGCGACTACCTGACCACCCTGGCCGCGAACCTGCAGAAGTCCGGGCAGGGCGCGGATCCGGCCTACCTGGCCGCGTTGCGGGTGCGGTACGGGCTCGACCAGTCGGTGTTCGAGCAGTACGTCAAGTGGATCGGCAACATCGTCCTGCACGGCGACTTCGGGCAGTCGTTCAAGTACGGCCGGCCGGTGTCGGCGCTGCTCGCCGAACGGCTGCCGTGGACCCTCGTGCTCGGGATCTCGACCCTGGTGTTCGGCTGGCTCATCGCCTTGCCCGCCGGGATCTACTCGGCGGTGCGCAAGTACTCGGTCGGCGACTACGTGCTGACCGGACTGGCGTTCCTGGGCATCGCCGTACCAGGCTTCATGGTCGCGCTGACCGTGTCGTACCTGATGTTCCGGTACGCCGGGGTCTCGGTCGGCGGGCTGTTCTCACCCGAATGGGTGGACGCGCCATGGAATCTCGGCAAGGTCCTGGACCTGCTCGCGCATCTGTGGCTGCCGGTGCTGGTTCTCTCGCTGGAGGGCGTGGGCGGCACGATCCGGGTCCTTCGCGCCAACCTGCTCGACGAGCTGCACAAGCCGTACGTCGTGACCGCGCGCAGCCGGGGTTTGTCCGAACGGCGGCTCTTGCTCCGCTACCCGGTCCGGGTCGCGCTCAACCCGTTCATCTCGACGGCCGGTTGGGTGCTGCCGGGCCTGTTCGGCGGCGAGGTCATCGTGGCGCAGGTGCTCGGCCTGCCGAGTACGGGCCCGTTGCTGCTCGGGGCTTTGGAGGCCCAGGACATGTACCTGGCCGGCTCGATCATCCTGATCGTCTCGGTGCTGACGGTGATCGGGACGCTGCTGTCCGACGTACTGCTCGCGCTGGTCGACCCGCGGATCCGGATGGGGATGCTGTAGATGACCGAGGTCTCCTTCGCTTCGCCCCGGCGGCTGATGTGGATGCGCTTCCGCCGGCACCGGCTTGCCGTGGTGTGCCTGGTCGTCATCGGGGTCGCCTACGTCGTTGCCGCGACCTGTGAGTTCTGGGCGCCGGCGACCCAGCAGGCCTACCACTCCACCTACGCGTACGCACCGCCGCAACGTCTCCACCTGAGCTTCGACGGCCTGTATGTCAACGGCTACAAGTCCTCGGCGGACCCCACGACGATGGAACGACGGTTCACGGTGGATCCGGCCGACCGGACCGAACTGCGGTTCTTCGCCAAGGGGGACAAGTACCGGTTGTTCGGCCTGATCCCGTCCGACCGGCACTTCCTGGCGCCGGCCGAGGTGGGCCGTCCGTTCTACCTGTGGGGTGCGGATGCGCAGGGCCGCGACCTGTTCAGCCGCATCCTGTACGGCGCCAGAATCTCCTTGTCCGTAGGGCTTTTCGGCGTGGTCGTCGGACTGGTCCTCGGTGTCCTGCTGGGTGGTCTGTCCGGCTATCTCGGGGGAGCGCCGGACACGATCATCCAGCGGGCGATCGAGTTCATCATGTCGATCCCGACGCTGCCGTTGTGGCTCGGTCTTGCCGCCGCAGTGCCACCCGGCTGGGGCCCCATCAAGACGTACGCCGCAATCACGATCATCCTCTCGTTGATCGGCTGGACCGGTCTCGCCCGGGTGATCCGCGGCAAGTTCCTTGAGTTGCGTACGGAGGACTATGTGCTGGCGGCCGAGTTCGACGGCGCGAGTCGCGGCCGGATCATCGTGCGCTACCTGCTGCCCGGCATGACCAGCTACATCATCACCACCCTCACCCTCGCGATTCCTTCAGTGATCCTCGCGGAGACCGCCTTGTCGTTCCTCGGTCTCGGGTTGGTGCCGCCGGCGGTGTCGTGGGGAGTGCTGCTCAGTGACGCGCAGAACATCCGGGTGCTGGCCAGTGCGCCGTGGCTGCTGCTCCCGGGCGCGGCGGTCGTGGTGACGGTGATGGCGTTCAACTTCTTCGGCGACGGACTGCGTGATGCGGCGGATCCCTATGGCACCTGATCAAGAGCCACTCCTTCGCATCACCGGATTGGCGACACACTTCGAAGGCCCGGAAGGACTGGTCCGGGCGGTCGACGGCGTCGACCTGAGCGTTGAGCGCGGCGAGACGGTGGCGATCGTCGGCGAGTCGGGCTGTGGCAAGTCCGCGACCGCGCGGTCGATCCTGCGACTCGTCCAGCCGCCCGGCCGGATCGTGGCCGGAGAGATCCGCTACACCGGGACTCCGGCTCCGGTGGACATCGCCGCCTTGAATCCCCGCAGCGAGGAGCTCCGGCAGTTGCGTGGTGGCGAGATCGGGATGATCTTCCAGGAACCGATGAGTTCGTTGTCGCCGGTGCACACGATCGGTGCGCAGATCATCGAGAACATCAGGAATCACGAGCCCGTCAGCAAGACCGAGGCCCGCGACCGGGCGATCGACGGTCTGCGCCGGGTCGGCATTCCCCGGCCCGAGCGCCGGGTCGACAGCTATCCGTTCGAGCTCTCCGGTGGGATGCGGCAGCGGGCCATGATCGCGATGGCGCTGGCCTGCGGCCCGAAGCTGCTGATCGCGGACGAGCCGACCACCGCGCTGGACGTCACCACGCAGGCGCAGATCCTCGACCTGCTGCGCGAGTTGCGGGAGCAGCTGCAGATGGCCGTGCTGTTCATCACCCATGACCTCGGGGTGGTCGCGGAGATCGCGGACCGGGTCTCGGTGATGTACCTCGGCACGGTCGTCGAGCAGTGCGACGTCGACGAGTTGTTCCACAGCCCACGGCATCCGTACACCCGGGCGCTGCTCCGATCCGTGCCGGTGATCGGGGCTCGGTCGAAACAGCGGCTCGACACGATCGCCGGGACGGTCCCGAATCCGTACCAGCGGCCGACCGGCTGCCCGTTCCACCCGCGCTGCGACCGGTTCATCCCCGACCGGTGTGACACCGAGGTGCCGCTCGTCCTGTCCAGCCCGGGCGGCGACAGGTCGGTGCGCTGCCATCTCTACGACACCACGGAGGCCTGGGAGTGACGACACTGCTCGAGGTGAGCGGACTGTCCATGCGGTTCCGTTCGACGCGGGGTCTGGTCCGGCGACGCGTGCACACGGTCGATGCCTTGTCCGACGTATCGCTGACCGTGAACCGTGGCGAGACGCTGGGCCTGGTGGGGGAGTCAGGCTGTGGCAAGACCACCCTGGGCCGCTGTGTGCTCCGCGGGTACGAACCGACCGCCGGGAGCATCGTCTATCACCGTCCCGACGGTGATCCGGTGGATCTCGTCAAGCTCGGCCGGGACCAGCTTCGTCCGTACCGGCGGGAGATCCGGACCGTGTTCCAGGACCCGACCTCGTCGCTCAGCCCGCGCATGACCGTCCAGCAGATCGTGGCCGAGCCGCTCAAGATCAATGGGATGGCGTCCGGCACCGAGCTGGTCGACCGGGTGGAGGAGACGCTGCGGCTGGTCGGGCTGCGGCCCGAAGCGATGCGGCGCTACCCGCATGCGTTCTCGGGCGGCGAGCGACAGCGCATCGGGATCGCACGGGCCTTGGTGACCCGGCCGCGGCTGGTTGTCGCGGACGAGGCCGTCTCCGCCCTGGACGTGTCGATCCGCTCCCAGATTCTCAACCTGCTGGAGGATCTGCAGGAACAGCTGGATCTCACCTACCTCTTCATCTCGCACGATCTCTCGGTGATCCAGCACCTGTGTGACCGGGTGGCGGTGATGTACCTCGGTAGGGTCGTCGAGCTCGCCCCGACGGACGAGCTCTTCGCCGCGCCACAGCATCCGTACACCGAGAGTCTGCTGCGCGCCGTACCGCGCCCGGACCCCCGGATCCGTCGCGAATGGGTGCCGCTGGCCGGTGAGGTGCCGGATCCGTCGGAGCCTCCCAGCGGCTGTACGTTTCACCCGCGCTGCCCGTACGCCGAGGATCGCTGTGCTGTGGATCCGCCGGAACTCCGCACGCTCCAGCAGGGGCAGCTCTCGCGCTGTCACTTCGCCGACGAGCTGGAGCTGGCCGGCGTCTCGCTCATTTAAGTTAATCGCGGGTAATGTTCGCCGTATGGACGGACTGCGGCTGACAGTGGAAGGCCCGATCGCGCGGGTAGTGCTGGACCGGCCGGAGGTGCGGAACGCGCAGACGCCGGCGATGTGGAGTGCACTGGCGGAGTTCGGTACGACGTTGCCGTCCGACGTTCGCGTGGTGATCCTGTCCGGGGAAGGGCCGTCGTTCTCGGCCGGCCTCGACACGCGGCTGATCATGGGTGAGAACCCGGGCGGCGAGGAGCCGCTGCTCAGCCTGGGCGCGAAGCCGACCGCTGAGGTGCACGAGCTGATCGCCCGGTTCCAGGCCGGGTTCTCCTGGCTGCGGCGACCCGAGATCATCAGCATCGCCGCCGTCCAAGGACATGCGATCGGCGCCGGCTTTCAGCTCGCGTTGGCCTGCGACCTGCGGGTGGTCACGCCCGACGTGCGGTTCAGCATGCGTGAGGTCGGCCTCGGTCTGGTCCCGGATCTCGGAGGGACCCAGCCGCTCGTGCAGTTGGTCGGCTACTCGCGGGCGCTCGAGCTCTGCGCGACCACGCGCTGGGTGGAGGCCGATGAGGCGAAGGAGCTCGGCCTGGCGAACATCGTCGTACCGGCCGAGGAGCTGGCCGATACGGTCAAGGATTTGAGTGAGGCGTTGCTGACGCCGCTCGTGGGTGCGGTCCGCGAGACCAAGGCGTTGCTGCTTGGTGCCGCGGACCGCTCGTACGAAGAGCAGTTGAAGGCCGAGCGCGAGGCGCAGGAGCGTCGGCTGAAGGAGCTCATCGCGAGTCTGGGCTGAGCGCCTAGTGCCAGTTGCTGATCTGGAGGTCGCGCGGGGCCGGGTCGCCCTGGCCGGTTTCGGCGTACTTCTTCAGGCTCAGCAGGTACGAGCCCCACTTGGTGCTGCAGTGGTACATGAACTCGACCGGCTCCTTCCAGCCCTCGTGCTTGAACAGGACGATCGTGTAGTCGCCGTCGGTGCTGAGGTCGAAGCGGATCTCGGTGCCGATCCACTCGGCCGGACCGTCCACGACCTCCCAGCGGACGAGCTCGCCGGGCTTGATCTCCAGGACCTTCATGTCGAACCCGCCGCCGGCGACGGGGAACTGGAACCGGATCACGCCGCCGACGGACTCGTCGCCGTCGGTGTCGTCGGTCCACCAGCCGGAGAGCCCGGGGACCGTGGTGAGGGCCTTGGTGACGTCCTCGGGGGACGCCGTGATGCCGATGCGGTGCAGGATGTCGACCATTGGAGTGCCTTTCGTTGTGATTCAGGTGTTGTCGCGGGTGCGTTGAATGGTTTCGGCGATGCGCTTGATCCGCTGCAGCCGCCGGTCCCAGGCATCGGTGACGGTGGTGAGCTGCGTGATCGCCTCGGAGAGCTGTGATTCGTCCACGGTGTAGCGGCGTTCGCGACCCGCGGCCTTGGCGTGGACCAGGCCGGCGCGATCGAGAACGGCGAGGTGCTTGGCCACGGCCTGCCGCGTCACCGGGAGTTGTTCGCTGAGGCTGGTGGCGGTGCCGCCGCCGTTCGCGAGGAGCAGATCGAGCATCCGTCGCCGGGTCGGATCACCGACCGCGGACCAGAGCTCGTCGTCGATCACGGCCTCGACACCAGCCGGTCGACGTACGGCGCGATCCGGGGGAGGAAGTAGTCCCAGCCGCTGACGTGATCGTTGTAGACCGCGTCGGACTTGCCGGCTTCGTCGAATCCGGTCTCGGTGAAGCGCAACAGCGTGCCGTCGCCCTTCGGGATCAGGTCGAACGTCACCAGCGCCGAGTTGGCCGGCGTCGCGGCCTCGCCGTCGTAGTCCCAGCGGAACGAGAACCGGCGCGGCGGGTCGGCCTCGAGGACGGTGAGCGCGACGACGTTCTTCTCGTCCTTCCCGTTGAACGTGACGCTGCCGACTGCTCCCGGGGTGGCGTCCACGTCCGCGTCGTCCGGCCACCACTCGCGCAGGTGCTCCGGCGAGCTGACCACCTCGTAGACCACGCCGGGCGTAGCGTCTACCTGGATCTCGCGCTCGATGCTTCTCATCTCATTCATCCCTTTCGCAACCTTTGGTTGCCTATGACAGTAGCTCGGTCCGGCATCATGCGCAACCATTGGTTGCGGGAAGTTCGGGATGACCTCGAGTGTTGTGACGGTTCACGAAGAGAGAGGGGCCTGAATGTCAGGCATGGGGCGTCCCGCCATGGGCGCGATGAACTGGCGGCGGCAGGACTCGTCGGTGACGAGCCAGAAGCTGGCGAAGGGCACGCTGCCGCGGATCGCGAGATTCGCCAAGCCGTATCGCGTGCACATCACGCTGTTCCTGCTGCTCGTGATCGCGTCGGCGTTCCTGGTGATCGCGTCGCCGCTGCTGTTCAAGAAGATCGTCGACGACGGGATCAGCAAGGGCAACGCCGGCCTGGTGACCGCGCTCGCTCTGGTGGTCGCGCTGCTCGCCGTGTTCGACGCCGGGCTCGGTTTGGTGCAGCGCTGGTTCTCCGCGCGCATCGGCGAAGGGCTGATCTACGACCTCCGCACCAAGGTGTTCTCGCACGTCCAGCGGATGCCGGTCGCGTTCTTCACCCGGACGCAGACGGGCGCGCTCGTCTCCCGGCTGAACAACGACGTCATCGGCGCCCAGCAGGCCTTCACCTCCACACTGTCCGGGGTGGTCTCCAACGTCATCAGCCTGATCCTCGTGGTCGGCGCGATGCTCGTGCTGAGCTGGCAGTTGACCGTGGTGGCGATCCTGATGCTGCCGGTCTTCCTGCTTCCCGCCCGTATCCTCGGCCGCCGGCTGGCCGCGATGACCCGCGAGCAGATGAACCTGAACGCCGAGATGTCGACCGGCATGACCGAGCGGTTCAGCGTCGGGGGAGCGCTGCTGGTCACGCTCTTCGGCCGTCCCTCGATCGAGGACCGGGACTTCGGTGAACGCGCCGGCCGCGTTCGCGACCTGGGCATCCGGATCGCGATGCTCGGCCGGGTGTTCTTCACCGCTCTCACCCTGGTCGCCGCGCTGGCGACGGCTCTAGTGTACGGCGTTGGCGGCAACCTCGCGGTCCGCGAGACCCTGACCGTCGGGACGCTGCTCGCGCTGGTCGCACTGTTGGGTCGGCTCTACGGTCCGCTGACCGCGCTGTCGAACATCCGGGTCGACGTGATGACGGCGCTGATCTCGTTCGAGCGGGTCTTCGAGGTCCTCGACCTCGAGCCGATGATCAAGGACGCGCCCGAGGCGAAGGACCTGCCGAAGGGTTCTGCGAGCGTGGAGTTCGAGCACGTCGCGTTCGCCTACCCGACAGCGGAACAGGTGTCGTTGGCGAGCCTCGAGTCGGTCGCGGTCCTCGACAAGCGCGTGTCGGCGCAGGTGCTCGAGGACGTGAGCTTCGTCGTACGGCCCGGCCAGATGGTCGCGCTCGTCGGCCCGTCCGGTGCCGGCAAGACCACGATCACCAACCTCGTCGCGCGTCTGTACGACGTGACCGGTGGCGCGGTGCGGATCGGCGGGCACGACGTCCGGGACGTGACGCTGCAGTCGTTGCACGACACGATCGGGTACGTGACGCAGGACGCGCACATGTTCCACGACTCGATCCGGGCGAACCTGATGTACGCCAAGCCCGAGGCGACCGAGGACGAGATGACCGACGCGTTGAAGGCGGCGCAGATCTGGGCGCTCGTGTCGTCACTGCCGGACGGACTCGACACGGTCGTGGGGGATCGCGGTCACCGGCTGTCCGGCGGCGAACGGCAGCGGCTCGCGATTGCACGGTTGTTGCTGAAGGCACCGCAGATCGTCGTACTCGACGAGGCCACGGCTCACCTGGACTCCGAGTCGGAGGTCGCCGTTCAGCAGGCGCTCGACACAGCGCTCGAAGGGCGGACGTCGCTGGTGATCGCGCACCGGCTCTCGACCGTACGGAACGCCGATCTGATCCTGGTCGTTGACCACGGCAACATCGTCGAGCGCGGCACGCATGAGCAATTGCTCGCCGCCGGTGGCGAGTACGCCGATCTCTATCACACCCAGTTCACCGAATCAGGCACTGCCGCCGGGGTCTGATCGCGTACCGTTGTTCTGGAGGAGGGACCGTGATCAGATTCGGCTTGGTCCTCGCCGCGGGGTACGCGGGGTACAAACTCGCGTATCACTCCGAGGACGGACGACACTACGGTGAGACCGGCGAGCGCGCGGTCCGGCTCACCCTGTCCCTCCTGATCGCAGCCCTCGTCGGCGGCGTCACGTACGCGGCACTACTCTCGCACTGAGCTCGCTTGCGAGTCGTACTCGAGCAGGTGTAGCACCGGTACACCGAGGTGCCGGCGCGCCGAGTTCGTCCAGTCCAGGTGGAAGAACTCCGCCACGACGTGCGGACGGGTCAGAATGATGACTTCCTGTCCCTGCACGTGTTTGACGGTCTCGACCAGTGCGTCGATCGCGCGGTCGTGGGAGATCCCACCCTCGGCGGTTTGACCGAGGTCGCGAAGGCGTTGCACACTGCGCCCGCTGCAACTCTTGGCCTCGCTGTCGATCGCCTGCTGCGCCTCGGCGAGGTCTTCCCGCTGAGTGGCCAGCCCTGGTCCGTAGAGATCCGCGGTACCGAGCGCGCTGATCGAGGCCTCGACCCCGGCCTCCGCGTTGTGGCACGGCACGAGCACGTGATATTTCACCGGCTCAGCCATGTCCTCATGGAGCTCGACGACGCGTTTCGCGTCCGGCTCGGACAGCTCCTGTTCGACGAGCAGTACGACGTCGTACATCGCGCACCTCCGGTTCTTACCAGTCGGTACCCCCATGATGCCTCGCCAACACCCCACCGTCAGCTAGAACGATCCAGTTTCCTCCGGCCGTACGTCCGCAACGCCCGAAGCAGGTCAATCTCCCGGACGGCCTCTTTGAGGGATCGAGCCGTTGCATCAGGCAACAAGTCGAGCTGCCCGGCCACATGCAGCCGCCACCGCGAGTCACGCCGTACGTGCTCGGCGAGGAGTCTCAGCGTTTGGCGCTTGAGAGGACGTCGGCGAGGTCGAACTTCACTGCTTCCTCCAGTTGCTCGTACGTGCAGGACTCGGGCGTGCGGTCCGGGCGCCAACGGACGAACTGGGCCGTGTGGCGGAAGCGGAGGCCTTCCATGTGGTCGTAGCGGACCTCGACGACGAGCTCGGGCCGCAGCGGGGTGAATGAGAGGTCCTTGCCCGCCTGCCAACGGCTGCCCTCGGCGTTGCGCGGCGTACGAACGCCTTCCTCCTGCTTGGCCCACGCCCACGGATGGTCGTCGAACGTGGTCACGAGTGGCTGCATCTCCTCGAACAGCTCCTTGCGCCGCTCAAGCGGGAACGCACCGATCACGCCGACGCTCGCCAACGTCCCGTCCTCGTTGTAGAGCCCGAGCAGCAGCGACCCGATCCGGTCCGGGCCGCTCTTGTGCAGCCGATACCCGGCCACCACGCAGTCCGCCGTACGCTCCGGCTTCACCTTGAACATCGTCCGCTTGTCCGGCACGTAGAGCCCGTCGAGCGGCTTCGCGATCAGCCCGTCCAGACCAGCGCCCTCGAACTGCTCGAACCACCGCCCGGCGGTCGCATGGTCGGTCGTCGCGGGCGTGACATGGATCGGCGCCTTCGCACCGGCGAGCGCGTCGATCAACGCCGTACGACGCTCCGCGAACGGGCGCTCCATGTAATCTTCGTCACCCAGAGCGAGCAGGTCGAACGCGACGAAGCGGGCCGGAGTCTTCTCCGACAGCATGTTCACCCGGCTCGCAGCGGGGTGGATCCGCTGCTGCAGCACCTCGAAATCGAGCCGGTCGCCGGACTCACCGATCACGATGATCTCGCCGTCGACGGCGCAGCGTTCGGGCAGATTCGCCTTCACTGCTTCGACAAGCTCGGGGAAGTACCGGGTCATCGGCTTCTCGTTCCGGCTGCCGATCTCCACCTCGTCGCCGTCGCGGAAGATGATCGACCGGAACCCGTCCCACTTGGGTTCGTAGCTCAGGTTCCCGTGGGGAATCTCCTTCACCGGCTTGGCAAGCATCGGCTTCACCGGCGGCATGACAGGCAGTCGCATCCCGTCATTCTGACCCAACCCCAACTCTTGGGCGACCGGGCGCGTCGCACAAGCAGGAACGAATTGACCAACTCGGGAGGTTGATCATGAAGATCAAGGGTCTTACCAGGGCCGGCGGAATGGCGGCCGCACTCGCGGTCGCTACGCCGTTCGTGCTCGGTGGTTCGGCGGCGCCTGCCGCTGCGGCCTCCACGCAGACGGCGGCCTCGTGCGGGGCTTCCGTCGTACGGCTCGATCCCGGTACTTATGCGGACCGGTTGGTCCGTGCCTGGGGTCGCGGCGACACGAAGACTACGGCCTGTTACGGAACGTCGGCGACCGTCAAGGCGCTGTTCGGGCAGGCGACGCCGGGCGGCATCCACTGGCGCCGGGTCTCGTCTGAAGGCGCGGCCGGGACAATCTATGTGACGTATCACGACGACGCCCGCGGTGGGAATCTCGTCATCGGCGTGACGAACGCCGCGCCGGAGCTTCGCGGTCCGGGTGGCTGGCATGCCGCCCACTCCGTGCAGTTCGTCAACGAGCCGCGCGCCTGGAACGCGGTGCAGTGGTCCGACAACCTGATCCGCGCCTGGGGCCGTGGCGACACCAAGTGGACGTCGTACTACGCGACACCGGCGGCCGTGAAGGCGCTGCGTTCGGTGTCCACCAAGGGCGGCTGGCAGCGGATCGCCTCCGAGGGCGCCGCGGGGACGACGTACGTCACGTACAAGAACCTGAAGACCGGCCACCGCCTGGTCGTCGGGGTTTCGAACCTCGGGCTGTCGCAGGGTGACGCCCACGCCGCGTACCGGATTCAGTACCGCTGACCGTGATTCCCCCGGCCGCCCCCGGGGGTTCGGTGGACAGGTGAACCAGGTCGCACCGACAATTCGAGGTATGACATCGGTGCCGATGGAGGGGACGCGTCCGTCGGACGCCGAGCGGGACCGTGCCCTCGCCGTCCTGCGCGAAGGCGCCGGATCGGGCCGGCTGTCCCACGACACCTTCATCCGCCGGATGAACTTCGTCCTCCGCGCCCAAAGCCGCGGCGAACTCGCCGACGCCGTCCGCGACCTGCCCCGCACCGAACCACGCTTCACGCTGTGGGCCCGCAGTCTCCGCTCGCGGATTACCTCTCATGCTTGGGTCGCTGAGCTCATACGTCGGACTCCAGCCGTTCCGCTACCCGGTCTCGCACTACCGGCACCTGGTACGCCGACCGTCCGCATCGGACGCGGCCCCGGCGCGACCCTACGCATGGCCGACATCTCCGTCTCGCGTTTCCACGCCGAGCTGCGACACGTCGACGACGGCTGGATGCTCCGAGACCTGGGCTCTATGAACGGCACCTGCGTCAACGGCCTCCGCATCACCACCACAGTCCGGGTCCGCCCAGGCGACCGAGTCAGCTTCGGCGCCGTCGAGTACACCCTCATCTCGACCGACTGACCCTTGCATCCCGTACCCAGGTCCAGGTTTACCGTCGACCCATGACCGACGACTGGGTCCCGGAGTCCTGCACCCTCCCGACCGCGGACCGACCGCTGCGAGTCCTTGAGTTCGACCAGCTCTTTGCCGACCACCTCCGCAACGCTGCCCGGGTCGACCCGCAGACCCTAGACCTCACCCTCGACGCCTCGTCCCGCGCTGCGGCGGCCGACCTCATCGCTCGCGAAACCAAGTGCTGCTCGTTCTTCGACTTCACCCTCTCGCCGATTCCCGACCACGTACTTATGCCCAGCCACGTTCTTTTACGGATCAGCGTCCCGCCGACGCAGACCGCCGTACTAGACGCCCTCGCCGATAGTCTCCCGCGGTGACCGTAGTCCGCTCGATCGTCCTCTTCCTCGTCGCTGCCGTCGCCGAGATCGGTGGAGCCTGGCTCATCTGGCAGGGCTGGCGCGAACACCGCGGCCTCCTCTGGATCGCCGCCGGAATAGTTGCCCTAGGCGCCTACGGCTTCGTAGCCACCTTCCAGCCCGACCCCAACTTCGGCCGAATCCTCGCCGCCTACGGAGGTATCTTCGTAGCCGGCTCCCTCACCTGGGGCGTCCTCCTGGACTACTACAAACCAGACCGCTACGACCTCCTAGGAGCAGCTCTCTGCCTAGTAGGCGTAGCCGTCATCATGTACGCCCCTCGCACCCAATAACCCGGGCTCTGGCAACCCCCACCGGCGAGTTCTGCAACAAGCTGCGCGAACGACACCGGGCGCACGTATCGTTGCCGCGAACGGCCCAAATGCCGGGCCGTATCTTGGCGACCTGTGCCGGACCCGGATCTGCCCGATCTGCACCCTCCAAGTATCCCTAGGAGCGCCTTGTGAGTACGGACTTCGCCTTCTGGAAGGCGGCACTCGGAGATCCGGGGGAGATTTTCGACGACCTCGCCGAGGGTGTAGCTGACAGTCTTTCGGACAGCAGCGACGTGGTCCGGTTCCGGGAGGAGCTGCTGCATCGGCTGCCGGACGTCGTAGACGTGCTGGAGCCGGACAAGTTCGACCTCGAGAAGAGCCCGGAGAAGGTACAGAGGTACGTCCTGTTGACGCTTTCGTACCGGCAATTGGACTATCTCGACGAGATCCTGGACCTCGCCAAGGCCCACCGCCTAGTCGGCTTCAGCGGCGTAGCCGGCGAACCAATGTCGTTCGAGGAGTGACGCCGATCCCTGCGGACAAAGCCATCGAGCCGTTTCTGGTACTGGCGGAGGCGACCGCTCAAGGGCGGCTGGCGGCTGGTGAATTCATGCGGTTGTGCTTGCCGTTGTTCAAGCGCGGAACAGAGTCGTTCGAGTCGCGTGAGCGATTCGAGGCAGCGAAGGATCTTTTCTTTGTCGCGGACGACTATTGGGAGAGTCCGGGGGAGAGGCCGGCGGACTTGTTGACGGCTGAGCAGGTGCGGGAGAAGGCCGGGGCCATCGCCGTACGGATACGTGCGTTGCTGGAGGTTTGATGCGGGAAGCCGAATCGTTTGTGTCGCTTGCGGAAGCGGTGGGGGAGGGGCGGCTGTCGGCGCGGGAGTTCAAGGTGTTGTGTCGGCCGCTGTTCAGGAACTCATGGTGTCAATTTCTGGCGCGCGAAGAGTACGTGGCGGCGCGGGACTTGTTCTTCGTGTCGGATGAGTACTGGGATGGCGAAGGAGATCCGCCACCGGATCGACTGACGGCCGACGAGGTCCGCGCCAAGGCCGCGGAGATCGGCGTACGCCTGCGATCGAGAATGAACGAAGACGACGAGCGAATCCGCCTCCAGGAAGAGTCAGAAGCTCCTGATGTGGATGACGACGAATGGTGAAGTCCTTGGAGCCATTCCTCATTCTGGCCGAGGCGGTTGCGGAGAGCCGGCTGACGGCAGGCGAGTTCATGCGACTGTTGTCCCCGGCGGAATACGAGCTGGAGGACAATCCGGGAGACGCAGAGAAGTACGTTCTGCTCACACCGTCGTACGGACGCCTGCGCAACGACTTCGGTAAGGTCCTGGATCTGGCCAAGGCACATGGACTGGTCGGCTACAGCGGCGTGGGCGGCGAGCCCATCGCGTTTGGGGAGTGACGGGCGTGGGGGTTGATGTCGTGCTGGTGGAGGTGAGTCAGCCGGGGACCAATTCGAGGCGACGACGGGTGAGGCAGTTGGATGTTGTGTCGGATCGGGGTGAGGTGTTTGTGCGGATTTGTTCGCGGAGTTCGTTGCCGATGTTGGGGCGGGTGGATCCGTACAGCGATTTGATTCTGACGGCGGTGGAGATGGCGCAGTTCATTGCTGAGGTTGATGAGGAGCTGGCTGCAGCTGACACGAGCTCGGATCGCGAGTTCTTGAAGGACGCCCGACGACTGGCTGAGCGTTGTGCGGCCGGCCCGTCGATGGAACTGCATCTGGTTGGAGACTGAGCACGTGGCAGGCGGCGTGCGAAGGGAAGTGTCCAGGGAACAGCTCGCGGATTGCAGTGTTCAGGTGGTGAGGACGACTTTGCCGGTGGTTTCGCGGGTCTCTAGGGCTCGGTGGGCTGCGGCGGCTTCGGGGAGGGGGAAGGGGGTGATGAGGGCGTGCCAGCGGCCGGTGATTGTTTCTTCTAGGGCGGCGGATTCGAGGGTGCGGAGTTGGGCGGCTAGTTTGGGGCCGATGGCCCAGCCGGCGGTGAGGTTGCGCGAGCGCAGGTCGTCGTCCGTGTACTGGATGGCGCCGCCTGCCGACCAGCCGAACATGTGCACGCGGCCGCCGTTGGCCAGCAGATCGAAGGCGCGTTGGCCGTTTTCGCCGCCGACTCCGTCGAGGAGGGCGGTGATCGGGCGGTCGCCGAGGTCGGCCTTCAGTACGTTGGTCCAGTCGGGGTCCCGGTAGTCCACCGCGAAGTGCGCGCCGAGGGAGCGAACGAGTTCGACCTTTGCGGAGCCGCCGGCCAGGCCGATGACTGTTGCTCCGGTGTTGCGGGCGGCTTGGATCAGGTAGCTGCCGATTCCGCCTGCGGCGGCGGTGATGAGTACGACGTCGTCTGCGGTTAGTTGTGCTTCGCTCAGGATCCCGGCGGTGGTCCGGCCGGTGCCGATGGTGGCGACGGCTTGGGCGGCGTCTACGTGGTCGGGGAGTTCGTACAGCGATTCCACCTTGGCGACTGCGAGTTCGGCGTACCCGCCTGGGACCATGCCGAGGTGGACCACGACCCGCTTGCCGATCCATGCTGGGTCGACCTCCGGGCCGACGGCTGTCACTCGGCCGGCGACCTCGCGGCCGGGGATCGTCGGCAGCTCGGGGACCGGGATTGGGCTGCCGCCCGAGTTGCCCGCGCGGATCACCGTGTCGACGAGGTGGACGCCCGCAGCCTCGACCTGGACGAGTACTGTCCCTGCACCAGGGACGGGGTCCGGCACCTCCTCGTAGACCAGGTTCTCGGCCGGACCGAACGCATGCAATCTGATCGCCTTCACGTCCACCGACGCTATGACCTCAACAATAGTTGAGGTCAACACATCCCACTTTCTTACGTTGTGTATTAAAGTGCCAACCAAGGGAGGGGTGTCGTGGCGAGGATTCTGAAGGGCGCGAACGCACAGGAGACGCACAGCGCGATCCTGGACCTGATCCGCTCCAGCGGCACGGTCACCCGGGTCGACCTGGCGGACCGGTCCGGCCTGACCGGTGCGTCGATCTCTCGAGTGGTGAAGCAGTTGCTTGCCGACGGCCTCATCATCGAGACCGGGTACGGCGACCCCACCGGCGGCAAACGCGCGACGCTCCTGCAGTTCAACCCACGCGCCCGGCACGCCGTCGGGATCTCGATCGATACGCCGAGCACGACGTACGTCGTCACCGATATGAGCGGCCGCGTGATCGAGCAGTTGCAGTCACGGGGGATCGGCAAGGACGCACCGGTGACCGCGGTCAAGCGGATCACGGAGGAGCTGGAAGACCTGATCGTCAAGGCGGAGGTCGAGCCGTCGACGCTGGTCGGAGTCGGGGTCGCGTTGGCCGGACGCCAAGGCCGGGGCGGGACGCGGTTGTTGCGGACCGACTCCGAGAAGTACGCCTGGGAGCCATTCGCGGTCCGGGACACACTGCAGGCGGCGATCGACCACCCGATAGTGGTGGAGAACGACTCGACCTGCGCGGCGATCGGTGAGTTCTGGGCCGGGCGGATCCCGTCGGCAAACGACTTCGCGACTGTGTACATGGCGGCCGGCTTCGGGCTGGGCCTGGTGACGAACGGCGACGTGTACCGCGGCTCGTCCTCCAACGTCGGCGAGATCGGCCACATGGTCATCGACGCCGACGGACCGGATTGCTGGTGCGGTGGTCGCGGCTGTCTGGAGAGCCTCGCGGCGCCGGCCGCCGTCGTACGGCGTGCCGAGCATGACGGGATCCTGGTCGGTCGACTCGGCCTGCGTGGCCGGCCGCTGTCGGTGCGGTCCGACTTCGCCAAGATCGCGCGGTTCGCAGCGACCGGCGATCCCAAGTGCCTGGAGCTGATCGAGGAATCGGCAACGTATCTGGCAAAAGCCCTGCTGTCGATCACGAACTTGCTCGACCTGGACCAGATCATCCTGGCCGGGCCCGGCTTCAGTGAGGCGGGTGACATCTACATGCGGGTCGCGGCGGCCGAGATCAACCGGCTGTCGTTCGTTCGCGCGATGCATCCGACGCGCGTCGAGCTGTCGAAACTCGGCCCGAGCGCCGCTGCGCTCGGGGCCGCCTCACTGGTCCTGCACACCCAACTGACCCCACACCAGAAACTCGGCCGCTAACCAGAACGCCGCGGCCGAGCCGGATCGCACCCTCGACGCGAGTCGCGCTCAGCTGGTGAGGAAGTCCCTCAGCCACAGGCCGCTCTTCTTGATGATGCGCTTCTGGCTGGTGTAGTCGACGTACACGAGTCCGAAGCGACGACTGTGACCCCAGGCCCACTCGAAGTTGTCCATCAGCGTCCACGCGAAGTACCCCTTCAGCGGAAAGCCTTCGGACACAAGCTCCTGGCAGACCGCGACGTGCTGCTGCAGGTAGTCCAGCCGCTCGTCGTCCTCGACGGTCCGATCGGCAGTCAGAACATCCGGGTACGCCGAACCGTTCTCGGTCACGTACAGCGGCAGCTCCGGCGCCATCTTGTTGATCGTCTCCAAGATGTCCCGCAGCCCGCGCGGCTGAATTGGCCAACCCATCTGCGTTTTCGGCAGACCGGTGTCAACGGCAACAACATTCTCGCTACCGGGCTGCGTCGAAGGACGATCCGCGGAGATCGATCCGGCCGGGGCGGCGACGGTCGTCGGGCAGTAGTAGTTGACGCCGATGAAGTCCAGCGGTGCCGAGATCGACGTGAGATCGCCCTCCTGCTCGGCGAACCACTCCGACATCCCGGTGTCCTCGAGAACATCTGCCGGATATGTCCCGGTCAGCAACGGGTCCAGGAACATCCGGTTCCGCAGCCCGTCCACCCGTCGCGCCGCATCGACATCCGCGGCCGAATCCGACGCCGCGTGGATCGGCGCAGGGTTGAGCGCGATCCCATAGGTGCCCTGGTCCGACCGAATCGCGTCGAGCGTCAGACCGTGTCCAAGCAGCAGATGGTGGACCGCCTTGAGCGCGCCTGCGCCTTCAGTCCGTCCGGGAGCGTGTTCGCCATTTCCGTAACCCAGGAACGCCGAACACCACGGCTCGTTCAGCGTCATCCAGTGCTTGATGACGCCCGACAGCGCCGAGTGCGTGATCGCCGCATAGTCGCGGAACCGCTCGGCGGTGTCCCGCACGAGCCAGCCGCCCGTGTCCTCGAGCGCCTGCGGCAGATCCCAGTGATACAGCGTCGCGTACGGCGTCACGCCGTTCGCCAAGCAGGTCTCGGCAAGTCGCCGGTAGAAGTCGAGTCCGGCCGGATTGGTCGCGCCGGAGCCGTCCGGAACGATGCGCGACCACGCGATCGAGAACCGGTATGCCTTCAGCCCCAGGCCGGCCAGCAACTCGATGTCCTGGGCAAACAAGTGATAGTGGTCGTCGGCAACATCCCCGTTGGTCCCGTCGGCGATCTTGCCGGGTGTGTGCGCGAACGTGTCCCAGATGCTCGGACCGCGCCCGTCGGTCGCGACCGCGCCTTCCACCTGGTACGACGCGGTCGCCGCGCCCCAGGCGAAGTCGGCCGGAAAGCCGTTCGTCATCGTGTCCCCTCGCCTTCGACCCAGTACTGCTCCGACGGAAGAAGGCTACCTAACCGGTTAAGTAGCTCGTCCGGAAGGTCCGCGTTCACCGCTTCGAGCAGCGCGTCGACGCGTGCGGGTTTGGTGATGCCGACCACCGTCCCGGCGATCTGCGGGTTGTCGACCGAGTGCCGCAGGGCCGCGGTGGCGAGGTCGGTGCCGAACTCGCGGCAGGCCTTGTCCATCGCGTCGACAGCGTCCAGTACGGCGGGAGCCGCCTCGCGATACGCGTACTTCGTCGCGCCCTGCGGGTTGGCGAGAATCCCGCCGCCGTAGATGGCCGCGTTGATCACGCCGAGGCCGGCGTCGGCCGCTCGCTGGAACAGGGGACCAGCCGAGTGATCGGCCAGGCTCCATCGGTTGTGGACGAGCAACACCTCGAACCCGCCGAGGTCGAGGTACCGACCGAGCTCGGTCGTGTCCCCGCCGGCGAGTCCGACATGCCCGATCTCACCGTCGGCCCGCAGTTGCATCAGCGTGTCGACGGCATCCCGCATCGACTCGAAGTCGTGGAACTCGGGATCGTGCAGCTGAACCAGCGGCAGCTCGTCGAGTCCGAGCCGCTCCTTGCTCTCGGCAACACTCGCGCGGACCCGGGCGCCAGAGTAGTCGTTGCCACGAGCATCGACCTTGGTCGCGACCAGGAATCCGTCCGGGAGACCGCCGTACTCCTTGATGGCTTGGCCGATCCGCAGTTCGCTCTCTCCATCGCCGTACCCGTTCGAGGTGTCGATCCAGGTCAGGGGGCTCTCGAAGACGCGGAGGACGAGGTCGACGGCCTCCTGCCGGGTTACGTCGTACCCGAAGACCGCAGGCATGCCGGCGATCCCGCTGCCGCCGGCGCAGACCGCGGACACAGTCAGGCCGGTGGAACCGAGGGGGCGCAGCCAGTCGTCTCTCATGCCTCGGAGCCTACGGCGAACGCGAAGCCGTCGGGATCGACGTACACCTTGGTCCCGTCGGGTGCCGTCTCCGCGGTCAGGTCGGGCGGGTCGCCCGCGAGCTCGGCGTACGCGAAGCCGGCCACGTCGAGTTGCGGCGTTCGGGAGCTCTTCTCCACCTCGTACGTGAACACCTCGAGGACCGTGTCTCCGCCCTTGAGATAGCCGATGTGGAAGCCGCGGGAGTCGTGCGGCTGCTCGATCGTCCCGATGAACGAGAATCCGTAGTTGTCCCGGTAGAACGAGCTGGTCGCGTCCCGGTCCTCGATTGTGACCGCGACATGGTCGAACCGCGGCCGCTGCGGCACGCCGAGCGCGCGCTCCTTCGCAACCCCGTCGGCGTCAAGCACCTCGGCGTACTGAAGGTCGCCCTCGATCATCTCCAGCAGCGTGCCGTCCGGGTCGTAGAAGAAGCAGATCCGGACCTTGCCCTCGGCATCGAGTGGATCCAGCTTGAACTCGACACCGGCCGCTTTCAGTCCGTCGGCACGCTCGTCGACCCGGCCGACCTTGAAGCCGATGTGGCGAAACCCTTTTTGCAGATCGTCGGGAGACCAGGTGGTCCGGTCCCGGCCGTTGCCCACGGCCCGCAACTCGACGGTCGCCGTCACGGCGTCCAGGAGTGCACCTTCGAGCGTTGGCTCGCCGATGACGCGGAGCTCCAGGGACTTGGTGTAGAACTCGACCGAGCGCTGCACGTCCGTGCAGTTGACCACGACGTTCTTGATCGGCATAGGACCTCTCTCAGGTGAGTTGGTTCTTGATCGCGGGAGTCAGTTCTTGACGGCGCCGAGCATCATCCCGGCGACGAACTGCCGTTGCATCCGCACGTAGACGAGGATCACCGGTACGACGGACAGCGTGAGACCGGCCGTGAGCGCCGGCCAGTTGGAGGAGTACTGCCCCATCAGCGTGAACAAGACCGGCTGCAGGGGGAGTGAGTCGGTGTCGCGGAGCACGGTGTTGGCGATCAGGAACTCGTTCCAGGTTTGCAGGAACTGGAAGATCACCACCGTGGCGATCCCTGGCCGGGTCAGCGGCAGGATGACGCGGCGGAAGATGGTCAGCTCGCTGCCGCCATCCACCCGCGCCGCCTCGATCAGCTCATCGGGGAGCGTCTGGAAGAACGCACGCATCAGGAACATCGAGAACGGCGCCGACCCGGAGATGTAGAGGATCACCAGACCGGCCTGCGAGTCGAGCAGTCCGAGCGACTTGAGCTCGAGGTAGAGCGGGATGATCAGCGCCGTCGACGGCATCATCAAGGTTGTTAGCAATAAGACGAAAAGCGTGTTGCGGAAGGGGAAATCGAGTTTGGCGAACGCGTATCCGCTGAGGGTCGCGAACACGAGTACGCCGATCACTGTCACCGAGGTGATCCACAGGCTGTTCCAGAAGTGCAGTGGGAACTCGATCGACGTCCACACGCTGCTGTAGGCCTTGGCGGTGAAGTGCCGGGGGATCGTGGGGCCGTTGAAGATCGTGTTCTGATCGCGCAACGAGGTGAGCAGCATCCACACGAACGGGAACGCCATCAGCACGCAGAACGGCACCAGGATGAAGGTGGCGAACGACTTCCCAACCCAGGGGCGTCGTGCGTTGGTGATACTCATCGATCCGCCCTCCGGGTCAGCCAGAGTTGGGCGAGGACGGCCAGCGTGCACAGGATCATGGTCACGACGCTGAACGCGCTGGCGTAGCCGAGCTGTGGGATCGAGCCCGAGGTCGAGCCGAAGGCAAGCGAGTAGAGGTACGTGCCGAGCACCTCGCTCGCGTGATTCGGCCCGCCGCCGGTCATCACGAAGATCACGTCGAAGGCTTTGAATCCGTTCAGCAGACCCAGGCTGACGATCAGGCCGGTGACGACGCGCAGGCTCGGGACGGTGATGTGGCGGAACTGCTGGACGGTGTTCGCTCCGTCCATCGCGGCCGCCTCGTACAGGTTCGGGTCGATGCTCTGCAGGCCGGCGAAGTAGATCAGCATGTTGAAGCCGAGCCCGCCCCAGACCGTCACCACGACGATTGCCGCGAGCACGGTTTTGTGGTCGGCAAGCCAGGGGTGCTGCAGGCCGCCCAAACCGATTGCGTCGAGCAACCGGTTGAGGGTGCCGATGTTCGGGTCGTAGATCAGCTTCCACAACACGGCCGACACGACGAACGAGACGATGCCCGGGATGAAGAGGATCGTCCGGACCACGACGCCGACTTTCGACCAGACCACATTCACCAGTACGGCGGTGACCAGGCCGAGGAACGTGAGCACGACAGTGGTCACCGCGGTCAGCGCGAGCGTGATGATCATGGCTCGGCGGGCGACCGGATCGCCGAGCATCCGGCTGTAGTTGTCAAAGGCAACGAACCTCGGCGCGCCGAAGCCGCCCCAGGAGGTGAGACTCAGGTACGCCGTGTAGAGGATCGGCCAGAGCACGAAGCCCAGGAACAGCACGAACGTCGGTGCGACGAAGACGAACCCGGCGACCCGCTGGGATTTGCGCAGCGGTGAACCGAACCGATAGCGGGGTCCCCGCGAGAGCCTGTCCTGATCGCTCGCGGGGACGTTCTTGCTGGTGAGCGCTGTCGCCATCCGATCAGCCGCCCTTGGCGTTTTGCACGGCCTGCTGCATCTCCTTGGCGACCGCGGCCGGATCCCCCTTGCCGTCGAAGATCTTCGCGAGGGGGTCGCCGGCCGCGACCGAGCCCGGCCCGAACGGGATGTGCGGGCAACCATCGCCCTCGAGCAGCCAGGACGTCAGCTGCTTCATGATCGGCAGCTCGATCCGGGTCGCCGCGCTCTTGGTGGCCGGCATCGACTTCGAGTCGTTCATCGTGGGGGAGTACTGGTCGGCGGCGTACAGGAACTTCAGGAACTCGAGCGCGGCGTCCTTGTTCTTGCTGTTCGCCGAGACCGCCCAGCCGGCGCCGGCCTGGTTCGCGGTCCAGTGCCGCTTGCCCGCGGCGATCGCCGGTGTCTTCATCACCTTGTACGTCTTGTTGAACGCCGGGGTGGCGTTCTTGCTCAGCCCTTGCGGCGTCCAACTGCCATCGAACAGCATCGCGGACTTGCCCGTGTAGAAGATCTGCGGCGCTTGGTCGCCGCTGGTGCCCGTCGTACCGGGCTGGAAGACACCGCCGTCGACGATCTTCTTCTGCAGCTCGATCGCCTTGACGACGTTCGGGTCCTCGTAATTCGCGCCGTCCTTCAGCTGGTCGAGCTTGAGGTAGAAGGTCGGGTCGTCGGCAACTTGCGTTACGAGTGGAAGGAAGAAGTCCAGCGAGCTCGTTGTCGGGTTGCAGCTCAGCGCCACCGGGAACTTCCCGGTCGCCTTGATCTTCGCCGCGGCCGCGATCAGGTCGTCCCAGGTCTCGATCTCGTCCTCGCCGACCCCGGCCGCCTTCAGCACCGCCGGTTGGTAGAACAGGCCGAACGTCTGCGCCATCCAGCCGACCGCGTACTGCTTGCCGTCCAGGGTGTACTCCTGGTTGGCCGAGTCGAAGAAGTCCTTCAGGAAGTCGTCGCCGAGCTCCTTCTTCAGGTCGGCAGAGATGCCGCCGGTGCCGTACGTCAGCGCCCGCGTGTGCGGCGCGAAGATCTCCGGTACGTCGCCGCCCGCCACCGCGGCCTGGAGAGCCGGCAGGTACTGGTCCGGGGTGCCGAAGATCCGGTTCTCGATCGTGATGTTGCTGTTCGCCGCCTGGAACTTCTCGATCAGCTTCGGGAACTGGTCCTCCTGGTCGCTGTACCACGACCACATCCGGACCACGGCCTTCCCGCCGCTCGTGGTGCCGCCGCTGTCGCTTCCACCGCAGGCGGCCAAGGTGGTGCCGAGCGCGGAGCCCAGCCCGAGCGCGCCCACTGCTCCCTTGAGTACCGTCCGCCGCCGCACGTGCTGTTCGCCCATCGCCGACTCCCTAGTCGCTCACCTCGCGTACCTCACCCCAACTTCCTAACTGAAAGTAAGAAAGTGGTCAAGGTCATACTCACCTTTCCCTCCATTTCCGGATAAACCCCACCAACATCTCCGGATACTCCGGTGCCGGGGGTGCCGGGGGTGCCGGGGGTGCCGGGGGTGCCGGGGGTGCCGGGGGTGCCGGGGGTGCCGGGGGTGCCGGGGGTGCCGGGGGTGCAGATGCTCGAGCCGGTTCGGGGGGTGAGGTGGTTGGGGTTGGACCGGCTTGGGGACGCGGAGCTGGGGTGGTGAGCGTCCGGGTGGTGGAAGGGCTTGAGTTGGGTGGCGGGTGCTGAAGAGCGTCGGGGTGGTGGAGGGCTTGGGCCGGTTGGGGTGCTTCGGGCGGGTTGGGGTGGTTGGGCGGGTTGGGGTGGGTGGGCTCATAGGGTGGGGGCATGGTGGTGCGGTTGAGTGGGCGGTGGCCGGAGGTTGGGGCTGATCGGTTGCTGTCGGATTGTGTGCCGCCGCCTCGGTTCTCGGAGGTTCGGTTCGAGACGTACCGGCCGGATCCGGACGAGCCGTCTCAGCGGGAAGCGCTTGCGGTGTTGATCGAGCGGGCTCAGTACCTTGCTCAGCCGCGGTCGGCGCCGAGCATTTGGTCCCGTCTGCGCAGATCCACCAGGCCGGCACTGGGTAAGCCCGGGAAGCCTGAAAGGTCGGGGGAGGCGCGGAAGCCGGGGATTTATTTGGATGGTGCGTTTGGGGTGGGGAAGACGCACTTGCTTGCTTCGTTGTGGCATGTGGCGGCTGGGCCGAAGATGTACTGCACGTTTGTGGAGTTGACCAACCTTGTCGGGGCGTTGGGGCTGCGGGCGGCTGTTGAGGCGTTGTCGTCGTACCGGCTGATTTGTATCGACGAGTTCGAGCTCGACGATCCTGGGGACACGATGCTGATCTCGCGGCTGCTCGGGCAGTTGGTTGCCGCCGGGGTCGAGCTGGCGGCGACCTCGAACACGCTGCCGGACAAGCTGGGAGAGGGCAGGTTCCAGGCGCTCGACTTCCTTCGTGAGATCCAGGCGCTCGCCGCGCACTTCGACGTACGGCGGATCGACGGGCCGGACTACCGCCATCGCGGCCTCCCGCAGGCTCCCGAGCCGTGGTCGGACGAGCAAGTGGAACAGGCGGCCGCCGAACGACCCGGCGCATCCTGCGACCACTTCGTCGACCTGCACCGGCATCTGGCCGAGCTGCACCCCAGCAAGTACGGCGCTCTCCTCGACGACATCACGACCGTCGGCATCACCGACATCCGCCCGCTCACCGACGAGAACGTCGCACTCCGGATGGTGGTGCTCGCCGACCGGATGTACGACCGGAACCTTCCCCTGCTGGCCAGCGGCGTGCCTCTCGACCACCTGTTCTCCGACGACATGCTCAAGGGCGGCTATCGGAAGAAGTACCTCAGAGCGCTGTCCCGCCTGATCGCGTTGACCCGCGAAGCGACTGACCTCCGCTGAATCCCGGCGCGGATGAGGCACGATGGGTTGATGGCGAAGCAGAAGAAGGGTCAGAAGGACGGCGGGCTGCTCGAACAACTGCGGGTGCCGGCCGGCCCGGTGGACCTGACGAACTACGACACGCGGGCCACGACCGGGTTCGGCGGGAGCAAGGACGACGGTCGGGTGGCGATGGAGGCTCTCGGCACCGAGATCTCGGACTGGCAGGAGCGGCTCTTCGCCGAGGGGCGTAAGGGTGGTGAGCGCAGCGTGCTGCTGGTGCTGCAGGGGATGGACACGTCCGGCAAGGGCGGGGTGATCAGGCACGGCGCGGGGCTGATGGATCCGCAGGGGCTGAAGATCACGTCGTTCAAGGCGCCGACGCCGGCTGAAAAGCGGCGGGGGTTCCTGTGGCGGATCCGGCAGGCGGTGCCGTCGCACGGGCTGATCGGGATCTTCGACCGATCGCATTACGAGGACGTGCTGATCGCGCGGGTGCGTGAGCTGGTGACGCCGACCGTGTGGAACAAGCGCTACGGCCAGATCAACGACTTCGAGGCGCAGCTCGCCGCGAGCGGTGTGACGATCCTGAAGTGCTACCTGCACATCTCGCCGGAGGAGCAGAAGATCCGGCTGCAGGAGCGGCTCGACAACCCGACCAAGTACTGGAAGTACAACCCCGGGGACGTCGACGAGCGCGAGCTCTGGCCGGACTACATGGACGCGTACCACGCGGCGATCGAGCGGTGTAACACGCCCGAGGCGCCGTGGTACGTCATCCCCAGCGATCGCAAGTGGTACCGCAACTGGGCCATCACCACGCTGCTGCTCGAGACTCTCAAGTCGCTCAACCCGGAGTGGCCCGAGGCCGACTTCAACGTCGAGACCGAGAAGAAGCGCCTCGCCGAAACCTGAGTCGGCTGACACCCCAGGGTGCTTGAGTTGGCCGCATGGAAACGCTCTTCGCGGTCGTGGCCGCCCTGGGGATGGCCGGTTACCTGTGCATCTTCGTCACGCTGCATGTCCTGCCGACCGGGTACAGCCCGATCGGTCATGCCGTCAGCGACTACGGCGTCGGCCGCTACGCCGGCCTGTTCCGGATCGCCGGCGCGGCGTCGTCAGTCGGCATCCTGTGCCTGGCTGTCGCCCTCACGCTGGAGCCCGGTACGCCGACGGTCTCCGTCTTCGAGCTGGTCTGCCTCTACCTCATCCCGGTCTTCCGGATCGCCATCCTCCGCTTCCCGACCGACCTCGAAGGGCAGCGGCTGACCCGGAACGGTCGGCTGCACTACCTGTTCGCGATCCTCGCCTTCGCCGCCACCTACTCGGCCATCGCGGGCATGACCCCCGAGCTCACATCGATCGACCCGTGGAACTCCATCCACGGCCTGCTGCACGTGCTGCAGTTGATCGCCATGGTGTCGCTGATCCTGTTGGTCATCGCGATGATCCCGCAGCTGCGCAGGGTCTTCGGCCTGTTCGAGCGGCTGTTCCTCACCAGCACCAACCTGTGGTTTCTGCTCGTCGCCGCCTACCTGACCTTCAGCTAGCCCGGATCGATGTCATGCCTGCGCAGCAGGTCGCGGAGTCGCGCGACCTGCTCGTGCAGCCGTTCGTTCTCGTCGAGCACGGCGTTCAGCTCGGCCAGCAGGTGGTGGCGACGGCCGAACGCGGCCCAGCCGGGATTGTCGTCGGCGAGCATGCCGGTGACCGCGGTCTCGACGCGCTGCCGGTGGTCGATCCAGTCCTGGACCTTCCGGCGCAGCTGGTCGGGATCCGAGATGAGCTTCGTCAGGATCTGTACGGCGACGCCCTCGCCGTCCCGCAGGAGCCCGAGCAGCAGGTGCTCGGTGTCGAGCTTCTCGCAGTCGCGCCGCCGGGCCTCGTCCCACGCATACTCGAGCGTGGTCTTCGCTCGCGGCGTGAACGGGACCGCCCTGCCTGACCCGCGGCCACGCCCCAACATCTCCACGATCAGGTCGCGGACCGCGGGAGCGGTGATCCCGCTCGCGGCGCTGATCCCACTCTCCGCCGTGATCCCACCCGCCGCGGAGTGCGACGACCGCGGTTCCTCCCCGGCGAGCACCTTCGCGGCGATGCCGTGACGCTCTTCGATCAACGCGACCAGCAGATGCTCGGTCCCGATGTAGTCGTGCCCGAGCCCGCGCGCTTCCTCCTGAGCCAGGACCACGACGTGCCGCGCCGGCTCACTGAACCTCTCGAACATCTGCACCCCTCCGTACCACTCGTCCTCGATGTCCTGCACCGCGTTCTCGATCATCAGGTCGAGGTCGAGCCGGAGATGGTCCTGCAGCTCCCCGGCCGACACCGATCTGGACGACGCCGATCCGGACGACAGCCGGGCCGCGATGAACGCACCGACCTCCCGATCCGTGAGGCCCCCAGCGACAACGCCGTCCAGCAACTCGTCGACTTCCGCGACCGGCTCCAACCGCAGCTCGGCCCGGTTCAGCGAGACGAACTGCAGCACCACCGCCATCGCCACGACCCGATTCGCCCCGCCGAACGGTCGTCGCCGTACCAGTCCCGCCAGTAACACCCCAGCCGCCTCGGCCAACCCGCCGGCCAGTCGTACGTCGTCCAGGACACGGGTGACCGTGTCCAGATCGGTTCGTCGTACGGCGTCCTCCGACTCGCACTGCAAGATGCGAGCCACCACCGCGAGCACGTCGTACCGACTGAGGTATCGCATCAGTCGTCTCCACGGAGCCGCCGCAGCGACTCCTCGTGCCGCGCGAGATTCTCCTCCAGCAGCCGACTGAACTGCGTGTCCTGCCGTCGCTGGTCGACCAGCGCGATGATCGCCTCCCGCGCGACGTCCGACACCGACCGCCCTTCCACCGACGCCACCGTCTGCAGCCGGTCCGCCAACTCCGGATCCAGCCGCAACAGAATGTTCTTGGTCCCGTCCTTCGCCATAGCTAGCAAGATATCACGCTATCGAAGCCAGAAAAGACGAAGGAGGCGCCCCGTAAGGGACGCCTCCTTCAGTCAAGCAAGAGCGACTATGCAGTGCGGACCAACTCCGGCCGAGCGATGACCGGACGCGGCGCAGGCGCCAGCGTGAGCAGGTCCAGGCCCGCGACGCCGTACCGGAGCAGAACCAGCCGGGCGACCTCGGCACTCACGCCCAATGGCCGCGAGACCGCCACCGCCCCAGCGCGGCGGGCGGTCGACTCGGCGCGGTCCGGCAGTACGCCGGGAGCCAGGAAGAGCGACCCGACGGCCACGTGCCGGCGACCCTCGAGGCGCCACTGCAGCACGGCTTCGGCGGGCGACGGCGACGCGGCGCAGACGAAGGCCGCCGTCACCGGCAGCTTGTGCCGCTGACCCCACAGCCGCGCGAGCCGGGTGACGCTCGCGTTCGCCTGCGAGTCGCTCGATCCGGCGCATGCCAGCACGAGCGCGTCCAGTTCGCGCACGCGACCGTCCTTGAGCTCGGCGCGCATCCGGCGATCCAGTACGTCGAGCAGCGTCGCGTCGTACCCGAGCACGTCCGAAGCAATGATCTGCAGCCCCGGGAACCGCGAACGCGCCTCGTCCACGACGGCCGGGACGTCGACGCGGGCGTGGAACGCGGACGACAGCAGCAACGGCAGGACGACGACTTCCTCCACGCCCTCGGCGGCGAGCTTGCCGATCACCTGGTACGGCGTGGGCGGGCAGTGGTCGAGGAAGGAGGCTTCGATCCGGAGGTCGTCACGCATGTCACGCAGGCACTTGACCAGGGCGTGGACGGTGGCGGCCGACCGCGGATCGCGGCTGCCGTGAGCGAGGACTACGAGAGCTGGCGCAGTCATAGCAGTTCCCCTTCTTCGTCGTCGATCATTCCGGCTGCGAGTGTCCATCCGTCGTGGGCGTCGATGAGCAGGAACGATCCGGTGATGGTGTTGCTGGAGTACGGGTCGGCGGCGAGCGGTGCGGCGACCTTGAGCTGCACCTTGCCGATGTCGTTCAGTGCGAGCTCGGCGGCGTCGATGACGCCGAGCGTGTCCAGATCCAGCGCCCCGGTGATCTTGGTGACGATCGCCTGGGCAGTGGTGGTGGTGTGCTTGATCAGCACGCGGGCACCCACGGTCAGTGGGCGGTCCGCGAGCCAGCACACGGTGGCGGCGAGTTCGCGGCGGGTGCCGGGGGAGGCCTCGGCGGCCACGATCACCGAGCCGCGGGCGACGTCGATGTCGTCGGCGAGCCGCACGGTGACCGCCTCGCCGGCGACCGCGGACGGTCGTTCGGCGACCGCGGTCGTGGTCGCGGTGACGACGGGCCGGTCGATGCCGGCGATCGACGTACGCCGGCCGGCCGGCAGCACGATCACCTCGTCACCGACCGAAACGGTGCCGGAGGCAACGGTTCCCGTGTAGCCCCGGTAGTCGCGGTAGGCATCGGTCTGCGGCCGGATCACGTACTGGACCGGGAACCGCAGCGGCTGGTGCGAGTTGTCGATCCGGCCGGAGGCGTTCTCGAGCAGCTCGAGCAGCGTCGGTCCGTCGTACCAGCGGGTCCGATCGGAGCGCTCCACCACGTTGTCCCCGCCGAGCGCGGAGACCGGGATCGCCTGGACATCGGCGATGCCGAGCTGGTCGGCGACCTCGTTGACGTCTGCCGCGATCTTGGTGAAGACGGCCTCGTCGTAGCCGACGAGGTCGATCTTGTTCACCGCGAGGACGACGTGTGGCACGCGGAGCAGACCGGCTACGGCCAGGTGCCGCCGGGTCTGCTCGAGGACACCGTGGCGAGCATCGACCAGGATGATCACCACGTCCGCGGTGGACGCGCCGGTCACGGTGTTCCGGGTGTACTGCACGTGCCCCGGGCAGTCGGCCAGGATGAACGAGCGCTTGTCGGTCGCGAAGTACCGGTAGGCGACGTCGATCGTGATGCCCTGCTCGCGTTCGGCCCGCAGGCCGTCGGTGAGCAGCGCGAAGTCGAAGTCACCACCGCGTGCCTCGGACACCGTCTTCACGTGCGCGAGCTGGTCGGCCAGGATCGCCTTGCAGTCGTGCAGCAGCCGGCCGACCAGGGTGGACTTGCCGTCGTCGACCGACCCCGCGGTGGCGAGGCGGACGAGCTGTCGCTGGGTGCTCATCAGAAGTACCCCTCGCGCTTGCGGTCTTCCATGGCGGCCTCGCTGACCCGGTCGTCGGCGCGGGTGGCGCCGCGTTCGGTCAGCTCGCTGGCCGCGACCTCGACGACCACCTCGGCCGGCGACGCCGCGGTCGAGGCGACCGCGCCGGTGCAGGACATGTCACCCACGGTCCGGTAGCGGACGATTCGCCGTACGACGGTCTCGTCCGCGCGCGGCTGCGAGTAGGGGCCGACGGCAAGCAACATGCCGTCGCGCTCGAACACGTCCCGCTCATGGGCGTAGTAGATGCTCGGCAGCTCGATGCCTTCGCGGTCGATGTAGTTCCACACGTCCAGCTCGGTCCAGTTGGACAGCGGGAACACCCGCACGTGCTCACCGGGCTTGTGCTTGCCGTTGTACAGCGACCACAACTCGGGCCGCTGGTTGCGCGGGTCCCACTGGCCGAACTCGTCGCGCAGGCTGAAGATCCGCTCCTTCGCGCGAGCCCGCTCCTCGTCGCGGCGGCCGCCGCCGAAGACCGCGTCGAACCGGTGCCCGTTGATTGCATCGAGCAACGGAATCGTCTGCAGCGGGTTGCGCGTGCCGTCGGTGCGCTCGCGCAGCCGGCCGTCGGCGATGTAGTCCTCGACGCTCGCGACCTCGAGCCGCAGGCCCAAGGCCTTGACGGTCGCGTCGCGGTAGTCCAGGACCTCGGCGAAGTTGTGACCGGTGTCCACGTGCAGCAGCGTGAACGGCACCGCGGCCGGCGCGAACGCCTTCCGGGCCAGGTGCAGCATGACGATCGAGTCCTTGCCGCCGGAGAAGAGAATCACCGGCCGCTCGAACTCCGCCGCCACCTCACGAAACACGAAGATGGACTCGCTCTCGAGGGCATCCAGCTCGGTGACCGGCGGCACCTCGACGACGGCGGTCACGTGTGGAGCCCGCATTCGACCTTGCCCTGACCGGCCCAGCGGCCGCTGCGGGGATCCTCGCCCGGGGCGACGCGTTGGGTGCACGGCTCGCAGCCGATGGACGGGTAACCGTCGTACTGGAGCAGGTTGACCAGTACGCCGTTGTCCGTGATGTAGGTGTCCAGGTCGTCCTGGGTCCACGGAGCGATCGGGTTGAGCTTGACCATGTCCCGCTTGGCGTCGTACTCGATCACTGGGGTGTTGGCGCGGGTCGGCGCCTCTTCGCGGCGGATGCCGGTGACCCAGGCCTTGTAGCCGGACAGGTACCGGTTCAGCGGCTCGACCTTGCGGAGTGCGCAGCACTTGTCGGGCTCGCGCTCGTACAGCTTCTCGCCGTACTCCGCGTTCTGCTCCTCGACGGTCTGCTTGGGAGTGCCGTTGATCAGGTGGATCGGCAGCGTCGCCGCCACCGCGTCCCGGGTGCCGATCGTCTCGGCGAAGTGGTAACCCGTGTCGAGGAACAGCACGTCGACACCGGGGGCCGCCTCGGCCGCGAGGTGGGGCAGTGCCCCGTCTGCCATCGAGGCGGTCACCACCAGTTCGTCACCGAAGGTCTCCCGCGCCCACGCCAGCACTTCCTGCGCCGAGGCGTCGGCTAGTCGTTCGTTGGCCTCCTCGGCCAAGGTCTTCAGATCTGCGCTCATTGGATACTCACTCAACATTCACCCGCAGTCCGATCATCTTCAGCTGGAACACCCGTGCACACGGCCGGCACTCCCACGCGCCATGGCCTTCCTCGGCAGGACGAAGGTCCTCGTCCCCGCAGTAAGGGCAGTAAAGAGGTGCAGCGCGCTCGCTCATTGCAAAGCCTCCTCGTCAGCTCGGGTGACCCACTCGGCGAAGCGCTCGCCGTCGGTGCGCTCCTTCAGGTAGTTCTGGGTGAGGCGTTCCACGTAGTCGGTCAGGCCGTCGGCGGTGACCTTGTGGCCGCGCAGCTTCCGGCCGAAGCCGGCGTCCAGCCCGAGCCCACCGCCGAGGTGGACCTGGTAGCCGGGAACCTGCTTGCCCTCGGCATCCATCACCAGCTGGCCTTTCAGGCCGATGTCGGCGACCTGGATACGGGCGCACGAGTTCGGGCAGCCGTTCACGTTCACGGTGATCGGTACGTCGAGGTCCGGGATGCGCTCCTCGAGCTCGTCGATCAGCTGGGCCGCCTTCGCCTTGGTCTCGACGATCGCCAGCTTGCAGAACTCGATCCCCGTGCAGGCCATCGTGTTCCGCCGCCACGCGGACGGCCTCGCCTGGAAGCCGAGCGAGGCGAGCTCCGCGATGAGTGACTCGACCCGCGACTCCTCGACGTCGAGGACGAGCAGCTTCTGCTGTGCCGTCGTACGGATCCGGTCCGATCCGTGCGCCGCGACGACGTCCGCCACCTGTGCGAGCTTCTCGCCCGAGACGCGCCCGACGACCGGGGCGACACCGATGTAGTACTTCCCGTCCTTCTGCCGGTGCACGCCGACGTGATCACCCTGTACGGCGGGGACCTCGGGCGCGGGCCCGTCGATCAGCTTCCGCTTGAGGTACTTGTCCTCCAGCACCTCACGGAACTTCTCGACACCCCAGTCGGCCAGCAGGAACTTCAGCCGCGCGCGCGTCCGCAGCCGCCGGTACCCGTAGTCGCGGAAGATGCTCACCACACCCCACCAGGCCAGGTGCACTTCCTCGAGCGGAATCCAGGCACCGAGCCGCTGCGCGAGCATCGGGTTGGTCGACAACCCGCCGCCGACCCACAGGTCGAACCCCGGCCCGTGCTCCGGGTGGACGACGCCGACGAAGGCGATGTCGTTCACCTCGGGGACGACGTCGTGCGACGGGTGACCGGTGAGTGCGGTCTTGAACTTCCGCGGCAGGTTGGAGAACTCGGTCGAGCCGATGTACTTCTCGACGATGTCGTTGATGGCCGGCGTCGGGTCGATGATCTCGTCCGCCGCGATCCCCGCGACCGGGCTGGCGATGACCACGCGCGGCACGTCACCGCACGCCTCGGTGGTGTAGAGGCCGACCGCCTCCAGCTTCTGCCAGATCGCCGGCACGTCCTCGATCCGGATCCAGTGCAGCTGGATGTTCTGCCGGTCGGTGATGTCGGCCGTGTCCCGCGCGTACGTCGTCGAGATCTCGGCGATCACCCGGAGCTGTTCGGTGCTGAGCTGGCCGCCCTCGACCCGGATCCGGAGCATGAAGAACTTGTCGTCCAGCTCCTCCGGCTCCAGCGTCGCAGTCTTGCCGCCGTCGATGCCGGGCTTGCGCTGGGTGTACAGACCCCACCAACGGAACCGCCCGCGCAGGTCGGCCGGGTCGATCGAGTCGAACCCGCGGTGCGCATAGACGTTCTCGATCCGGGCCCGGACGTTCAGGCCGTCGTCGTTCTTCTTGTTCTCTTCGTTCTTGTTGAGTGGCTCGCGGTACCCGAGCGCCCACTGGCCTTCGCCCTTGCCCTTGCGGGGCCGGGCGGGTTTGCGGGCGGCGGGAGGGGACGTGACGCCAGTCATCGTGGGCGTGTCCTTGTCTTCGTGACAGGTGCTCACTCGCAGCGGCAGGATCGAAGCGTCGTCGATTCGATGCGTTCCGCGCGGTGCGCACCCAGCGGTGATCGGGGGAGATCAGGGGCCTTGGTCGGGCCCGGCGGGGTCGCTGTCAGAACGTCGAAGGACAACAGATGGCGCTGCGCATCCGCCCGAGGTCGACATGAATCCGACCTACGAGGTGAGTGGAGCGGGCAGCGAGCATGTCCACAAGCGTCAGCGCCAGAGCCGGACATTGCAACTGTCAATCCTACATCCTGAGATCGAATCTCACGATGTGGCTAACCCTAGCAGTCTGGTGTTCTTTGATTCGCGCCTGAAACGTGATCCACAAGAACTCTTGCACAAGAGCTCTTGTGTAATTTAGTCTGCCGTCATGACACCCGCCAACCGCCGCCATGCCGAGCCCTCGGTCATCGCCGCCATTCACCACCCGCTCCGTCGCCGCCTGCTCGACCTGCTCGGCGTCGAGGGGCCCGCCACCGCGTCCCAGCTGGCCGAGCGCACCGGTGAGCTGGTCGGCAACGTGAGTCACCACCTGAAGGTGCTGGCCGCGGCCGGCGTCATCGAGGAAGCCCCGGAGCTGGCCAAGGACCGCCGTGAGCGTTGGTGGCGCAGTGTCCGCAGTTCCTACTCCTGGTCGGTTGCGGACGCGGCGGGGGAGCCAGCCGGTGAGCTGGTCGCCACAGTCGCCGAGGAGAGGAATCTCACGTACCACGCGGACAAGGTCCGGCAATGGTTCGAGATCCGTTCGGAGTACGACGAGGACTGGGTCCGCGCGGCTTTCGCCACAGAGAGCTGGCTGACCCTGACGCCGGAGCGGCTGACCGAGCTGTCCGAGCGGATCGGTGCGCTCGTCCAGGAGTACTACGAGAGTCCGTCGGAGGAGCCCGCCGCGATTCCGGTGTACGTCTTCGCCCACGGCGTTCCGGCCCGGCCATGAGCGCCACGATGACTGCCCTCGACCTCCCGCCGCTGCGGCGCGACCGGCGCGTCCTCGCCTGGATTCTGTCCGCCGCGGTGTCTGAGGCCGGTGACGTCGCCTGGTACATCGGGCTGGCGTGGAGCGCGGCCCAGATCTCGACGCCGGCCGGTGCCGGTCTGGTGATGGGGATCGGCGCGGTGCCGCGGGCGCTGGTGCTGCTGTTCGGTGGAGCGCTCGCCGATCGCCTCGACGCGCGGCGGACGATGATCGTGGCCAACCTCGGCCGGATCCTCGTCCTCGGCTTGGCGGCCGGCTTGGTCGCGACGCGCGGGCTGTCGATGGCACTGCTGATCACGGTCGCGGTCCTCTTCGGCGTGATGGACGCGCTCTACAGCCCGGCTGCGGGCACCCTCCCGCGCCGGATGGTGGCCAAGGACGACCTCGTCCGGCTCGCCGCGGCTCGTCAGCTCACCAGTCGGCTGGCCGTGTTCGTCGGCGCACCGCTCGGTGGCCTGCTGGTCGCGCAAGGCGGTCTGGTGGCGGTGATGATCGCGGATGCGGCGTCGTTCGCGGCGATCGGACTGGCGCTCGCATTCGTCGTACGCCCTCGATTTCCGCGGCCGGCGCCGAGTGGCGAGTCGCTGCGCCGCGACCTCGTGGCCGGCTTCGGGTACCTGCGTCGCGATGCGGTCGCCCGGACGTTGGTGATCGCGCTGTTCGGGCTGAACCTGTGTGTTGCTCCGGTCCTGGCGGTCGGTCTGGTGCAGCGGACTCACCTGGATGGATGGGGGTCGTCGGCGCTTGGCTGGTTCCAGGCCTGTTTGGGGATTTCCGCGGCGGTCGGTGCGATCGTGGCGATGCGGTGGAAGCCGCAGCGGCCGGCTCGGACCGGGATGCTCCTGCTGATCGTGCAGGCGGCAGGGTGTGTGCTGATCGGTTCGGTGCCGCGCAACGGGATGTTCGTCGCGATGGCGATGATCGGCTTCACCGCCGGGCTCGCGTCGGCGCAGTTGTCCGGTGCCTTCCAGCAGACGATCGATCCGGCGTACCTCGGTCGGATGTCGAGCATGGTCAGCCTGTCCGACGACGCGCTGATGCCGGTGGCGATGACCGGGTTCGGCGCATTGATCTCGCTGTCCGACGTGGCCGTCGCATGTGGGCTGGTCGGGGGCGTGTTCGCCGCGCTGATGGTGTGGACAGCGTGGCGGTTGCGGGGCTGAGGCCTGTACTCCGGGGCGTGACCTGCGTTAGGTTGCGGCAACCAATAGGAAACATTCCTAACGGTTAGTCCGGGGAGGAGACGCCGGTGAAGTCCATACGTCGGGTCGGAAGTGTCGTGGTGGCCGCCGGCCTGGTGGTTGGGCCGGTCACCTCGGTCGAGGCGACGTCGGGTGGGCTGGTGCGGGTCAACCAGCTCGGGTACGGCGCTTTCGACGGGAAGTCGGCCTACGTGATGACGCAGGCTGCCGCGTCCGGAGCTCGCTATCAGGTCGTGGACAAGCACGGGCACCGGGTCCTGAGCGGGCGGGTCGGCGGTGACGTGGGGGCGTGGAATGCGACGTACCAGCACGTCTATCAGCTGGATCTGACCGCGCTGCGGGTGCCGGGGACGTATCGGTTGGAGGTGCCCGGCGCGGCGTCGGCGTCGTTCTCGGTCAAGGCCGATGTGGACGGTCTGCTGACGAGTGCGAAGGACAAGGCGGTCACGTTCTTCACGGAGCAGCGGGACGGGGCGAACGTCGGACCGGGGTCTCTTGGTCGGAAGCCCGCGCATCTGACGGATCGTTCTGCGCAGGTGTACGAGACGCCGGTGTTCGTTGATCCGGACAGTGATCAGACCGTGGGTGAGCTCCGCCGGATCGGTGGCCCGGTGGATGTCGAGGGCGGCTGGTACGACGCGGGGGACTACCTGAAGTTCACCCACATCGCGGCGTACTCGGAATCGTTGCTGTGGGCATCGACCCGGGATGCGCGCAGGCCGGACCGACGGGTACTCGACGAGGCTCGGCACGGGCTGAAGTGGCTCGACAAGATGTGGGACTCGAAGACGCGGACGCTGTACATCCAGGTGGGTGCTGGGGCCGGCAACGTCGAGGAGACGTTCGTCGGGGATCACGACGTGTGGCGGTTGCCGGAAGTCGATGATCATTTGACTGACCCGACGGAGCGGTTCCTGCGGAATCGGCCGGTGTTCCGGGCGGCGGCTCCTGGGCAGCCGATCAGTCCTAATCTGGCTGGGCGTACGGCGGCGGCGTTCGCGTTGGCCGCGCAGGTCGAGACGAATCGGGCGGATGCTCGGCGTCACCTTGCGACGGCTGCGCAGATCTACGCGCAGGCGAAGACCACGAACGTCGGGCAGCTCGTCACGTCGCTGCCGTTCGCCTTCTACCCGGAGTCGGCGTGGCGGGACGACATGGAGTTGGGTGCGACGGAGCTCGCGCTTGCTGCTCGGCGGTTGGGTGATCCGCGGGGTGGCGCTTGGCTCAAGCAGGCTGGGTATTGGGCTTCGCAGTACCTGCAGCACGAGGCTGGTGGCGACACGCTCAACCTGTACGACGTGAGCGCGTTGGCGCATGCGGATCTGATCAAGGCGGCGCGGTCGGATCGGCCGTTGGTGCGTCGGTTGGTGGGGGATCTGCGGGCGCAGCTCGAGGTCGGTGCCGGTCGGGCGGCGGCGGATCCGTTCCGGGCCGGAGCGCAGTACGACAACTTCGACGCCGTACCGCATGCGTTCGGGCTGGCTGCGACGGCTCGGCTCTACCGTCAGGCGACGGGGGATCGGCGGTACGACAACTTCGGCAATCAGCAGTTGGCGTGGAACTTCGGGGCCAACGCGTGGGGCGTCTCGTTCATGGTCGGTGTCGGCACCAACGCCGAACGCTGCCCGCACCACCAGATCGCCAACATCACCGGCAAACAACTCGTCGGTGCGGTAGTCAACGGCCCCAACTCGGCAGACCTCTTCGACGAAGGCCTGGGCGACCACCTCGACGGCATGACCCCCTGCCCAGCCGACGGCACCGACCGGTACGCCGCCTTCACCGGCCACAATTCCCGCTACGTCGACGACGTCCGCTCCTGGCAAGCCTCAGAACCAGCCGACGACTTCGCCGCCATAGCCGTCTACGCCCTAACCCGCTAACCGCACAGCGGACCTGCGCCACTCATCAACCGGCCGGGCCGGGAGCGCGTTGAGCCAACGTGAGCCTTGACCACCCCAGTTGGTGAGTGCCGGAGGTCCGCCATCGCCCTCGACCCGCTGCCCCCGACCAGCGAGCTGCGGGCCAGCCACGCCCTAAACTCGTCGAGTGGCCTTTCCTTTCCTGTCCTTCGTGTGTTCAGAGGAGGCCTGGTGGTTGGTGAGCGTGTGACTGCTCGGGAGATTGCTGCGGACGTGCTCGCTGGTGTTCGGACTGCAGCAGATGTTGTTGAGGAGGCGCTTGAGGCGGCGGTTCGGCTTGATCCTGTGTTGCACTTTCTTGATGAGCTGGATGTTGTGAGGGCTCGGACGGCGGCGCGGCGGGTGGATCTGGGTGGGGTGCTGGCCGGGGTTCCGTTTCTGATCAAGGGGCAGACGCCGTTGCACGCGCCGATCGTGACCCGGTTGGTTGCAGCCGGCGCCGTACCGATCGGGCGGTCGACGCGAGCCGGACCGGGTGCGGTATCGCAGACATTCGGCTGGAACGGTCACGACTACACCCGCAATCCGTGGGATCTGACCCGATCGCCAGGCGGCTCGACCGCCGGGGGCGCGGCCGCGGTCGCCGCCGGCGTCGTACCGCTCGCAACGGGCGGCGACTCGGGCGGCTCATTGCGCATCCCGGCCGCGTTCTCGGGCGTGATCGGCTTCAAAGGAACGATCGGCCGCATCCCGCGACCGGGCGGCCGGCCTCTCGGTGGTCTGACGACCATCGGCCTGATCGGCGCCGACCTCGACGACGTGATCCTGGCGACGAGTATCGCCAGCGGCCCGGATCGCCTCGATCCGACGGCTCTACCGCACTGGCCGGTGCCGATCGAGTCCGAGCGGTCGTGGCGGGTGGCGTACCACTCCACCCTCGGTCCCTATCCGACCAACCCTGGCGTCGATCAGGTAGTGCGTGATCGGCTCAGTACAGCCGATGTCACGGTGGTCGGCGTACCGCTCGACCTGATCCCGACCGAGGCGGCGTGGCTGGCGCTGTCAGGGCTGGACAACGGCCGAGGTGCAGAGGCGGCGGCAGCGAACCGAGCTCGCGAGATCCGCGACCACAACAACACCGCACTCGCTGACTTGTTCGCCGAGGTGGACGTGCTCGTCACGCCGACGACGCTGGATGTTGCCCACGGCTACGACCAGCATGAGCCGAACCTCGTCATCGGTGATCCGTGCTGGGTGTTCAACGTCACCGGCCATCCCGCGGTGAGTGTGCCCGTTGGACTGGTGGGCGGGCTGCCGGTGGGTGCTCAGGTGGTCGCGCCCCATCAGGCTGATGCTGCTGCGCTGGCTGTGGCGCGGCGGGTCCAGGTGGAGCTGCCGCGGCCACCGGTCCGGTGATCGGCGGCGGGAGGGCTTTGGCCAGCGTGTTGGCCACGTCGTTCGCCGCCGCTCGCCTTGGACTGGGCGTGGTTTCACCGCGTGCGGTCGGTGAGCGGAGCGGCTCAGGCTTGGTGAAGTCGGAGATCGCGGCAACGATCTCCGGCGTATAGGCATCGGCCGGTGCGGCTGTAGGCGATGAGGTACTCGGCGGGCGGACGGCCTCCTGCACTTCGGCGCGGAGGAACTTCACCAGTTCCTTGGCGCGAAGGACTCGGGTGTGTCGGAGTACGCGGCGTTCCGCGGACAGCGTTGCCTTCGACCTCCAGCCGACGTCGAACGTGATCCGGCCGAGGCGGAAGCCCGGATTGGTCTCCCCACCGGGATATCCCCGAGCGTTGCCGTCGGCAAAGAACTCGCTCACGAACGCACCGTTGTCGGTGTACTTCAGCCCCTGCCAATCCCGGTAGAGGTCCGTCGGCAGCTCACCCCGCACCCACGCGCGGTCCATCAGCTCGTGCGACTCCTGGTTCAGCGGCCGATGCCCGACATAGTGGTACTGCGGTTTCTCGCCACGTTTGCGTCGTTCGTACTCGGCGATCATCTGCGGCCACTCGTCCGCCGAGATCGCCCGCGCCAGCCGCGACGCGAACGTGGTCCTCGACCGCAGCTCAGCGCGGGAGGTGACCGGATGATCGGTCCGACCGGTCATAGTCGCGAGCTTGTCCATCACGAAGGTCCCGCCGTACGGCGCCGCCCGATCCCACTGCGTGACCCGCAGGGACGGGCGGTTCGGTCCGCCCGTGGTCGCGTTGAGGAGCCGGAGAGCGGCGATTCCCGCCGTGTAGAGCGGGACGCGACGGCGCATGATCCGCGTCTCCCACTGGACCCGGTACTCGCTGTCGAGCCACGCCGTACCGACGAGGCGCTTGGCCTGACGGCGGTTCACCGCGAGCGATCCGCTCGCCAGTTCTTGATCATCTGATCCATGTCGGCGTGGATGAAGGCGAAGAAGTCGGCGGCCTCGGCCAGTCGGCGACCGACGGGAGTGTCTGCACCGAAGAGCGCTGCACCCGCGCGGCTGATCTTCAGCGATTCCGCCAGCTCAGCAGCGGTCAGGGCCCCGTCCGGGCTGACCAGCATCGCGCCCATCACCCGAGCCGACATCGACGGCATACCACTGTTCGTCAGGATGCCGGCGAACCGCTCGACGAACTGGCTGACCTCTTCGGGAGTGGGTTCGGGCGCCATAGCTGAACCTTACAGTCATTAGCTGTATCACAAAGTTATGATAAAAGAACAAAAGCAGGGAAAGACAGGGACAGAAGAAATAAGAGGAGGCCGGGTCCCTGGCTGGGGTCGGCGGCGGGAAGGAGCTTTGGGAGGATATCGCGCCTGATGTGGGGAGAGATCCTCCCGAAGCTGACTATTTCACACCGACTATAAGGGACAGGTAAAGAAGAGACAGAGTGGCTGGGGTCGGCGTCATGGTGGCGGCCAGTGGTGGTTGAACCGACGGTCGGCCGAGGTCGCGCACCGGACTGTGTTCCGCTGGTTGATCGACGCCCTCGGCTCGTCAGGCGAGCGTTCACAGCGGCTGCACCCGACCGCCAGGCCATCACAATCGTCGTCCAGCAGGCAACTCACGCCTGATACCCGCCGGGACCGTGGATTGTGATGGCCTGGAGATCCGGTCACTCAGTGGCTGGTCCTCGGCAGGCCCGGGCCCTCGCATGTGGTGAGTCGATGCACTCCTCACCCGCCGGCCACCGACTGGCCGCACCTACGCACCAAGCCCCGCCAGGCACCCAGCCACTTTATCTTTCCTGTCCCTGCTTTTTTCTTTCCCTTGCTCTTCTTCGCTGGGGTTATGAATAACCCTCTAATGTGAATTGCATGACCTCCACCTCCCACGCCGAGGGCCGACGCTGCGAAGACGGGATCGGCTGAGCTGCTGAACGACGTACGCGATGCCTCATGACGAGCCTCGACGCGACCATGTGGGTCTCGGCCGGGATTGCGATCTGATGCCGAGGCGCGCCACGGAGGCACCGCGAACGATCGATCAGTTGAGTACGAGCCCCGGGTAGAGCGGGTGCTTGTCGAGCATCTCGGCCGAGGCGGCCTTGGTCTTGTCCGCGACGCCGTCGGCGAGCACGTACTTCGCCTTCGATGCCGCACCGGCCGACGTCGTCGTCGGGGTGGTCGCCGACAGCACGTCGACGATCAGCCCGGCGACCTTGTCGAACTCGTCGGCGCCGAACCCGCGCGTGGTCAGCGCCGGCGTACCGATCCGGACACCCGAGGTGTACCAGGCGCCGTTCGGGTCGCGCGGTACGGCGTTCCGGTTCGTCACGATGCCCGCGTCGAGCAGCGCGGACTCGGCCTGCCGGCCGGTGATCCCGTACGACGAGACATCGAGCAGGACGAGGTGGTTCTCGGTGCCGTCCGTCACGAGCTTCACGCCACGCTTCATCAGGCCCTCGGCCAGCACGACCGCGTTGTCGGCGACGGCCTGTGCGTACTCACGGAACGACGGCTGCCGGGCCTCGGCGAGCGCGACCGCCTTGGCCGCCATCGTCTGGCTGAGCGGACCGCCGAGCACCATCGGGCACCCGCGGTCGACCGACTCCGCGTACTCCGGCTGGCACAGCACCATCCCGCCGCGCGGCCCGCGCAGCGACTTGTGCGTGGTGGTCGTCGTGACATGCGCGTGCGGAACCGGGTCGAAGTCGCCGGTGAAGACCTTGCCCGCGACCAGACCGGCGAAGTGCGCCATGTCGACCATCAGCGTCGCGCCGACCTCGTCGGCGATCTCGCGCATCTTCGCGAAGTCGACCTTGCGCGGGTACGCCGAGTAGCCGGCGATCAGGATCAGCGGCTTGAACTCGCGGGCCTTGCGGGCGACCTCGTCGTAGTCGAGCAGCCCGGTCTCCGGGTTGGTCCCGTAGGAGTGCTGGTTGAACATCTTGCCGGAGATGTTCGGCCGGAAACCGTGGGTCAGGTGACCGCCGGCGTCCAGTGACATGCCGAGCATCTTCTGGTCGCCGAGCGCCTTGCGCAGCTGGCTCCAGTCGTCCTCGGACAGGTCGTTGACGTGTTTCGCGCCCGCCTCGGCCAGCGCCGGGGACTCGATCCGCTGGGCCAGGATCGCCCAGAAGGCGACGAGGTTCGCGTCGATACCGGAGTGCGGCTGGACGTAGGCGTGCGGTGCGTCGAACAGCGCCTGTGCGTGGTCGGCCGCGGCCTGCTCGACGGTGTCGACGTTCTGGCAGCCGGCGTAGAAGCGGTGGCCGACCGTGCCCTCGGCGTACTTGTCCGAGAGCCAGTTGCCCATTGTCAGCAGGGTGGCGGGGGAGGCGTAGTTCTCGCTGGCGATCAGCTTGAGCGAGGAGCGCTGGTCGGCGAGCTCGGCCTTGATCGCGCCGGCGATCGTCGGCTCCACCGCCGCGATCACCTCGAGGGCGTTGTTGTACGCGGCCGACGCGGCAGCGGCATCGAAGGATTGAGTCATCTTTGTCTCTCCTGCGGTTGCAGTGGGTCGAGGGCACCCAGGCGCACGGTGCCGACGGTTTTCGCTCCCCGGTGGTTCTCCACCTCAGCGCGCCAGTCGCGACGCCTCACCCTACCGCGCGATCGACGATCGGCTGGAACGGTGTCGTGCGCGGAAGCGTGCCGTAGACGCCGCCCCAATCTCCGGCCAACCGGGACGCCACGAACGCGTCGGCCACCTCGGGTGTCGAGTGCCGCACGAGCAGCGACGCTTGCAGGCACAACGCCATCCGCGCGGCCAGCCGCCGGGCACCGGCCTCGGCGTTGTCCACGTCTGCAAGCGCCTGCAGTACGTCGTTCACCGCGGCATCCAAGCGCTCGTCGGCACCTCGGGCCGCACCGACCTCGAGCAGCCAGCCCTCCAGCGCCTCCGGCCGGCGAAGGGCGCGCAACACATCCAGCGCGTTGACGTTGCCGGATCCTTCCCAGATCGAGTTCAGCGGCGATTCCCGGAACAGCAACGGCATCCCGGACTCCTCGACGAACCCGTTCCCGCCGAGACACTCGAGCGCCTCGGCGACCATGAACGACGTCCTCTTACTCACCCAGAACTTCGCGAGCGGCAGCGCGATCCGTCGGAAGGCAGCGCCTTCATCGCCGGCATCGACCGCTGCTGCCAGACGCATGGCGAGCGCGGTGGCTGCCTCGCTCTCCAGCGCAAGGTCCGCGAGCACGTTCTGCATGGCGGGCTTGTCGGCGAGCAGTCCGCCGAAGGCCGAGCGATGGCGGGTGTGCCAGACCGCCTCGACCAGGGCTCGCCGTTGGAGTGCGGCCGAACCCAGGACGCAGTCCAACCGGGTCGCAGCGACCATCTCGATGATCGTGCGGACCCCGGCGCCCTCGTCGCCGAGCCGGTAACCGATGGTGCCGTGGAACTCGACCTCGCTGGACGCATTCGACCGGTTCCCGAGCTTGTCCTTCAGGCGTTGCAGCGCGAACGCGTTCCGGTTGCCATCGGCAAGCACCCGGGGCACGACGAAGCAACTCAGTCCGTCCGGGGCCTGCGCCAGTACGAGAAAGACGTCCACCTGCGGCGCCGAGCAGAACCACTTGTGTCCGTTGAGCTGGTACTCGCCATCGGCACCGACCGGAATGGCGGTGGTGAGATTGGCCCGGACATCGGACCCACCCTGCTTCTCCGTCATCCCCATCCCGGCGAGTACCCCGTTCTTCGCGGCCGCCGGCAACCGTCGTACGTCGTAGGTCGTGGACGCGAGCTGTGGGATCCACTCCTTCGCCAGGCGCTCGTCCGCCTTGAGGGCGGGAACGGCGGCGTACGTCATCGAGATCGGACATCCGTGGCCCGGCTCGACCTGCGACCAGACGTAGAACCCCGCGGCCCGGGTCAGATGCGGTGTGGGCCGATCGCTCGTCCACGGTGCGGCCTGCAACCCGAACCCGACCGCCCGCTGCATCAGCCAGTGCCACGACGGATGGAACTCGACCTCGTCGATCCGGTTGCCGTAGCGGTCGTGCGTGCGCAGGACCGGCGGGTTCTGGTTCGCCGGGAGGGCCTGGGACAGGGCCTCCTCCGAGCCGGCGACCTCGCCGATCTGCTGGAGACCGGGGTCGTCCAGGAGGTCGGCGTACGGGCGCAGAGCGTCACCAAGGGGCCGGTCGAGGGTGAAGAAGTTCACGCCCCGCAGTGGGGGAGCCTGATTCGTTACCGCAAAAGGGTCCGCCATGTCAGTACCGTAAGCGGTATGGCACGCTCAGGGGCAGAATCCGGCGATGGGAGCTCGCTCTCATTGGCATGGGTCCGCAAAGTCCCCGGTACGACCTGGAAGTTGCTCACCCAGACGATCGGGGTGTGTCTGCGCTACCGGGTCACTGGCCTCGCAGCGGAGGGGGCGTTCTTCGCCATCCTCTCGCTGCCGCCGCTGATCTTCGGGCTGGCCGGATCGCTCGGTTACATCGCGAGCAAGTGGTTCGAGGTCGAGACGATCAACGACATCAAGGGGCAGATCGTCGATCTCGCCGCCCGGGCGCTGACCGACGACTCGATCAAGAACGTGATCGCGCCGACGCTGGACCAGGTCCTCAACGGCGGCCGGCCCGATGTCATCTCGATCGGGTTCGTGCTGGCGCTGTGGTCGGGCAGCCGCGCGCTGAACGTGTTCGTCGACACCATCACGATCATGTACGGGATGGGCGGTAAGCGCGGCATCGTCCGGACCCGCGCGCTGTCGTTCAGCCTGTACTGCGCTGCCCTCATCATCGGCGTGATCGTCCTGCCGCTGGTGCTGGCCGGCCCGGACGCGGTGGAGGCGCTGCTGCCGCACCGGCTGGACTTCCTCAACCAGCTGTACTGGCCCGTCGTGACGATCCTGTCCGCGGGCTTCTTGAACACGCTCTACCACCTGTCGGTGCCGGTGCGGACGCCCTGGGTGTCGGACCTGCCCGGGTCGTTCCTGGCGCTGTCGATCTGGATCCTGGGCAGCTTCGTGCTGCGGTGGGTCTTGCAGAGCACAGTCGGCGGTACGTCGATCTACGGTCCGCTGGCCGCGCCTATCGCCGTACTGATGTGGCTCTACATGACCGCGATCGCCGTACTCATCGGGGCGGCGTTGAACGCGGTGGTCGACCGGCTCTGGCCGCACAAGGCGCGGGTGGAACACCGGGAAGCCGAGGCGCGGGCGGCGGGGGAGACCGGCGAGGACGAGGTCGAGCCGGTGATGAAGGCGGAGCCGGATCCGCATCATGAGGAGGTCCCGCTGACGCCGGTTGAGCAGGAGCGGCCGGAGGTCCAGTTGGCGGAGAAGGTCGAGGGGCTCGGCGAGGGCGACGACGTTGCTCCGTCCGGGGTCGACGTGCCGCGGGCGGCGGGGTTGCCGCTGTCGCGGCGTCAACGCGCGGCGCGGAAGGCTGCTGCTGGGAACAGTGCTGCCGGGAACAGTGCGGCCGGGAACGGTGCTGCTTCGGTCGGTGCGGCTGCGGTCGAGGCGGGTGCGGTTGAGGAGGGTGCGGCCGGTGCGGAGGCGGAGCGGAAGCCGGCGCCGGTCGGAAAATCTGGTGCGCAAACCGAGCACGACGACCTACGCTGACGGCATCGCGACAAGCGGTCCTCGATCAGGACCGCAGGACTGGAAGGGAGGCGCCGCCATGACCCTCGAACGGGCCCACTGGGCCGCTGTCTCCCACACTGTCCGGCCGCTGAGCTGATCCCGCGGCCGGACCCTCCGAAAGGTTCGCCGCATGTCAGCCACACTCCAGGCCCTGGGACTCGACAGTTTCACGGCTGATTTCCTGCAGTCTCTTCCCGGCGACCTCGAGCCGGGACGCGTCGCCCGGGTCGACAAGGGCCTGGCGACTGTACTCACCTCGAACGGACCGGTCCGCGCGACCTGGTCCGGCGCACTCCTGGCCGCGATCGCCACTGACCCCCAGGCCGGCCCCTGCACAGGGGATTGGGTCGGACTGCGGTTCTGGCCGGACGACCGGATCACGCTGGAGTCGGTGGCCCCACGCCGTACGACGATCGTCCGTGCGGAGGTCGGTGGGTCGTCCCGAGGCCAGGTGCTCGCCGCCAACGTCGATGTGATCGCGATCGTGGTCGGACTGCATCCCGAGCCGAACATCGGCCGGATCGAACGCTTCCTCGCGCTGGCGTGGGAGAGCGGTGCCCGTCCGGTCGTCGTACTGACCAAAGCCGACCTGGTTGGTGACGCCGATGCCATCGCCGAGGACGTCGCAGTTGCTGCGCCGGGTGCCGACGTACTGGTCTGCAGTGCGACCACTGGCCAAGGCATCGAGACAATCCGGTCGCTGCTGGACGGTGACGCGACTATGGCGCTGCTCGGGTCGAGTGGTGCCGGAAAGTCCTCACTGGTGAACGCACTGGCCGGTGTGGAGCTTCTGGACGTGCAGGAGATCCGTGACGACGGCAAAGGCCGCCACACCTCGGTACGGCGGGAGCTGATCGCCCTCCCGAATGGTGGCGTCGTTATCGACACGCCTGGGCTGCGGGGGATCGGTCTGCAGGAGTCGGGCGAGGGACTGGCCGCGGCGTTCCCGGATATCACCGAGCTGGCCGAGCACTGCAAGTTCAAGGACTGTGTGCACGTCACAGAGCCGGGGTGCGCTGTTCAGGCTGCGCTGGCGGACGGTTCGCTGCCGATCCGCCGGTACGAGAGCTGGACGAAGCTGCAGCGCGAGGCCGCGTTCATGGCGCGGCGGTCCGACGCCCGGCTGCGCGCCGAGGCGAAGAAGGAGTGGGCCCGCGCGTCCAAGTCGTACCGCCGTGACATCAAGCCGCGGGGCTGATGAAAAGATCGGACGCATGAACCGTTCGGTGCTGGTGACTGGGGCTTCACGGGGAATCGGTGCGGCGACCGCACGGGCGTTCGCCGCCGCGGGGGACCGGGTAGCCGTGCACTACAGCGCATCCGCCGACGCGGCAGCCCAAGTGCTGAAGGAACTGCCCGGGACCGGACACGTCCTCGCGCCCGCGGATCTGGCTGACCCAGTGGCGATCCAGACGATGGTGGACGACGCTGCGAGCGCTCTGGGCGGCATCGACGTACTGGTGAACAACGCCGGCGTCTACCACCCACATCGGATCCGGGAGACGACGTACGCGGAATGGCAGCAGGCCTGGACGGACACGCTCGCTGTGAACCTGGTTGGCCCGTCCAACGTGACCTGGTGCGCCGTTCGGCACATGTCCCGCGGCGGTCGGATCGTGAATGTCTCATCCCGTGGCGCATTCCGCGGTGAGCCCAATCAGCCTGCGTACGGCGCTTCCAAGGCTGCCATCGTGTCCTTCACGCAGTCCCTGGCCCGCGCGCTCGGGCCTGAAGGTATCGCCGTCACCGCGATCGCTCCCGGCTGGACCGAGACGGACATGGCCGCCGTCAACCTGGCCGGCGACGGCTACGAACGCCGCCGGATGGAGAGCCCGCTGGAGCGCATCGCCGCGCCCTCGGAGGTCGCGGACGCGATTATCTACCTCGCGTCGCCGGAGGCCGAGTTCGCTACCGGGACGGTCCTTGACTTCAACGGCGGCTCTCAGCTGCGGATGTGACCATGTAGCTCGACTCAGCTGGTGGATCGGGTTTCGACGACCGTTCGTAGCGCGGAAGCGACGCGGGCAACGGCCCGGTCGTCGTCTTCGCTCAGCTCCCGCAGGATTCGGAGGGCGACGGCTGACGGTAGCTCAACCACTGCCTGCGCCAGGCGGATCCGCGCGGCGGCGCTAGCGGTAGCCAGTTCGTCGGTCAACGCGGCGGCGACGAGGTCTGCGCGGCTCGGGTCCCGGGAGAGTGCGCCCAGGATCTCGGCCGCCTCGACGTCGTTCGCGCCGGCGACGATCATCTCGACGAGTACGGGCACGGCCGCGATCACCCCGCGGGCGCCGACCGCTCGGGCAGCATGTCTACGCACGGTCGTATCCGGGTCGTCGAGCGAGTCCGCGAGTACGGCGGTCGCTTCATCGCCTGGAATCGCGGTGATCGCCTCGACCGCGCGACGCCGTACGTCGACGTCGTCCGACGCCAGCCCGGCCGCCACCTCGGCCACGCCATCGCCCCCGGCTCGGGCGAGGGCCCAGCGCAGGGCGCCAGCGACATGAGGGTCCTTCTCGGTGAGGATTGCGCGGGCCAGTACGTCGGTGGGCATGTCCTCGGTCGGAGTGAGGACGGCCTGCTGGCGGCTCGCGGCGCTGGGGGAGTTGAGGCCGTGGAGGAGCGCGACGATGCGGAGTACGCCGTACCAATCGAAGGGCTCGGAGGCATCGATCGTCCGGAGTCGCTCGAGCAGCTCCTGGTCGCGTTTGAGCCGTTCTTCGGTTCGTCGGATCAGGTCGCCGAGCAGAGCGGACGGCGCGAAGGCGGGATCCTCCAACGCCTGTCCGATCTGCCGCAGTGACAACCTGAGAGCTCGCAGGCCTTCGACGTGGAACGTACGGCGGATGTCGTCCTCGGAGTACTCGCGATAGTTGCCCACGGTCCGACCCGTGGGCCGTACCAGCCCGAGAGCGTCGTAATGCCTGAGCATCCGGGTGCTCACCCCCGAACGCCGCGACAGTTCACCAATCAGCACTAAGTCCCCTTGACCTGCTCCGGGCTGAGCACGACGGCCCGCTTCGCCTCATCAAGCGCGAGATCAAACCCTGCCTCCGGATCCCTCAACAACTGCTCGGTCGCCTTCGCATGAGCCTGTACCTCAGGCGCAGCCGCCGCGTTGTGCAGCACCGGCTCGATCACGTCTCCCAGCGCAACCAACGCCTGACTAAGACTCAACTGCACCTGCCGATCCCCACGACCCAGCTGGGTCGCCAGCTCAGCAGCCAACTCCCGCTTCTCGTTGTCAGGCACCAAAATCACCGCAGCCCGCCACGCACTCCGCGCCACCTCGTCATCCGCATCCCGCAGCAGTTCGGTCGTGATCGCCGGCCACACACTCGTGTCCCCGATCTTCGACAACGTGTGCAACGCCTGACTCCGCGCCTGCGCCACCCCCGACCCAAGCTCCGCCACCACCCGAGGCACCACAACGTCCCGAGGCAACTGCGTCAACGCCCAAGTCAACATGTCCCGCACAAAAAAGTCCGGCTCCACCCCACACCGCTCCACCAAGACCTCAACTACCCCCGCACCCCCCACCAAAGACCCAGCCCCCAAAGCCGCCCGCAACCGCACAGAAGAATCCCCCGCCCCCAAAGCCCGCCTAAGCTCCACAACCCCAGTCAAAACCTTCACACCATGTCAACGTCAAGCCCGCCACCGTGCCTGTCGTCCCGAGACGCCGCCCGACCCGCCAGCCGACGCCTGGCCCCGGCCCGAAACCGCCCAACCCCCGGCCGGGACCGCAACGGCGGCGCTCAGCCGTCGGCCGGCACCATAACTGCGCCCAGCCCGCCCTGCACCGTGCTCAACCTACCGAGCCCAGCGCAGAACCATCCCGCGACGCTAACCCCAGCCGCAAGCACGTCTGCGACGCCCAGCCGCAGCGCAGAACCATCCCCGCGACGCCCGACCACAGCCGGAAGCATCCGCGACGCCCAGCTCTCACCCGGGACTGTGGTCACTCTGCCCAGCCCGAGCCCGGAACCATCCCCGCGACGCCTAACCCCCAGCCGGAACCGTGCCCCACCCGCTCATCCCGAGCGCAAACCGTCCCCGCGATGCCCAGCCCCAGCCAACCCCGCCGAGCGAAGCGAAGGCGAAAGGGGGTGCGGGTGGCGAAGCCCCCGCCCGCGGCAAGCGAAGCGCCGCCGCACAAACAACGAAGGCGAGGCGCCCGACGCTTTCCGTCGGCACACCCCGCCCATCGCCTTCGTGGACGATACTGGGATCGAACCAGTGACCTCTTCCGTGTCAGGGAAGCGCGCTACCGCTGCGCCAATCGTCCAAAACCACAACACCCACAACCACCAACAACATCACGGGCATCTGAGGTGGAGACGGGATTCGAACCCGTGTACACGGCTTTGCAGGCCGTTGCCTCGCCTCTCGGCCACTCCACCACGAAGGGCCAACCAAGAAAGACCCCGGGCCTGCCGAACCCTCTCCGAGCGGACGACCGGGTTCGAACCGGCGACCTCAACCTTGGCAAGGTTGCGCTCTACCAACTGAGCTACGTCCGCATCGCCCCGAGCAGTTTCGCTCGATGCGAGAGCAGAACAGTAGCGCACTTTTCGCCCACGCAAAAACCAGATTCCGACCTGCCACGATGCGGACCCGTGAGCGTGAATCCGGCCCCATCCGCCACAGTGGTACCACCCGTTCTGTCCACTCGCCACGCCGGGAACCAGCGACGTACGGCGACTTGTCACACCCCCGGCCCGGTACCGTCGTCCGATCGACGGAACCACCTGTGACGCAAGGAGTCTCACCGTGACGGACCCTGCCGCCCGCCCCCTCGCAGTCCGCAAGCAGGACACGATCCGCCGCCTGACCGAAGACATCGACGCCTGGGTATCCACGGCATCCCTGGACGGAACGCCGTACCTGATGCCGTTGTCGTTCCTGTGGACCGACGGGACGCTGCTCATGTCGACGACCGTCACCAACCCGACCGCGCGCAACCTCGAGCACAACCCCCAGCTCCAGCTCACCCTCGGCGAGCTCCGAGACGTCATCCACATCACCGCGACCTGCGAAACCCGCGCGGACGCGTCAGACGCCGAGGCCGAAGCCTTCGCCGAGAAGGCCGGCTTCGATCCCCGCCCGCTCAAGAACTACCCGTTCTACCGAGCCACCCCCACCAAGATCCAAGCCTGGCGAGAAGTCAACGAAATCAAGGACCGAGTCCTGATGGACGCAGGTATCTGGCTCGTCTAGGCGAGCGGCTCGCCTCCGCGGTACTTCGCGAGTTTGGCGAGGTTGCCGCAGCGTTCCATCGAACACCATCGACGCCTGCGCGCCTGTGAATCATCCAGAAACACCAGTGTGCACTCGGGATTCTCACACTCCTTCACCCGGTCGGCCAGCGGTCCAGTGAGCAGGTCGATGGCATCCCGCGCGATGGTGGACAGGGCAGCGCCAACCGGCGTCGCGCCCCGCCAGGCAGCGGCCAATCCATCGGGTCCGACCTGTAACTGCGGGATGAGATCCGCCTTGTGGGCCAGGCGATTGACGACATCCGCGTCCTGATCCTGCGGATCTCGATCGTCCAAGATGCTGCGAACCAGGCTGTAGACGGCCTCGCGCAGCTCACGAGCTCGTCGTACGTCGGACTCCGAGACGGCCGGGGACGATTCGGCCAGGCCGACCTCGGTCAGCCAGTCAGCGAGACGCCCTCGATCGGCCAGCCGCTCGACATTCTCCGTCGCGCGTTTGCCCACAGTGTCGACCAGATCCAGGCACACTCTGCCGCCGACGAAGACGAATGCCGGAGGCTCGGTCGCGGTTTCCATGGACCCACTCTATCAGTTTGACACCGGCTCAACAGGTGTCGCATGCTGACACTTGTTGAACCAGTGTCAGGCGATCCGGCTGCGGTGCCGGTTGGGAGGAATCGTGCGTGCTGTCGTCGTACAAGAGTTCGGAGGCCCCGAGGTCCTGCGCGTTGCCGAGGTGCCCGACCCGTCACCGGCCGAGGGGCAGGTCCTGATCGACATCGCAGCCGCCGGCGTGAACCGGGCCGATGCGCTCACCCGCGCGGGGAAGTATCACCGCGCCGGCCGGCCGCCCATCATCCCTGGGCTCGAGGCGGCAGGCACCGTCCGCGCGCTGGGGGAGGGGACGACAGGATTCCGGGTCGGCCAGAAGGTCGTCGCGATGGGTGCGGCCAATGCTCCGGGTTTCTACGCCGAGCAGGCCGCGGTTTCTGTCGAGCGGGTTGTGGCGCTGCCCGACGGTATCGACCTCACGCACGCCGCGGCGCTCCCGGTCGCCTGGCATAGCGCTTGGTATTGCCTGCAGACGTTGGGACGCGTTCGACCGGGCGACACCGTGCTGATCCACGCTGCGGCGAGTGGAGTGGGCAGTGCCGCCGTGCAGATCGCCGCCGCCGCGGGCGCCCGCGTGATCGCCGCAGCCGGGACGCCGGCCAAGACCGCCTGGGTCGCGACCCTGGGCGCCCATGAAGTCCTCGACTCCCACGCCCTCTCCACTGACGAACTGCTAGGCCAAGTCATAGAACTAACCGACGGTCGCGGCGCGGACGTCGTACTGGACACTGTGGGCGGCGAGACCTTTGCCCTCAGCCTGAAAGCCGCTGCCCAAGCCGGCAGAGTCGTTGCCCTGGCCAACGTTGCCCTTGCCCCGAGCACCATCGATACCCGCGACTTCTACCCAAAGAATGTGACCATCTACGGCTACCAATCCACCAACCTGATCGAGAACGGCTACGACCCCCGCCCCGACCTGGAACAACTCATCACCAAAGTTGCCGAAGCCGAACTGCACGTCCCGATCGATTCGACCTTCCCCCTGGCCGAGGCTCCCGCCGCCCACCGCCACCTGGAATCCCGAACCACCCAAGGCAAAATCATCCTCACCCCGTGACGAGCAGGGCCGGAGGCTGACACCGATCTCGGTGGGCCGGCCAGCCTCATAGCTAGGTGAGCTGGTTGATAGAGGTGGCGGTGACTCGTCACTTTTCTGCGTCCAGCGTGCGCCGTCGCACAACCCGTCATAGCCGCTGGGCCGACGCCAGCCGGTCCTCCCACAGGATCGCAACGCTCGTCGGGGTTTAGATCGCCGTTCGCCGTCATCGATGGAGCGATGGCGGCGGTGAGTAGGTAGGCCTGACCTCGAGCCCGTTCGATCTGGTCGACAACGCCCTTGCCGCGGGCGGCCTCGCAGGCGCTGCCGGCGGCCTCTACCCGACGGCTGATGACGCCGGCAGCGGCGTACGGCGAGGTGGTTAGAAGGAGGTGGTTAGAAGAAGGTGGGCTGGCGGGTGACGTATGGCGCTTCGAGGGAGTCGATCTCTTCGGCAGTGAGTTCGAGGTCGAGCGCGGCGGCGGCGTCGGACAGGTGGTGCGGCTTGGTCGCGCCGACGATCGGGGCGGAGACGACCGGGTTCTTCAGCACCCACGCGAGTGCGACCTGCGCCATCGGTACGCCGCGTGACTCGGCGATGCGCTGGACGGCCTCGACGATCGCCCTGTCGGTGTCGACGACGATCGGCCGCCCCTGCGGGTCGACTCTCCGGTCCTCGGCCTCGGCGCGCCGCGTGACGCGTTCGCCCCAGGGCCGGGTGACCCGGCCGCCGCTCAGCGGACTCCAGGGAATGCTGCCCACACCCTGGTCGGCGAGCAGACCGAACATCTCGCGCTCCTCTTCGCGGCTGAGCAGGCTGTACTGGTCCTGCATGGACACGAACTTGGTCCATCCGTTGACCTGCGCGGCATGCTGCAGCTTCGCGAACTGCCAGGCCCACATCGACGACGCACCGATATAACGAACCTTGCCCGCCTTGACGACATCGTGCAGCGCTTCCATCGTCTCCTCGACCGGCGTGTACGGATCGAAGCGGTGAATTTGATAGAGGTCCACGAAGTCGGTGTCGAGCCGTCGCAGCGAGGCGTCGATCTGTTCCATCACGGCCTTGCGGGAGAGACCGGATCCGCCGGGTCCGTCATGCATCGGTGCCCACAGCTTGGTGGCCAGCACGATCTCCTCCCGCTGGGTGTACTTGCGCAGTGCTCGGCCGACAACTTCCTCCGACGTGCCCAGGCCGTAGATGTTCGCGGTGTCCCAGAACGTGATGCCGAGCTCGAGGGCCTGGCGGAAGATCGGCTCGGCCGCGGCGTCGTCGAGGGCCCAGGCCGCGCGCTTGGCGGGGTCGCCGAAGCCCATGCAGCCCAAGGCGATCCGGCTGATTTCGAGCCCTGACGTTCCCAACCGGGTGTATTTCATGACTTGCTCCTGCTCACTGGTGTCTTGATCGGGAAGGCAGCTGCCTTCCTCTCCACCGTGGCACGATCTGCCGCCAATCCTCTTCCAGTAAGGGATCCCTGCTGTTACAGGTACTGCCAGACCCCCTCACGCGCGCGGAAACGTCTCTATCTTGGACCTATGGACGCCCGTACCGAGTTCCACGACTTCCTCACCTCGCGTCGCGCCAGAATCACCCCTGAGCAGGCCGGCCTGCCCCTGAACGGCGGGAACCGCCGGGTGACCGGTCTGCGCCGCGAAGAGGTCGCGCTCCTGGCCGGCGTCAGCGCGGACTACTACATCAAACTCGAACGTGGCAACGCCCGCGGCGTCTCCGCAAGCGTCCTCGAGGCCCTGGCCCGCGCTCTCCAGCTGGACGACGCCGAACGCGCCCACCTGTTCCATCTGGCCGATGCCGCGAACGCCGGTAGCCGGGCTCCCGCGCGTACGCCCAAACCCCGAGTCCGGCCCACGATCCAGCGCATCCTCGACTCCATGACCACGACTCCGGCGTACGTCCGCAACCGGCGCCTGGACATCCTGGCCACCAATCAACTCGCCAGGGCTCTCCTCAGCCCGATCCTCACCAGCCCCTGCCAGCCGCCGAACACGGCCCGCTTCCTGTTCCTGGACCCCGCGGCGTCGGACTTCTACCTCGACTGGGACCGCATAGCCGGCGGCGCCGTGGCAGTCCTACGCGCCGAAGCCGGCCGCGACCCACACGACAAGGCCCTGACCGAACTGGTCGGCGAACTCAGCACCCAGAGCGACGAGTTCCGCACCCGCTGGGCCGCCCATAACGTCCTCCAGCACCGCGGCGGCGTCAAACGCCTCCACCACCCCATCGTCGGCGACCTTGCCCTCGCCTACGACGCTCTAGAACTCCCAGCCGACACCGGCCTGACCCTCATGGCCTACACCGCCGACCCCAACACCCCCGCCGAGCAAGCCCTAAACCTCCTAGCCAGCTGGACAGCAACCCCCACCCCAACCCCGTAGAACGCCACCGCCACACCGGCTACCGCTGTAGAAAAGGGGCATGGTGCATAGCGGCAGTGACGCGGTCCGGAGGGTGGCGGATGGCCTGGTGCGGCGGGTGCCCGGGCTTCTGGACGACCATGGGGTTCCGGGGATGGCGATCGCGGTGTGTGATTCGGAGTCAGTGTTGTGGTCGGCCGGCTTTGGGACGACTCGGGTGGGTGATGGGGACCCGGTCGACGGCGAGACGATGTTCGGGGTGCAGTCGTGTTCCAAGATGTACACGGCGACCGCGGTGCTTTTAGCTGTTCAGGAAGGGCTGGTGGAGCTCGACGTTCCGATTACGCGTTATCTGCCGGAGTTCCGGGTCAACAGTGCCTTTGAAGAGCATCCCGAACGCCGCATCACACTGCTTCACCTGCTGAGCCACACTGCTGGATTCACGCACGAGGCTCCGGTGGGCTCCAACTACTTGGTTGGCAAGGAGTCGTTTCGGGCGCACTGCGAGAGCATCTCCACCACGTGGCTGCGCTTCCCAGTCGGCCACCACTACGAATACTCCAACCTCGGCATCGACCTGGCCGGCTCCATCCTGCAGCGGATCAGTGGCCAGCCGTTCCACGAGTTCGTACGCCGGGTGCTGCTCGAGCCGCTAGGACTACGCCGTACGACGTTCAGCCCGCGCGAGATCACGCGCGCCCCGAACCGGGCTATCGGTCATGCCGCCAGCTCATCACGCGTACCGCTCCGAGTCCCGATGGTCGCCGCCGGCGGCCTCTACACCAGCGCGAACGACGCCTGCCGCTACATACAACTCCACCTCAGCGGGGGAGCGTCCCTGGTCGATCCTGCGTTGCTGGCTCAGATGTACGGCGTACCCGGTGCGCACCACCGCGATCAGGGCTACGGTCTCGGGCTGGGGCTGGCCCGTGCCGGTGACGTCCCGGTGCGGGGCCATGGCGGTGGCGGGTTCGGATTCCTGTCGGACATCTACTGGGCTCCGCACGCGGAGGTCGGTGTCGTCGTACTGACCAACTCGACGAATCACCCACTCCAGTGGCAGTTGGTCGCCGAGATCCTCAAAGACCTCATCCCAACCCACCCACAGCAGCGCAAGCGCACCAAGAAGGCTGCCACCGTGCCCGCGACCTCGATGGCTGCGATGGCCGGCGAATACGTCGGTGGGAACGAGAGCCTGACCTTCGCCCTCAACGGCAACCAGCCGACGCTCATCCGCGGGGGCACTCAGTATGCCGTCGAGTTCACAGCGCCGCACGAGTTCCGCGCTGAGCACGAGCAGTTCAGGTTCCGGGACCTCTCCGATGGACGTCCGGCGTACCTGGAAAACACCACCGATGGCTTCACCCGCTACCGCAACGACATCCCCGGCCCTAACCCGTCCAGCCCGGACGGCCCCTGGAACCGCACCTACACCGTCCGGGCCAACGGCATCCCTCTCGCCACCACCAAGTTACGCAAAGAAGACGACGTGCATCTGCTGGATCACTGGTCCAACAAAACCCTCCGCCTGCAGAAGCATGCCCCGGGCATCTATTTGTCGTCGACAGGAGAGGTCCTGAACCTGACCCAATCCCCACCCACCTACGCCAACATTAAGCTCCACCCTCACTAACCCGAGCCGTGCAGCTGCTTACTCGTGTCATCGGCGGCCTCACCGTGGAGTACGTCGACCAGGGCGCAAACGCCAGCGCGTCGGCGTCGAGTGGGTGAGGATGGCGGCATGACGAGTTATCGCGCGCGTTTCGATGCCTCTGTCACCTTCACCAACGGTGGCGGCCTGCAGGCACAGGGTTTCTTCGTCGATGTTCCTTCCCCGGACGTGTCCGCCGTACAGGTCGGTGAGTTGTTCCTGGATTCGCTCGGGTTGCTGATGGCGGGCGAGGTGGTCTTGGCGAACCTGCAGATCATCGAGGCGCCGCACAAAGGGACGCGCGGCGGTCCGGCCGCGACGGGCCAGGCCAACGGCGGCCCCGTGCAATACGTCGAGCTCAATCACGTGATCCGGTCCGGCATGGTGACGTTGCCCGGGCTACCGGCTCCGGAGTTCGGCAAGCACCTGACCCGCGAGGCATCGCGCGAGATCTACGCCCCAGGCACCGAGTTCGAAATCGGCTCCCTGACGATGGTGACGAACACCGGCACCTACATGGATAGCCCGTACCACCGCTTCCCCGACGGCCACGACCTAACCGGCTTCAGACTCGAGCGCACCGTGAACCTGCCAGCCGTCGTCGTCCGACTAGAAGACAGCGCCAGCCGCGCGATCGATGCAGCCGCCCTGGCGACGTACGACGTACGCGACAAAGCAGTCCTCCTCCACACCGGCGACGACACCCACTTCGGCACCCCGCAGTACGTCGAGACCCCGCACTACCTCACCCGCAACGGCGCCCAATGGCTGGTCGACGACGGCGCAACCCTAGTAGGCATCGACGCACCCAACATCGACGACATGACCGACCCCACCCGCCCCGCCCACACCCTCCTACTGAACGCCAACATAGCCATAGTCGAACACCTGACAAACCTCGCCCAAGTCCCACCCACCACCGCAACCTTCACAGCCACCACCCCCCGAATAGAAGCCCTAGGCACCTTCCCCACCAGAGCCTTCGCCACCATCCCCACCTGAAAATCCAGTACCCAAACAGCCACCCACAACAGCCGACCGAACCGAGGGCGGAGGAACAGAGGGCGTGAACCAGTTGGGGCAGCGCAGCCACTCACGCCCCGACTGGTGTGGGCCGACGGGAATCAGGTGAGGTAGGTGACGGACGGCGAGCGCCGCTCGCACCGACCCGACGCACGAGCCGAGTTGGCCCAAACCCCGACCGCCATGCCCAGCCACAACAGCCGACCAAAGCGAAGCCCCAAAGCCCGACCCCGGCGGCAAGCCACAACAGCCGAGCGAAGCGAAGGCGAAGCGCGCGACCGCGGCGGCTAGCAACGATAGCCGAGCGAAGCGGCCCGAAGCCCGACCGTAGTGGTCAGCCAGAGCGGCCGAGCGAAGCGAAGGCGAAACACACCCGACCGCGGCGGCCAGCCACCGCAGCCGAGCGAAGCGAAGGCGGCCGAGCGAAGCGAAGGCGAAACGCCCGACCGCGGCGGCCAGCCACAACAGCCGAGCGAAGCGAAGGCCGCCGAGCGAAGCGAAGGCGCAGGGGGTGCGGGTGGCGAAGCCCCCGCCCGCGGCAAGCGAAGCGCAGCCGCACAAACGACGAAGGCGACCCGCTCTGCGCTTTCCGCAGACACGGGTCGCCTATCGCCTTCGTGGGCGATACTGGGTTCGAACCAGTGACCTCTTCGGTGTGAACGAAGCGCGCTACCACTGCGCCAATCGCCCGGACTGGTGGTGCTGGTGTTGCTAGGTGGGTGAAACCTTAGCGCATCATCCGGCGACGATTCTAATCGGGCCGGGCTACTCTTGCTGCAGGACGGAGACCCCGTCGCGTTGGAGACGTGATTGTGACTTTCTCGCACGACACCGAGCAGGCGCTCGGCACGCTGGTCCGGCTGGTCAATACGCTGCCCGGACCGAACAGCCAGGTCGACACGATGGAGACCCTCGAGGAGCTGGAGAAGTTCGTCCAGGAGCGGGAGTTCAGCGCGGTCGGGACGCTGTCGGAGAAGGATCTTGCGGAGGTTCGTGATCTGCGGCCGCTGTTCGCGCCGCTGTTCACCACGGAGTCCGACGCCACCGCGGCGACGATGGTCAACGCGATCGTCGCCCGCGGTACGACGACGCCGCGGCTGACGAATCACGACGGCCACCCGTGGCACATCCACTACTCCCGCGACGGTGCGTCGCTGGCGTGCCGGATCACGGTGGAGTGCGGGATCGCGCTGGCCCAGGTCATCTCCGCCGGCGAACGCGAACGGCTCCGCCGCTGCGAGGCCCCGGACTGCGACGACGCCCTGATTGACCTGTCGCGTAACCGCTCCAAGCGCTACTGCGACGCCCGTACGTGTGGCAACCGTTTGCACGTGGCCGCTTACCGCGAACGCCGGAAGGCTTCGGGGGAGTAGTTCGCTGCCCAGAAGGCCCCGACCGCGGCCCTCTGTGCGGCCGCTAGGGGTTGAGGTCGTCGGCGGAACGGTCGGCGAAGATCTTGGCTGTCTGGGCGGTGATCGTGCCGGGCGCGGGGAGGTCGCGGTCGTCGACGCGATGGATGGCTTGGATGTCGCGCGTCGTCGAGGTGAGGAAGATCTCGTCGGCTTCGAACAGCTGAGTCAGCGGTACGTCGCGCTCGGTGGCGCCGAACCACTCGAGGACCAGCGCGCGGGTGACGCCGGCCAGAGCACCGGACTCAAGCGTGGGAGTGACGAGCTCCCCGTCGTACACGCAGAAAATGTTGGTGCCGGTGCCCTCGCAGAGGTTGCCGATGATGTTCGCGAAGATCGCTTCGCTGCCGCCGCGCTCCTTGGCGTAGGCGAGGGCGCGGACGTTCTCGGCGTACGACGTCGTCTTCAGGCCGGCCACGGCGCTGCGCTCGTTGCGGATCCATGGGACGGTGACGATCGCTGCCGTCGGCGCGGGATGCTGGATCGCTTGTGCGGCGACGACGATCGTGGGCGTCGACGTACCGCGATCGGAAGACAGCGGCGAGACACCACCCGTGTACGTGACCCGCAGCCGACCGAACGGGATGTCCGGATCGGCCTTCACGACGGCAGCGATGCCCTCCTCGATGCGGGCCACGTCCGGTGCCGGGAGTCCGAGGCCGACCGCGGACCGAACCAGCCGATCGAGATGCCTCGTCACCGCGAACGGGCGACCGTCGACGATCTTGATCGTCTCGAACACCCCGTCACCGGTGGTGAGACCGTGGTCCAGAACCGAGACGGTCGCCGCGTCGTCGTGCAGCGCGCCGTTGAGCCAGATACGCATGTGTGGTGCTCCTTCCGCGGAACACCTTAGTGCTAAGGCGTTCCGGTCCGGCCGCGCAGTCCCGAAGGTGACCAGAGGATGACCGTACGTCGACGTCCGGGGGACCCCGATTTTTGAACTGACGTGGAGATGGGCTACTGTTCTTCTCGCGTCCGGGGCACGAAACGCCGGGCGCGATGCGGACGTAGCTCAGTTGGTAGAGCGCAACCTTGCCAAGGTTGAGGTCGCCGGTTCGAACCCGGTCGTCCGCTCGGAGAGGGTTCGGCAGGCCCGGGGTCTTTCTTGGTTGGCCCTTCGTGGTGGAGTGGCCGAGAGGCGAGGCAACGGCCTGCAAAGCCGTGTACACGGGTTCGAATCCCGTCTCCACCTCAGATGCCCGTGATGCTGTTGGTGGTTGTGGGTGTTGTGGTTTTTGGACGATTGGCGCAGCGGTAGCGCGCTTCCCTGACACGGAAGAGGTCACTGGTTCGATCCCAGTATCGTCCACGAAGGCGATGGGCGGGGTGTGCCGACGGAAAGCGTCGGCGGCCTCGCCTTCGTTGTTTGTGCGGCTGCGCTTCGCTTGCCGCGGGCGGGGGCTTCGCCACCCGCACCCCCTTTCGCCTTCGCTTCGCTCGGCGGGGTTGGCGGGGGCTGGGCATTCCGGGGACGGGGCTGGGGCTGGGGCTGGGCGGGGTGACCACAGTCCTGGGTGAGAGTTGGGTGCCGCGGAAATGTTTCCGGCTGTGGTCGGGCGTCGCGGGGCTGGATCTGCGCTGGGGCTGGGCGGCGCGGAGATGCTTCCGGCTGGGGCTGGGTGGGTTGAGCACGGTTCCGGCTGGGGTTAGGCGCCTCGGGGGCGGATCTGTGCTGGGGTTGGGTGCCGCGGCGGGGGTTCTGCCCTGGGGTGGGCGTCATGGGGATGGTTGTGTGTTGTGGCTTGGTGGGTTGGTGATGGTCCCGGATGGGGCTGGGGAAGTGTTCTCGGGTGGGCGTCGGGCGGAGGGTCGGTGCGGGCGGCGGGGTGTGCTGATGCCGGTGGCGGTTTGGCTGGGTGGACGCCGCTGGGGTGCTGCGGGGGCGCGTTGTACGATCCTGGTCTAATTTGATGGGGATCGTAGGAGGTGCGGTGGGGGTTATGCGGGCGTTGTGGCTGGAGGCATTGGAAGGGCCTTGGGGGCTGCGGGTGGTGGAGGTTCCGGTGCCGGTGGCTAGTGCTGGGCAGGTGTTGGTTCGGGTTGGCGCTGCTGGGGTGAACTTCGCGGATGTCATGCAGACGCGGGGGACGTACGACGGAGGGCCGGAGGCGCCTTATCTGGCTGGGTTTGAGGGTGCTGGGGAAGTGGTTGCCGTCGGCGACGAGGTGAGCTCGGTTGCGGTGGGCGACAGAGTGGTCGGGACTGGGTACGGGGCGTTCGCGGAGTACATGGTGATGGGGGTGGACTCGCTCGCCCCGGTGCCGGCGGGTTGGACCGACGGGCAAGCTCTGGGGTTGGTGTTGAACTGGGCTACCGCGCTGGCGGCGTTGCGGCCGCTGGGGCGGTTGAGTGCGGGAGAGACGGTGCTGGTTCATGCTGCCGCGGGCGCGGTGGGGCAGGCGGCCGTGCGGTTGGCGACGCACTACGGGGCGACCGTGATCGGGACCGCATCGGCGGCTAAGCATGACGTCGTACGGCGGCTTGGTGCCGATCATGTGATCGACTACCGGACTGCGGATCTTACCGACGAGGTGTTTCGGATCACGGGCGGCCGCGGGGTGGACGTCGTACTGGAATCCGTTGGAGGCAAGACTTTCCAGCACAGTGTCGCGGTGGCGAAGCGGGTGACGGGCAGGGTCATCGTGTACGGCGTCGCCGACGGAGAAGCCTCGATCAGCAACTGGGAACTGAACTTCAAGCATCAGATCCACGTGATCGGATTGCACATCGGCGTACTGGCTCAGGAGGCCCCGCAGATTTTTGCTGACCTGATGGGCGAACTCTCGAACCTCATCAAGGCCGGCGTCTATCCGCCCGGCGAACTAACTCTCTACGACCTGGCCGACGGCCCGAAAGCCTTAGCAGACCTCGAGGCGCGTACCACCACCGGGAAGCTCGGTCTGAGACCCACACATTGAGACCGACCCGTTGAGACCCGCACGCTGGGACCGCGGAGGAGCTGTTCCGGGTCGAGTTGACGGTCCGAACGGCGAGAGCTGGGTCTGGGGTCCAGGAGACGCCAAGCAACGGATCCAGGGGAGTGCACTCGACTCGATGATGCCGATCAGTGGATAGATATTGCTCGCGTCGTCTGAGCAGAGGATCCGTCAGCTGGACTGGGCCAACCGGAGTCCCAGGTCCTCGATAGCGAAGGTTGGATGCGAGCGGCGACGGACCGTGGAGCCGACGGAACGTTCTGGGTCATCGAAGCCGCCTCCCCGGAAGATGCGATAGGAGCCGTAGGTGGCGGGATCGTAGAGGTCCCAGCACCACTCCCACACGTTGCCGAGCAGGTCGTGAAGACCCCAGGCATTAGGCGCCTTCTGGCCGACCGGATGCGAGTGCCCGTTGGCGTTCTCGGCGTACCAGGCGATCTCGTCGAGCGGACCATAGCGGTACGACGGAATCCCAGCGGTGCACGCGTATTGCCACTCGGCCTCGGTCGGCAACCTGTAGCCGGGCGAATCCCAGTCGCACGTCACGTCCTCGCCGTCGAGCTCGTACGCCGCCGCAAGCCCGTCGGCGGCTGACAACTTGTTGCACAAGGCAACGGCGTCGTACCAGCTCAAGTTTGTCAGGGGTCGGCCGTCCGCCCCGGTGACCGGGTATCTGCCCAGCCGGTAGGGCGACAGCGCGACCTGCCACCGGGTGCCGAGGCGATCGTCTCGGAGGGCGATCGTGCCCGCGGGGAGGTCGACCATCGGCTGCATCGTGCCACCGTACGGGGGTTAGTAGTACCTCCTCAGCTTCGGCCATAGCGTGGACCAGGACTCGGTCGGTCCGGCGCACTGGACGATCGCGGCGCCGTCCTCGTCGTTCGAGACGATGTTGTCGACCGTGCCGACTTGGGTGCAGGTCCCGAAGTGCTCCTCGAATCCGAGTGATCGCTCGATCTCGACCAACAGGACCGGGCCGGTGTTGGCGTCCGGCGGTTGCTGCCAGTCAGCGAAGCTCATGTGGCTCGAGTACACCTGGGGAAGTCCGTGCGATGGCCCGTAGCGAACCAGCGCCCCGGCTTCGCCGTAGTTGCCGGCGAAGAGTGTCGCCGACGAGCGCTGATCCGATGGGATCCGCTCCCACGCGGTGGCCACCGCGGATGCCATGGTTGGCCAGCCGATCTGTTCGCCTTGCTCCTTGTTGACCGGGATGACGAAGTCGACTGCCGACGCCGGCAGCACGGGGAGTGTGAACAGGGCGGACGTCAGAGCGGTGAGCACGAGGCCCGTGATCGCGACGGGTCGATGGCGAGAGATCCACGCCAGCGCAGGCTCGCTCCCGGCCGCGACGAGCACCAACAGCAAAGGCAGCGCGTAGTAGGACTTCCCACCGACAGCGAGCACAACGACGCACAGCACTGGATAGGCCAACGCCACGGAGCGCGCCCACGGCATCCGCCACAGTCGGAGGAATCCGGCCACCCAGATCGGAACCAGGAACGGCGACAGTTGCAGGATCTGCAGCGGGACGAACATGATGCGGTTCTCGGTGCCGTCGTCCTCGCTGATCCCGCCCGCGACCGTGAGCTGTGGCCAGTCGTGCTGGAACTGCCAGATCACGTTCGGCAGGGCGATGAGGCCGGCCACGGCGACGCCCGCGAGCAGCCACCACGATCGCAACACCGCGCGTGGACCGACGATCAGCAGCGAGATCAGCAACGCGCCGATCGGGAGGACGACCAGGTACTTGTTCTCCAAGGCGATCCCGGCCGTGAGACCCAGCGCGAGCCACCACCGTCCGTCGCCGGTCCGCAACAGCTTGACCACGAACAGCCCGATCAGCATCCAGGCCAGCAGGTCGTACGTCGCTGTCGACACCATGTGCCCGACCCCGAGCACGAACCCGGACACCGCGGCGCACACCGCAGCCAGGACCTGGGCGCGCCGATCGCTGCCGAACTCCCGCGCGATCAGCGCGACCACGATGACCGTGACCACGCTGGAGATCGTGGAGAAGACGCGCAGTCCCATCACGGTGTCGCCGAAGACGGCGGGTGAGATTCGTGCGATGAAGGGTGTCAGTGGCGGCTGGTCGACGTACCCCCAGGCGAGGTGACGGCCGGCGGCGAGGAAATAGAGCTCGTCGCGATGGAATCCGTACCGTCCGGACAGAGCCGTCAGCACGAGCCCGACGGCGATCGCGATGGACGCGACGGGGCGAGCTGCGAAGGCGGACACCGATGGGCGGGTCATGCGGGAATGTTGTCAGTTCGACGGGTCCCCCCACCAGGACCTGAGCTGGAACTGAACCGGCATTCTGCCTGCACTCGATCGGGTGGCTAGTTCAGGAAGCGGGGTTCGGCTTCGCGGTCCAGGAGGATGACCTGACCGGCCAGGCTGTCGTCCTCGACGAAGCGGACCACCGCGTCGGTCACGGTCTCGAGTGGAACCTGCTCCGGGCCGCGGTCAGCCTCTGGCAGCGCCGCGCGCTCGCGCTTCCCGCGCTCGGTCGCGACCCAGTCAGGCACGACGCAGTTGACTCGCACGCCGTGGGTAGAGCTAAGCGGTGCAAGCGTTGCCGTGAGTCGGATCAGCGCGGCCTTGGCGGCGCTGTACTCGGGGGAGACGTGTGCACCGAAACCCACGCCCGCGGTTGAGCCGATGTTGATGACGGCACCTTCGCCGGCGGCTTGCATCGCTGGGAGCGCGAGGTGGGTCGTGAGCATCGGTGCGCGCAGGTTGAGGGCGAGTGACTTTGACCATCGATCAACTGACGCGTCGGGGAAGCAGGGTTGCAGGACCGCGCCGCCGCCGGCGTTGTTGACCAGGATCTGAGGTTGACATGCCATCAGCTCCTCGACCGCGGTGTCATCGGTCAGGTCGACCTCGGCGAAGCGGACGTTGGGCGAGTTGTGGGTCCACGCTGCGCCGTTTGCGTCGATGTCGGCGACGACTACCTCCGCGCCGGCGGCGGCCAGGCGTTCCGCGATCCCGCGGCCGATTCCGACCGAACCGCCGGTCACCACTGCGAGCTTTCCGTCGATTCGCATGAGCCCCACGCTGCCAGTGCCCACCGACAGAAAGAACCGCCCCTCGCTCCGCTCGGGGCGGGGAGGAGGAAAAGCCCGCGCCGGGCGGTAGGCGGGAGGTGGTCGGGCCAGGGCGGTAAGGCGGGAGGTTGGTCGCGCCTGGGCGGGGAGGTGGTTGGGATGGGGAGGGATGATTTGATATGTCAACTGGGTGAAGGGTTGGGTGGCGGGCTGTGGGGTTGCTGTACGAGCGGATCTGTGCGGACGTGCTCGAGCGGATTCGCCGGGGTGTTCTGCAGCCGGGGGACCGGGTGCCGTCCGAGATGGAGTTGGCCGGTCAGTTCGGCGTCAGTCGGATTACCTCTAAGCGCGCGCTCGAGGTGTTGCGGGAGGCCGGGCTGGTTGAGCGGATTCGTGGCAAGGGGACGTTCGTCGTACGGCGGTTGCCGGATCTGACCGGTGTCACGGTGCCGCTCCGGGGGCGCCCGCGGGATGAGGCGCGGTCGATCGCGCTGATCATGCCGGACATGTCCGAGGCGTACGGCCTGGATCTGATGAACGCCATCGAAGAGCGGTGCGCGGAGTATGGCGCCCACCTGGTCGTACGGCGGACGCACGGACGCCAATCCGATGAGGAGAAGGCCGTGGACTCGCTGGTGGCGTCCGTGGACGGCCTGATCGTGTTCCCGGTCCACGGTGACTTCTACAACGCCAGCCTGCTCCGGCAGGTGCTCAGCGGCTATCCAGTGGTGCTCGTCGACCGGCACCTGTCCGGTATCCCGGTCGCTGCGGTCCACACAGATAATGTTGCGGCCGCACGGGCGCTGACGTCGCGCCTGCTGGACCAAGGGCATCAGGACATCGCCTTCCTCTCCCCACCGCCGGTGAACACGTCGTCGATCGAGGAACGCCTGGAAGGGTTCCGCTCTGCGTTCGGAGACCGCGGAAAGCCTCATGAGCTGACCGATCTGCGCAGCACACTGCCCGGGTCGACGACCACCGACAGTGTCCAGGCGGACATGGATGTGATCCGCGCGTTCCGCGAGCGGACGCCCGAGGTGACCGCGTATTTCGCCTGTGAGTACAACCTGGCCCGGATGGTCGACCGTGCGCTCCAAAATGACCACGTGATTGCCTGCTTCGACTCACCAGGGGACTCCATCGGCGGACCGCCGTACCTGCATGTCAAGCAGAACCAGACCGAGATGGGGCGTCGCGCAGTTGACCTGTTGCTCGCTCAGTTGCGGGGCGAGGCCGTGCCGAACCTCTCGCTGGTCCCGTTCGAAATAGTCGAGGCCACCTGACTTTCGGCAGTACGGCGGCGCCCGCGCGACTGTGTAGCGTCTACGCCATGACGTGGCGGCGCCTGAGAGACGCCGGCCTGTGGGCCGTGATGAGTCTCCTCGTGCTCGCTGAGAGCGGGGCCCGCCATGATCCGATCTGGACGCGTGCCCTCAGCGTCGGCGTACTGGCTCTCGCGATCTTCGGTCGACGCAGATGGCCGCTGGCCGCGCTCGCGGTGGTCGCCTGGGCGGAGATAGCCCTACTCGTCCGCGGTCTGGGTACGACGAACGGCGTACAGGTCGCTCTGGTGCGAGCAGTCAGTTTGCTGAGCTATCTGGCCGGGCGACGCGAGACACAGGTCAAACACTTCGTCCTGCTCTGCACGGTGTCCCTCGTCGGCATGCTTGCCCCCGCATTGCTGATTGGTCGGCAAACGCAGATCGCGGAAGCGATTCTGACCTGGCTGATCATGCTTCTGCTCGCCCTGCTGATCGTGGTGTTGCCGTGGCTCATCGGCCGCTACCGCACGCAGCAGGTCTGGCTGGCATCCGCCGGCTGGGAGCGGGCCGAGCGGATCGAGCACGAGCAGCGCATGGCGATCGACCAGGAGCGGTTGCGAGAACGGTCACGCATTGCCGAGGACATGCACGATTCGGTCGGTCACGAGCTCAGCCTGATCGCACTACAGGCGGCTGCGCTCGAGCTCGATCCCTCACTCCCCAAGGAGTATCGGGAGGCCGCGACCTCGCTCAGGGAGTCAGCCGGCACCGCCACCGAGCGACTGGGTGAAATCGTCAACGTCCTCAGAGACGCTGGCGCCCCAGTGATGCCCCACGACGAGACCGTGGCCGCATTGGTCGAGCGCGCGGCCGCATCTGGTCTGGCTGTGCGACTGACAGAGGACGGGGACACCGAGTTGTCCCCGATGGTCGACCGGGCCGTGCACCGCGTCGTACAGGAGTCGTTGACCAACGCAAGCAAACACGCCCCTGGCGGGTCCGTGACAGTCACGACCACCAAAACGACAGACGACGTACGAGTCCACATCGTCAACACTGCCTCGACCCGGCCAGTGCCGTCAGCAACCACCGGCGGCCGCGGTCTGGATGGCCTGCGCGAGCGGGTCCGGCTGGCCGGTGGATCGTTGATGGCACAGCAGCGATCCGACGGTGGCTTCGAGGTGATCGCCACAATGCCCCGAGCAGGTGGCCGTCCCGAACCACCACTGGAGACAGCGGCCGTGGAACGCGACACCGTACGGCGAAGCGCGCGGCGCGGCCTGATCACCGCGATCGCGGCACCGGTACTCCTCGGCGCGGTCATCGGGGTAGTGGCCCTCGGCTACTACCTGATCGCCGGCTACCGGTCGATCCTGCCGCCCGGCCGGTACGACGCTCTGACCGTCGGCCAGCCCGAGAACGACGTACGCGAATCGCTTCCTCCTGTCCAGATGCTCGACCCGCCGGACGAGGCGTACCGTCCACCGTCCGGCTGGACCTGTCACTACTACCTGCCGGATGCACCCTTCTCGGTCACCTACGCGTACCGCCTGTGTTTCAGCCACGGCACCTTGGTGGCCAAGGCAATCGTCCAGACCGGATCCGTGCAGCCGACCCCCGAGGAGGACCGATGATCCGGGTACTGCTGGCCGACGACGAGGCGATGGTGCGGGCCGGTGTCCGGGCGATCCTGGGTACCGAGGACGACATCGAAGTCGTTGCCGAGGCAGCCGATGGTGTCGAGGCCGTGGAGGCCGTACGTCGGCATCGGCCGGACGTCGCCGTACTCGACATCCGGATGCCGCGGATGGACGGCTTGGCGGCCGGCGCCGAGATCCGGCGGACCGTGCCGGAGACGGCTGTGGTCGTGCTGACGACGTTCTCCGAGGACGCGTACATTGCCCGGGCGCTCGGTGACGGTGCGAGTGGGTTCCTGCTCAAGTCGGGGGATCCGCGTGAGCTGATCGCCGGGCTGAAGGCAGTCGCGGATGGTGCCGCGTACCTGTCACCGCGCGTTGCGCACCGCGTGATCGCTGAGCTCAGCGCCGGGACCGGCGGGGGAGCGATGGCCCGGGCCGCGGCTGCCAAGGAGCAGGTCGCCGTACTGAGTCCACGTGAGCTGGACGTGCTCGGACTGGTCGGAGCCGGCCTCTCGAACGCCGAGATCGCAGCCCGGCTGTACCTGGTCGAAGGCACCGTGAAGGCCTATGTCAGTGCGATTCTGCAGCGGCTCGCGGTCAAGAACCGGGTCCAGGCGGCGATAGTTGCCTATGAAGCCGGACTGGTCGCCAGGTGAGGGGTGTCCGGCATCCGTGCGACGCTCCGGGTGGTGACACCGTGTGGACACCCGGTCATGGGATAGTGGACCTCTCCCGGGGACCTCACCTCCGGAATCGAACCAGCAGCCGGTAGGGGCGCCCGTCCCTCTGACAGAATCGGGGATCCAGGTCGTGACCGACTCGCACAACTCCGGACAGCACAAGGACCGGGAAGCGGCGGCGGCCGAGGTCCGGAGAATGTGGCAGCCGACCCCCTCCTGGACCCAGCCGGACCCGAATCAGGCCGATCCGAACCAGAGCGCCGATCCCGAGCCCGTCGAGACCGACGAGAAGCCGGACGCGCTCGGTGGCCAGGACTTCCCCGGCGACTCGTGGACCCGTCCGCCGGCGCAGCCGGCCCCTTGGACCCAGCCCCAGAATCAGGCCCAGAACCAGCCGCAGGCAGGCCCTTCTTGGTCTCAGCCGGCGGAGCCCACGAGTTCGTGGGCCCAGCCCGCGACCGAGTCGGATGACTTCGACGAGGCCGAGGACGACGAGCCGGAGACCACCAGCCAGGCCGAGGCCGGTACGACGCCGCCCGCAAGCCAGCCTGGTCCCGTCGCTCCGCAGGAGGCACCCACCACTCCGGTGTTCGGCGGCGCGTCCTTCCAAGCCCCGGGCTTCGGATCCGGCCAGCCCGCACCCCAGCCCGGACAGCCCGGGCAGGTCGCACAGCCCGGCCAGCCAGGCGGACCAGTGGGTGGTCAGCAGCTGTCACCGGCCGCACAGCACTTCTTCCCGCAGGGCGTCCCCGGTCAGAACGTCCCGCAGGAGCGCAACCTCTCCTACCGCACCGACGAGCTGATGCACGCCCTGCCGTTGCCACGTGAGGCTCCGGCCGAGCGGGGTGTCCGCAGCGTGCTGCGGCTACGTCCCGGCACCACCGAGCGCTCGGAGCGGATCGCCCGCGCGACCGCGGCGACCGCGTTCCGCCGTCCGGTCACCATCGTGGTCGCCAACCCGAAGGGTGGCTCGGGCAAGACGCCGACCACCCTCCTGCTCGCTGGTGCGCTCGGTCAGGCCCGCGGCGGCGGGGTAGTGGCTTGGGACAACAACGAACTGCGCGGCAACATGCACCTGCGCACGCACGACACGAACGCCCGGTCCACCGTGACGGACATGCTGCAGGCGATGGCGATGCTGACCCAGCCGGATGCCCGGCTCGGTGACGTCGCGGCGTACCTGCGGCACCAGGTGGCGGGTCAGTACGACGTGCTGACGTCGGCGACGACGACGTACGCGCAGATCGAAGCGAAGGACTTCGATCAGATCCACCGGCTGCTGAGCCGCTTCTACAAGGTGCTGGTGATCGACACCGGTAACAACGAGGGCTCCAGCAACTGGCGTGAGGCGATGAAGGCTGCGGACGCACTCGTCATCCCGATCAAGTGGAAGAGCCTGTCGTGCGCGGCCGCGGTCCAGATGCTCGAGGAGCTCGACAACCAAGGTCCCGAGGCGCAGCGCCTGATCCGCCGTGCGGTGATCGCGGTCTCCAACGGTCCCGGCGACGTGAACAAGGAGGTCGAGAAGCAGCTCCGCCCGTACTTCGAGTCCCGTGCGGCCGCCGTGATCGACATTCCGACCGACATGCACATCGCCGCTGAGGGTCCGCTGGATCACTCAGCCCTGCAGCCGGCCACCCGCCGGGCCGGACTCGAGCTGGCCGCCAAGGTGTCCGAACAGATCACCATCGCCCTCAACGTTCCGCGCTGAGGACAACCGGTCCACTCGGCTCGGGCGCAACTCAAGCATCACGGCGCCCGAGCACGCAGGCGTCCAGGCGCGCATGCGCCAGTCCGATAACTGCTGTGCTCACCGCCTACCTGTTCCCACGAGCTCAGGGTCTACCTCAGCTTGAGTGTTCCGACGCTTACGGAGCCGGTGCCGAACCAGCTCGACGATCGCGGTGACTGCGAGCGCCAGACCGATTCCGAGGATCACGCCCTTCAGCGGATTGTCCTCGAACGCCTTCCCGCCGATATAGCCGACCAGCGAGCAGTAAAGCGCCCAGCTGACCGCCGCGAGCGCGGCAAACGGCGAGAACTGCCGCAGTGGGTACCGCACCGACCCCATCGTCAGCGTGACCGCGGTGCGACCTCCTGGCACGTACCGGGCGACCACGAGGACCAGTCCGCCGCGTTCAGCGAGTGACCGCCGAGCCCACCTCACAGCGGCGTGCCGCTTGGTTCCGGGCTTCACCCGATCGAGCAGCCGCCCGCCGGCGCCGCGGCCGAGCGCATAGGAGACGTGATCCCCGATGAATGCTCCGATCGCGGCGACCACGACGACGACGTACAGATTGGGCTCACCGCTCGCGGCCGCGAACACTCCGGCCGTGACGATCAGAGTCTCTGAGGGGATGACTGGAAAGAACCCGTCCAGCGCAGCGAACCCCCACAGCGCCAGGTAGATCCACCCCGAGGACATCAACTCGTTGGCCAGGTGCAGGATGGATTCACTCATGACTCGAACCTAGAAAGTGCGACCCCCTCCACACATCCGACCATCGGTGGGACCGCACCCCGACTTTCGTTAGGGGCCGGTGGCTGTGGATACCGCGTCAGGCCGACGGCCGGAAGTCGATACCATCTGTGACGTGACCGGCAATCGGCCGATCGCAGGCAGCTGAAGGAGCGTACCGTGTCGGAAGTCAAGGTTCATCTGGTCGGCGTCGAGGGCGAGGCTGAGCGGAGTGTGACCGAGACGACGACGATCGGGGAGCTGTTCGCCGAGATCTTCGGTCAGGACCGCTCCGCCATCGCCGCGCGCGTCAACGGTGAGCTGCGGGATCTGTCCCGGGTCGTCTCCGACGGCGACAAGATCGAGCCGGTGAAGGCCGCGTCCGCGGACGGCCGCGCGATCATCCGGCACTCGACCGCGCACGTGCTGGCGCAGGCAGTGCAGGACCTGTTCCCGGAGGCCAAGCTCGGCATCGGGCCGCCGGTGGAGAACGGGTTCTACTACGACTTCGACGTACCGACGCCGTTCACGCCGGACGATCTGGGCAAGCTCGAGAAGAAGATGCAGCAGATCATCAAGGAGCGGCAGCGGTTCAGCCGCCGGGTGGTCACCGACGACGACGCGCGGGCCGAGCTGGCCACCGAGCCGTACAAGCTCGAGCTGATCGGCATCAAGGGGTCGGCGGCCGACGCTGCCGAGGGCGCGTCGGTCGAGGTCGGCGGTGGCGAGCTGACGATCTACGACAACGTCCGGCGTGACGACACCGTCGCCTGGAAGGACCTCTGCCGGGGTCCGCACGTGCCGGCGACCGGCTACCTGGGCAACTTCAAGCTGATGCGGACGGCGGCGGCGTACTGGCGGGGAAGCGAGAAGAACCCGCAGTTGCAGCGCATCTACGGGACCGCCTGGGAAAGCAGGGACGAGCTCAAGGCGTACCTGAACCGGCTCGAGGAGGCGGCCAAGCGCGACCACCGCAAGCTCGGCACCGAGCTCGACCTGTTCAGCTTCCCGGACGAGATCGGCTCGGGCCTGGCGGTGTTCCACCCGAAGGGCGGCGTGCTGCGGAAGGTGATGGAGGACTACTCCCGTCAGCGGCACGTCGAGGACGGCTACGAGTTCGTCTACTCACCACACATCACCAAGGCGCAGCTGTTCGAGACCTCGGGCCACCTGGACTGGTACGCCGACGGCATGTACCCGCCCATGCACCTGGACGAGGAGCGTGGCGCGGACGGGCAGATCCGCAAGCAGGGCCAGGACTACTACCTGAAGCCGATGAACTGCCCGATGCACAACCTGATCTTCGCTGCCCGTGGCCGGTCCTACCGCGAGCTGCCGCTGCGGTTGTTCGAGTTCGGCACGGTCTACCGGCTGGAGAAGTCCGGGGTCGTGCACGGTATGACGCGGGCGCGCGGTTTCACCCAGGACGACGCGCACATCTACTGCACCCGCGAGCAGATGCGCGACGAGCTGCGCAACCTGCTCACGTTCGTGCTCGGTCTGCTCCACGACTACGGCCTCGACGACTTCTACCTCGAGCTCTCCACCAAGAACCCGGACAAGTTCGTCGGCTCGGACGAGGTTTGGGAGGAGGCGACCGAGACCCTGCGTGAGGTCGCCGAGGGATCCGGCCTCGAGCTGGTCCCGGACCCGGGCGGCGCCGCGTTCTACGGCCCGAAGATCTCGGTCCAGGCGAAGGACGCGATCGGCCGGACCTGGCAGATGTCGACGATCCAGCTGGACTTCAACCTGCCGGAGCGGTTCGAGCTGGAGTACACCGCGCCGGACGGCTCGCGGCAACGGCCGGTGATGATTCACCGCGCACTGTTCGGCTCGATCGAGCGGTTCGTCGCTGTGCTCACCGAGCACTACGCCGGCGCGTTCCCGCCCTGGCTGGCCCCGGTCCAGGTCGTCGGCATCCCGATCACCGACGGCCATGTCGACTACCTGTACGACGTTGCCGCGCAGCTGAAGGCGCAGGGGATCCGGGTCGAGATCGACTCGTCCGACGACCGGATGCAGAAGAAGATCCGGAACGCGCAGAAGTCGAAGGTGCCGTTCATGCTGATCGCCGGTGACGACGACATGGCCGCCGGCTCGGTGTCGTTCCGCTACCGCGACGGCGAGCAGAAGAACGGCATCCCGATCGCCGACGCCGTCACCGAGATCGTCGAAGCCGTCCAGAAGCGCGTCCAGGTATGACGGATACCCCCGATCCCGTCGGCGTGCCGGAGTCGCCGTACGTGCCGGATGAGCTGGTGGTGCAGGACGGGGTCGGGGATCCGGATGCGTTCATGCGGCTGTGGACGCCGCATCGGATGGTGTACATCGAAGGGGAGAACAAACCGACCAGCTCGGAGGCCGGCGCGGGCTGCCCGTTCTGCCGGCTGCCCGGGTTGCCGGACGCCGAGGCGCTGATCGTGCATCGGGGTGAAGCGGCGTACGCGGTGCTGAACCTGTACCCGTACAACCCTGGTCACCTCATGGTCGTGCCCTACCGGCATGTGGCCGACTACACCGAGCTGACCGACGACGAGGTCAGCGATGTCGCCGCGCTCACCCAGCAAGCGATGCAGGCGGTGCGCACGGTGTCCGGGGCGCACGGTTTCAACATCGGCATGAATCAAGGCGAGATCGCCGGCGCCGGTATCGCCGCCCACCTCCACCAGCACGTCGTGCCGAGGTGGGCCGGCGATACCAACTTCATGCCCGCGATCGCCCACACGAAGGTCCTGCCGCAACTCCTCCCGGACACCCGCGCCCTGCTGGCCAAGTCCTGGCCGTAGCCGACGCCGCCCGGAAGTTGGTCAGCGGAGGAAAAGTGGTAGCAGTGGGTCCACGATGCCCTCGAGTGTTGCCAGTGGGACCTCGCGCGGCGGGTTGGTCAGGCCGGTGACCCGGACGACGCGGCGGCCTTGGCGGAAGACCAGTTCGCCTTGCTCCGGCAGGTAATAGCCGGGCTGCCCGATCGGCGCGTTCTGCGGCGGTGGGGTTCGTTGCGCTTCCGGGATGGTCGGCTGGTCGAAGGCCTCGACGATCGACACCGTCGCGTCGAAGGATCCCCAGATGCAGGTCAAAGCGCCCTTCAACCGGTAGTCCCGCCGTAACTGCACATGCAGGCCGACGAACCGCTCGGCCGCCGAGTTCGACACCTGACACGCTGCATCCGACTGCCGCGCCGCCCGAAGAGTCTTCGGTACGGCGTCCCGCGCGGCAACCGCGATTGCGACCGCCTTGGCCCGGTCGATGCCGTCGGCGTTCCCACGGTCGATCCCGCCGATCGGAGTGACCCGCACGGCGCGGTCACCAACCGGGAACGCCAGCCGGGACTCGGCGATTCGGGCATCCGGTCCAAGCTCCGGCAGCGGCGAGACAGCGCCCGCGCCGATCATCAGCCGACTCAGCGAATCGGCCTGACTCGGGAGAGCGGTCACACCGACCGTCACGACCCGGTCCTCGACGAGCAGCGTGCACAGGTCCATCGATGGGAGGCCGCCGTCGTTCCAGGCGTTCGGCTTCGCGGCGACCGGGACACGGAGCTGTTGGGTGAGCGTGCGGGTGATCGCCGTACAGACCTGTGGTCCGGGTGCGCCCGCCGTACCGTCGAGGCCTTCGGCTTGTGGGGGAGCAATGGCCGTGGGCACGACCGCGGGTGCCGGGACGATCGGTGGCCGGGACTCGTTCGCGCGGCGCGCGACGCCGCATCCGGACGTGGCCAGCAGGAGGGCGAGGGCGCCCGCGAGGACTCTGTGCCGCATGCACCCACCTCCTCACTGGCTCCAGCATGGCTCGAATACCCGGACTCCGCAGTCCGAACCGAGAGCCTTGTCATCGTTTGGTGATGGGTCTGGACTACGATCGCGTCGCCATGCTTAACAGATTCCGGCAGTTCTGGACCAAGGTGATCACGCCGATCGCCAACCTCCTGCTCAAGCTCGGCGTGAGCGCCGATGCGGTCACGCTTGTGGGCACGATCGGGGTGGTCGCGGCCGCGCTGATCTTCTTCCCCCGCGGTCAGCTCTGGCTGGGCGTGGTGATCATCACCTGCTTCGTCTTCTCCGACCTGCTCGACGGCACCATGGCCCGGACCTCGGGCACCTCGTCGAAGTGGGGTTCGTACCTGGACTCCACGCTGGATCGCCTCGGTGACGGCGCGATCTTCGGTGGCCTCGTGATCTACTACGCCAACTCCGACGAGGGCGGTTCCAAGCTCATGGCGGCGGTGACGCTGTGGGCGCTGGTGATGGGCGCGACCACGTCGTACGCGCGGGCCAAGGCCGAAAGCCTCGGCCTGAAGGCCAGCGGCGGCCTGGCCGAGCGCGCGGACCGTCTGGTCTCGGTGCTCGTGATCGCGTTCTTCTCCGACGTGTTCAACCTGCCGATCCTGCTCAAGATCGTCCTGTGGGCGCTCGCGATCGCCAGCACGATCACGGTGTTCCAGCGGACGATGTCGGTCCGCAAGCAGGTCCTGTCGGACCCGGCCGGCGCAGGGCTCGACACCCCGCCGACACCACCACCGGCCGAGCCCGACGCGCAGAGCTGACAGAACTGACGGAGAGGGAGCAGACCGATGGGCGGCCTCCGCCAACAGGCTGTCGATCTGGCCTTCGCACTCGCCTGGGCTCTGGTCCGACGCCTGCCCGAATCGACCGTGACGTGGCTGTTCCGGAAGGTCGCGGACCGCGTCGTCCGGAAGAACGGCCGGGGCGTACGGCGGTTGCGCGGCAACCTGGCCGTGGTTCGCCCGGACGCCGGCGAGGCTGAGCTCGATGCGCTGACCAAGGCCGGGATGCGCTCGTACCTGCGCTACTGGCAGGAGGCGTTCCGGCTGCCGGTGTGGACCGACGAGGAGATCGTCGGGCGGGTCCGGACCGTCAACGAGAAGCTACTGCGGGACGCGTACGCCGCCGGCAACGGGGTGATCTGCGCCCTGCCACACCTGGCGAACTACGACCATGCGGGCGCCTGGGCCGGCCGGACCGGGATGCCGGTCTCGACTGTGGCCGAGCGGTTGCAGCCGGAGTCGCTGTTCGACCGGTTCATCGCGTATCGCAAGAAGTTGGGTATGGAGGTCCTCCCGTTGACGGGCGGCGACCAGGACGTGACCGGCGTACTCGCGGAACGCCTGCGCGCGGGCGGATTCGTCTGCCTGGTCGCGGAACGGGATCTGTCCGAGCGCGGTGTCCCGGTGACGTTCTTCGGCCGTCCGTCCCGGATGCCGGCCGGTCCAGCGGCGCTGAGCCTGCGGACCGGGTCGCCGCTCATCCCGGCGACCCTGCACTACGACGGGACCGACCTGGTCATCACCTTCCACGACACGATCGAGCCCGACGGAGGCACGGCCGCGATGACCCAACGCTGCGCGGACGCCTTCGCCCAGGGGATCGCCGCTCACCCGCAGGACTGGCACATGTTGCAGAGGATTTTCCTCGACGAGTGAGAATCGTTGCGTGAGGATCGGTGTGGTGTGCCCGTACTCGCTGGGCACCCCCGGCGGGGTGCAGAACCACGTCCGGGACCTGGCTGACGCGCTGCTGCAGGTAGGGCACGAGGTGTCCGTGCTGGCGCCGGTGGACGACCCGGCGGACGATTCAGGCGCGATTCCGCCGTACGTCGTCTCGTCCGGCCGGGCGGTCGGGGTCCCGTACAACGGGTCGGTCGCGCGGGTCACCTTCGGGCCGCGGACCGCTGCCCGAGTGAAGAGCTGGCTGGCCGACGGTGACTTCGATGTCGTGCATGTCCACGAGCCGACCACCCCGAGTGCGTCGATCATCGCGCTGTGGTCGGCCGGTGGTCCGTTTGTCGCGACGTTCCACACGTGGCAGGTCCGGTCCCGAGCGATGAGTGCCGCATCCAGTCTGCTGCGGCCGGCCCTGGAGAAGATCGACGCGCGGATCGCGGTGTCCGAGAACGCTCGGTCGATGATGGTTCAGCATGTTGGCGGCGAGGCTGTGGTCATCCCGAACGGCCTGTACACGGACCGTTTCAAGGGCAGTCCGCGGGCCGACTGGCAAGGCGCCGACGGGACGATCAGCATCCTCGGCCGGATGGACGAGCCACGGAAGGGACTCGGCATCCTGATGCGTGCCGTCCCGACACTCGTGGCTGAGCGTCCCGGCATCAAGGTTCTCGTGGCCGGTGCCGGACAGGCCGATGAGGCTCGGCGCCTGCTGCCGGCCGACTGTCGCGACAACGTCCTGTTCCTGGGCGCTGTGGACGACGAGGCCCGCGCTGACATGTTGGCGGGCTCAGATCTCTACATCGCGCCGCACCTGGGCGGCGAGAGCTTCGGAATCGTCCTGCTCGAGGCCATGGCCGCCGGGACTCCCGTTCTGGCGAGTGATCTGCCCGCCTTCCGTCAGGTCCTGAACGGCGGCACCCTGGCCGAGCTCTTCGAGCCAGGCAACGTGCAAGAGCTCAGCACGCGCGCACTGCGGCTTCTCGACGCCCCGAAAGAGCGTGACGACCTCCGCGCTGCCGGACTGGCCGCCGTACCCCGCTACGACTGGTCAGTCCTGCTGCCTGAGCTACTGGCCGTCTACGAGCTAGTTGCCCGGCGCTAGCTTCGCGGCGGTCGCACCGATCTCGTCCAGGTCGCCTGGGGTCGGGTGCCAGGGGAGCTGCAGGGGGTCGTCCTTGTAGCGCGGGATGACGTGCAGGTGGGTGTGGAAGACGGACTGCCAGGCGTCGGCGCCGATGCAGCTGAGGAGGTTGGCGCCGTCGGCGTCGAGACGGTCGATCACCCGGCCCACCAGCGACTGGGCGAGCAGGGTCGCGGCGATGAGGTCTTCGGCGGAGGCCTCCCGCAGGTCGGTGGAGTGGGTGCGCGGGATGACCAGCAGGTGGCCTTGCGTTGCGGGGTTGATGTCCATGAACGCGATCGCCTGGTCGTTCGCCTCGACCTGGGTCGACGGAATAGTCCCGGCCACGATGCCGCAGAAGATGCAGTTCTCGCTCATCGCGCCAGGCTATCGGCAGTACGCCCGAAGCCATCGGCAGTACGCCCGAGGCCATCGGCAGTACACTGCGCGGGCCGGACCTGACCACCCGAGGAGCCCTATGCCGGACGAACTCTTGCGCCCGACAATCGGCGCCGGTGTGGACCTGTCCGTGCGTCCCTGGCGGCTGATGTCACAGGCGTACGTCGCCTTCTTCGGCGGCGTGATCGCCGGCACGGCCATCGCCTGGCTCAACGCCCGCCGCCTCGGCGTGGACGTCGCCAAGCGCCGCCTGATCCTGGTGATCGGCGTGGTCGGATTCGTGGTCGCCGCGGCAGCGTTCCTCGTGCTCGAGCGTCGTCTCGGCGCCGACGATCCGTACTCCGCCGTCCCGAACGTCGCCGCCACCGTCATCGCCGTGGTCTGCTCGATCCTCCAGCAGCGGCTGCAGCGTCCGATGGACCGCGCCTTCCAGTTGCGCGGGTCCGATTACCGTCCGCTCTGGGGACCAGGGATCGCGGCGACCCTCGGCGGCCTGGCCATCCAGGCGGCGCTCATCTACCTCGCGGATGGGGCATTGTGAGCGAACCGACCGAAGCTCGGCTTCAGCTGGCCGGCCATTGGCTGCAGATCGGCCACCCCGAGCGCACGCTCGACGAGCTCCACGGACTCACGGGCGACGCCGCGCTCGACTACCGTGCGTACCTGTTCCGTGGTGCCGCTCTGCACGCGCTCGACCGGAACGCCGAGGCGATCGACGTACTGCGTGCCGGTCTGGAGCATCACGGCCCGTTCCTTCCGCTGCTGCATGTGCTCGGGTCCTCGCTGCGCTCCGAAGGGCGTTTGCCCGAAGCCGAGGCTGCCTTTCTGCAGGGCCTCAGCCTGGACCCGAACGATCCCGACCTCCTGATCGGCTACGCGCACGTCTGCCTCGCGGCCGGGCAGGCCGAGAAGGCGAGTGCGCTGGTCGAGCGCGCGGCGTCGCAGGCACCCGAGAGCGCGGTCGTGTCCGCGGCCCGGGCGCAGGTCGCGTTCGCCCTTGGCAACGACCGCGACATGCATCGGCACAGCACCGAGGCGTTGTCGCACGACCCCGAGGACCCGCGCACTCGGGCCTTGCACGGTACGTCGTCCATGCTCACCGGCGATCCGCGAGCGAGCTATCGATCGTTCGCCTCGGCCGCGGCGTCCCAGCCCGGCGACGCCGACCTGCGCGATGCAGCCCGAGCCGCCAGGTTGATCAACCACCCGCTGCTGCTACCGCTGCGACCCTTCGCGCGCCTCAACCCGCTGGTCGTCTGGATCGGCGCCGTCGCGGTCATTTACGGCCTGCGCGCCCTCGGGCTGGGCACGTTGTCGTTCGCGTTCGCGATGATCTGGCTGGCGTTCTGCGTGTACTCCTGGGTGGTTCCACCTCTCGTCCGCCGCTGGCTCAACCGGAAATGGGGAGCATGATGAACGACCGGATCGCCGCGCTGCGGAAGGCGGTTGAGGCCAGCCCGGACGACATTCTGCTCCGGCTGCTGCTGGCCGAGACGCTGGTGACCGACGGCGACACGGAGGAGGCGCTCGACCAGTACGTCGTACTCCTTGATCAGCAGGGGCTTCCGGACGACCAGTTCGTGCCGGTCGGTGAGCTGGCTGCCAAGAACGGTCGGCTCGCACTCCTGCGGAACCTGCTCGAGGCCGCGCGTCAGCAGGGTGTGGTCGAGGGGACCGGACGGCTGCAGCAGCTGGTCGACGAGATGATCGCCAAGCGCAGCGGCGTCAAGATCAAGGTCGGTCCCGAGGCAGAGACGCCGTACGAGCTGGATGCGCCGAAGGAGGCGACCACCTTCGATCAGGTCGGTGGGATGGAGGAGATCAAGCGGGTCATCCACCGCATGGTCATTCTGCCGCTCAGCCGGCCGGAGCTGTACGAGAAGTACGGGCGCAAGTCCGGCGGCGGCGTGATGCTCTACGGGCCGCCTGGATGTGGCAAGACGCTGCTGGCGCGGGCGACGGCAGGGGAGTGCGGGCTGCCGTTCGTGAACGTCCGGATCGAGGACGTGATGGACCCGTATCTCGGTGTCTCCGAGCGCAACCTGCACGAGGCCTTCGAGCGGGCCAGGTCGAATGCGCCGTGTGTCCTGTTCCTCGACGAGCTCGACGCGCTCGCGTTCGCCCGGCACAAGCACGGCGGATCCGAGGCGCGCCGGCTGGTCGACGTACTGCTGCAGGAGCTCGACGCGATCGGCTCCGAGAACGACGGCCTGCTCGTCCTCGCCGCGACCAACGCGCCCTGGGACGTCGACGAAGCCATGCTGCGACCGGGCCGCTTCGACCGGGTGATCTTCGTGCCGCCGCCGGACGAGCCCGCGCGCGCCGACATCCTCTCGGTGATGGTGAAGGACGTGCCCGCCGACAGTCTCGACCTCAAGGCGCTCGCGAACCAGACGCCGATGTTCAGCGGCGCCGACCTGCGCGCGCTGATCGAGCGCGGCGTCGACCGAGTGATCGACGAGGCGCTGTCCACCGGAGGCGAGCCGCCGCTGGCCATGCCTCACCTCGACGAGGCACTCGCCACGGTCAAGCCGTCGACACTGGACTGGCTGCACCGAGTGCGCTCGTACATCGAGTTCGCGAACCAGAGCGAGCGGTACGACGATGTCGCCGCGTACCTCAAGTCACGCGACGTCCGGCGCCGCCTCAGCCGCGACACCAAGGGCTGACCCTAGGACCTCACTTTCGCGGCCGCGGAATCCGGCATCGCCTCGTAGCGGGAGAACTGCCGGCTGAACGACGCAGCGCCGTGCGAAAGCGACCGCAGGTCGATCGGGTAGCGGGTGATCTCCACCTGCGGCACCTCGGCCTTGACCAGCGTCCGGTCGTCGCCGACCTTGTCCGTGCCAAGCAGGCGGCCACGGCGACCGGACAGGTCGCTCATCACGGCACCGACCAGCTCGTCCGGCACGAGCACCGAGACGAGATCGACCGGCTCGAGCAGGTTGACGTGGCACGCGGCCGCGGCCTCGCGCAGCGCCAGCCCACCGGCCATCTGGAACGCCATGTCCGACGAGTCGACGCTGTGCGCCTTGCCATCGAGCAAGGTGACCCGAATGTTCACGACGGGATAGCCGGCACCGACGCCCTTCTCCATCTGAGCCCGCACGCCCTTCTCGACGCTCGGGATGAACTGCCGCGGCACTGCACCGCCGACCACCTTGTCGACGAACTCGAACTCCGACCCTTCCGGCAACGGCTCGACCTCGATATCGCAGACCGCGTACTGCCCGTGCCCGCCGGACTGCTTCACGTGCCGTCCGTGCCCCTTCGCCTTGCTGCCGAATGTCTCCCGCAGCGGCACCCGCAGTTCCACGGTGTCGACGGTCACGCCGTACCGGCTGGCCAGGGCGTCGAGTACGACGTCCGCGTGGGCCTCGCCCATGCACCACAACACGATCTGATGCGTCTCCGGGTTCTGCTCGATCCGCAACGTCGGATCCTCCGCCGCCAGCCGCTGCAGCCCGATCCCGAGTTTGTCCTCGTCGGTCTTGGCATGAGCCTGTACGGCGATCGGCAGCAGCGGCTCCGGCATGTTCCACGGCTTCAGCAGCAGCGGATCGTCCTTGCCGGACAGCGTGTCGCCCGTTTCGGCGCGGGTCAGCCGCCCGATCGCGCACAGGTCGCCCGCGATCACGCTCGTGGCCGGCCGTTGCACCTTGCCGAGCGGGAACGACAGCGTGCCGATCCGCTCGTCCTCGTCGTGGTCGGCGTGCGAGTTCTGGTCGCCGAAGAAGGACGTGAAATGGCCCGACACGTGAACCGTCGTGTCGGGCCTGATGATGCCGGAGAACACTCGCACCAGGCTGACCCTGCCGACGTACGGATCCGAGGTCGTCTTCACCACCTCGGCCAGCAACGGGCCCTCCGGGTCGCAGGTCAGCCCCTTGCGCGGGACGCCGTGCGGGTTGAAAACCTCGGGCAGCGGGTGCTCGGGCGGCGACGGGAACCCGCTGGTCGCGACCTCGAGCAGCTCGAACGTGCCGATCCCCGACCCACTGCAGACCGGGATCACCGGGAAGAACGATCCCCGGGCGACCGCGCGTTCGAGGTCGTCGATCAGCACCTTCTGGTCGATCTCTTCGCCGCCGAGGTAGCGATCCATCAGCGATTCGTCCTCGGACTCCTCGATGATCCCCTCGATCACCGTGCCCCGGAGTTCCTCGATCTCATCCTCGTACGACGAATCCGGCGCCGACGCGGACCGTTTGCCGCCGGAGTAGCCGTAGTAGGTCTGGGAGAGCAACCCGATCAGCCCGTCACCGGCGGGCAGATAGAGCGGGAGGACCTTGTCGCCGAACGACGCCTGCGCGGCGGCGAGCGCGTTCTGGTAGTTGGCGCGGGCGTGGTCGAGCTTCGTGATCACCACCGCCCGCGGCATGCCGACCTGGGCGCATTCCTTCCAGACCGACCTGGTCGGCTCGTCGACGCCCTCGCTGGCCGAGATCACGAAGAGAGCGCAATCCGCGGCGCGCAGACCCGCCCGCAGTTCGCCGACGAAATCGGCGTACCCAGGGGTGTCGATGAGGTTCAGCTTGACGCCCTCGTGCGGCAGCGAGGCGAGCGAGAGGCCCACCGAGCGTTGCTGCCGGATCTCGGCGTCGTCGTAGTCACACACAGTGGTTCCGTCCAGGACGGTGCCGGGTCTGTTCAGGACGCCGGAGGCCACCAGCAGGGCCTCGACGAGGGTGGTCTTGCCGGCTCCGGACGGGCCGACCAGCACCACGTTGCGGATGGCGTCCGGGCTGTCCGCAACGGGCGCGGCTCCGGTGCCTTGGGAAGCGTTCGTCTTGTCTGCCATGACGTTCCTCCTGGTCCACCCACGATTCACCTAACGGCCCCTCGGCACAAGGGTGATCCGGGCACAAGGGTGATCGGGTCGCGGATTCGTCCAGGCTTGCACCTGCCCGTTCGGGCCGCCTCCCACGGGCGGACCCCACCGGTCGGTAGGGTCGCGACCATGCGTAGGGCACTCGGGGTAGTCATCAGCACGGTGGTCGCGGTCCTGGTCGTGTCGGGATTCGGGGCCGGGTTCGCGACGCCGGCGTCGGCCGCGACCGGCGACGAGGTGAAGAACTTCACGATCGATTACACGGTGGCGTCCAACGGGGTGCTGCAGGTGAAGGAAACGATCGACTACACCTTCGGCGACACCGGCCGGCACGGTATCTACCGCGACCTGATCGTCCGCGAGCCCTACCGCGACGACAACGCCAAGGACCAGAAGTACGAGGTCTCGAACATCAAGGTGACCGCCGGCAAGGGCGTTTCCGATCACTTCACCACCGAGACGACGAAGACCAACGGAGATCGCGACCAGGTCCTGCGGATCAAGATCGGCTCCGAGAACGACACCATCTCCGGGTACGACGCGACGTACGTCATCACGTACGACGTTCGCGGGGCACTCCGGCACTTCGCTGACCACAGTGAGCTGTACTGGGATGCGACCGGCTCGGCGTGGGACGCCGTACTCAACAAGGTCGCGGTCAACGTCACGGTCCCACAGGGTGTGCAGCAGGTCGAATGCTTCTCCGGACCGAACGGATCGACCGAGACCTGTCCGCTGAAGACGGTGAGCGCGGGGAAAGGTCTCTTCGGCGCCGAGAACCTTCCGCGCGGGAGTCAGTTGACGATCGTTGCCGGGATCAAGGCCGGTGTGGTGACCAACGACGCGCCGATCGTGGTCGATCCGCCGAGCTGGATGGAGCGGAACGGGCTGTCCTGGCCGTTGCTGATCGGCTCGGGCGGGCTGAGCTTGATCGCGATCCTGGCCGCCTCGCTGTACGCGCGGCTCGGGAACAAGGACCAGCGGTTCGCCGGGATGCCGCCGGGCACCTTCCCGCCGGCCGGTGTCCAGGCGCAGATCGTGAAGGACGACCTGGCCGAGGGCCAGCTCCCGGTCGCGTTCTCGCCGCCGAAGATCCCGGTGGCCGAGGGCGGTTTGCTGATCGACGCGAAGGCGACGACGACCGAGACCGCCGCGACGCTGATCGACCTGGCCGTGCGCGGCGGCCTGAAGATCGAGAACGACGGCAAGGCCCAGAAGGCGGTCCTGGTGAACCCCGCGGTCGCGACCGCTCCCCACGAGCAGGAGCTGATGTCAGGCCTGTTCCCGTCACTGCAGCCGGGCAACGAGCTGCTGCTGGTGCGTGGCGCGGTCGGCGACCAGACCATGCGCCGGGCGCACGACGGGATGATCGCCGTACTGCGGCAGCAGGTGAAGCAACGTGATTGGTACGTGCGGATGCCGCGCGCGGCCGGTGGGACAGCGGGGTTCAAGCGCAGCTGGAGCGTCGGGTGCTTCGCCTTCATCGCGCTCTGGGTGGTCGCGGCTTCGACCGGGTTGGCAGGCGGTGCGAGCAGTGGTTTCGGCCGGGTGGTGGTGATCGCGATTCCGGTGCTCGCGGTGATCGTTGCCCTTGGCATCTGGACCCGGATCCGGGGTCGCGGCCAGCGGAATCCGGCCGGCCGGGCCGTGACCGATCAGCTGGTCGGCTTCCGGCAGTACCTGGCGACGGCCGAGGCGGATCAGCTGCAGTTCGAGGAGGGGGAGGACATCTTCAGCAAGTACCTCCCGTGGGCGATCGCGTTCGACCTGGCCGATCGGTGGCAGAAGGTCTGCGAGCGGCTCGTCGCCGCCGGCCGCCTGACCCCCGACCCGTACTGGTACGTCGGCCCGTCGTACTACAGCTCCGGCTGGACGGCCGGTGCCGTCGGCGCGACGGTCGCCCAGACCTTCGCGCCCCCGCCCGTGCCCGCCAGCTCCGGCGGTGGCGGCGGTAGCTCGTCCGGGTTCAGCGGCGGTGGCTTCTCCGGCGGCGGTGGCGGCGGCGGAGGCGGCGGCAGCTGGTAGCCCGCCGCCCCGACAGCCCAGCTCCTCGCGTCCGCGGTTGCGGTTGCGCTGCACCATTTCGGGGGCCGGCCCCCGAAATGGTGGCTTGCGCACCGGAATACGACGGGACCTCCCACCACTTGAGGGGTCGGCCCCTCAAATGGTTCCTGTCGGAGGGGCTAGACCTTGCCGCCTGCGGCGACGGGAGCTGTGGGGTCGGCGCCGCCGTCTCCTACTGCCTCCCGGGCCAGGTAGTCCTCGAGGTGGAAGAGGTTGTCGCCGGCGCGGTTGGCCACGTTGACGAGGGTTTTCATCGCGGCGACCTCCTCGACCTGCTCCTTGAGGAACCACTGCATGAATTGCTCGCCGATGTAGTCGCTCTCGTCGCGAGCGGTGCGGGCCAGCGTCTCGATCTGCTTGGTGACGCTGATCTCCTGCGCCAGCGCGAGCTCGAGCGGCTCCAGCGCGGACTTGAAGTCGGACTCGACCTCGCCGACCGACGGGATGTGCGGCCGGATGTCCTTGTCCAGCAGGTACTGCACCATCATCATCGCGTGGTTGCGCTCTTCCAGCGACTGCTTGTAGAAGTGTGACGCGAGCCGCGGCAGGTCCTGGTCGTCGTACCAGACAGCGACCGCCACATACTGCTGAGAGGCAGTGAATTCATTACGGATCTGCTCTTGCAGAAGTTTCTCGTACGTGCTCATTCAGCCAATCTAACGGCCGGAACAGAATCGCACACCCATGGCGAGGCTGACCTAACCCTCTCGATTTTGTCCCAGTTCGACGACCTCGGTTCCGCCACCGGGCAGGCCGATCCGGACCTTTGCCCCACGCCCCGGAACCTCGTCCACCAGGACATCGATGCCCTCGGCAAGCGCTTCCGGCCGGAGCGCGTCCCGCGTCAGCAGTACGGCGCTCACGAGGACCACCGGCTCGCCGTTGTGCGGTGCGGTCAGGTACGGCGTCGCCGAATGAACCCCGAACGCATTGGTCCCGAGCCCCCGGTGCACCCCGGCCGCGTCGTACCCGTGCAAGCCCACCACCGCGGACAACAATCCCTCCGAATTCCGCGCCGACGCGGCCACCGCCGTAGCGCTTGCCGCAGGCAACGACGCCCCCGCGACCGCGAACCCACCACTCCGCACGATCGACCCCGCCGGACCGTCAACGAGAGCACACCGAATCTCCCACCCACCATGGACAATCGACGTCGTCTCGATCCGCCAAGGCCCATCCGTCCCCAACCACGCCTGGTGCCACGAGGACGCCGTACGCCCACTCACCCCGAGCCGCCGGATCCGCCCGCGCGAACTGGACTGCCCGTCCGGACCGACCAGGGAGATCAGGTTGTCGATCCGCGGCGCCTGATCCGACAACTCGGGCCCAGCGTGATTCGCATAAGCCAGCCGGTTGTAATGCGGATCGCCCTCCGGCTCCACACCCTCGGGCTCGGCCAAAGGCGCGTGATCGGCGCCATGGTTGACCAGTTGCACGATCTGGTCGTGCCGGCTCGCGTGGACGATCCACCCCGGCGCGGGCATCGCCCGTACCTGATCTGCATCGTCCAACGGCACGGACTCCTCCGGCGACGTCCACACCGGGTGCTCGGGCGGCAACACCAGCCCGATGAACCCCTTCGACGCCCAGTACGGCGAACCGGGGCCGGAGTACTGCTGTGTGGTCGGCAGGAACGTGTCGTACCACCCCAGTGTCAGCAGACCACGCTCATCCGGCACCCCGTGCTGTACGAAGTGTCTAGCGATCCCCGAGCACAACCGCCGCGTCTGACCGGGCGACAGGGGAGTGGCGTCGAGCACCTCTCCCATCCAGTACGGCGTAGCCGCAGCCATCCGGTAGGTCAGCGAACGCCCCTGGTAGACCGGCGCGCCGTCATTCCCGACCAGATGCACCGCATCCTCGAGGAACAGCCGCAGCCGCTCCCGATAGACCTTCAACCGATCCTCGTACGCCGCACCCGGCGTCGCAGCCGCCATCCGAGCCCACAGGCCGGGGTAGAGGTGCATGGCCCAGCCGATGTAGTTGTCGAAGTTCTGCCCGTCGCCATCGGAGTACCAGCCGTCGCCGACGTACCAGTCCTCGATCCGGTCCAGCCCGCCGTCGATGTCGTCCTGGGAGTAGGGCGCCCCGACCGACGCGAGGAACTGCTCACTCACGACCTGGAAGAGCCGCCAGTTGTTGTCATGCGTCGTCGACCCGATGAACCCGCCCAGCCACTCCGCCACATGCTCCTGCGCGCGACTGTCGAGCCGCTCCCAGATCCACTCGCGCGTCTCGTGCAGCGCCACCGCGATCGCCGCCGCCTCGACCATCTGCTGTGAGCGCGGAGTCAACCGCAGCCAGGACTCCGGGTGGTCGGGATTCGCGCCGTTCGCGACGCCCCGCGCGTACCGCTCGATCAGCTGCTCACAACCCTTCCCTTGCACACCGGCGATCCGGAACGCGGCCAGCATGAACGAGCGGGCAAACCCTTCCAGCGCGTCCGACGCCGTACCCGATCGGCTCGGCCGGCCGGGCAGGGCGATCAGCGAGGCGCCGGGGGAGAAGTAAGGCACCAGCGAATCCAGGAGGTGGTCCGCCAAGGCCTCCCAGTGCGCCCGGCTCCACCCGGTCTGACGGGACAGCACACGGTCGGTGTCCGGCAGGACGAGGCGGGTCATGCGAGCTTCCCAAGTTCGTTGGGGCTGATGGCGTGTTGCAGGGGCTGGCCGGCGGCCAGGCGCTCGAGTTCACCGACGGCCAGCTCGCCGAGGCGGGCGATCTCGTTGCCGACCGCACCGGCGACGTGCGGGGTGACGAAGACGTTCGGCAGGTCGAGCAGCGGCGAGTCCGGCGGCAGCGGCTCCGGATCGGTCACATCGAGTACGGCGTCGATCCGGCCGGAGAGGCACTCACGCAGCAGCGCCTCGGAGTCGATGATCTTTCCGCGGGCCGTGTTGATCAGAACGGTCCCGTCCCGCAGCCGGCCGAGCAGCCGGGCGTCGACCAGGCCGACCGTCTCCGGGATCAGCGGTGCGTGCACGCTGAGGACGTCGCTCCGGCTGAAGAGTGCGTCGTTGTCGACGAGCTCCGCGCCGAGCTCGGCCGCCTCGGCCGCGGCCAGGTACGGGTCGCTGATCAGCACGTGCAGATCGAACGCGCGCAGCCGCTCGGCCACCATCTTGGCGATCCGCGAGGCTCCCAGCAGACCGACCGTCGTACCGTAACTGCCCGGCATCGAGTGCGGATCCGCCTTCCGGCGTTCGATCCGGTACTGCGCAGCCAGCCGGAACGCCCGCTTCCCGGCCAGCACGATCGCGGCGACCGTGTACTCGGCGACCGGCAGGGCGTTCGCGGTGGCGGCCGACGACACCTGGATCCCGCGCTCGAACGCGACCGGGTCGACGATCCCCTTGACCGACCCCGCCGCGTGCAGGATCGCCTGCAGTTTGGGTGCCGCGTCGAGGACCTCGGGCCCGATCCGCGGGCAACCCCAGCCGGTCAGCAGTACGTCGACCTCCGGCAGCGCGGCCCGGATCGCCGGGTCGGCCAGGAAGCCGTCAGGCACCCCGGCAGCACCCGGGCCGACCGGCAGGACGGTGGCGACCGCCTCCAGGCGCTGCCGGACGCGCGGGACCAGGACTCGGTCGCGGCTGTCGGCGTTCATGGCCAGCATGACGGTCAGGGCGGAATCTGGTTCGCTGCTCACCCGGCCAACCTAGCAAGCGCTTTCCGAGCTGTCGCCTCGATGGCCGAATCTTGGAAGATCCTGAAACTTCGGCGTAGCCGGAATGTGAGCCCGGATGTCCGGCGTTATCACTGCACAGGGCAGGATAGAGGTGCTGACACTGCCCTGTTGGCCATGAAGAAGAATGGTGAAGAGGAGAACGACGATGCTACGACCGGACGACCTCTACGAGATCGTCGACGAGTCGGTGGCGACCGGCCCGGCGGCGACGCCGAAGGTGCTGGTGCACTCGCTGGACGGGTTCATGGACGCCGGACAGGCCGGTCGGGTCACTGCCGACCACCTGCTCGAGGTGCTGGACAGCCGGCTGCTGGCTCGGTTCGACGTCGATCTCCTGCACGACTACCGCGCCCGTCGGCCCGAGGTGACGTTCGCCGAGGACCGCTTCGTCGACTACACGCCGCCGCAGCTCAACCTGCACCTGCTGACCGACGACGCGGGTGTCGAGTTCCTGCTGCTCGAGGGTGCCGAGCCGGACAACCACTGGAACCGGTTCGCCGCCGCGGTGCGGCAGCTGATCGAGCTCTACAACGTGACGCTCACGGTCGGCGTCCACGGCATCCCGATGGGCGTGCCGCACACCCGCCCGCTCGGCCTGACCGCTCACGCGACGCGGCCCGAGCTGGTCACCCGTTCGAACATCTGGGACGGCGAGATGCGGCTGCCCTCGAGCGCGGGCACGATGCTGCAGGTGCGCTTGGGTGAGGCCGGCAAGGATGCGATGGGCTTCGCGGTCCACGTGCCGCACTACCTGGCGGAGAACCGCTTCCCGGGTGCCGCGCTGGCGCTCGTGCACGCGATTTCCGCCGCGACCGGACTGCTGCTCCCTAGCAAGGCCCTGCTCGACGAGGCTGCCCTCACGGGCCGGCTGGTCGACGAGCAGGTCGAGGCCTCGGAAGACGCTTCCGCGGTGGTCAACGCGCTGGAGACCCAGTACGACGCTGCGGCCGGCTCGGTCAGCCGCAAGAGCCTGCTGGCCGACTCCACGCCGTCGGCCGACGAGCTGGGCGCCGAGGTCGAGCAGTTCCTCGCCGAGCTCAACCGCGAGGACGACAAGTAAGAATCGCTGAGTCGGGCCGGGGCTGATGCCCCGGCCTTTCTCATGCCGGCCTTTCTCATGCCGGCCTTTCTCATGATGGCCGGCGACCTGTCAGGATGAGGCATGCCTGAGTCGTTGGAGGATCTGGTCGAGCTGCTCGACCTGGAGATGATCGACGTCGATCTGTATCGCGGTCGCCAGCCGCAGACGTCGATGCAACGGGTGTTCGGTGGCCAGGTGCTCGGCCAGGCGTTGGCCGCCGCGAGCCTGACCGTCGATCCGGAGCGCGTGGTGCATTCGCTGCACGGATACTTCCTGCGCGCCGGCGACACCGCCGTACCGATCGTGTATCGCGCGGAGCCGACCCGGGACGGCGGCACGTTCAGCAGCAGGCGGGTGGTCGCCTCGCAGAACGGTAAGCCGATCTTCTACATGTCGGCGTCGTTCCAGCGGCCGGAGCCCGGTCTGGATCACCAGGATCCGATGCCGGACGACGTCGTACCGCCGGATGAGGCGCCACGGCTGGCGACCGTTCTCGAGCTGCAGTCGGGACGTCCGGCCGCAGACTGGGACCGGGAGTGGGCGGCCCTCGACGTACGCCTCGCCGGGGTCACCGGCCGTCAGTTCTGGATCAGGGCCGCGGGCAAGCTTCCTGACGATCCCGCCTTACATGCTTGCGTTCTGGCGTATGCGAGCGACCTGACGTTGCTAGGGGCAAGCTTGTTGCCGCACGGCATCATCATCGGTGATCGCCGCATCCAGCCGGCCTCGCTCGACCATGCGTTGTGGTTCCACCGGCCGTTCCGTGCCGACGAGTGGTTGCTCTACGACCAGGCGTCGCCGTCGGCCTCGGGCGCGCGCGGTTTCGCCACCGGACGCCTGTACGCCGAGACCGGCAGCCTCATCGCCTCCGTCGCACAGGAGGGCCTGATCCGTCCGGTCGGTCTGGACCTGGAGCAGGGGTGACCTGCTACGGTTGGTCCGTGTCCAAGCGCGCAGTAGCGACGACGACGCCGAGGTTCGTCCCGGCGCGCTGACACCTGACTGTCGACCAAGCCCCGGGGCGAGTGCCCCGGGGCTTTGTCGTGCTCCGTGGTTGCTCGCCCCAACCACTGGAGGAATCATGTACGACCACCGCAAGCTCGGCCGTGAACTCGGCCTCTTCGACTCCGACCCGCTGATCGGTGCCGGCCTGCCGTACTGGCTGCCCGCCGGCGCCGCCGTACGCCACGCCATGGAGAGCTACATCGCCGAAGTGGAACGACGAGCCGGCTACCAGCGGGTGTACTCGCCCGTCCTCGCCAAGCGCGAGCTGTACGAGATCTCCGGTCACTGGGCCAAGTACAGCGACGACATGTATCCACCGATGGACCTGGGCGGTGAGGAACTCGTGCTCCGGCCCAGCATCTGTCCACACCACGCGCTCATGTATCGCTCTCGCTCGCACAGCTATCGCGAGCTCCCGCTCCGGTTCTCCGAGCTCGGCGGGCAGTACCGGGCCGAGCTGTCCGGCGCGATCGGTGGCCTGAGCCGGGTCCGCGCGATGCAGCTGAACGACGCGCACATCTTCTGCCGCCTCGATCAGGTCGAGGCCGAGGCGGAGAGTGCCCTGGCGTTGATCAACCAGGCGTACGCCGACATGGGCATCAGCGCATCACGTTACGTCCTCGCCTTGCCGGCCGAGGATGCGTCGTTCGGCGATCCCTCCAGCAAGTACGTCGGGGACGCGGCGAGCTGGGAGCAGGCGGCCGGCCTGCTGCGTGCGGTGCTGAAGAACGCGGGCGTCGAGTATGTCGAATCCCCTGGCGATGCGGCGTTCTACGGGCCGAAGATCGATATCGAGCTGGAGGATTCGGCCGGTCGCCGGTTCAGTCTGTCGACCATCCAGGTCGACTTCCATCAGCCGGAGGCGTTCGGGCTGGAGTACATCGGTGCCGATGGCAACAAGCATCGTCCGGTGATGGTGCATCGCGCGATCGTCGGCAGTATCGAACGCGCGGTCGCTCTGCTGATCGAAGTGCACGGCGGTGCGTTCCCGGCGTGGCTCGCGCCGGTGCAACTCGTCGTACTGCCGATCTCCGACGACGAGGAGCGGGTCGCGATCGACGTGGCTCGGCGGGCAGCGGATCGCGGTCTTCGGGTCGAGGTCGCCCATGCCGACGAGGGGAGTCTCGGTGCCCGCATCCGGGAGAACCGGCTTGCGCCGTACCAGGCTGTCATCGGTGCCCGGGAGGCGGCTGCCGGGTCGCTGGCGATCCGTGATCGCGACGGGCAGCAGCATGACGCCGCGCCGATCGGAGAGGTGCTCGACCGGATTGCGGAGCTCAGTCGGCCTGGAGCTGCCCGATCAGGTGCGTGAGGTCGTGGTTGTCGTCGTACAGGGCGAAGTCCGTCGTCTTACCTTTTTGCTCGTAACCGAACTGCACGCGGGACGGCAGCAGCAGCGGTTTGCGGAAGTCGACGCGGACGGTGAAGGCGTCCGGGAGCTTCCCGGCGCGCTGGATGGAGGCGAGCGCGGCGGCCTTCGCCCACATGCCGTGCGCGATCTGGCGCGGGAACCCGAACGCCTGGGCGGTCAGTTTGAACAGGTGGATCGGGTTCCGGTCGCCGGACGCGGCGGCGTACCGGCGGCCGAGGTTGGCCCGCAGGTCCCACCAGGCGTCGGACTCCAGCTCCGGATCCGGAAGGAGGTCGACGTGTGCGGTCGACGTCCCGGCGGAGCGGCTGAGCAGCGTGGTCAAATCGGTCCACACCACCTTGCCGTCGACCTTGACCTCGCTGACCACGTCGAAGACGGTGCCTTTGGGGTGCGGGCGTTCCGGCGTACTGTGCACGCGGATCGCCGGCTCGGCGTGGATCGGGATCGGCGCCTTCTGGGTGATCGTGTTGGACAGGTGCACGATGCCCATCGGCTTGTACGGGAACGACGGGTCGGACATCAGGTCCAGGTGCAACGGAAACGCCAGAACATGCGGGTACGTCGAGGGCAGCGCCGGGCCGGCCTGGAATCCGGTGACGTCGCGGTACGCCTGCAGGTGGTCCTGGTCGATCGCGGACCGGGGAAGCTCGAGCGTGAGCCCGTCCTGGTCCGGCTCGTAATCGGCTCGCCGCAGTGTCGCGCGCACGGTCTTGGCGTAGAGCGAGCCGAGGCCGGGTGAGTCGTCGTACCGGCGCGTGGGCATGTCAGGCGCCCAGCATGCTCTGGCCGCAGACCCTCACGACATTGCCGGTGACGCCGGCCGAGGCCGGATCTGCGAACCACGCGATCGTCTCCGCGACATCGATCGGGAGACCACCCTGCTGCAGCGAGTTGATCCGGCGGCCGACCTCGCGAATCGTGAACGGGACTTTCGCGGTCATTTCGGTCTCGATGAATCCGGGCGCGACCGCGTTGATCCGGATGTTGCGGCCGGTCAGCGTCGGCGCGAGCGCCTGGACCAGGCCGATCACGCCCGCCTTCGAGGTCGCGTAGTTGGTCTGGCCGTTGTTCCCCGCGATTCCGGCGATGCTGGCGACGCCGACGATCGAGCCGCCGTCCCGCAACGCGCCGGACTCCAGGAGGTACTTCGTGATGCGCTCGGGGGCGCGGAGGTTGACGTCGAGCACGGCGTCCCACGTGTCCGTCCGCATGTTCGCCAGGCGCTTGTCGCGGGTGATGCCGGCGTTGTGGACGATGATGTCGAGCCCGCCGTGCTGCTCCTGCGCATGGGCCGCGATCCGCTGCGCCGCGTCGACCGAGGTCACGTCGAGCAGCAGCTCCGTGCCACCGAGCCGGGTGATGACCTGGTGCAGCGGCTCGGCGTTCTGGGGTACGTCGACGCCGATCACGGTCGCGCCGTCCCGGGCCAGCGTGCCGGCGATCGCCGCGCCGATCCCGCGGGCCGCGCCCGTGACCAGGGCAACCCGGCCGGCGAGTGGGCGAGTGGGGTCGTTGCTGACCAGGGGGCCGGTCCCGATCCGGGTCACCTGGCCGTCGACGTACGCGGATTTCGGGGAGAGGAAGAAGCGGAGCGTCGAGTCGAGCTGCTCGTGGGCGTCGGGGGCGACGTACACGAGGTTGACCGTGGCGCCGCGCTTGACCTCCTTGGCGAGTGAGCGGGTGAAGCCCTCGATCGCGCGCTGGGCGATCTGCTCCTCGGCCGACTGGGCGAGCTCCGGCGTACGGCCGACGACGATGACGCGGCCGGCCGGCGCGAGCTGGCGGATGACGGGGGAGAAAAAGCGCTGGAGGCTGGTCAGCTCGGCCGTCGAGGTCGCGCCGGTCGCGTCGAAGACGAGCGCCTTCGGCCGGATCTCACTCGATGCGACGCCCTCGGCCGCCGTGGTGAACGAGGCGCCGATGTCGCGCAGCAGGGCCTGGATCGCCTTCCCGGCGTCGGTGTCGCCGATCGCGCCGAACACCACTGGCCCGTCGATCACCGGTGACCCCTCGACCCAGCGCTGCAACGGCGCCGGGTCGGGCAGACCCAGGTTCTTCACCAGGGTCTGGCCGAGCGGTGTCCGGGTGAAGGTCTGGTAGCGGTCCGTCATTCTCAGCTCCTACTTCTCGAGGATCGCGACGACGCCCTGGCCGCCCGCGGCACAGATCGAGATCAGGCCACGACCGCCGCCGTTCTCGTCCAGTTGCTTGGCCAGCGCGGCGACGATCCGCCCGCCGGTCGCCGCGAACGGGTGGCCCGCAGCGAGCGAGCTGCCGTTCACGTTCAGCTTGTCGCGGTCGATCTCACCGAGCGGAGCGTCCAGGCCGAGCCGTTCCTTGCAGAAGATCGGATCCTCCCACGCCTTCAGTGTCGCGAGCACTTGGGATGCGAATGCCTCGTGGATCTCGTAGTAGTCGAAGTCCTGGAGGGTGAGCCCGGCGCGGGCCAGCATGCGGGGAACGGCGTACGCGGGCGCCATCAGGAGGCCCTCGGCGCCCTTCACGTAGTCGACCGCGGCCGTCTGCGAGTGGGTCAGGTACGCGAGCGGCCGGAGACCGTGCTCGGTAGCCCACTCGTCGGTGGAGAGCAGCACGGTCGAGGCGCCGTCGGTGAGCGGGGTCGAGTTGCCGGCCGTCATCGTCGCGGTCTCGCCGTGGCCGAACACCGGCTTGAGCTTGGCGAGCTTCTCGATGCTCGTGTCCGGCCGCAGGTTCTGGTCCTTCTCGAGGCCGAGGTACGGCGTGATCAGGTCCTGCTGGAAGCCTCGGTCGTAGCTCTTCGCGAGGTTCACGTGGGAGCGGTACGCGAGCTCGTCCTGCGCCTCCCGCGTGATGCCCCACTCGAGCGCAGTCAGGGCCGCGTGATCGCCCATCGACTTCCCCGTGCGAGGCTCGGCGTTCCGGGGGATCTCCGGTACGACGTCCTTCGGGCGAACCCTGCTCAGCACCTTGAGGCGGTCCGGGAAAGTCTTGGCCCGGTTGAGGTCGAGCAGGATGTTGCGCAGCTGGTCGTTGACCGCGATCGGTGCGTCACTCGCGGTGTCGACACCACCGGCGATCCCGACGTCGATCTGGCCGAGGGCGATCTTGTTCCCGACCAGGATCGCCGCCTCGAGGCCGGTGCCGCAGGCCTGCTGGATGTCGTACGCCGGGGTGGTGGGGGAGAGTTTGGAACCGAGGACCACCTCGCGGACCATGTTCCAGTCGCGGGCGTGCTTGAGGACGGCGCCGGCGACCACCTCGCCGACCTCCTGGCCGCCCAGCCCGGTCCGGTCGACCAGGCCGTTGAGCGCCGCCGTGAGCATGTCGGAGTTGGAGGCGTGCCGGTAGGTCTTGTCCTGCCGGGCGAACGGAATCCTGTTCCCGGCGACAACGGCCACCTTGCGGGGTTCGGTCACGATGTCTCTCCTGGTCCGGTTCTCGACTCTTTGGACGTTCGTGCGGTGGCGGAAGTTCGGGGTTTTGCTTTGGCTGCAGTGGGTTTCGTTAGGGCTTTTCTGCCGACCGCGGTGGCGAGGGTGGCGGTGATCGCGGTCTCGCGGACCGTGCGCACGTCGGCATGATGCACCACCGGATGCCCCGGCTGCCCGGTCGACACGATCAAGCCGACCCTTGCCATGTGCAACGATCCGAGGGTCTGTGTGTACAGGTGATTCGCCAGGTAGTCGACGTCCACGGTGTCGAACACGCCCGACCGCTGACCCGCTTGGAGGATGTCCGCAATCCGGTGCAGCGCCGCGGCCATCGCCGTACCGAGTTTAGTCATGACCGGCTCGGTGATCTCGCCGAACAACTCGTCGCCTGTTCTTCTCAAGAGGCTCATTGCGCAGTCGGCGAAGGCCGGATAGGTGAGGCAGAAGTCGACGAAGACTTCACTGAGTGCTTTGAGCCGGTTGAGCGGTGCCTTGCGCGGGTTGTCGACCTGTGCGAGCTTGTCGTCCAGCTCGCCCAAGTAGTCGACGAGCGTGAGCGCGAAGAGCTCTTCCTTACCGGCGAAGTGCCGATAGATCAGTGCCTTATTTATTCCGACGCGCTTGGCGATATCGTCGATCTGGGCGTCGATCGTGCCGCGCTCGTCGAACAGCTCACGCGTCGCGCGGATGATGTCCCGTTCGCGGTCGCGACGACGCTCCGCCGTGGTCCGGCGGCGTCCGATCGCGAGTAGCGCGGAGCTCATGGACCGATCTTAGCCATAGCAGTGCGCTCGGGTGCAAACGGCGGTTACACTCATCGGTAACATATGCTTTGTGCTGTCCCGTGCAGCTCTCGGAGGATGTTGATGACGATGACCGATCCCAAGTCCACGGTCTCCGCCGACGTGATGTCGCTGGCCGGAGAGCTCGGCGCCGAGCGCTCCAAGCCGGGCTGGAGCCAGTTCTCACTGGCTCTCAACGACGACCAGCGCGAGATCCAGTCCTGGGCCCACACCTTCGCCGCCGACGTCATCCGCCCCGCGGCCGCCGAGTGGGACGAGCGCGAGGAGACCCCCTGGCCGGTCATCCAGGAGGCCGCGAAGATCGGCCTCTACGGCCTCGACGCGAACGTCAACCTCTTCGTCGACCCCTCCGGCCTGCTGATGCCGCTCGTCCACGAGGAGCTCTTCTGGGGCGACGCCGGCATCGGCATGTCGCTCAAGGGCACCGGCCTGGCGTCGTCCGCGATCTTCTCGAACGGTACGCCGGAGCAGTGGAGCCAATGGATGGGCCGCTGCTACGGGACTGTGGACGACGTACGCGTGGCCGCCTTCTGCTCGTCGGAGCCTGGCGCGGGATCGGATGTGTCCGCGATCCGCACGCGCGCCGTCTATGACGCCGCGACCGACGAATGGGTCATCAACGGCCAGAAAGCCTGGGCCACGAACGGCGGCATCGCCGACATCCACGTGGTCATCGCCACGGTCGACCCGGCCCTGGGTACCAAGGGTCAGGCGGCGTTCGTCGTACCGCGAACCGAAGTGCACGGTCTCGAGCAGGGCACGAAGCTTCGCAAGCACGGTCTGCGCGCCTCCCACACCGCCGACGTCTTCTTCGACAACGTCCGCATCCCCGCCGCCAACGTCCTTGGCGGCAAGGAGAAACTCGACGAACGCCTGGCCCGAGCCCGCGAAGCCGCCGGATCATCCCAGGGCCGCAACGCTTCCATGGCCACCTTCGAAATGACCCGCCACATCGTCGGCGCCCAAGCCATCGGCATCGCGCGGGCCGCTTACGAAGTAGCCCTGGAGTACGCCAAGACCCGGGAACAATTCGGCCGCCCGATCATCGACAACCAAGGCATAGCCTTCAAACTCGCCGACATGGCGTTGGAAATCGACGCCGCCCGACTGCTGGTCTGGAGAGCCGCCAACATGTCGGCCGCGCTGATGCGCGGCGAGACACCTGACTACCGCCACGGCGAAGGCTCCATGGCCAAACTGAAGGCCGGCGAGGTCGCGGTGAAGGTAACGGAAGAAGCCATCCAGATCCTGGGCGGGAACGGCTACACCCGCGAATACCCAGTAGAACGCATGCACCGAGACGCCAAAATCTACACAATCTTCGAAGGCACCTCAGAAATCCAGCGCCTGGTAATCGCCCGAGCCATCTCCGGCATGCGCATCAGGTAAAGAGACCCCCGCACGCTCCCACCCGCCCCCGGCTACCGCCGGGGCATCCTTGCCGGCTAAGGCCGGCGACGTGCGCGCTGCCGCGCGCGTATCGACTGCCAGGTGGTCACGGGCTAGCCAGCTCGCTTGGGGCCGGCCCGCTCCCGCGGGGCTGGCCAGCTCCGACCGTCGTGGAGGTAGGCGACTGTGTGGGACTCGGAGGCCTTGAGGGCAGCCTCAAGACGGAGCCAGACATACGGACGGAGTTAGTCGCGCGCCTTGTCGGGGGTGACGAAGGTGTACCGGCGTACCTCGCCGAGATCGGGGACGAGCTGCTCGACCTGCTCGGCAGAGACTTGGCCGGCATCGAAGATGAACATCAGGGAGTCGTCCCAGGGGCCGTGCGGAGACACCCAATCCACGCACGCGAGCGTGAGGCCAGACGGCTCGAGCCGAAGGCTGAGCTCTTCGTTCAACTCGCGCAGAAGCCCATCGAGCGGTGGTTCGTTAGCCTCGATCATCCCGCCCGGCAGATCCCAGTCCGGCTTGAAGTCAGGATCAACGAGCGATCCGCCCCTCGGCATCCCGCAGGATCGCATCGGCACCAACTCGTTTACGCGCCTGCTTGGCATTCCCCTCGGCCAGCTGCTCCCGCCACGCCTGTGGATCGCCCTTGTACAGCGGTTCCTCGTCCGTCATGACTGCCTTGCGCGCTCGTCGACCGTGCCCGAACTGATCCATTCCTGAAGCCAGACCCGCTGCCGCAACGTGTCGGAAAGCATCTGCCCAAATGTCAGTGCCCTCGTGTGGGGCGCCGCCGTGGTGGTGGTCATCCTCAGATCCAGGCCAGTAAGCGGTTGATCGACATGGTTCATCCCTTGTCAGGCGAGAGGACATGAGAGGGGTGCGCCGAAGCGGTCTTCACGATGTACATCCGGGAGCTGTGAAGTGGCAGAATTGTGGGATCGTGGCACCTCAGCCGCTTGTCAGGAGCATCGTGACAACCGAGCGACCCGTGCGTCCCCTGTTGTCGGTGAAGCAGGTTGTCCCACCCGTGCGAGCCGGCGCGCTGGCACGCGAGCAGTTGATCGGCAAGCTGCAGGAAACGGATGCGCGGCTGGCGCTCATCGTGGCTCCAGTGGGATGGGGTAAGACCAGCCTGGTCAGCGCGTGGGCCGCTCGAGCCAAGGAAGAGCGGCTGGTCGCGTGGGTCTCGCTCGACGAGACAGACGACGAGCCGAACCGCTTCTGGCGCTACGTCCTTTCGGCGCTGCGCGCCTCGGGCAGCGAGCTCGGCGAAGCTGCCCTCGACGCCCTGGACGCGGTGGACCTTGCGCCGGTCGACCTGGCTCTTCCGTTGCTTCTCAACGAGCTGGCCGACTCGACCCACCGACATGTCCTCGTTCTCGACGACTACCACTCCCTGACCGACTCGCGCATCCACGAGTCGGTGGAATACCTGATCAATTATCTGCCTCCAACCTTCCAGCTGGTGCTGGCCTCGCGGCGTGACCCACCACTTCCGCTTGCCCGGATGCGTGCGCGCGGACAGTTGGAGGAGATCCGAGCGGAACAGCTGAGCTTCACGAGTCTTGAGACCGCGCAGCTGGTTTCGGCGGTCGCGGGGGTCGACCTCTCGACGGAGGCGGCCTCGGAGTTGTGGGCCCGCACCGAGGGTTGGGCCGCAGGTCTGCAGTTGGCAGCGCTGGCGTTGCGAGGCACCCCAGATCCTGAACTCGCGGCCCACACCGTGCGCGGCGACGATAGGAGTCTCCTGGACTTCTTCAGCTCCGAGGTGTTGCCCGCGCTGGCACCCGAACAGCGCGACCTCCTGCGCCGCGCGGCCCCGTTGGAGGCCTTGTCCGGCCCGCTCTGCGATGCGGCTCTGGATACCAACGGTTCGGCGGACGTGCTCGCCGACCTTGAACGAGCCGGTCTCTTCGTGTCCAGCCTCGATGAGCGACACGAGTGGTACCGCTGCCATCGGCTCCTGCGCGACGTGCTCCTTGGCGCGAGTACATGTGACGCCGACTCGTCGGAGGTGCTGGCTCGAGCGGGCGAGTGGTTCGCTGTACAAGGTCGAATAGATGACGCCGCCCGGCACCTGATCCGTGCGGGGCATGGAGGTGCTGCCGCTGACCTGCTGCTGGCGCACGCCCAGTTACGGTTCTTCGATCGCGGTCTCGCGCCGACCTACCTGCGGCTGGGCGATGACCTGCCACCCGAGGTCGTGAGCACCGAGCTGGCGATCTCCCTGGCAACCGCAGCTTTCATGGCCGGTGCCCGAGACGAGGTCGACCCCTGGCTCGATACGGCGGAGAGCCGCATCCGTGCAGACACCGTGGTCAGCGGGTGGAGCGATCCGCGCGCCGCAACGCTGGCCCGCCGAGCATCATGGGGCTTTCCCGACTCTGCGTCCGCTCGCTCCGTTGAGCAAGCATCGCGAGCGGTGGAGCTTGAGTCGCCTGACGGAGACGGACTGGTCAAGGCTCGGATGGTTTTGGGCAGTGCGATGATCCGCGACGGCCGTTTCAAGGAGGGAGTCACGATCCTGCTCGAGTCCTGGCGAGACCCTGAGCGCGTTGGCTGGCCCGCGTGGGTCCAGCTTCAGATGGCCGGGTTACTCGGAGTCAGCCTTCTCGACCTCGGGAGATCCCCGGAATTCGATGTCGTGAGGGACCAAGCCCGCCCTTTGGCCGACGAGGCGGAACGCGACTGGGGGCAGGCCGGGCCGTTGATCGGCACTCTCTTCCGGGTGTGTGAAGGCAGGCGCGCCTACCTGGGCGGTGATGTCGCGATGTCGAAGGCGATTCTGGACGAGATGGCCGCACGGGTAGGCCTGCATGCTCGCCCGACGCTGGGGGTGCTGCACCTGATCTACCTCGCGGACACCGAGCTCGCTGCCGGTGACCGAGACGGTGCGCGGGCTGCTCTGGTCCGCGCCCGCGAGTTGGTCGAGGAGGAGCAGGTGAGCCAGTTCGTCATCGACCGTCTGAGCGCGGCGGAAGCGCGAATGGGGAGGCGCGCGGTGCGGGCCGCCTCCCGCGAAGGCGCTTTGGTGCAGGAGCTGACCGACCGGGAGCACTCGATCTTGCGGGCGATGCAGGGGTCTGCCACTCAGCGTGAGATAGGGGCCGAGTTGTACTTATCCATCAACACGGTGAAGGCCTACACCAAAATCCTCTACCGCAAGCTGGGCGTGGCCACCCGTCAGGACGCCGTGGACGCCGCACGACAGCTCGGGCTGATCTGAGCGCGAGCAGGGCTAGGCACCCTTGGTGCGCGCCACCTCGTGCCGTTCGACTGTTGGCGGGCCAGGCAGATTGTCGGTGACTCCTGTGCGCAGCGGGCTGCGCTGCAAACCCGTCACCCACGTGGCGAGGCGGCGTTGCACGTAGGGCGATCGGCCCACCGAGTGTGCCGCGAGCCAACGGGCTGCGCGCGGCAGCGGGTGACGGATCAGTGCCATCCGAGTCATCCGGTCCGTGAAGCGCAGCACCTCCAGGGCCGCAGCACGCCGGTTGGCGTCGTACGTATCGAGCACCGTGTCGTCCGCTTCACCGGTGAGGACGGCGGCCAGTCGAGTGGCCAGGTCGAACGCGTCGGCGATGCCGGTGTTCATGCCTTGGCCGGCTGCAGGGCTGTGCACGTGGGCGGCGTCGCCGCCCAAGAAGACTCCTCCGGACCGGAAGGTCTCGGCGACGCGGTGGTGAACACGGAAACGGGACGACCACAGCGGATCCGAGGTTGTGGAAGCGGGCACACCGCGGGAGCGGAACAGTTCATCGACGTAGGCGCGGCTGGGTTGCTCGGGCACCTCTACACCTTCAGGGACGGTTGCGATGATCCGGTGGGTGCCCCCAGGTAAGCGTCCGAGCACGGTGACCCCAGCTGGTGACAGATGGATCGTTGCCTGGTCATCCTGATTCTCGGCGCGCGTGCTGGTGAACTCAAGAGCCACATCGGCAAGGATGAACTGCTCGGGATAGGACGACCCGTTGAAGGCGATCTCCATTGCCTCTCGGACGAGGCTGTGCGAGCCGTCTGCGCCGATCACGTACCGTGCACGCACCTCGAGGGCGCGGACCGGAGTGCCGTCATCGGACAATTCGCTGCCTCGGAGCACGTACCCGTCACCGGTCGGGGCCACTGACTCAATCACCACCGGGCGCCTCACCGACCCTCCGAGGTCCTGGAGTCGACGTAGGAGCAGGCCTTCTGTGGTGCTCTGCGGCAGACCCAGTGCGAACGGGCGCGCCGTCTCGAGTAGAGAGAAGTCGACGCTCAGGAGCGGGCGGCCACGGTCCAGCATGACCAACCGCCGCATCTGGACTCCGGCCGCGACTGCTTGGTCCACCACCCCTAGTTGCTCGAACAGCTCCAACGTGGCCGCGTGCACCAAGGCCGCCTTCGACGTGAGGGTCGGTGTCGCGGACCGGTCGAGGACGAGATGGTCGATCCCGAGCTGGGCCAGCCGGAGACCCGCGGTGAGCCCGGTAGGCCCGGCTCCAATGATGGCGACGTCGGTGCGGTACTTCATTGGATCCTGCATGACAATTCCTCCGTAGATGACTTGGGGAGTGGAACTCAGTGGATTGATGCGACCATCACGGCCATGACGCAGACCGCGACAAGGAGACCTGCGACGTACAGAACGCAGACCAGGAGTCCGGGCTCTTCTCTCAGGGTGGTGGGGAGGTGGATCAGACGCGATCCGCCGGCGACGCCGCCTCGGCGCGCGGGTGCCGATGGGCTCTCAGCGTGGGGTTTGCCGGGGCGCCCGACGTCCAATGTTCGGCCAGCGCCCCGCTGTCGGAGCTGCGGAAAACGGCTCTCATCGAGACGCATGACCTACATGCCCTCCTCTTGTTGTTCGGCCGCCGCTGCTTGTCTGGGCGCTTCTTGTTGTATGGGCGCTGCTAGGGCCGTGTGCCATGTCGGTGGGCCCGTCCCGCCGGGTCATCGGTAGCGCGATCAGCCAAGCCAGGACGGCGAGCAGTATCGGAACCACTGCAGTCCGCCCGAAGATCGCGAGCGGCACCGTGCCGAAGGCGACAAGGCCGGCGAACGTGTGCCGAGCGACGGCTCGCCGGCACGCCGCCGCGATCAGCGCTACGCCACCGGTGCCGCCGACCACCATCAACGCGCCGGGACCACTGGCGACCATCAGCAGCTCGCACGCTCCCAGCGCGCAGAGCAGCACCCGGTCCCAGCCGGCCGCCAACGCGTGCCTCGTGGCTCGCCACCGCTCGACCGCCAGCAGGCCGGCGGCGGTCAGGAGGACGGCCGGAACGTACCCGAGGCGGCCGACCGTTGTGAGACCGAGCAGCCCCGGCACGATCATCCCGAGCGAGCACGCAGCCCGGGACAACACAGACAGGCGCGGGTCCCGCTGACGCAGCGCCGCAAGGCCGGCCAACGCGGAGAGGGCCACGGTGAGCAGACCAAGGGCACCGTTCGCGAGCTTGTCCCCGGTCCACTCCGGGATGCCGTAGCCGGCGACCGCCTGGACCAGCCCGGCGAGGATGCCTAAGCCGGCTCCGGTCAGACCCAGTCTGGTGGCGAGCCGACGGCGCCTCATCGTGTCACCGACCGAGCGGATCGCCGCGGCGTCGGCCGGGCTTTGCGAACGGGACAGCCGCCCCGAAAAGTCAGGATCGGCTGCTCTCCGCTCGGGAACAGCTCGGTGAACCTCGGCGCGAACGTCGGCGGCGCTCCGGTGGTCGCCTCCCTGTCGATCCGCTCGGTGATCTGGTTCATGTGCTGCAGGCCGAGTCGCCACCGGAGCCGGCTCATGATCTCGGGTCGTCGTCATGACCAGGACACTCGCCGCCTCCTGGGTATCCCCGCACCACCCCGACCGCAAGATCACCCGGGGTGGGGGCGCCAGCGCACCCAGGGTGAAGATTCGAACCGGGTGGTGTGCGAATACCCATGACGGGACGATCTTGATCGCGTGAACAACCAACTCCCAGAACCCGAACCGAGCCGGCTCGAGGTCACCCTGTTCGGCCCGGTTGCGGCGGCTGTGCTCGTGCTGCTCGATGAGCGCTACAACCAGGTGAGCACCTCAACCGCGCGCGAAGCCGACACCGTCGTAACCATCGGCGACGTCGACCAGGCCGGTGAGCGGGCCGTGCTCACCCTGCTGTGGGACACCGGCCATCGGATCCGGTCGGTGCACCGGAGTGCGCCATGACGATCGAGGCACCAGACGGTTCTGGGACCGTGGCGAGCCGAGAGTTCACGACGCCGCGTCAATGCCCGGCTGACCTTTCGCTCACCCTCGCCGCGATCAGCATCGCCGTTCCGCTGCTGGCGCTCGTCACGCGGCCGAAGCCCTGAACACCCGGCAGCGGCCAGCTCGGGTGTCGCCTTTGCCGCAGTACGGCGGGGGCAGAGGTCGGGGACGTACTTGTCCATAGTGGCGCGGCTGACGCCGAGGGTCGGCCATCTTCCTTGTAGCTGGCCAACTCCGCCTGTCGACTTCGAGAGTCGGATGCTTGGCCAATGTCTGGTCATTCCTGCCAGACGAACACGGCTCGGTGTCGCCAGATCAGTGCTCGGGGTGGCGTATGCCGCCGTGACTCAGTTCTCCCGCATTTGGTGGAGGAGTAGTAGGGCGGCGACGGTGTTGGCGGACTTGATTTCGCCGCGACGTACCAGGTCTGGGACGACCTTGAGGGGGATCCACTCGCGGCGATCTGATTCGAAGTCGTCTTCCGGGTGACTGACGTACTCTGCGCCGTCTGCCCAGTAGATGTGGTGCAACGCGTTGGACAGTCCGTTGGCTGGTTCGACTGTGAGGAGGAGTTCGAGGGGTCCAGCGCGCCAGCCAGTCTCTTCCAGCATCTCTCGGGCCGCGGCTTCCTCGATGGTTTCGCCGTCGTCGACGACTCCTGCGGGAAGCTCCCAGCCCCAGGTCTCGGTGATGAACCGGTGGCGCCAGAGAAGCAGTGTTCCTCTCGTTGATTGCCGCGGTCAATGCCACTGGCCGCTGGCGAATCAGAAAATGATCGAGGTGTCGTCCATCGGGCAGTTCGACATCGGCGAGGTTTACGCGGAACCAACGGTTCTCATAAACGGTCTCTTCGCCGAGGTTCTTCCACTCCATCGAACGCCTTTCAGTCGAGATCTAGCAACTTAATATGCGGCCTGTGACTTTACCACGCGAAGAGATTGAGAACACAATCGAGTGGTAAAGGTCAATTCGGAGCTCGCGGACGTGTGGATGCAGGCAGGGAGACTCCTGCATTCGACGCGATGCATCATTTCGATGCTAATGGTTGACGCACGCTCTATTTCCCTGGACTTCAATTCGAGTGTCGCCGCAGATGCGAGCCGATTGACCCTATCCAGCGGGCGGTCCTCGGACTGCAACGCCTTGTGGGCCTAGGCGAAGGCAGGTCGGAGATCGCCAGGCTGATCAAGGCTTCGCCGAGCTTTGGCTTGAGGAGTCCCGGGTGGACGTACCCGGTCTCAGCCGGCTCCTCGCCGGTGCGGATCCGCCCTGCGGCCGCTTCGCCCGAGTGGTTAGTAAGCGCGCCGCCGTTCGGAGCTACCGGCGGCGTGTTGCTCTTGTCGTCGGCGGATTGCTTGGCGGACTCGGGCTGCGGCTAGGCGGGGCGGTTGGTGCGTGGTGTCGATGGTGATCGTTTGATAGCCGACGCGGATGAGGCGCTCTTGGGCTTCTTGGTAAAAGTGCGTCTCGGTTGTGCTGCTGTTGTCTTGGCGCTGTAGGCGGTTGTGCGGACCTTTAGCGGCGAGGCGCGTTGCGATCACGTCTGGGTCAGCGGTCAGGATGATTGCGAGGTGTGGGTGATCGGCGAGTGCGTTGAGGTTCCAGAGGAAGTCGATGGCTTGGCCGTCGAGGCGTTGCATCACGAGGGATGAGGGAACGTAGCGATCGCAGAGGACGAGGTGTCCGACCTCGAGATGAGGCCGGATTTCGGCCTCGAGATGGTGGTACCGGTCCGCGGCGAACAGGCACGCGAGCGCCGGGCCGGTAACCGTGTCGGTGAGGTCGTAGGCGAGCTTGCCGATCGGGCCGCGTGATGGTTCGGCGGTGAGGTGTACGGCGGTGTTGTCGGCTCGGAGGAGTTGGGCGAGGTGCGTGATGGTTGTGGTCTTGCCCACGCCGGACGGGCCGTCGATGGTGACGAAGAGTCCGGCGCGGGCCTCAGAAGAGGGTCGCGGCCGGGTAATCGGTGGCGGTGTTGGTAGTGGTCTTGGTGGCCACGATGTCGAGCAGTTCATCGAAGGTGAGCGGATCGCGGCCGGGCGGCGCTGCCAGACGGGCGAAAAGACGGGCGCAGACGATCGCGTCGTACGTGGCTCGGTGTGGAACCAAGTCGCTATGCAGGCCGTCCGCCAGCCCGAACGCCTCGACCAGGGCGCCGAGTTTGTAGGAGTCGCGTCCCAGCAACAGCTGCCGAGCTAGCTTGAGGGTGTCTAGCACGTGGATGGGCTGGAATCCGGGCAACTCTCGGTTCACGACGCCGAGATCGACGCCGGCGTTGTGAGCGACGAAGACCATGCCGTCCAGCGCGGCGCGCAGTTCGCCGTCGATTTCGTGGACAGTCGGAGCGTCGGCGACTTGGTCATCTGTGATCTTGTGAAAGCGCCGCGCCATGGCGGTGATTGGCCGAGGTGGCCGAACGAGCCAGCTTCTTGCTCGGCCGATCCCGCCGTTCGTGATGGCGACGATCGAGATCTCGACGAGGTCTGGTGGTTGCTGACCGTTGCCCTCAACGTCGACGACGGCGTAGTCGAGGGCAGTCCACGGCCTCGCTGTTTCAGCCATTGGTCGTTGCCTCCCATCCGATGTCCGCGCGGCCGTGCCGGTTGAGGTGGTGCGGGTGCCCAGCGTCGTGAACCTGGAACGCGAACGCGTGCTGCAGAAAGTACCGGGGCTGCTCTGAAGGCAGCCCGTCGACCTGAACTGCGCGGCTAGTGACGTCGAGCACCTTCAATTCTGCCGCCTCTGGCAGGTCGGCCGCCGCATCTAGGAATGCGCGCGTCGTTGGCATCTGGTGGGCGCCGGCACACAGCTTCGACTGCGCCATAGGACAGATGTCGCACAGCTCGCGGATCCCGTAATGACCGTTGTAGTCCGGCAACCCGTGGGCGTAGGACACGCCACAGGACGTCTTGCGGAACAGTGGCGGCGCGTCGTCTGGCCGGCCCGCGAAGGCTTCGACGATGCGACGATCGAGAGCCTCGGGCACGATCTTGCGTCGCGCGGTTCCCTCGTAGGGTTGAGGGATCCCGTTGGCCTTGTAGTACTCGGCAATCTGGTCGCGATAGAACAGCCCCGTGAACACGGTCGCGTCCGCGGATGCCGACAGTCTCACAGCCAGTTGAAGGTGGTCATCCGTGTCGTTGAGGCCGGGGACGAGCGGTCGCCAGTACAGGATGGTGCGACAGCGGCGCGGCTCGTCGGCCGAGCCATAGGCCGTTGCGCGGCGTAGCGAGGCCGCGGCGACCGAGCTCGGGTACGGCTCGACGCGGCGGTCCTCGATACCTGAATAGGTGAACAGGAGCGTCAGCTTGAGGTTCTTCAACGCGTTCAACCTGGCGCAGTCGGTCTCGCGGACAACCGCCCGAGTGATCACCAGCGCATGGTTGGTGAGGCCTCGGGCATCGATGTCTTCCAGTACGGCGAAGAGGTGATCGCGCACGCCTGCGAGGAATGGATCGGTCGATCTGTTGAAGATCTGGAGTGGTGTCTTGTGCGGCTTGAAGTATCGGTGGTTGACCAGTTGCTCGACCGCTTCAGCATCGGTCATGAGGGCAGCCGGTGTGTTGGCGTCCCACAGACCGTGGGTGTGACGAATGCAGTAGGCGCACCCGAGTGGACAGCCCTGGACATGGTTGAGTGACAGCCCAGACTTGCGATACTCGACAACTTCTTGAGCGCGCTCAGGTAGCACGGCAACCGTCTCGGCAGACAGCAGCGGAACAAACGTGACCATTCGGTCCTCCGTGAGTGAGGCGGGTTGGAACGACGGACCGGCGCAGATGCAGGGATCGATACGCCGGCCCGCCGGTTATGGGTCCGCTCAGCGTCTTGGCATTGCCAGCCTGAGACGTTCGATCGAAGGCAGACTGGAGAGAGTCAGTCGTCTGATCGTTGAGTTGCCGCCAGCCAGCCGTACAGGAGGATCGCCGCCGCGTACATCGTGGCCATCCAGTCGTTCATGTGTGTGAGCTCCTGTCGATCTTTGCCGTCACCGAGTCAGTACGCCGCTTGACCTCGGCCGGTTGTAGGCGAACGATTGCGGTACGTGATCGAGTCTGGTCGCGGCCCGTGTGGAGGTCGAGGGCTCTAATGCGGACAAACCACTTGTCCGCATGCCTGCGAAGGCTCGGCATTGGGACGATGGGGCTCATTTCCGAGAGCATGACGATGCATGGTCGACGACAAGCGAGTTGATTCGCTGACGGGAGGTGGGAAATGGCGCAAGCTCTGCGTTCGTTGTCGCCGCAATTGTCCGCTCGACATGCTTTCGGGGCAGCTGTCCGGGATCTGCGGACTCGACGCGGACTGTCACAGGCCGACCTCGGGGCGCTGGTGTTCGTCAGCAAGGATCAGATCGGCGAAATCGAAAAGGCCCTCCGCTGGCCAACGCCGGACCTCATCTCGGAGTTGGACGAGACGCTTGGCGCAGCTGGCCTCCTGGAGGCCTTCGCGCCGAGTTTGCAGTCGCAGCGGACCTCTCGCCGGGAGCCCGTGCTGGCTGTCGAGACCACCTTTGAGCGCGCTGCCCTCGATTGGTTGACGGCGGCCGGTAGGGACGTCCGCATTCTTGGCGACGAGCCGGACTGCCAAGTCGACGAGGAGACCGTGGCGTCGGCACAGCAACAGCTGGCGACGTTCCGGAAACTGGACCACCAACATGGCGCCGGGAGAATGCACTCCGTCGTTGCCGGCTATGTCACGACAGAACTCGACGGGCTTCTCCGGGGCATACCCACTGACGACGCCACAGCATCGACCTTGTACTTGACCGCTGCTGGATTCTGGGAGCTGGTCGGATACCAATCAATCGATCTCGGGCTCGACGAATATGCGCGCGATTGCTATTTGCGTGCCTTGGAACTGGCGTCTGCGGCAGGCGACCGCGTCTACGGCGGCTACCTACTTTCAGTGAGCGGCGCCCATCTGGCCCTGCATGGTGGTGACGTCGACACGGCGACGCGGATGGCTCGGGTGGGTCTGCACGGCACGGCGGCCCTGGCCAGTGCCGGCGTCACGTCGGCATTCGAGGCGGTACTTGCACGCGCCGCTGCGCGTTGTGGCGATGAGAAGGCCGCGACGAATGCCTTGTTGCGGGCCGAGGCTCACCTGAGCTCAAGCCGACCGGAGGAGGAGCCGGCATGGATCGCCTACTTCAGCCCTGCGTATTTGGCTGACGAGATGGCGCATTGCTTCCACGACCTCGGCCATCAGGGTTTGGCTCAAGAGCAGGCCGATGAGGCGCTGACCCAAGTAGCTCCAGGGCACATCCGAAGACTCGCCATCGACACGGCACTGATGGCCTCCTCACTAGCCAGGGCAGGCGAGCCCGAGGAGGCATGTGCCGTGGGTCGGCGGGCAGTAGACCTCGCTGCTCAAACCTCGTCCGCCCGAAGCCGGCAACGTGTCGGCGAGCTGTGTCAGGAGCTTGTTCGGTACGCCGAACTGAGATCTGTCGTGGAGTTTGGGGAGTACGAACGGACCGCGCTACCTGGATGAGTCAAGCATCCGGCGGAAGAAGTTGAGCTCGGCCTCGAGTACGACGGTCGCCAATTCAGGACTTGCGAAGGTGTGACTGGACGTCTCGAGAAGCAACATCTCGTGGTTGGCGTTGCGAGACCGCAGACCCGCCGCGAGGTGCGCAGTGTCGTGGGCTGAACTGATCGGGTCGTGTCGGCCGTGGGTGAGGAGCACCGGCCGGAGGATTCTGGCGGCTATGACGGCTCCGGCACCACCGCTCAATGCTCCAGCGTGAGCTCGCTGAAATCGCGGCACGCTGTTGGCCCAGCCGTGTGGATCAACGATCGGAGATCGAGCCGCAGCGGCGCGGAACGGACCTGGCTGGCTCACTGCTTGGAGTGCGGTGTAGCCACCTGCGCTGGCCCCACAGATGAAGACCTGCCCATCCACCGCCGTGCCGAGATTGAGAAGCTCGTCTGCGACGGTCCCGCAGTCCGCTACGTCATCCAGTCCCCATCGGCCGTAGAGGCTGCGGCGGAACTCTCGACCGTGGCCGGTGCTGCCGCGGTAGTTGACGTCGGCAACTGCAAACCCGTTGCGGGTCAGGAAATCGACCTGCGGATCACGTCGAAAGGTGACCTCGTCAGTCGGACCGGGGTGTGCTCGAACGATGACCGGCGCGCTCCACGTGCCGACGGCGTCGATCGGTGGATGCAGGAGGTAGGACAGGTCGCCGATCGAGCGCTCCTCTGGCACGGGCAACGGTTCGTCAGAGACATCCGCACCGGCGACGGTTGAGCAAGCGCCTTCCCGATCGACAACCACGACTGCCGGCGAGGTCGTAGGGGTTCCAGCGATGATTGCGATCTTGTCGTCCAAAGGAGCGAGGTACGGCTTGATGGAGGTATACGGCAGATCAAGCGTCTGTGATCCGCCTGCTTTGTCAACGACCATGAGGCGATCACGAAGGCCTGCGCGGACGCGGATCGCAATCGCTCCGTCGTTCATGAGTGCGTAACTGCGGTAGCCAAGCTCCCATGGTGCGGCCGCGCAGTCTGCGTCAATTGGGGCGACCGCATGTGTGTTGCGCCCGTCCCATCTGTACAAGTTCAACCAACCTGTCCGGTCCGACATGAAATACAGGTCGTTGTCGGGTCCCCATTGAGGCTCGACAACTGACTCGTCCGGACCCCCGGACACTAGTTCTGCAAAGGCTGAGACTTCGTCTGTCGGTGCGTATCGTGTAAGCCAAAGCTGGGTGCTGTCCCATGGCATTTGATCCGTGGTCCAACTGAGCCAGGCCAGCTTGTCGCCGGACGGCTGGGGAGCGGCCAGGAAACCGGTGGATCGCTTCAGGGTCCGTACGAGGCCTGTCGTCGTACTCAAGGCCCGGAGTTGGTCACCGTCGGGTCCTTCGCTGATGTGTAGAAGATCGTTGCCGAACGAGATGAGATCGCCATATGAGTCAGCGGATCTGTCCGTGAGTGGAGCTGCGGATGCTGGACCGACCTTCCAGATGCGACCGTCGTGCCCAGAGACCGCCCAGATCCCACCCGCGTTCACGGCGAACGTGCCACCGCCGTACGCGTGAATCTTGCTACCGATGCCGAAGTCGCTGGGCGCGGCGGCCGCTACGCCAGTGATGGGACTCCAGCTCTTCAGCACATCTCCGGCGTCGCTGGATTCCAGCCAGAACAGCCTGCCGGCGTGCGAGGTCAAACCGTCGTACGTCGCCGAATGCGCCACCCAGCGATCGTAACTGGCACCCGATTCGTCGGCGCTGTCAGTCTCGTCACGTCTGAGGATTCGCGGACAATCTCGCTGTCCGCATCGAGGCTCTCCCGGTGCTGACAGGTGGTCTCCAAACTCAAGGTTGTCGGCACCGATCGCCCTCAACGGCGATCGTTCAGCGGCACGAGGTCGGACGATGTGGGGGGACGGCAACAGTGATCGAGAACCATCAGATGCTGTGGAAGGTCCAGCTCTGGCTGGGCGATCACATGGTCGAGGAGCACGTCGCTCCATCCGAGCTGGCCGAGCAGTACGCCAATGTCATCCGGCTACGCATCCGCGGCCTCCCCGGCAGGCGGCTACGGTGCGAGCCCGTTGGTGATGAGCCAACCTCGAGCTGATAGGCGGCCTGGTAGATGCTCTCGTGACACGGCCGCATCGTCGGCTGTTCGGGATGGCGCAGCCGAAGGTGCCGGCTGATCTGCTGCGGGCTCCACCGCTGCGCCAGCAGATCAGCCGCCAGTTCGCGGAGCTCGAGGTTGGTGTCGAGGCGCCGGCGATGTCGACGTGCCCTGCGAGCGGTCGCCTGGCGGTGCGCGTCGAACGGACGATAACTCCCGCCTGCGTCGGCGTTGCGGCGCAGCTCACGCGAGATCGAGCCGTCCGCGTCTTGCGCTTCCTTTTGAAGGTGGCCGAGCCGCAGAGCAAGCCGACCGTCGTCTGGTACGACGAGCGGGCCTCGCGAGACCGAGACGCGGGGGCGCGACTGGCTTTCATGAAACTCGCGGGTCCTTGCACGATCGTCTCGGTGCGGGCGGTCACTGCGATTTCCGTGCTTCACTCGTGGCATGGCTATGGAGGAGCTTCGTGACCTGCTGGAACGGCATGCGCGGCCCGATCTGACCACTGCCATCGACGGCGTACGGGTCTGCAAGCTTGGCCACACCGCTCCGGCGGAGTCCTCGATGTCCGGCACAGTGCTGGCAGTCATCGCCCGGGGCGGCAAGCGCCTGGCGCTGGGGGACCAGGTGTACGAGTACGGCGCTGGTCAGTACCTCGTCTCCTCGGTCGACCTCCCCGTGACCGGCCACGTCATTGATACCGGCCCGGGTCCCTCCGTGCTCGGCTTCGGAATGACGCTCGAACCTGCCACCGTCGCGGAGTTGCTGCTGCAAGCCGGGCCGGCGGATCTGCCGCGGTCTCCGGGCGCCGCACGCCCGGGGATCGCGGTCAGTGACGCCCCGGATCAGTTGCTCGACGCAATCGTCCGGCTGCTGCGCCTCCTCGATCGGCCACGGGACCGCAAGGCCCTGGTTCCACTGGTCAAGCGCGAGATCCTCTGGTGGCTGATGACCGGGGACCAAGGTGAGATCGTCCGTCAGCTCGGCCTGGCCGACAGCAGCCTGAGCCACATCAGACGCGCCGTACGGTGGATCCGGGAGAACTACACCCAGCCGTTCCGGGTCGAGGAACTGGCCCGGCTCTCGGGGATGAGCGTCTCTGCCTTCCACCGGAACTTTCAGGCGGTCACGGCGATGACCCCGATCCAGTTCCAGAAGCAGACCCGGCTGCAGGCGGCAAGATTGCTGCTGGTGAACAGCCCGCACGACATCACCGGCGTCGGCCATCGGGTCGGCTACGACAGCCCGTCGCAGTTCAGCCGCGAGTACCGGCGTCAGTTCGGTGTCCCGCCCAGCCTGGACGCGGAGCGCATGCAGGGCGGCGCCGACCACCTCGCTACCGCGCTGCCGTGAAGCTGCTCAGGCGAAGAGGAATGTGCAACCACGCAAGAGGATCTTGCTGGTCCGGCATCCGCGGCGTCGCTTCGATGGAAGTATGACTTCCTACGACGCCATCAGACACGCCCTCGACATCGGACCGGACTCCGCAACGGCCGAGTACACGATTGACATCACGACAGTCGGCGCGCGCACCGGTAGTCCGCGCCGGATCGAAGTCTGGTTCCACCGCGTCGACGGTCGCTGGTATCTGACCGGCACGCCCGGGCCGCGCAACTGGTACGCGAACCTGCGGGCCAATCCGAGGTTCACCGTGCACCTCAAGCACGGAGTCACCGCCGATCTCGCCGCTACCGCGGCGCCGGTCGACGAGCCGACCCGGCGGCAGGTGATCACCGCAGTCCTCGATCTGCAGAACCGGCCCGACATCGCGGCCCGGGCCGGTCGGCAGAGCCTCGACGACTGGCTCGCACGCAGCCCGCTGGTCGAGATCCTCTTCGACGACGAGCAGTTGCGGGCAGCACCAATCCACCAGGAGACCATCATGGAAGACAACGTGATCGACAAGATCTATATCGACGGTGAGTTCGTCACCCCGCACGGAACCGAACTCTTCAACCTCTTCAATCCCGCCACCGGGAAGGTGATCGGGCAGGTCCAGCTCGCCGACGAGGTCGACACCGAGCTGGCCATCGCAGCGGCCAAGCGCGCGCTGCCGGCCTGGTCCGCGACCTCCAGACAAGAGCGGATCGATGCGCTCCGCCGGCTTCAGGCCGCGGTCGCCGCGCGACATGACGACATTCTCGAAGCCATCACCGTCGAGTACGGCGGTCCGGTACGCAATTCGTTCATGGTCGATTCGACCGTCACCCCGTTCGCCGACATGATCACGACGCTGGAGAGCTTCGAGTTCACCCGGCAGATCGGCAACGCGACCGTGGAACTGGCGCCGATCGGAGTCGCCGGCCTGATCACGCCGTGGAACTCCGATCCGTTCTTCATCGCCGACAAGCTCGCGACCGCTCTGGCAGCCGGCTGCACGGTAGTCATCAAGCCGAGCGAGATGAGCGCGACCCAGACCCAAGCCATGACCCGAGCACTCCACGAAGCCGGACTGCCCAAGGGCGTCTTCAACATCGTGACGGGGCGCGGCGAGGTCGTCGGCACCACCATCACCCACCACCGCGATGTCGCCAGAATCTCCTTCACCGGCTCGACCGCGACCGGCAAGGTCATCTTCCGCGAGGCAGCCGACACGTTGAAGAGTCTGACGCTCGAGCTCGGCGGCAAGTCGCCGTCAATCATCCTCGACGATGCCGACCTCGACGAAGCCGTCACCGGTGCACTCACGTCCGGGTTCGTCAACAGCGGCCAGGCGTGCGTCGCCGGCACCCGGATCCTTGTGCCGGAGAGCAAGCTGGACGAGGTGCTCACCATCGCTCGGATGAAGATGGTTGACTTCCCGGTCGGCGATCCGCGCGACCCGGCGACTGCTATAGGCCCGATGGTGAGCGAACAGCAGTGGGAGCGGGTCCAGAGCTACATCCGACTCGGTCTCGAGGAAGGCGCCCGGATCGTCGCGGGCGGGCCCGGACGCCCCGAGGGACTGGCGGACGGGTACTACGTGCGACCGACGGTGTTCGCGGACGTCACCAACGACATGCGGATCGCGCGCGAGGAGATCTTCGGGCCGGTGCTGTCGATCCTGACCTATCGCGACGATGATCATGCCGTCGAGATTGCCAACGACTCGGAGTACGGCCTGCACGCCTATGTCTTCTGCTCCGATCTCGCGCGAGCGCGCCGCATCGCGTCGCGACTCGAGGTCGGCCGAGTGGCGATCAACGGCGGTTTTGAGCCGCTGTCGCCGTTCGGAGGGTTCAAGCAGTCCGGCATTGGGCGCGAGTACGGCGCCTTCGGCCTCGAGGCCTTCCTCGAGCCACGGTCCGTGATGGTCTAGTGATGAGGCACTGTAGAGGGAGCCTCCGTAGCTGTTGTCAGTCATCGCGACGGTTGCCGTAGGCAACTTCTGGATCCTGCTGGTCGCAGAGCTGTGGCCGGCGTGCCGCTGGTGCGGACGGCTGCCGGTGGCGCGCGGTCAGATTGCTGTGGTGCCGCCGTCGGCTACTAGTTCTGTGCCATTGATGTAGCTGGAGTCGGCTGAGGCTAGGAAGAGGGCGGCTGTGGCGATTTCTTCGGGGCGGCCCATTTTTCGGCGGGGGATTACGGATTCGAAGTGGGCTTTTGTTTGCTTGTCCATGACCTCTTCGAGGATTGGCGTGGCGACCTGGCCGGGGGTTAGGACGTTCACGCGGATTTTTCTGTCCCTCAGTTCGGACACCCATACGCGTGCGTAGGCGGGTAGTACGGCCTTGCTTGCTGCGTAGACGGTCCAGTCGGGGTAGCCGCGGAGGGAGGCGTTTGAGCCGGTCATGATGATCGAGCCGCCGTCGTTGAACAGCGGTAGCGCCTTCTGGACGGTGAACAGGGTGCCGCGGGCGTTCAGCGAGAAGGCGGTGTCGAACTGCTTCTCGGTGATCTCGCCGAGTCTGCCTTGCTCGCCCGTCCCGGCGCTGGCCCACAGTACGTCGATCGAGCCCTTTTCCTGTTTGACCGTCTCGAACAAACGGTCCAGATCGTCGAGGTCGGCCGAGTCGCCCTGTACGCCGGTTACGTTCCGGCCGATCAGCGCGACGGCCTCGTCCAGCGCGTCCTTTCGCCGGCCCGAAATGAAGACGTGAGCTCCTTCATCAACGAACAACTTCGCGCCGGCCAGCGCCATTCCGCTGGTCGCGCCTGTGATCACTGCGACCTTGCCATCGAGCTTTCCCACGAGGTCTCCGTTCAGATGCTGTCGGGTGAATCTTTAGAGCGCCTTGGCGCTCAGGGCGATGTCGAAGCCGGCGCCGTTTCTTGCCAGGCCGACCAGGAGGAGGCCGGCCCACTCAAGTGCGTGGGTCATCTCGAGTCCTCCTGCGTCGAGAGCCCGGATGTCCAAGCTCTCCAGAAACGCCGCGACCCGGGTCCTCGCCTCGGCGCTGTCGCCGGCGAAGAACACGTCCACGGGCTTGTCTTCGGCAAGGACGGCGCTGAAGAGCAAGTTGAACGCCTTCACGACGTGTGTGCCGTCAGGGGCGGCGGCTGCGATCTGCTGGGACACCGAGTTGCCCGGGGAAGTCGCGAGTCCGCTTCCGTCGGCGTTGAACGGGTTGGTGATGTCGACGAGGGTCTTGCCGGCCAGCGCATCGCCGTACTGTGTGACCACTTCAACCGCGCCGGCGTACAGGACCGCAAGGATGACGATGTCACCTGCCGGCCTTGCGCCGTACGTGCCGACGGTGGCTCCGTTGCCGATCTGGTCGGCGAGCGCCTGAGCCTTGGCGGGGTTGCGGCTGATGAGCTCGATGGTGTGGCCGTGCTTCGCCGCCCGGGTACCGATGGCGGTGGCCATGTTGCCCGAACCGATGATGCTGATGGTGGTCATAGGGTGCCTGCTTTCTGGGGCTGGACAGAACGCCACGCCAACCCGTTGTCAGGGTGGGTGTCGTCGAATAGCGCGATGGACGGGCTCAATTCGCGATGAGCCTGCTATCAAATCCAGATTCCGAATTCTTGAATCGAATTCGCTCGCGCCCTATGAACGATGCCATTGGTTTGGGTGGGTGTCCAAGACCCTTTTCAGTCGTGGCGATACCCTGGAGGCATCGCCGGACCGGGAGGTTCCATGGATCTGGACCTGCGCAAGGTGCGCTACTTCGTTGCCGTTGCCGAGAGGCTGCACTTCGGCCGTGCCGCCGATGAGCTGCACATCGCGCAGCCGGTGCTGAGTCGGCAGATCCGCGCGCTGGAACACGATCTCGGCACCGCCCTGTTCACCAGGGACAGCCACGGCGTAGTGCTGACCGACGCGGGCCGACAACTGTTGGACGACGCCGGTCCGCTGCTCGCGTCCGTGCACGCGGTCCGGCGCCGGGTGTCGGTGGCGGCCCGCGGCAGCCGGCGGCTGGTGGTCGGCTTCCGGACGGGAATCCCGGTTATCCCGGCTGCGCGGGCGTTCGAGGCTCGGCATCCGGACGTGGTCGTCGACGTGCAGCGAATGGAATGGGACGACCAGGCGCTGATGCTGCTCGACGGTCGGGTCGACGTCGGCTATGTGCGGCTGCCCATCGACGAGACCGGCCTGCGCCTGACTCCGCTCTTCACTGAGCCGCTCATGGTAGTGCTGCCCGCCGGTCACCGGCTGGCGGGCAAGGAGGAGGTCACCGAGGCTGACCTGGCCGGTGAGCCGCTGGTCTGGCATGCCGATGCGAGCACGCAGCCGACCACCCGCCCGCACCCTGACTCCGGGCTCCGGGCGCGCGGTGTGGAGGAGAAGCTCGAGCACGTCGCGGCCGGCCGCGGCATCTCGTTCGTGGGACGTTCGGAGACCGTGTTCTACTCGCGACCGGACATCAGCTACGTGCCGATCCCGGATCTGCCGCCCGAACAGGTGTACCTCGCTGTGGCGGCATCGCGCACCTCACCGCTTGTTGACGACTTCCTCGCTGCCGCCGAGGCGACGGCCGGCATCACGGCTGAATGCGGGAACTATGACTCGTGGCAGCCAGCAAGCGCCGCCGTTCCAAAGGAGGCTTGAGCAGCGCCGGCCTCTGCGCGCCGTCGACCTCGATTAGTGCCGCGCGGGCTGCGCTGTTGCGTGCCCGCGGCGGCCAGCGGGCTTGCGCCGCAAGACGGCGTCTTGCGGTGCTTCCAGTACGGGGCCACAAATTGCTGACAGGCGCCGTTGGCGAGCCGTATCGGCTGTAAGACCTGGGCCGTCCAGCAGGATGGGGGTACCTAAGATGGTCCGGTCGAGGACGGAGAGTGATCGTGGTGACGCCCGAGCCCATGCCCGAGGTGCCGCAGAGGGTCCGGCGGAGTCGGCGGCTTCGTGTGTTCGTTGCGCTCGGCGCTTTGGTTGCGGTCGTTGCTGCCGTGGTTGTCGTCGTACGGGTGGTCGATGGAGACGGGTCGGCTGGTGACAAGCCGCCTGCGGATTACAGCGAGAACGGGATGACTGTGCCGGGGACGATCGGGGCGGATCGGTTGCTGAAGCCTTGGGTTGGTGAAGCCGGCCAGGGGAAGTTCGCGTTTGCGTGGACGCCGGGGACCGACTCGATCAGTGTGAGTGCGCATTGTTCTGGTGTGAGCGGCGCTACTCGCTTGCGGGTCAAGATCGGGGACTGGCCGGTTGCGGAGGGTGCGTGTGCTGGCGGGTGGGAGGTCAATCGGGTTCGGCAGGGCGCGGATTCGCCGATTTGGCTGGATCAACCGGTTGGCAAAGAGGCTCAGGTCAGCGGTGAGTTGATTGATGCTCAGTCGCGGCCGGTTGTTGTTCCGGGGGCTCGGATTGCGATGGGGATCTATTCCAGCTCAGCGCCCGAGACGGATTCGGAGCTCGGCGTGCCTAGCCGCGTCGTTCCGGCGGATGACGGCGCCTATGTGAAGGATGGGGTTACCTACCGGGCGAAGGTTGGTGGTGCGACGCTGCTTGGCGCGGCCGTTGGTAGTACGGAAGTGCGGGTTCGATTCACGTCGCCTGGGACTGGTGTAGTTCTGCGGTTGTTTTGTACGGCGAATCGTGGGGCGGTCGATGGTGGGTACAGATTGTCCGTCAAGACGGATGACACGACGTCGGCGTTCGACGAGCGGTGTGATGCTTCGTCGACGGACGCCGCTACCGGCACGATGATTGGCGTGGGGCCTCCGGCCTCGGCCGGTGTGCAGGCTGAAGTGGTCGTTCGGATCGTGCCGGACAAGCCTGGCACCGCGGTCCCGGCGAACACGCGCCTCGGGCTGGGGGTTTATGCGGAGGGCGCCCAGCGGAAGGCCGGCGATGCGTCGCTCGACGAGAAGATTGAGGTTCTCGGGTACGACTATCGGTTGGCCGACGTCAAGACTGCGGCTCCGGAAACCGGGACGGTGTCGATCGCTACGCCTGCGGATCAACGGTTTGTGCTCGTCTACGGGAGCACGCCGCTGCTTGACGTCGAGGAGGAGGTTGATGCGACCTTGAGTGTGCGGAAGACCGAGCGTGAGGTGAGCGGCTCTACGGGGCCTGGCGGCGCTCTCGGCCTGCGGACCTGGCCGTATCCGGCTGGTCCTGGCGATCGGGCCACTCTGACCCTGACCAAGGGCAAACCCCTGACAGGTTCCGTCGACGACGACGTCTTGGTTCTGGCTGTGTACGTCCCCGCTTAGCCGGCCGCGGCGGAGCTGCTTGGCCGGCGTCAGGTATCAGTTGAAGGCGGGAGGGCCGCCTTGTAGGGAGCGGTGGGTGGCTTCGGGGTCGGTGTAGAAGTTGGGGACTTGGTGTTCGGTGGTGTAGTAGCGGTGGAAGACGGGGGTCTGGGAGCCGGACATGGGTGGGACTATCCAGGTCCAGTCGGCGGGGCAGCGGCGGCCGGCTCGTTCTTCTCGTTCCAGGTGGATGAGGAATCTGCGGGACTCGGTGTGGTGGTCGGTGATTCTGACGCCGTTCGTGTGGAACGAGTGCAGGACGGCGCGGTTGATCTCGACGAGGGCGCGGTCTCGCCACAGGGTTGCCTCGTCGGAGGTGTCCAGGCCCATCCGCTCGGCAACTTCGGGAACGAGGTCGTAGCGGTCGGTGTCGCCGAAGTTGCGGGCGCCGATCTCGGTGCCCATGTACCAGCCGTTGAAGGGCGCCGCCGGGTACGAGACGCCGCCGATGACGAGCCGGTTGTTGCTGATCACCGGGACTGCGTGCCACCGCATGCCCAGGTCGGCGAACCAGGTGAGCTCGGGGTGCTTGAGGGAGACCTCGTGCACTGATTGTTCGGGGAGCTGGAACATTCGTGGGCCCTCGTCGGCGGTCTCTACGACCAGGGGGAGTACGTCGAACGCGCCGGGGAGCTCGGGTGGGCGCCATCCGCGCTGGATGAGTTGGCTGGTGAAAGTTCGGTAGCGGGGATCTCCTAGGACACGGCCGTCGGGCTGCTCGTGGCCGGCGTACCGGATCAGTTGTTCGTTCCAGATCCTGGGGGCAGCGCGGCTCGGAGCCTCCGGGGCGAAGACGCTGATCATTGGGCGGATCTTGCCGCCGTTGTGCGCTGTGCGGAGGTGATCGAAGCAGTGCGCGGCGACGCCGCCGGCGTCTGAGACGGTCCGCAGGTCGCGCACTTGCAGGCTGCGCCAGTACAGCCGGCCGATGCATCGGGAGTTGTTGCGCCACGCGACGCGGGCGCCGAAGGCGAGCTCATCGGCGGTATGCCAGTAGGTGCCGGTCAGGTCGATCTCGCGCATGACTGCGGCGAGCCGCGGGCCCATGCCGCCGGCCTCGGGGTTCTCGGCGTGGAAGAGCTCAAGGAACTCCTCGGCTGCGGCCCGGACCTGCTCGGTGTCGACGCCGGTAGGACGGCGTCGAGGGTCGGCCTGTTGTTCGGGATCAGGACGTCGTTCGGGCTCGGGACGTCGTACCGAATGGTCGGGTCGCGTCGGGTGGTCGGGGCTGGTGGGGTGATCGGGCCGGGATCGGATCCGGCCGGGACCTGGTGACGCCCGTCGGCCGGTCCGCGGGGCCTTGCGCCACGGACCGCCGATCGAGAGCAGCTGTTCGCCGGCGTGGATCGCCGCGAGTCGACGGCCGCAGATCCGAACCGCCAGGAAGAGGATCGTCAGGCTCAGGAGGACGGCAAGAGTCTGCACTGTTGGCTCCTAGCCCGCGGTTCCCGGACCGGTCCCGTTCCGGAAACGGGGCGGCAGGACTCTGGAGTCGTCGAACAAGTGATCGGTCGGCTCGCTCGGCTGCGACGTACTCCCGAGCTGGTCGACCTCGGTGGCGAACGAGTTCACGATCTCCTGCATCTGTGCCTGGGCAGTCTGAGCGTACGAGCGAACATGCTGCCCGGCTGTGTCCATGGCCTCGGCGACGATCTGGCGCTCGTGTTCGCGGGCCTGACCGATGCGCTCGCGGGCGTCCCGGCTGACGTCCTGCACCATTTCCTCGACCACGAGCTGTGCTTGGCTGAACATCTGGACGACCTGTTCGTTCACGCGGTCGCCGGCCTGCTCGTACTGGTCCAGCTCCGCCTGCACGCGCTGCAGCTCGGCCCTTCCGCGCTGCAGTTCGGCCTGGAGACGTTCGTTCCTCGCCCGGTTCTCGACCAGCGCTGTCTCCGTGGTCTGCAGGTGGTCAGCGAGCAGATCGAGGTACCCGTACACCCTGGCGGCGTCGAGGCCCCCCATTCGTCGCCGGAACGTCTTGTCCCGGATCGATTGGGGTGTTGGAAGTGGCGAGCCGTGGCGGTGGTGGTGTGTCACTTGTCGTCTCCTGACCTGCCAGCCCCGGCGCGACGGTGTGCTCGCCGGCGGCTGCGTAGTAGAAGTGCTCGTACTTGATGTGCTCGGGCGGCATGCCGGCGACGGCCAGTTGCTCCAAGGTGTGCGCGACCATCTGCGGTCCGCCGCACACCATCGCCGTACGCCCCTCGATCTGCTGCCGGGCTGCGACCGTTCCGACTTTGCCGCGCGTTCCGGGATAGGACGGGTCGTCGGATACGACCTCGGTGTACTCAAACCATGACCGGGTCCGGGCCAGTTCTCGCAGCCGCGGGCGGTCGTAGAGGTGCCAGGGCATCCGTACGCCGTGGAGCAGGTGAACCTGTGGTCCGTTGCCCGACCGGTGCCACTCCTGATCGATCTGTTCGAGTACGGCGAGGAGCGGCGCGAGCCCGGTTCCGCCCGCGACCAGCAGCAATTCCCGCGAGTCGCGTTGCCGCCTGGTCAGCCGCTCGCCGACCGGTGCCCCCAGCTTCACGGTGTCACCGGCTTTCAGGGAGCGCACCACGGTCGGGCTCACTTGGCCGCCGTCGATCTGCTGTACGTGCAGATCGATCGAGCCGTCCGAGCGTGGGGCGTTGGCAGGGCTGAAGTAGCGCCACTGCCTTGGGCGTTGCGGGATCTCCATCGAGACCGACTGACCGGGCAGGAACTCGAACGGGCGCCTGGGCTTGATCGTCAGCAGGGTGAGGTCCATGGTTCGCCGTTCGGCCGAGATCACATCCGCGTCCCACCAGTCCGGGCTGGATTCTGACGATGTCTCCGCGGCCTCGACCATGATCCGCGCGACAACCTGGTACGCCGCGGTCCAGTGCGAGGCGAGTTCCTCGTCCCACTCGGATCCGAGGAAGTGCATCAGCGTTGCGCAGAGCGAGGCGCCGACGGCGTTGTAGTGCTCCGCGACCACGGCGTACTTGCGGTGGTCGCGGCCGAGATGTTGCAGGAAGGCCTCTTCCTTGTCGAGTTGGTCGGCGTGACTGACGATCCGGCCGAGGGCGCTCACGAACTTGTCCCGCTGGTGCGACATGGAGAGCGGGAACATCGACCGTACCTCTGGATGAGACACGAAGATGTGCGAGTAGAAGTACAGCGCGACCTGGTCTCCGTGCTTCGTCACCTGGTCCCAGCTGCGTTGCAGGGCGTATGCATCCATCGGGATTCGTTATCTGTCTCGGAAGGGCAGCTCCTCGACAGCAACGGACGGCTCGGCAGCGGGCATGTGTCCTCGATCGTCGGCAGCAAGATCCGACGGGTACTGCGTTGACAAGGGTTCCCTCCCAATCCAGTCCCCGAGTCCAATCCTCCGACCCACCCGACCTACCCCCGCCCCGACCGGTTGAAACGGCGGACCGGACTGAATCGTCTCGAAATCTAGAATGTGGCTGAAACCCTTTATTTATTAGCTGAAACGCTTGCTCACACCGCCTTCAACTACCCCCGCGCGCCACGCGACCGCTAACTCGTCGCTCCGCTCCTGAACGCGCCCGCTCTGCGTGCCCCGGCCCGCCCCGAGCCTCCTCGCTGGTAGGCGACCTGATAGTCGGCTAAGAAGGCGGTGGTGGAGGCATTCTTGGGTGGTGCGGCACGTTCATACTGGTGAGAAGGCCGGTGTGGCCGTTGTGGAGGAGTTGATCATGAGCCTGATCGGAGCCCTGGTTGGGTACGTCCTGACGGCGTTCATCTTGGTGTTGCTTGCGCGGATGGTGCTGGACTGGTCGGGTGTGTTGGCCAGTGGACCTCAGTGGGCGAGCCGGGCTCGTGGGGTGACCCACGCCTTGACGGAGCCGGTGATCGGGCGGGTACGGCGGGTGCTGCGGCCGGTGCGCGCGGGTGGGGTGGCAATCGACCTCGCGTTCACAGCGGTGTTCGTCGCAGCCCTGATCCTGCGCGCGATCGCCTTCAGCTTGTAGCGGCGTCCGTCGCCACGCGACATCGCAGGTGGCGGGTTGGAAAACCCTTATCGTCGCAGGCTCCCGGCGAATAGGCTCGCGCTCATGACCGACGGCGACTGGAGGGATGGCGGGTTCAGGCAGCGTCGGCCGTCGGTGGAGACTCTCGACTGGGTTGCGGCGTCGATGGGTCGGGGCAGCCGCGTCGTTGGCTATCGCCGATTGACCGGTGGCGTCTGCTCTGCTGTGAATCGGGTGACTGTCGAGCGACGTGGAGTTCGGACGTTCGTCGTACTGCGGCAGTACCCGGCCGGGCTCGGTCTGCGGGAGCCGTTGGAGCAGGAGATCGCCAACCTTGGTGTGGTGGCGGGAAGCGGGCTCCCGGTTCCGAGCATCCTGGCGAGTGATGTTGCTGGTGCTGCGACCGGGGGCTTGCCGTCGTTGCTGATGACACGGTTGCCGGGGCAGGTGCACCTCACTCCGGCGGAACCTCGGTCGTGGCTGACGAGGATCGCGGAGATTGCTGTCTTGCTGCATTCCCTCGATCTCCCCGCGAAGACGTTCAGACCTTGGACGGATTCTTGGATTGCTCCTCGGGACGGGTTTCAGGTGCCGGCCGGCGCACAGAATCCGGCTGTGTGGAAGGCGGCGTTCGCTGTGATGGCGGCGCCTCCGCCGAAGGACACTGCCGTCTTTCTGCACGGCGATTTCCTGCCCGTCAACCTGCTGTGGTCGCGCGGGAGGATTACCGGACTGACCGACTGGAACAGCATCTTTCGGGGAGCGCGCGCGATTGACGTCGGGCAGTGTCGGCGATACTTGGCGGCGCTCTACTCGCCGGAGTGGTCGGAGCAGCTTCGGTCGCTCTACGAGTCGATCGCCGGGGTGACTCTCGATCCGTGGTGGGACCTGTATGCCCTGCTGCACTATGACGACAGCGGGTCGAAGTGGATCCGTGGTCAGGTCGCCGGCCGCCGTCCCGTCGATGTGCCCGGCATGACCTCCCGCGTCGAGGCCACCGTCGAGACAGCGCTCCGACGCCTCGAATAACTGCAGGTACCCCGCCAGTCGCTCGGTAGGGTAAGCGGATGGTTCGGGTGGAGGTGGCAGGCGTCGGTGACCTCGACGACTTGGTTCGGCTTGAGACGCGGCTGTTCGCCGAGGACGCCGGGACTCATGACGCGCTGGTTGACACTGGCTGGCCGGGTCGCCATGCGCGGGAGGACTTTGTGCGGCTTATGAGCAACGAGACTGCGCTCGTACTCATTGCGAGGTACGGCGAGCGCGTCGGTGGGCATTTGGTCGGGTATCTCACGGCTGCGTCGCCGACGCGGTTCGGGCGGCGGACTGCTGAGATACGCAGCCTTTATGTTGACGAGGAGGTTCGCTCCGGTGGCTTGGGGCGGGAGTTGGTCTCCGGTTTCACGAGTTGGGCTCGATCGCGGGGCGCCGTGGCCGTTTCTGTTACTGCGTATGCGGCTAACCGGTCTGCGCGCGGGTTTTATGACCAACTTGGCTTTGTCGAGCAGAGCGTCGTACTTCGGGCCGAGCTTGAACAGGAAGGCTGATCGGGCGTCAGCTGGGGTGGAGGGTTCGGGTCAGGGTGGGGATCATGACTGCTGCGGCGAGGAGGTGTAGGGCTAGCAGGGATGTGGTGGTGGCGGGGGTTGCGTTGGCCAGTAGGGGTGGGATGAGCGAGATCGCGGTGAGCGACCCGGTCGTCCAGAGGAAGCGGTGGGCGGGGTTGCTGCTCCAGCGGAGGAGAGCGATGGCGATCGCTACGCCGACCAGCGCGAAGATGCCGGTCAGGACGGCGATGCCGGGGAGGGGGATGGTCTCGCCGCCGTTGGGGATTTGGAAGTTGACGCCGGCTGCACCGAAGAGCGCAGCTGCGACGGTAGTGGTTGTCATCGCTGCAAGGGTGGCGAGGAGACCGGTGATGGCGAGAGTGCGCAGGCGTGGAGGGCGCGCCACGGCGCGGATGTCGTTCATGCTGTTCTCGCGGGTAGGCGGTCCGGCAGTCCGAGGTGCGGGAACTGGTTGTTGTGGAACGTGATGATCTCGGTGATCGCTCCGCCGGTGATGCGTAGCGTGTCGACTGTGAGTGGTAGGTAGGCGTTCGACCCGGCCTGCCAGAGGTAGAAGGCGATGGCGGGTTGGTGGTTGACCGAGGTGGGGACGGCGCGGAGGTCGCCGAGATCCTCGAAGCCTTCGGTCAGCCAGTCGTTGACGATCGCGTCGCGGCCGACGTACAGGCCTGGCGTGGGGGGCATTGAGCAGCGGACGTCGTTTCGGAGCAGGGTGGCGATCGCGCTCACGTCCTTGGCGATGCTGGCGTCGGTGAAGCGGCGTACCAGTTCGCGGGTACTGGCGTCTTCCTCGCCGCCGGTCCAGTCCTGGCGCTCGGCGGGCAGGTGCTCACGCATGCCGGCGCGGGCGCGCTGCAGTGCGCTGTTCACGGAGTTGACCGAGTCGCCGAGGAGCTCTGCCACGTCCTTGGCGGGCCAGCCGAGCACGTCTCGCAGGATCAGCACGGCCCGCGGGCGCGGCGCGAGGTGCTGGACCGCGACCACGTAGGCGAGCTCGATCGTCTCCCGCGCGAGTACGACGGTCTCCGGCTCGTCGGCGTCGCCCGCGGGCAACTCGTTGAGCAGGTGGTCCGGATAAGGCTGCAGCCACAGCACCTCGCCGCCGGTGGCCGGCTCCGGGCGGCAGGCGGCGAGCAGGTCGAGGCAGGCATTGGTGGCGATGCGGTACAACCAGGCCCGGAACGTCGAACGCCCCTGGAACGTCTCCCGGCGCCGCCACGCGCGGAGGAACGTCTCCTGCACGGTGTCCTCAGCGTCCTCGAACGACCCGAGCATCCGATAGCAGTGCACGTGCAGCTCCCGCCGGTGCCGCTCGGCCAGCCCGGAGAACCCCGGCTCGTCAACGTCAGCCAGCCCGCTCATACCCAGCTCCTCCAGCGATGTGTCCACATCATTCCTTCCTCACGTCGTGTCCCGTCCTACATATGACGGGTGCAGACACAAGAACTCATCACTAGAGTCGGCGTACGCTCACGTTGACCATGAGGAGTGTCATGACTTCGGACCCAGGATCTGAGCATCTCACCAGTCACCACCGGGCCACGCTGCGCAAGATCTTCCAGCACCCCGTGAGCAACAACATCGAGTGGCACGACGTGCTGTCGCTGCTCGAGGCGGTCGGCGCGGTCGAGGACCGCCACGACAAGGTCGAGGTCACGGTCGGTTCCGAGCGCGGGTTCTTCGACGTCCCGGCGGACAAGGACCTGGACGTCGACACCGTGGTCGGCGTACGGCGCCTGCTCGAAGCGGCAGGTTTTTCCCCAAACGACTAAGAAGGCCGGGACTGTCCGGGTTTAGAGTGAGGGCCTCGCGTGGACGTGGGGGCAGCCGATGGAGAGACCCGGTAGGCGACGTTCCTTCAGCGGCCCGCATCGCTCGGTGGAGATGCGGGACCGGGTGGTGGAGCGCCAGCTGGTCGCGGACTTCCTGGGGGCAGTCCGGGCCGGCGACGGTTGCGCTCTTGTCGTGCGCGGCGAGCCCGGCGTCGGCAAATCCTCGCTCCTGGAGTATCTGGTCGACAGCGCGTCCGGCTGCCGGTTGGCGCGCGCCGCGGGCGTCGAGTCCGAGATGGAGCTCGCGTACGCCGGTCTCCACCAGCTGCTCTCATCCATGGTGCACCGCTTGGATGGGCTGCCCGGTCCACAGCGCGACGCCTTGCGGACCGCGTTCGGCCTGAGCGACGGCCCGGCCCCAGACCGGTTTCTGGTCGGCCTGGCGACGCTGAGTCTGCTGGCTGACGTCGCCGAGGACCATCCGTTGGTCTGCGTGGTCGATGACGAGCAATGGCTGGATCGCGCCTCGGCGCAGGTGCTCGGGTTCGTCGCTCGACGACTGATGGCCGAGCCGGTCGGCCTAATCTTCGCGACCCGTGCGGCGATCGACGATCTGGCCGGACTGCCCGAGATCGTGCTGGTGGGGCTGGAGGATGCTGCGGCCCGCGAGCTGCTCGCCGCCTCGCTGTCCGGTCCGCTCGATGCACAGGTGGCCAACCGTCTCATCGCCGATGCCGCCGGCAATCCGCTGGCTCTGCTCGAGTTGCCGCGCGGGCTGACGCCGGCGGAGTTGGCAGGCGGGTTTGCGCTGCCTGACGCGATGCCGCTGCCGAGCCGGATCGAGGCGAGCTTCGGGCGAAGGTTGGAGGTGCTGCCCGAGGAGACCCGGCGGCTGATGCTCGTCGCCGCGGCCGAACCGGTCGGGGACCCGGTCCTCGTCTGGCGAGCCGTGGAGCGCTTGGGGCTCTCCGCTGAGGCCGCGACCCCGGCAGCCGAGGCCGGTCTGCTGGAGGTCGGCGCGCGCGTCTGGTTCCGGCACCCGCTGGTGCGATCGGCGGCGTACCGCTCGACGTCGGTGCGGAGTCGCCGGGAAGCGCATCGGGCGTTGGCCGAGGTCACCGATCCGGTGGCCGACCCCGACCGTCGCGCCTGGCACCTGGCGCACGCGGCGAGCGGCCCGGACGAGAGCGTCGCCGGCGAGCTCGAGCGATCGGCCGAGCGGGCGCGTGCTCGCGGCGGCATGGCCGCGGCCGCCGCGTTCCTCGATCGTGCTGTCACGCTGACGAGAGATCCGGTCCAGCGCGCGGAGCGGGCACTGGCCGCGGCCCAGGCGAACTTCCAGGCGGGTGCGTTCGAGGCCGCGCTCCGGCTGCTGGCCGCCGCCGAGGCCGGCCGGCTCGACGACTTCCAACAGGCTCGAGTCGAGTTGCTCCGCGGTCACATCGCCTTCGCCTCGGGACGGTTCACCGACGCTCCGGGATTGCTGCTGACGGCGGCCCGACGGCTGGAGAAGCACGACCTCCAGCTCGCCCGCGAGACCTACCTCAACGCCTGGGCCGCCGCGGTTGGAGCGGGACAACTCGCAGCGGGTGGCATCCTGCCGTCCATCGCCCGCGCGGTCCGAGCCCTACCGCCCGAGACCAGTGATCCACGACCGCTGGTCCTCCTGCTCGACGGGCTCGCGACCCTCATCGCCGATGGCCGGGCTGCGTCGACACCCGCCTTGCTCCACGCTGCGCGGATGTACGCGACTGGCGAGCGTTCCGTCGAGGAGATGCTCCGCTGGGGCTGGCTGGCCGCCGCGGTCAGCATCGCGGTCTGGTACGACGACGGCCGTCTGGCGATCGCCGAGCAGACGGTCCGGGTGGTCCGTGAAGCCGGCGCGCTGGCTCAGCTTCCGGTCATGCTGACGGTCCTCGGGACAGCCGCGTTGCTGAACGGCGACTACTCCCGCGCAGCCGCGGCCATCGCCGAGGGCGACACGATCGCGACGGCCACCGGGAGCAGAGTTGCTCCCCACGTCGCGCTGCGGTTGCTGGCGCTGCAGGGCAAGGAGGCCGAGGCATCCGCGATGATCGCCGCCACCATCGAGCAGGCCGGCGAGGAATCCATCACCGCATCCAACGCGTACTGGGCAGCCGCCCTGCTGCACATCGGCTCCGGGCGCTACGCCGAGGCGGCCGACGCGGCGCAGCAGGCGACGTCCAATGCGGTCGAGCCATGGATCTCTACCTGGGCGCTGCCTGACCTGATCGAGGCAGCGGTCCGGGCGGGCGACGTCAACCTCGCGTACGACGCTCTCGAGCGGCTCATCGAGACCACCCAACCGAGCGGCACGGACTGGGCACTCGGCATCGAGGCGCGGTCCCGGGCACTGTTGAGCGACGGTGCGGTCGCCGACAAGCTCTACCAGGAGGCAATCGAACGCCTGAGTCGCACTCAGCTGCGGCCGGAGCTGGCTCGCTCCCACTTGGTGTACGGCGAATGGCTCCGGCGCGAAGGTCGTCGTACCGACGCTCGGGAGCAACTGCGGTCCGCGTATGAACTCTTCGAGGCGATCGGGATGGCGGCCTTTGCCGAACGAGCCCGGCGAGAGCTGGCGGCGGCCGGCGAACGTCTCGGCCGGCGCGACGAGCCCGTCTCCGGTGAGCTCACTGCGCAGGAATTCCTGATCGCCCAGCTCGCCCGGGACGGACTCTCCAATCCGGAGATCGGGGCGCGGCTGTTCCTCAGCGCGCGGACAGTCAAGTACCACCTGGCCAAGGTGTTCACGAAGCTCGGTATCAGTTCCCGCGCACAACTGGACGGAGTCTTGCCTGGCCCAGGCCAGTAGAGGTCGGTCCGGATGACTGTCCACTGGCCGATGCGGTCCGCCAGGACATGCGGCCAGTGTGGTCGTAGATCCCAGGGAGGCGTGCCATGAACCAGTCACATCCTTGGGAGACCGCGCTCGAGGGAGCCACGACCTGGCTCAACTCGGCGCCGCTGACGGCCGCGGTTCTGCACGGTCGCGTCGTACTGGTCGATTTCTGGACCTACACCTGTGTCAACTGGCTGCGAACGCTGCCGTACCGCCAGGCGTGGATCGAGAAGTACGGCGGGTACGGCCTCGTCCTGATCGGTGTCCACACACCCGAGTTCGACTTCGAGCACGATCTCGCGAACGTACGGCGTGCCGTCGCCGAACTCGAGGTGGACTATCCGGTGGCCATCGACAACGAGTACGCCATCTGGACGTCGTTCGAGAACCACTACTGGCCCGCGCTGTACTTCGTCGACGTGCACGGCACTGTCCGGCACCATCATTTCGGCGAGGGCGAGTACCAGCAGTCGGAGGCGATGATCCAGCGACTGCTGTCCGAGGCCGGGGCGATCGGTTTCCGGCCGGATCCCGTCGAGGTGGACGCGATCGGCGTCGAGGCGCCGGCCGAGTGGGACGACCTGTGGTCGCCCGAGAACTACCTCGGCTCCGAGCGATCGGAGAACTTCGCCTCACCCAACGGCGCCGTACTCGGAACCGACCACGACTACGTGACCCCGTCGGAGCTGGCCCTGAACCATTGGGCACTGGCGGGGGACTGGAGCATCGACCGAGGGGCAGTGCAGCTGAACCGTGCCGACGGAGCCATCAGCTATCGCTTTCATGCGCGCGACGTGAACCTCGTGCTTGCCTCGTCGACCGGCCGCGTTCCTTTCCAAGTCCGGATCGACGGCGGACCGCCGCTCGCCGCGCAGGGAGCCGATGTAGATGCTGACGGCAACGGTCTGCTCGACCGGCCGAGGCTCTACCAACTCATCCGGCAGACCGGCCCGATCGCCGACCGGACGGTCGAGATCGTTTTTCACCAGGCCGGCGTACAGGCCTACGCCTTCACGTTCGGCTGAGGCGAGAGGACCAAGGAAATGTCAGCGACATGGCAGGCAGTGCTGGAGGGTTTGGTCGTCCTCCTCGCGATCTTCCTGGGGGTCCGGACCGGCGGTATCGGGCTCGGCCTGTGGGGAGCGGCCGGCGCCGGCGTGCTGATCTTCGGGTTCGGCGCCGACCCCGGATCGCCGCCAGTCGACGCGTTCTTCATCATCATCGCGGTCATCACGGCCTCGGCGGTGATGCAGGCCGCCGGCGGGATCGACTGGCTGGTGTCGATCGCGTCGAGGATCATCCGGCGGAGCCCGCAGCGGATCACGTTCGTCGCTCCACTGGTGGCCTTCGTCTTCACGCTCGGTGCCGGTACGTCGAACATCTTCTTCGCCCTCATCCCGGTGATCTACGAGACCGCCCACCGCAACGGGGTTCGTCCAGAGCGTCCGCTCGCGGCGTCGACAGTGACCTCGGCGCTCGGGATCACGGCCAGTCCCGTGTCGGCGGCGATGGCGGCGTACCTGACCCTGATGCCGGGGGACTTCACGCTCTCGAAGATCCTCACGATCACCGTCCCGGCCTCGATCGTGGCATGCCTCGCGACGTCGCTCGTACAGAACCGGATCGGCAAGAACCTCGCGGACGACGAGGAGTACCAGGCCCGGCTTCGGGCGGGCCAGGTCCCGGAGCCGGCCGACGTGGGCGACGACCAGCATGCAGCACTTCCGAAGACTGCCGCCCGCAGCGCGTACGTCTTCCTCGCCGCGGTTGTGGTGATCGTCGTTCTCGGTCTGTTCGACGAGCTCCGGCCGACCGTGACCGTGAACAAGGTGTCCGGACCGCTCAGCATGACCACCGTGATCGAGCTGGTCATGTTCACCACGGCCCTGGTGAACCTGCTGTGGAACCGGGTCAAGCCGGCCGACGTGGTCAACGAACCGCTGATGGGATCCGGTCTCGTCGCGGCGATTGCACTGTTCGGCATCGCCTGGATGGCCGACACGTTCCTGGTGAACAACCAGGCCACCGTGGTCGATCCGCTCGCCGACGTCGTCAAGCATCACTCCTGGTTCCTGGCGGTGGCGCTGTTCCTGGTCGCGGGGTTGACCACGAGTCAGTCGGCCGCGACCCGGACGATCGTCCCGATCGCGCTCGCCTCGTTGTCACCGGCAACAATCACCGCGATGTGGCCGTCGCTGATCGGTGTCTGGCTGTTCCCCGCGAACGGTTCCCAGATCGCCGCGGTGAACATCGACAAGACCGGTACGACGAGGTTGTCCAAGGTCCCGATCTGGCACTCCTTCACGATTCCGATGCTGGTCTCGTGGCTCGCCGTCGTACTCGTCGGCCTGCTGATCGCAAGCCTTGCGTACTAAGGAGAATCACTCATGAATCGCGACGAAGCGCGGGCCAAGGTCGCCAAGCTGATGCCGGACCTGCTCGCCGAGCTCGAGGAACTCACCAAGCTGCCGTCGATCGCGTTCCCCGGCTACCCGCCGGAGCCGGTCCACCAGATGGCGGAGAAGACGCGCAGCGTGTTGCGCGAGGCCGGGTTCGAGAACGCGGAACTGCAGGACGTTCCCGACGGCTACCCGCCGATCTATGCGACGGTGCCCGGTCCCGAAGGCTCACCAACGGTGCTGCTGTACGCGCATTACGACGTACAGCCTGCTCCGCCCGAACAGAACTGGGCCTCGGACCCGTGGACTCCGACGCGCAAGGCCGACGGACGGATCTACGGGCGGGGGATCGCCGACGACAAGTCCGGCCTGGTGATCCATGCCGGCACGATGAGGGCCTTCGACGGTACGCCGCCCTGTCACGTCAAGCTGATCGTGGAGGGGATGGAGGAGACGAACTCGAATCTCGAGGCCTTCGTCGAGGCACACCCCGAGCTGTTCCAGTGCGATGTCTTCGTGGTGGCCGACATGGGCAACCTGAAGGTGGGGGAGCCGACCCTGACCACCACCCTGCGCGGCGACGTGGCCTGTGTGGTGACGGTCCGGACCCTCGAGCACTCCCTCCACTCGGGCGTCTTCGGCGGACCCGTCCCGGACGCCATGATGGCGCTGGCCCAACTGCTGGCCAGCCTCCACGACGCCGACGGGAACGTCGCGATCGAAGGGGTGTCCCGGTTCGATTGGGAGGGCCTGGACTTCTCCGAGGCGGACCTGCGCGCCGGTGCCGACCTCGTCGACGGGGTCGGTGTGATCGGGACGGGGACGATCGGTTCGCGGTTGTGGTCGAAGCCGTCGATCAACGCGATCGGCGTCGACATGACCTCGGTCGACGGGTCGTCCAACGTCCTGATCCCCGAAGTCAGAGCCAAACTGTCGATGCGGATCGTGCCTGGGTCCGACCCGAACGCCGAGCTGGACGCCCTGGTACGACATCTCGAATCGCATGCGCCGTGGGGCGCCAGGGTCACGGTGGAACGCACCAAGGCGGCTGCAGCCTTCCGCGCCGCGACCGACGGACCGGGGTACGCCGCAGCTCGCCGGGCACTGGCCGACGCCTACGGATCGCCGGCAGGGGAGGCCGGATCGGGCGGCTCGATCCCGCTCCTGAGTTCTTTGCACCAGGCTGCTCCGCAGGCCGAGTTCATCCTCTGGGGCGCCGAAGACACCGCCAAGGCTCGTATCCACGCCTCCGACGAGAGCGTCGACCCGGCCGAGATCGAAGCCATGACCCTGGCCCAGGTCCTGCTCGTCCAGGACCTGGCCGAACCGATACCGCAGAACCATCTGGAACAGGGAGGTCAAGCATGAACACGAACGACGCAACGAAGGGCAGTCTGATCGGAACCTTCTCCAAGACGTTCACGGGAGCGCTCATCTGGCGCGGTCTGCTGGCGATCGCAGTCGGCCTCGTCTCCGTCATCTGGCCCGATATCACCGTCGGCGCCTTCGTCATCGTCTTCGCGGTCTACGCCTTCATTGCGGCGGCTCTCGATGCGGTCCGCGCCTTCAGCGGCGCTCGGGCCGGCTCGGTCGTCGGGTTTCTGCTGCTCTCGGTGCTGTCGCTGGCGGCCGGAGTCGTTGCCCTGGTCTGGCCAGGGCCGACGGCAACGGTCCTGACCCTGATCGTGGGCTGGTGGGCGCTGTTCACCGGGCTGGTCGAGATCGCGATGGTGTTCACCAGCGGCCGTCGGGCCGGCGACCGTGCCTGGCTGATCCTGAGCGGCCTGGTCTCGATCGCCCTCGCCGCTGCGTTGTTCGTCCGGCCCGATCTCGGCGCGCTGTCCCTGGCGACCGTCTTCGGCCTCTACAGCATCTTCTACGGCGTCAGCATGCTCGTCGTCGCCCGCGAGGGTCGCCAGCTGCAACACACGACCCGGCACGCCGCCGAGGCCGTTTCCTGATCCACACCCATCCCCAGCAAGGAGCAAACCGATGAACTACACCCAGCAGCTCGAAGAACTCCAGAAGCGCGTCGACGAGACCGTCGCGGAGGTCCGTCAGGCCGCGACCGAGGACCACGAACAACTCGAGGCCCGCATCGACAAGAACCAGCTGAACCTGCAGTCAGCGGCCCAGAAGGGCCAGCAGCGGTTGGACCAGGCCGCGAAGAAGGTCGACAGCAAGTGGACCGAGGTCAAGTCCGATGCGTCCGGAAAGGTCGCCGACCTGAAGGCCAAGATGGCGCAACGCCGTCGGGAGCGGGATGCCGACGCAGCCACGACCGACGCCGACTGGGCCGAGTCGGATGCCGAGGCAGCCATCGACCTGGCCTCCTGGGCCGCGGACAACGCCCGGCTCGCGGTCCTCGACGCCCTCGACGCCCGCGGGTACGCCGACGACCTCACCAAGGCGGCCGCCGAACACCGATAATCACAACCTATGAGCCAGCAGCCCCACCGCGGAGGCCGTCGTGCGTGACGACGGCCTCCTGCGTGGGCGTGCGCGCGAGCGCGAACAGATCGACCGTGCGCTCGGTGCTGTGCGCAGTGGCGAAAGCGCGGTGCTGGTTCTCAGGGGTGAGGCCGGGATCGGGAAGACCGCGCTGCTGCGGTACTGCATGAGCCAAGCCTCGGATTGCCAGGTCGCGCAGCTCGCCGGTGTCGAGTCCGAGGTCGAGTTGCCGTTCGCGGCCCTGCATCAGCTGTGTGCCCCGCTGCTGGAGGAGATTCCGCCGCTGCCCGAGCCGCAGGAGCGGGCGCTCAAGGTCGCCCTCGGCCTTGCCGACGGCAGCACTCCCGGTCTCTTCCTGGTGGGTCTCGCCGTCCTGAGTTCACTGGCCGAGGTTGCCGCCAAGCGGCCGTTGGTCTGTCTGATCGACGATGCCCAGTGGCTTGACGAAGCCAGCTCCCAGGTGCTCTCGTTCGTCGGCCGGCGGCTGATGGCCGAGTCGGTGCTGCTGGTGTTCGCGGTCCGCGAGGGCCCCGGCGTACGGCTGTTCGAGGGGATGCCGACCCTGGCGCTCGAAGGGCTGAACGACGACGACGCCGGCGAGCTCCTCGCGTCGACCGTTGCCGGTCACCTGGACGAGCAGGTCCGGGACCGCATCATCGCCGACACCGGCGGAAACCCATTGGGCCTGCTGGAGCTGCCGAGAGCGATGAGCGCCGCCGAGCTGGCCGGCGGTTTCGCCGCCGCACCAACGGCCATGCCTCCAGGGCAGGCGCAAGATCTCTACGTACGACGGGTGCTCGCCCTGCCGGAGTCGACCCGGCAACTGATGCTCCTGGCGGCCACCGATCCCACCGGAGACGCGACGTTGTTGTGGCGAGCGGCGCAAACGCTCGGAATCACCCGTGATGCTGCGGTGGCAGCCGAGGCGGAGCAGTTGCTGGACATCAGGTCCCGGGTGAGGTTCCGGCATCCGTTGGTGCGGTCCGCCGTCCAAGTGGTCGCCTCGCCGGCGGAGCGACGCGCGGCGCACTTGGCGATCGCCTCGGTGATCGATGCCGCGCAGGATCCGGACCGTCGGGTGTGGCATCTGGCGGCCGCGGCGACGGGTCCGGACGAGGACTTGGCCGCCGAGCTCGAACGTTCGGCGGCGCGAGCCCAGGATCGTGCTGGGCTTGCGGCTGCGGCCGTGTTCCTGCAGCGGTCAGCCGTGTTGACCCCGAGTTCGAAGCTTCGCGCAGATCGGATCATCGCAGCCGCCCATGCACACCTGCACGCCGGCGCAATCGACCAGTCGCTCGGCCTGCTGGCCGAAGCCGAGGCATCCGTGGTCGATGAGCTGCAGAGCGCCCAGGTGGACTTGCTGCGCGGTCAGGTCGACCGCGTCGCGAATACCGGCCGGGACGCTCCGGCGCGACTGGTCCAGGCTGCCAAGAAGCTCGTGCCACTCGATCTCCGGCTGGCGCTGAACACTTACCTCGATGCCGCAGGCGCTTCGGTGGCGGCGGGCGCGTTGGCGGGCCCCGGCGGAATGCTGATCGATGTCGTGACGGCCGCGCGGGCGGCACCTCCGCCACCCTCGGGTTTGCAGGCGGGTGACTACCTCCTCGAAGGCCTGGCGGAGTCCATCACCACCGGCCCTGCGGCTGCGGCACCCGCGTTGCGTCGGGCCGTGGACGGATTCGTGCGCGATCCACTGTCGGCGGACCAGTGGTTCCACTGGGGGATTCTCGCCTCGATGGCCGCGCTGACTTTGTGGGACTACGAGGCCTGGACCAAGTTGAGCGCCCGGCAGACCGAGGCAGCCAGGTCGTCCGGTGCACTGCCGCCGTTGGCGACCGCGCTGAGTCTCCAACGGCTGATGGCGGCCCTGTCCGGCGACTTGGCGCTGGCCGCCTCCCTCGGGATCGAGGAGGAGGCGCTGAGGAAGGCGACCGGGACCAGCAGGACGTCGTACGGCGCTGTCGTTCTGGCCGCCTACCGTGGGCGTCCCGAGGAGGCGACCCGGTTCCTCACCGCGATCGGCGAGGACGCGGTCGCGCGTGGCGAAGGGCTCGGCGAACAGGGCACCTTCTACGGGACCGCGCTCCTCAACAACGGGCTCGGCCGGTACACGGCGGCCTTGCACGCGGCGCAGCGCAGTGTGCAGGAGCACTACGTTCCGTTCACGATGTGGGGCTTCGCGGAGGTGGTCGAGTCCGCGGTGCGCTGTGGCAAACCCGAGCTCGCGGCCGACGCGCTCGAACGGCTGACGGCGGTCACCGTGGACGGTTCCGATTGGGCGGCGGGTCTTGAGGCGCGTTCGCGGGCGCTGCTCAGCAACGCGATGACGGCGGACGGCTACTACCGGGAGGCAGTCGAGAGGTTTGCTCGTACGCCGCTGCGCCCGGACCTCGCCCGATCACACCTGCTGTACGGCGAGTGGCTGCGTCGCGTGGAAAGACGCTTGGACGCGCGAGCACAACTGCGAACCGCACACAGCATGTTCACCGAGATGGGCGCCGAGGCCTTCGCCGAACGTGCGCGCAGGGAACTGCTCGCCGTCGGCGACTCGGTCCGCCGACGCAAACCCGACGCACCGGACGACCTCACCGCACAGGAGCTCCACATCGCCCGTCTAGCCCGCGACGGACGCACCAACGGCGAGATCGGCGAAGAGCTCTTCATCAGCGCCCGAACCGTCGAATGGCACCTGCGCAAGGTCTTCGCCAAGCTACAGATCACCTCCCGCCGAGGCCTCCAAACAGCCCTACCGGCCCGCGGTCACTACACCGCGCAGGGCGTCTAGGAACGCTGGTTAATCGGTTGACGGTAGGGGAGGTGGGTTGGTTTGCTCGGGGTGGTGCGCCGGAGGAGCTGGTGCGGAGCGGAAGGAGAGTCTGATGTTTGTTCTGTCCAGCTGCTTTGTACTGAAAGGTTCTTTGGTTTGGCATTCGCACGTTCGTTCAGCTGTGAGCATTGCGGCGTAGAGGTCTCCCTCGACGCCCCTGGAACTACCCATCGCAACCACTGCCCTGGTTGTCTGTGGTCGCGTCATCTCGACCGCAACGTCCCCGGCGATCGCAAGGCCGACTGCGCCGGCGGCATGGAGCCGATCGCGGTCACCGTTCGCGGTGAGGGCCGGTGGGTCCTCATCCATCGGTGCACCAACTGCGGTCGCCTGCGACTCAACAAGACGGCCGGTGACGACAACGTCCTCCTCCTGATGCGGCTGGCGGCGCTCCCGCTCACCATGCCGTTCATCCCGTTCGCGGCCGAGCCTGAGCCCGAGAGCAACGGCACCCAGCCGGTCGCCCGCAAGCCGAGAGCACGCAAGGCCAAGGCAGCTATTCGCCCGGCGGGCGAATAGCTGCCCTGCAATGTGCAGTCGGTCAGGAGAGGGTGATCAGGCGCGAGCCGTGGGCTGGGACGGACTTGGCGGTCCAGGACTTGTTGGTGTGGCCGAGGTTCTGGCGGGCCGCCAGGTCACGGACCCAGTGGTTGCCGTGCAGGCCCAGCTGCTGCCAGGTGGCGGTGATGTCGGCCGGGGTGTCGCCGAGGTTGTACACGGCGACGGCGAGCCGGCCACCGGGCAGCCGCTTCTTCCAGATCTGCAGCGTTCCGCCGGCCACCTGCGCCGGGATCACCCCGGCCTGGTCGACGGCCACGACCTCGGGATTGGTGAGGATCGAGATCGCCTTCTTGTCGATGTTCGCCAGGTCACCACCGACGTAGAGAGGCGACGACGCCATCGACCAGAACGTCATCACGCTCTGCCGTTCGGTGTCGTTGATCCCGTCCTGGATGCCGACACCGGTGTTGTTGTTGATCGGCATCGAGTCCAGGTCCGGCCAGTAGTTCGGGCGGACGACCTTCAGCCAGTTCGGCAGGTCCTCCCACCTGTTGTCGACCGAGCTCGTCCAGGTGGAGACGGTGTCGCAGTAGCACTCCACGTCGGTGTCGACGCGGACGCTGTTCGCCCACGGTTGCAGGCCTTCGCCGGCGTCGCGCGGGATCGGCCAGGCGCTGGCCGTCAACCACATCTTGCGGCCGCTCTGGTCGATCGCCTGCGACCACGCCTTGACGTCCGGGATGTTGTCGGTCGTGACGCCGTCGACCTTGACGAAGTCGACGCCCCAGGACGCGAACCGGTTGGCGATCGAGTTGAAGTACGCCTGCGCGCAGGGCTTGGTGAAGTCGATCTTCCAGTCGCCGCCCCACATGTTCGTCTTGGTCAGCGGGTAGACCGTGATGTCCTGCGTCGTGCAGTTGGTCCCGAGGATCGGGGCCTTCTTGTCGTAGATCGCCGTCTGCAGGCCGGCACCGCCGTACACGCCGATCTTGAGGCCCTTGCTGTGGACGTAGCGGGCCAGGCTGGCGATCCCGTTCGGGAAGCGTTCCGGGTCGGGCTCGGGGATGCCGTTGGCGTCGGTGCGGAACTCCCAGTTCCAGTTCGCGTTCCAGCCGGCGTCGAGGTTGGTGTTGACGTACCCGGAGTGGCGCAGGTTCTTGGCCATCGAGTCGGCGGCGGACTTCACGTTCGCCTCGGTCAACCACTTGGTGCCGTACGCGGGGTTGCTGGACGACTGCACACTCCAGCTGCTCCAGCCCATGAACGGCTTGATGCTGAAGTCGCTCTTGGCCTGGGCGGAGCCGGTCGACACGAGCGTCGACGCCAGGACGACGGGGACGGCGGTCGCGATCGCGAGGACGCGACGAAGGATGCGGGCGGGGTCGGTGGCCATGGGCAGGCCGCCTTTCGGTGGGGGACCACGGGCGCCCGGTACGCTACGTCGAGTTAATTCACTTCGTCAAGAATCAAGGTGCCGCCGCCACGATCGCCCGAATTACGTGAGGATGGGTGCGTGGATGCGATCGCGATGACGTCAGGCGGACAGGTCAGGGGACGCACGGACGGCGGGGTGACCGCCTATCTCGGCATTCCGTACGCGGCGGCGTCGATAGGGGAGCTGGCGTTCCAAGCGCCCGCACCGATCAGCTGGGACGGCGTGCGCGACGCGACCGAGCTCGGACCCACTGCGCCGCAGCCACCGTACGAGCCGCCGTACGACGGACTCCTCACGAACCCGTTGATCCCCGGCGACGACTTCCTGAACGTGAACGTTTGGACCCCGGGCGGCAGCGGGTTGCCCGTGCTCGTGTGGTTCCACGGCGGTTCGTTCCGCAACGGATCGAACGCGGTCCCGGAGTACGACGGTACGGCGTTCGCCCGCGACGGAGTCGTGGTCGTCGGCGTGAACTACCGGCTCGGGATCCAGGGGTTCGGCGTGATCCCCGGCGGACCGAACAACCGCGGTCTGCTCGATCAGGTCGCGGCCCTGCAGTGGGTTCGGTCGAACATCGCCGCGTTCGGCGGCGACCCGGATCAGGTGACCATCGCCGGTGAGTCGGCCGGTGGGATGAGCGTCGCGACATTGATGTCGGTGCCGGCGACGAAAGGCCTGTTCCGGCGGGTGATCATGCAGAGCGGGTCGCCGTTGGTGGCCGCCTTGGCCGAGGATGCCGGGTCGGTGTCCGCCGAGGTCGCGCGGCGACTCGACGTCGAATGGTCGGCCGCGGGCCTGGCCTCCGTGTCGATCGAAGAGCTGCTCGCTGCGCAGCGGGCGGTCGCGATGGAGTTGCGGGCCAACCCCGACCCGGCTCGATGGGGTGTGACCACGATCGGTGTGGGCGGCGGCATCATGCCGTTCGTGCCGGTGATCGACAACGAGCTGATCTTCGAGATCCCGGTCGACGCGGTCGCTGCCGGCGCCGCCGCGGGCGTGGAATTGTTGGCCGGGGCAACGAGTGAGGAGTTCCGGTTCTTCACCGTTCCGTCCGGTCTCGCGGCCGCGCTGACCGACGACTCGTTGCCGAGGGCACTCGTCGGGATGGGGATCCCGGTGCGTCTCGGCGCCGCGTACGGCGCGAACCGGCCCGGCCAGTCGGCCGGCGACGTCCTCGCGGCGGTGCTGACCGACGCGACCTTCACGATCCCGACGATTCGGCTGGCGAATGCTCAGCGCGAGCATGGGACGGTGTACCTGTACGAGTTCGCGTGGCAGTCGCCGCTCCCGGGGCTCGGCGCGTGTCACTCGCTCGAGCTCGGGTTCATGTTCGACACGCTCGCCGCCGCCAGTCGCCCTTGTACGGCGGCGCTGCGCCGCAGGAGCTGGCTGATCGCATGCACGCCGCGTGGGTTGCGTTTGCCACGACCGGCGATCCGGGGTGGCCGGCGTACGACGCAGTGGACCGGCCGGTGATGACGTTCGACCATCCGGCTTCCGGCGTACGGAATGCTCCTCGAGCCGCTGAGTTGGCCCTGTGGGGCGTCTAGACGCGGAGATCGACTTTCGGCAGATTCGGGCCTACGGGTCGCCGGCGGCTCGGTCTGCTGGGTTCGAGGAGCTTGCCTCGCTCATCGTGAAGGACGGTATTCCTGGGCTGATCGATTGGCCTGACGGCGTTACGTTTCAGCGGTTCGGGAATCCTGACGGTGGGCGCGAGGGTAGTGGGATCCTGCCGGGTGGTGACGTGTGGGCTTGGCAGGCGAAGTACCTGTTCGCGTTGGGGGACAGCGAGCTTGCGCAGGTGGACGGCTCGGTTCGTCGTGCGCTGGCAACCGAACCTCGATTGACGCGGTACTTCGTCGTGCTTCCGTACGACCGGCCGGCCGGCGACACCCGGCGTCGTGGCCGTCCGGTGAAGTCGGCGTACACGAAATGGCTTGAGAAGAAGGCCGTCTGGGAGGCCGATCGGAACGTCGAGATCGTCTACGTCGGCGCGAGCGAGCTGCTGACCGAGCTGACCAGGGTGGCGAACGCCGGGCGGATTCGGTACTGGTTCGGCGCCTCGGTGCTCGCACTGAACGAGCAGCGGGATCGGCTCGCGGATGTCGTGAACAAGGTCGGTCGCCGGTACACGCCGCAGCTGCATGTCGAGGTGGAGGCGGTCCGGGCCCTGGACGCGCTGGGCCGATCCGAGTCGTATGTGCGCCGCATCCAGGTCGTGCTGGCGGCGCTCCGGCGTACCCGCGGGGCGCCGCGGGATGATTGCCGCAGGCAACTGATCGCGGCCGAGGTCGCGCTCGACGGCTTCCTGGCCGCAGCGCGAGGAGTCGGGCGGTTGCCGCGGATCTCGGATGAGCTCGAGGGCGCGGAGGCGGCGCTCGAGGTCGCCTTGCCGACCTCGGTGAGTCTGGTCAGGTCAGACGCGATCCGGAGTGCGCTGACGCTGGTCCGCAGTACGGATACGGCCGCCGCCGATCGGGGTCTGCTCCTGATGACCGGACGGGCCGGGGTCGGGAAGACCCACCTCTTCTGCGACGTCGCAGTACGCCGGATCGAGGCCGGTCGTCCGACGATCGTGCTTCTGGGACAGGACTTCGACGACACGACGCTGCTCCCGCAGGTCGGGAGACTCGCGGGCATCGGCGGCTCGCTCGACGACGTACTCGGCGTTCTGGATGCTGCCGGCGAAGCTGCTGGATATCCGGCCATGCTGCTGATCGACGCGATCAACGAAAGTGCTCGGGCCGATCGATGGGCCGATGAGCTGCGCGTCCTGGCGGGTGCGGTCGATCGGCATCCGAACGTCGTACTCGCGGTCTCGTGCCGGACCGAGTTCGTCGCGGCGGTGGTGGGGGAGACCGAGCTGCCGCAGGTCGAGCACGTGGGCTTCGCGGAGTCGACTGCCGAGGCGGTCGACCGGTACACGACCGAGTACGGGCTCCAACGGGTCACCCTCCCGGTCCTGGATCCTGAGTTCGGCAATCCGCTGTTTCTGAAGCTGGCCTGCGAGGGGCTGAGCACGCTCGGACCCGACCGCTACAGCTTGGGTAAGGCCGGGCTCACGACGGTTTGCGATGCGTTCCTCGAGGCAGTGAACGAACGGCTGGCCCGACCGGGGCGCTGCGACTACGACAAGGCGTCGCGCTTGGTGCAATCCGTCGTACGCCGGCTTGCGCAGCTCGGTCCTGGACCGTACGAACGGGCGGACGTTGTCGAGATAACCTCCACCGCGTTACCGAATCGCCCGTGGTCGCAGAGTTTGTTCGTCGGTTTGCTGCGTGAAGGCGTGCTGCTCGAGACGCATGCGGACAAGGTCGTCTTCAGCTACCAACGGCTGGGCGATGTGCAGCGGGCGATGTTGTTGGCGGAGTCGACCGACCTGGCGGGCTGGTATCGAGCGCTGGATTCCACGACCAGTTGGCGGGAGAACGGCGTACTCGGGGCGCTTGGCGTGATTCTGCCGGAAACGCGCGGCATCGAGATTGTCGACCTGTTCGGGGACGGGTCGGTTGATCGGCAGATCGTCGACGCGTTCCTCGAGAGCCTGACGCTGCGGTCGGCGGAGCACACGACCGCCAGGACTGCATCGCTGGTCGAGGAGTTGCTGGGCTCGGCAGACGTGTGGCTTGCGCTGGTTCGGGTTGCCTGTGTTCCCGGTCATGCGGTGAACGCCGAGTTTCTCCATCGGGTCCTGTCGGATCTAGCACTTCCGGATCGCGATCGGTCCTGGTCCGAGTGGCTTGTGGACGACGGCTCGGACCAGGTCGTCAGGGTGTTGCTCGACTGGGCCTGGCCCGACGTACGGGAGTCTGAGCACAGGCCCGACGACGTGGCCGGGCTGGCCGCGCTGGTGATCGGATGGTTGCTCACGTCAACGGTCCGCGGGCTCCGCGACCGGGCTACCAAGGCGCTTGTGTCTCTGGGCGAACGGAATCCCCGCGCGGTGGCCGATGCGGTCCGGAGGTTCCGCGGGTGCAACGATCCGTACGTCGTCGAGCGGCTGGCCGGTGCTGTTTGTGCGATCGCGCTGCGAGCTGAGTCGGCCGAGGTGATCACGACAGTTGCTGACAGCGCGGCGGAGCTGGTCGCGGACGGGGTGCCGGTGCACCTGATGACCCGCGACTATTTGTGGCGTACCGCCGGCGCTGCTCGGCTGCGTGGATGGTCCGGCCCGGACTGGCAACCGCCGTACGGCGCTGTATGGCCAGTCGATGAGCTCGGTGAGCCGCCGGGCGATCCCTACTCGTCGGTCGGGGATTCGTTGGAATCGGGCGACTTCGGCCGTCACATCCTGGAACCGGCCTTGGACGAGTTTGCGGTCGACGATCCGGCGAGTCTGGTCGGCGAGGCCGAGCGGTTCATCCTCGCCCGGGTTCTCCAGCTGGGGTGGACACCTGAGCTGTTCGCCGAGCTGGACGGTCATCGGCGCGGCGGAGTCGAGCGGTACGGCAAGAAGTATCAGTGGATCGGCCTGTACGACGTCCTGGCCCGGCTCGCCGACAACCTTCGGCTTCAGGTCCGGTGGGACAACCAAGCGGTTCCGTTCCACTCCGCTGTCGAGGTCATCGGCCGGGACATCGATCCGACCGTGCTGGTCCGTGAGGGTCGGGACGCGCTCGACCAGCCGACCTGGTTCGCGCCAGTCGCGGCCGTCATGGACGGTCTGCCGGATCCGCTGGAGCTGATCAGCCTGACCGGTCCCGATGGGGATCGCTGGCTCTCGCTCGTTCGGTATGACAACTGGACCCAAGAACTGCCGCCTGAGGTCGCCGCGTCCGGCGTACCGGCGGTCAACGTGACGATGCAACTCCGCTCGTATCTCGTCGCCGTCGGGGACATTCCCGCCGTTCGCGCGTGGGCCGAGGGGCAGGACTATGACGGCGGCCGGATGCCTGAGCACACCACCATCGTCAACCGCCTCCTCGCGACCCACCCGGCTTCGCCGGACTGGGACCTCGCCAGCGGCCAGTCCAACGAGCCCTACGAGCTCCCGTTCACCGTCGAACTCCCTTACAGCCACTACACCGGCACCGGAACAACCCGAGACAACACCGACAACGTCTCCGGCTACGTTCCCACTCAACTCCTCTTCAATGTGCTGAACCTGAACCGCGGTCAGGACTTCACCTGGACAGACCCTTCAGGCCCAGCCGTGCTGGACCCAACCGCCGGCATCACCACCGTCGGCGCTCTGGTCATGCGCAGAGAGCTGGCCCAGACCCTGTCCGACGCCGGCTACGCACTCTTGTGGACCGCCCAAGTCACCAGGCGAAACCTCACCGACGACTTCGAGGCCGACAACGCTTCACTGACTACGAGCGCCTCGTACCTCCTCGTCGACGACACCCTCGAAGCGCTTTCCTGAGCTATGCCTTGACCTCGTCGAGGGCTCCGGTGGTGACGTCGTAGATGAAGCCTCGGACCGAGGACTTGTTGGGGATGAACGGGTCGGTCGTGATCCGGCGGATGGACTGGCGGACGTCGGCTTCCAGGTCGGGGAAGGCTTCGGCGGCCCAGTCCGGCTTCTGCCCGACCTCGGATTCGATCGACGCCTTGAACTCGTCGTCGGTGAACGTGAGCATCCCGCAGTCGGTGTGGTGGATCAGGATGATCTCCTGGGTGCCCAGCAGGCGCTGGCTGATGGCCAGGCTGCGGCGTTCGTCGGCGGTGACGACGCCACCGGCGTTCCGGATGACGTGGGCGTCGCCCTCGGACAGGCCCAGGAGACCGTAGGGGTTGAGGCGCGCATCCATGCACGCGAGGACGGCCACGTGCTTGGCCGGGGGGAGTGGCAGGGATCCCTTGTCGAAGCTCTCGGCGTACCGTGCGGCGTTCTCGAGCAACTCGTCTGTGACGCTCATCGGGTCCTCCTGATAGAGAAGTAAGTCGATCAACACGGTAGCTTTTCCGCGCGATGTCGCGGCGGAGTCTCACTGAGTGATCACCTGGAGGTGTGACGCGGTCCGGCGTGTCGCCTGATTGACGTGTCCGGACCGCTTCCGTACTCTCCGGAGGTAGTGACGGCGTGAGGAAGCCGATGAGAATTCGGCACGGTCGCGCCACTGTGTGCCGGTCGCAGCATGCTGCCGGTGAGTCAGATACTTGGCCGTCACGACGCTCCATTGGTTGCGGGACGCACGATCCCCTAGAAGGAGGCTCTGCTCGTGAGCAATCTGTCTGCTCCCACCACGGTGTCGACCCCGGTCGTCGTACCGATCTCGAAGGCTGTGGTGTGGCTGGTCAGCACCGCGGTCCTGGCGCTGCTCGTCTACTACTTCATCGGTGTGGACCAGGGCGCGTACTCGATCTTCGGCAAGGACATGCACATCCACGAGTTCGTCCACGACGGTCGGCACTTCCTCGGCTTCCCCTGCCACTGATGGAAAAGAAACTGATCCTGCGCGGCGTGATCGCCGGCGCAGTGGGCGGGCTGCTCGCGTTCGTGTTCGCGCGGATCTTCGCTGAGCCGCAGATCCAGGCCGCGATCGACTACGAGAGCGGGCGCGACGCTGCCCAAGAGGCACTGGACAAGGCGGCCGGGCTCCCGGTCGAGGCCGCCGGTCCGGAGATCTTCAGCCGTACCCTCCAGGCGAACATCGGCATCGGCGTGGGCATCGTGCTGTTCGGTATCGCCATGGGTGCGCTGTTCGCGGTGGCGTACGCCATTTGCCTGGGCCGGGTCGGGAACCTCCGGCCGCGCACGCTCGCGATGCTGGTCGCGCTGGCCGGGTTCCTCGGGATCTACTTCGTGCCGTTCCTGAAGTATCCGGCCAATCCGCCCTCGATCGGCCACGAGGACACGATCCACGACCGCGGCAACCTGTACCTGGCGATGGTCGCGTGCTCGATTGTGCTGCTGGTCGGCGCGGTGATCCTCGGCAAGTACCTGAAGCCGCGGTTCGGGAACTGGAACGCGACACTCCTCGCCATCGCGGCCTACGCGGTGATCATCGGCGTTCTGATGGCGGTGCTGCCCTCGGTCGGGCACTTGGCCGCGAACGTCGAGGAGTACGGCAAGCACGCCACCGAGACTCCGCTGCCGCTGACCGACCCCAAGGGCACGATCGTCTACCCGGGATTCGATGCGGACAGCCTGTACTCGTTCCGCTTGTACTCGGTCGGCGCCCAGCTCATCCTGTGGGCGGCCATCGGCCTGGTCTTCGGCCCGCTGGCCGACCGCCTGCTCCACCCGGGCTCGCAGCGCTCTGCTGATGAGGCGCAGCCCGTCAGTACCGTATGACCAACACGCCACCGAAGGCCGCGCTGCTGAACCAGCTCGCGGCCCTCGGTCCGTTCTTCGCGATCGAAGAACACGCACCCGGATCGGCGCCGGTCCCGCCTTGGCGAAGCATGATCGAGCTGGTCGACGATCCCGCCGTACTGCAGGACCGCGTCACGGCCACCCGCGAGTACCTCGCTGCCGTGAGCGGTCAGTTGCCTGCGGCAATCGAAGTACGCGTGGCCGCGTCGATCACGCACCTGGGCCTGGTCGCGCGCCTCATCTCACCGGCGTTTGGCACCGCGGTCCTCGACGGGGGAGTCCGATCCGTCACCTTGGAAACGGCGTGGTGGCAACCCGTCCTCGGAGGAGCGTTTCCCCTGTCACTGCCAAGTCTGACGAGCGATCGCGACCTCAGCAGCGAGCTGATCGACGGCCCGATCCCGGCCTTGGCCGAGGCGACCAAGCCGTACGGCGTCTCCGAACCCATCCTGTGGGGGAACGTCGCCTCGGCCATCAACGGCGCCGCGACAGCGCTCACGAATGCGGCGCCTCACCTCTCCGAACGAGCCCACACCCTCGCCGCCCAGCTCCTGACCCACCCCGCTCTGCGCGAGGCCTACACCGCCGAAGCCGGTCACTTCCGCCGCCGCAGCTGCTGCCTGATCTACCGAGCCGCGCCCGACCACGCCGGCCCGGTCTGCGGCGACTGCGTCCTGGACCGCGCCGGCTGACTAGTCGGAATCGAGATCGGCGCCGAACTCGCGCAGCCGGAGGCTGTTGAACGTGACGAACAGCGATGAGAGCGACATCGCCGCGGCCGCGATCAATGGGTTGAGCAGACCCGCGGCGGCGATCGGAACGGCGGCGAGGTTGTAAGCGAAGGCCCAGATCAGATTGCGGTGGATCGTACGACGGGTGCGGCGGGCCAACCCGATTGCGGTGGGAACCACGCGGAGATCCTCGCGGACCAAGATGATGTCGGCGGACTTGAGCGCGATGTCCGTACCGGTCACGACCGCCAGGCCGAGGTCGGCCGTGGCCAACGCGGCCGCATCGTTGATACCGTCACCGACCATCGCAACGCGATGCCCATCGGCCTGCAGTTTCGCGATCACGGCCGCCTTGTCCGCAGGCAGGACACCAGCACGGACATCGGCGATACCGAGCGATTCGGCGATCTCCCGCGCGACCTGCTCGCCGTCTCCGGTGAGCAAAATCGTGCGCAACCCCTGCTGGTGCAGGGATTCCACTGCGGCCATCGCACTCGGCCGCAGGGTGTCGGCCACCGTCAACGTCCCAACCAGTCGGCCGTCGACAGCCACCTGAATCCCGGAACCGCTGACCGTCACACCCAGGGACTCGAGCAGCGCCGCGTTACCAACGACGACCTCATGACCGTCGACGCAGCCAGTCGCGCCGAGACCCGGCCGGACCTGGAACGACGTGACCGGCAAAGCCTCGACACCGTCGGCCTCCGCCCGTCGTTCCACCCCGCGCGCGATCGGATGCTCCGATCCCTGCTCGACCGACAGCGCATACCGAAGTACGTCGGGAGCCGTGAGCGACCCGGTCGTCGCTACGTGAGCGATCGTCAGTTCGCCGGTGGTCAGCGTGCCGGTCTTGTCCAGGACGATCGTGTCGATCACGCCGCTGGCCTCGAGCGCATCCTGACCTTTGATCAGGATCCCGAGCGAAGCGCCACGGCCGATCCCAACCATCAGGGCCGTCGGGGTGGCCAGTCCGAGTGCGCACGGGCACGCGATGACGAGTACGGAGATGCCGGTGCCGACAGCTTGCTGGAGCGGTGCGCCGGACAAGTACCAGCCGACCGTGACGACAACCGCGAGGGCGATCACCGCCGGGACGAACCAGACGATGATTCTGTCCACCGTGTGCTGGATCCGCGCCTTCCGTTCCTGCGCCTGCTCGGCGACAGCAGCCATCTGGGCGAGCTGGGTGTTGGCCCCCACGGCAGTCGCAGTCAGAACCAACCGTCCATCGGTACTGATCGTGCCCGCCACCACGGGGTCGCCGGCGCCCACACTGCGCGGCAGCGGCTCGCCCGTGACCACGCTGGTGTCGACCGCCGCCGTTCCTTCGGTCACAGTCCCGTCGACCGGGACGATCTCACCGGCCCGCACGATGACGACCTCGCCCTTGACCACCTGCCCGGTCGGTACGTCGATCTCCGCGCCGCCACGTCGGACCCGCGCGATCGGCGTCGCCAGCCGACTGAGCGCGCCGAAGACATCCGCCGCGCGACGGCGTGACCGGGTCTCGAAGTATCGGCCGGCCAGCTGGAAGACCGTCATACCGGCTGCGACGTCGAGATACAGGCCACCGGTGTCGAGACGTAGCCAGTGCTGGCTGGACGTACTCGGCCAGATGACCGAAACCATCGCCCAACCGAACGACACCGCGATGCCGAGGGAGACCAGCGTGTCCATGCTCACCGCGCCATGCCTCAGGTTGCGGAGCGTCGCCCGGTGGAACGGGTACGCAGCCCAGGTCACGATCGGCAGCGCGACGAGCAGACAGGCCAGACTCCAGCCGGGGAAGCGCAACGACGGAACCGCGGCCAGGATGATGGTCGCGTCCATCAACGGAATCGCCAGCAGCGTCGCGACGACCAGCCGCCGACGCAGACCAGTGATGCGCCGAGCCGACATCTGATCCGCGAGGTCGTCACCGGATTCTGGATCGCGGATGGTCGCCTCGTACCCGGCCTTGTCGACCGAGGCCGTGGCCCGCTCGGCGAGATCGGCTCCGGACCCGGTGACGATGGCCCGCTCGGTCGCGTAGTTCACGCTGGCCGTGACGCCGTCGAGCTTGTTCAGCGCGCGCTCGACCCGGTTGGCGCAGGCGGCACATGTCATCCCGCCGATGATCAGCTCAACGCTGTCCGGACGCTCCACCGGCGCGGTCACCGTCATCGGCGGACCTGCGATTCATCCGTACGCCGGGAGAGCCGCTCGAGCATCTCGTTGTAGGCGTCGTACGAATCATCCAGGCCGGCATCGAGATGACGATCGATCCGGCGGGCGTCCTTGCCGTCCTGGATCGCCCACTGCAACGCGAGCACCACCACGACGATCACGAGCGGGATCTCGCCGCCGGCCCAGGCGATACCGCCGGCGGTGTGCTGGATGTCGGCGAGATCGCGCGGCCAGGCGAGCTCGAGGTGCTGGTAGAACGAGTTGCCGATGACATCGCCACCGGACATCAGAATCACGCCGAAGAACGCGTGGAACGGCATCGCCGCCATCAGGAAGCCGAACTTGGCCAGCGACGGCAGTTTGCGCGGCGTCGGATCGACCCCGATCACCAGGCCGAAGTACAGGCACCCGATCAGCAGGAAATGCACGTTCATCAGCTGATGCGCCCAGTGGAACCTCATCAAGGTCCCGAAGGCGCCCGTCAGGTACAAGGCGTAGTACGAACCGATGTAGACGCCGAACACGAACAGCGGGTGGTACAGCGCCCGGAGCGGACGTGAATGCAGCGCCGCCACGATCCACTCGTGCGGCCCTGGCTGCGCGTCCTTCGCGGCCGACGGCAGCGCCTTGAGTGCAAGTGTCAGCGGACCGCCCAGGACCAGCGGGAGCGGAATCAGCATGCTCAACGCCATATGCACAGCCATATGTACGGCGAAGTCCGCACCCGAATACTTGCCGAGCCCCGAGCTGGTCACCACGACGATCAGCAGCCACCCGAGCGACCACGCGATCGTCCGACCGACCGGCCACTCCTCGCCGCGCCGCCGGATCCGTCGTACCCCGGCCAGATAGGCGGCGACGGCGACCACGGCAGCGGTGACGAACAACAGGTTCGGACGCCATTGGCCGACCAGCGACGCGAACGACGGGGGATCGGCGAGGTCGAATCCGAAGAAGGTCTGGCTGATCGACGTCGGCACGAAGAACTGTGGCGGCGGGATCCGCGTCATCGCGGTACCGCTGGCAACAAACACCGCGACGCCGCCGACCAACGGGAGGGCGGCCATTGTGCGCCGGCCATGCGCGGCCAGCAAAAGCCCGAGCCCGATGACGACCAACGCCGCAAGCCGCACCAACTCGAACCAACCGGTGGCCGACGCGAACGGCGACGACCCAGCCAGCTTGAACCACACCAGAACGCCCTCGGTCACCACGAGAACGCCCAGCAGCAGTACGGCGGTCGCCCGCCAGTGCACCCGATCGAGCGCGCGAAGCCGGCGATCCGTCCCGATCCGCAGCACCTGGATGACGATCACACCGAGCAGCACCTGCGAGGCCACCGTCTGGTAGATGGCGGCATCACTGCCGAAGTCGTGCCTCGGACCGACCAGCACCTGGCCGACCACGACCGGGGCCAGCGACCCGACCAGGGCAGCGCCGAGCGCGATCAGGTAGGTGACCCACCGCACGGCGGCCAGGCTCGTGACGAAGGCGACGAGCGCGCAGAGCAGGGTCACCATCCAGGCCCAGCCGAAGTCGCCGGAGAACATCGCGAACCAGAGCGCCCGCGGATCCGCGATCCGGCCGAGCGAGAGCCCGTTCGAGTTGGCCGAGTCGACCGCGATCAGCAGCCCGGAGCTCACCGCCCACACCCCGGCGGCTCGCCGCAGGACGGCCGGTTCGAACCACTCGGCGATCTCCAGTTGACGCTTGGCGCCGGCCTCCCGCACCGGCCGCAGCTTGCCCGCGACGAGCGCCGCAGCCAGCGCGCCGACCGTCACCATCGACGAGAGATCGGCCACCGCGCGGATCAGGGTCGCGACGAATCCGGTCAGCCGGCCCGGATCGTCGCGGGCGATCCGCAGGTAGCTATCGGGTCCCATCGCCCCGGTGGCGACGAGGGGAACGGCGATCGCGAGTGCGCCGAGCAGAACGACGTACCCGATCAGCCACCGCCGGTGGCGCGTCGAACTCACAGCACTCCTGACCGATTGGTTGCCACGTACCCCCAACCGGTGACTACGAACGAGTGCCGACACCAGTTCCCGGTTGGCGGAACTTCGCGAACCCGGTCAGAGTTAGACCGACGGCACGGTCGGTATGCCTCATCTCTGCAGGTCGTCAGGAAGGATCTTCGCTGCGATGTCCGTTGCGCTGACTGTGGTCTTCTCGGCAACGGGACTGTATTGCCTGTGGCGGCTGATGACGGTACGGCGGCCGCCCATGGAGACCCTGGTCGACGTGAGCCACGTCGTGATGGGCCCGGCGATGGTCGTGATGCTGTGGTGGCCGTCGGCCGGTCAGGCGCGCTGGATCCAGATGGCGATCTTCGGTGGGTTCGCGGTGGTTTTCCTCTACCACCTGGCCGGTTCGGTCACCGTGACGGCCCGCGCGGGAGCGCTCGTGCATGGCGCGATGAACCTGGGCATGGTGTGGATGCTCGCCGCGATGCCGATCCTGATGTCGTCCGGCGGGGGGATGGCGGGCATGGAGATGGATATGGCGGGCATGGACCACGGCGCTGTGTCGCTCAGCGATCTGGTCGGCATCCAGGCGTGGACCGCGATGCTGAGCTGGGTGGCGGTCGGCCTGCTGATCATCTCGGCCGGGTGGTGGCTGGTCCGACTGATCCAGACCCCCGGCCACCGAATCCTCGGCGGCTGCCACTGCCTGACCTGCGCCGGGATGGCCACGATGCTCGCCCTTATGACCCCAGCCCTCTGATCGCCCGGCCGGCCAGCTGCTCCAGCTGGGCGATCGCGAGGAGTTCGCCGTTCGCGGGGCCGAAGTGGGCGAGGGCGGCCCGGTGCTGGGCAGTCACTTGGGCGATCAGGTCCGCCGGCGTGTGCTGATGGCGGGCAAAGGACTCCATTGATTCGAGTTCCTCGACGATGCGATCCAGGCCGAACGTCGGCAGGTAGTCGCCGGCCAGCAGGCTCGGAACGGTGTCGGCGATGAAGGCCGATGCCGCCGGACCGTCCAGCAGGACTTCGCGCAGGTACGATGGATCCAGGCCGGCGGACTGCCCGAGCAACAGGGCCTCGCCCACCGCGGTCGCCTGCGTGAACCACAGCAGGTTGACGAGCAGCTTGGTCAGATAGCCAGTCCCGGACGGACCGGTGCGATGGAGCTTCGCGGTGAACGCCTCGAGCACGGGTTGGACTCGTTCGATCGCGGCCGGCTCGCCGCCGACGTACAGCGTGAGCTGGCCCGCCTCAGCGGCCGGCACCCCGCCGCCGACTGGTGCTTCGACGTACGCGACTTGGCTGCGACGTGCTGCCTCCGCGAGCTCTTCGCCAAGTGCAGGCGAGGCGCTGGTCAGATCGACCCAGGTGGTCCCGGATTCGAGCCGTTCGAGCAGGCCGTCCGGCGACAGCATCACCGACCGCAACTCCGGACTTCCGGGCAGGACGGTGAAGACCACCTCGGCGCTACCCGGCTTGTCGGTCCAGGTCGCACCGGTAGCGAGGACGGCGGCCTGGAGCTCGGGGCGAGCGTCGTACACGCGGACTGTGTGCCCGGCGCGGACGAGACGCCGAACGATCGGCATGCCGATCCGCCCGGCCCCGATCAGGAGGATGTCAGTCACTCTGCAGGTCCAGGCGCATCAGGATCCGGGGGAGGTTGGCGAGCCTGGAGGTGGTGTCGGCGGCCTTGGTGAAGCCGGCGCGCTCGAAGTTCTTGCGGATCCCGGCGTACGCCATGGTGAGATCGACCTTCGTGTCACCGTTGTCGATCGGATAGGCCTCGACGACCGGGGCGCCGTTCACGCGGGCGAACTCGACGGCACCGGTGATGAGCGTCTGCGAAATCCCCTGACCGCGGTGGCCCGGCCGCACCCGGATGCACCACAGGGACCACACCGGCAGGTCGTCGAGGTGTGGGATCTGCCGGCTGCGCTCGTACGTCGTCGCCGATCGTGGCGCGATCCCCGCCCACCCAACCGGTGTGTCGCCGTCGTACGCGAGGACCCCGGGCGCCGGGACACCACGACACAACTCGGCCACGTACTCACCCCGAGCGGTTCCGTGCAGGGCGTTGTTCTCCTTCGACGGAATCCGGTGACTCAGGCACCAGCACACCGTCGCCGTCGGCGCCTTCGGCCCGATCACCGCCCGAACATCCTCAAACACCGCCGCCGGACGAACGTCGATGGTCATGGCCTCAACATCTCACACCGAGACGACCCGAACCCCCCGAAGCCGCAGCCCGTCGCGATGCAACCGCGAGCGTGCATAGGTCCGCTGAAAGACGACGAGCGCCACGAGCGTGACAACGAGCAGAACGTCATCGAGAAGCGGTACGACGTCGATCGGCAGGGTTGCGGCCATCACCACCCGGACCGCCGCGTCGACGAGGAACGCAACGCCCCAGACCGCGGTGCAGGTCCGGAGAACGTTGCGGAAGACCTCGTGGGATTCCCAGTTCTGCGCCCACTGCTCTGCCTTCTCCGGCGGGAGGATCAACCGGCCGCCCTCGTAAAGGAACGGCCTGCGGGCCGCGAGACTGAGCAGACACCAGATGCCCAGCGCGGCCGTTCCCCAGCCGTTGCGGATCAGCAGCACGCGAGGGTTGCCGCTGATGAACGAGACGGCGACCGTCACGACCATCGTGCCGAGGACGAACAACTGGATGCCGCCGACGCGGCGCTCGCGGATCACGTGAACCACAGTGGCTGCGGCGGTCACGAGCGCGCCCGCGAGGAGAGCCACGAACTGGCTGGTGCCGGCCAGGCGCAGGCCGTAGAAGACGATCAGGGGGAGTAGGAGCTCGAGGAACAGCGGGCGGCGCGTCATCTCTCCTCCGTGCAGATTCGGGTTGTGAACAGGGCAACGAGTTCTTGCGTGTAGGTGTCGAGGCCCAGGGGTGATGAGCCGTGGAACTGGGCGGGCGCGGCGTCGACCGCACCACGGATGGCGATGGCCATCGAGCGGACGTCGAAGTCGCGGAAGTCACCGGATTCCTGGCCCGCGGCCAGGGTGCGCTCGAGGTCGCTCACGCTGACTTCGCGCGACGATTGCTGGTCGTACTGCTCACCGGTCGGTCTCCGCATGTACGGCCCGATCGCCGTCAGGGCCGCGACCTCCTGGGGATGGTCGTACAGGAAGCGCAGGTTGGCCTCGAGGTAACCGACGAGCTTGCCGCGGGGTGTGGTCTCCTGGTCGAGCCGTGACTGGATCGCCTGCGCACCAGCGGTGAACACCTCGATCAGCACCTGCTGGAAGAGTTCGTCCTTGTCCCGGAAGTGGTACGACACCATCCGCGGACTGCTCAGCCCGGCGTGCTGCGTGATCCGAGCGAACGACGCCCCGGCGTACCCGGACTCCGCCAGCACCTCGATCGCGGCCCGCACGATCTGCGCCCGCCGAGCCAGGTTGGTCACGGTTCGTTGCTCGGTCATCCGATCCTCCGCCACAGGTCGCAATGATGTTCGGCCGAGGTGTCGGCAGGTCCGACCCGACCAGGTGCCAGCACCTGCGGCGTCGAGCCCCTCGGCCAGTACGGCGTCGTGAAGCCATTCGGATCGCCCGTCGCGGCGAATCGAGCCAGGTAGTCGATCATCGTGTCGGACAACTCCTGCTGTGGTCGGGACAGGTCGAACGCAGGCGAACCCTTCGGGTCGTCCCACAGATACGGGACGTCCGACGCGTGGTAAGCGCCCAGTGGGAAGGCCGACCTGACGTTGAAGATCAGCGGCGCCTGCTCGTCGGCGAACTCATAGGCGTACGTCGGAACCCGGCGATCCAGTGCCCGCTCAGTCTCCTGATTCGGGCACACGTACCCACGATCGCCAACCACGGCTGCCCACGTCGCGGCCGGATCGACGCCCGGATACGCCCGCGCCACTTCGCCGGCACGTTCCCCGAAGGCTCGCTCGAGCAACGCCCGGTACGCCGCCAGGTCCTGAGGCCCACCGGCGAGCGCGACCAGCAGAGTGCCCTCGTCCTTCGTGGTGCCGATCAGCACCGGAATCCGTGGATAGTGGCCGGCGGCAACGGCCGCGGCGGGATGCTCGGGCAGCGTGGCCGTCTGGTACGCCGGACTCCAGTAGACCGACGCCACCGCCGGATCGGACAGCAGCGTGGCCACCGGGAGCTTGCGCAGACAGTCCATCGCCGCGGCCGGGCAGCCGAGCTTGGCGCCGACCATGGCACCGGATGCCTCGACAGTGCGGACCGGTTGCCAGGAGGCGACCTTGGCTCCGGCGCCCGGGAACAGCGCATCGACGGGATTCGCCGTACTGCAGGTACCGGTCTGGATCATCACGCGGCTGAACAGACCCCGCGCGGTCGGCGACACGAGCTGACCGCAGACGCTGTCACCGCCACCGGATTCTCCGAAGAGCGTCGTACGACGTGGATCGCCGCCGAAGGCGCGGATGTTGCGCTGGACCCAACGCAGCGCGGCCTGCTGGTCCTGCAACCCGAAGGTCCCCGATCCGGCCAGTCCGGGTGCGCCGAAGTAGCCGAAGACACCGAGCCGATAGTTCAGCGTCACCACGACCGCGTGACCCTCGACGGCGAGGCGGCGGGCGGACAGGTCGCTGCCGGCTCCGGTGGTCAGACCACCGCCGTGGACGTAGACGAGGACGGGGAGGTCTCGGCCAGTCGGCGCTGTCACGTTCAGAAACAGGCAGTCCTCGCTGGCCGATCCCGCCGTACCGCTTGATGGGCTGGCGTTTTGAGCACATCGGGCGCCCGGCTTGGTCGCATCCCGGACGCCCTGCCACGGCCGCGCCGGTTGCGGTGCCTTCCAGCGCAGCTCACCGACGGGTGCTGCGGCGTACGGAATGCCTTGGTACGAGCGGTATCCGTGCAGTGCTTGGCCACGGACGCTTCCCGATTCCGTGTGCACCACAGGATCGGCTGACGGGACCGCGGGCACGCCGGTCAGCGCGGTGAGCATCGCGACAGCGAGAGTTCCGGAGAGACTCACGGTCAGGTCCTTTATCTGAGCGGATCAATTTTTATCTGGATAGATAAAAGATAGCACGGTCCTGGATCGGTGTTAGGGTTAACCCGGAATGGTTTTCATTATCGATTTGCCGTGAGGGCTAGGGACGGGTGTGTTGTGAGGCTGCGTGGAGTGGTTGGGACGGTGGCCGGTGCGGTCGTGTTGGTGCTGGTGGCCGCCTGCGGATCGTCCTCTGACGGTGCGAATTCCGGGGACAATTCCGGCACGTCGCCGGTGTCGGCGAACCGGGTCCAGGTGGTGGCGTCGACCAATGTGTACGGCGACATCGTGAAGCAGATCGCGGGGGAGCGGGTCGACGTGACGTCGATCATCTCGGACCCCGATCAGGACCCGCACTCGTACGAGGCGAACACCCAGACGCAACTGTCGTTGTCGAAGGCCCAGGTCGTGATCGAGAACGGCGGCGGCTATGACGACTTCATGGACAAGATGCTGAAGTCGGCCGGCAACACGTCGGCCAAGGTGCTGAACGTGGTCGACATCTCCGGCCATACGGCTCCGGTGGGCGGTGAGCTCAACGAGCACGTCTGGTACGACTTCCCGTCCGTGCAGAAGCTGGTCACCCAGCTCGCGACCACGCTGTCCGGAGTCGACGCGGCCAATGCCTCGACGTACATGGCGAACGCGACGGCGTTCAACGCGAAGGTGAAGCAACTGGAGGCCACTGAGGCTTCGATCAAGGCGTCCGCCAACGGCGCCGGTGCCGCGATCACCGAGCCGGTCCCCGTGTATCTGCTCACGGCCTGCGGACTGGTGAACAAGACGCCGGCGGAGTTCAGCGAGGCGATCGAAGAGGGCACCGACGTCCCGGCGGCCGTGTTGCAGCAGACGCTCGGGTTGTTCAGCGGGAAGCAGGTCAAGCTCCTCGCCTACAACGAGCAGACCTCCGGCCCGGAGACCGAGAAGGTCTTGGCCGCGGCCAAGGCGAACAGCATCGCCGTCGTCCCTGTCACCGAGACGCTACCGGCCGGCAAGGACTACCTGAGCTGGATGACCGGCAACCTCGATGCGATCCGTTCGGCGCTGTCCTGAGGTCACCATGCTGAATCAGATGAAGAGGCCAGAGTCGGTGCTGCGGTTCGATGACGCAGCATTCGGCTACGGGAAGCACCGGTTGTGGGGCGGCCTGACGATGGACCTGCGGGCCGGCGAGTTCCTCGCGGTCCTCGGCGCCAACGGTTCGGGTAAGACCAGTCTGCTGAAGGCGGTCCTCGGCCTGCATCCGTTGATGTCGGGCAGCGCGCGGGTCGTCGGCGAGCCTCCACACCGCGGGAGTACGGAGATCGGATACGTCCCGCAGCACCGGCGGATCGACAGCCAGACCCCACTGCGGGCTCGGGACGTCGTGGGGCAAGGGCTGGACGGCCATCGCTGGGGGATCGGGCGACCGGACCGGGCTCGACGTCGCCAGATCGACGAGGTGCTCGACTCGGTCGGTGCACTGGAGTACGCCGACCGGCCGATCGGACTGTTGTCCGGCGGCGAGCAGCAGCGGGTTCGCATCGCGCAGGCGCTGGTGTCGGACCCGAGGCTGCTGCTGTGCGACGAGCCGCTCTTGTCGCTCGACCTCAACAGCCAGCGCACGATCTCCGGTCTCGTCGACCAGCGTCGCCGTACGCATGCCACGGCGGTCGTCTTCGTCACGCACGACATCAATCCCGTCCTGCCGTACGTCGATCGCGTGCTCTACCTGGCCGGCGGGCACTTCCGGATCGGCACGGTCGACGAGGTGATGACCTCGTCGATGTTGAGCGAGCTCTACCAGTCCCCGGTCGAGGTCATCCACTCCGGCGGCCGGGTCCTGGTGGCAGGCGTCCCTGATTGGTCGGATGCGCATCACGCGCCGGCGCTGCGAGCGGGGTGACGATGGATACCTGGCACGAGATCTTCAACTTCGCCAACTACGGCGAACTGGTGGCGCTCGTCCACAACTCGATCATCGCCGGCGTCGTACTCGGCGTCGTCGGCGGTCTGATCGGGGTGTTCGTGATGATGCGGGACCTGCCGTTCGCCGTCCACGGCATCAGCGAGCTCTCGTTCGCGGGCGCGTCGGGCGCGTTGCTGCTCGGCGTCAACGTGGTCGCCGGCTCGTTGCTCGGCTCGATCCTTGCCGCGATGCTGATCGGCGTCCTGGGCAGCCGGGCGCGCGACCGGAACTCGATCATCGGGGTGCTGATGCCGTTCGGGCTCGGCCTCGGCGTGCTGTTCCTGGCCCTGTACAAGGGCCGCGCGGCGAACAAGTTCGGCCTGCTGACCGGGCAGATCGTTGCCGTGGACACCCCGCAACTGTCGTGGCTGATCGGCACCGGCATCGTCGTGCTGATCGGTTTGCTGATCGTCTGGCGGCCGCTCATGTTCGCAAGCTCTGACCCGGATCAGGCTGCCGCCCGCGGTGTGCCGGTTCGGCTGCTGTCCCTGGTGTTCATGGTGTTGCTCGGCCTGGCCGTCGCCATCTCAGTCCAGATCGTCGGTGCGTTGCTGGTGCTCAGCATCGTGGTCACCCCCGCGGCCGCCGCCCTCCGGGTCGCGACCTCGCCCTGGCTCGTGCCGGTGCTGAGCGTCCTCTTCGCCACTGTTTCGCTGGTCGGAGGGATCCTGCTGGCGCTCGGCGGCAGCTTGCCGATCAGCCCGTACGTGACCACGATCTCGTTCACCATCTACGTCGTCTGCCGGATCATCGACGCCCGCCACGACTGGAGCCTGCTTCGCCTGACCCCACGCGCGAGCTAGCGGCGGCGTGCCGCTGTCGTTTGCCGGCTGGGGTGGTGGGAAACTGCGGGTCTAGGGCGCCTGACTGGTTGTGGGTCCGACGTGCGTCCGGGAGGCGGTGCGGTCGTGAGCTTCGGAGATGGCATCAGTCGGCTGGCCGCGGTACCGGCGGCCGCCACTGCGGATGATGTGAACGCGCCCTGGAACGGGCATGACACGCGCGTACTGATCGTCGCCGTGATCGGGATCGCGGTGATCGTCGCGCTGATCGTGGCGTTCAAGGTGCACGCGTTCCTCGCGCTGACGATCGGCGCGCTGTTCGTCGGCCTCGCGTCCGGGATCGACGCCGGCGGCGTCACCAAGTCGTACGAGAACGGCGTCGGCAGCGTGCTCGGGTACGTCGGCGTCCTGATCGCGCTCGGGGCGATGATCGGGAAGCTGCTGGCCGACTCCGGCGGCGCCGACCAGGTGGTCGAGACGCTGCTGAAGGGCAGGAGCGTCACGCTCCCGTGGAAGATGGCGTTGGTTGCCTTCATCATCGGTATCCCGATGTTCTTCGAGATCGGGCTGGTGCTGCTGATCCCGGTCGTCGTGCTCGCCGTCCGGCGATCCGGCGCGAAGGCGATGCTGCTCGGCATCCCCGCCCTCGCGGGCCTTTCGGTACTCCACGGTTTCGTGCCACCGCACCCGGGTCCGCTCGCGGCGATCGGCGTACTGCACGGCAACGTGGGCATCACGCTCGCGCTGGGTCTGCTCGTGGCGGTCCCGACCGTCATCGTTGCCGGTCCGCTGTTCGGGAGGCTGGCCGCGAAGTGGGTCCCGATCGGCGCATCCGGGACGGCGCTGCAGGTCACGGGCGGGGCCGACGACGAGGCACCCGAGGACGGCGACGCACAGCGGACGCGGACGCCTAGCTTCGCCTGGACTCTCATCACCGTGCTGAGTCCCGTGGTGCTGATGCTGATCAAGGCCGCCGCGGACGTCTGGATGAGCAAGGACGCGGCGCTGTACCCGGTGCTGGCGTTCATCGGTGACCCGGTGGTCGCGCTGCTGCTCGCGGTACTCCTCGCGATGTACACCTTCGGTACGGCGGTCGGCTTCACGGTTCCCGTGCTCAGCAAGAAGATCGGCGCGAGCCTGCTGCCGATCTCGGGCGTGATGATGATCGTCGGCGCCGGTGGTGGGTTCAAGCAGATCCTGGTCGACGGCGGAACGGGCACGGCGATCGCGAAGATCGCCATCGCCGCGAACCTCTCGGCTCTCATGCTCGGCTGGATCGTTGCGGTGCTGATCCGCCTGGCCACGGGCTCGGCGACCGTCGCGACCGTGACTGCGGCGGGCATCGTGGCGCCGCTGGCCGTCGGTGAGAACACCACCCAGGTCGCACTGATCGTGCTGGCCATCGGTGCCGGGTCGCTCTTCTTCTCGCACGTCAACGACGCCGGGTTCTGGCTGGTCAAGGAGTACTTCGGCATGACCGTCGGCGAGACCATCAAGACCTGGTCGGTGATGGAAACCGTCATCTCGATCATGGGCCTGGCGATGACCTTGTTGCTCTCAGCAATATTCTGACCGAGAGTATCGTTGCGTGGAGCATCATCAGTTTCTCGTCGTGGCCGGTGCGGGACTCGCGATCATGATCGCGGCCTCGGTCTTCGCCCGCCGGACCGGGGTCGCGGCACCGTTGCTCTTGGTTGCCCTGGGCATCGGTGCGAGCTACCTGCCGAGTACGCCGGCGATCCACATCGAGCCCGAGATCATCCTCGCGGGCGTGCTGCCGCCGCTGCTGTACTCGTCCGCGGTCCAGCTACCCGTTCTCGACGTACGACGGAACTTCGCGCTGATCTCGTGGTTGTCGTTCGTGATGGTCATCGTCTCGGCGCTGGCGATCGGGGCGATCGTGCATGCGGCGTTCCCGAGTATCTCGTTCGCCCTGGCCGTGGCGCTCGGGGCGGTGGTGAGTCCGACCGACGCCGTCGCGGCGACCGCGATCGGTCACCGCGTCGGGCTGCCACCTCGCTTGATGACGGTGCTCGAAGGGGAGAGCCTCATCAACGACGCGTCCGCGCTCGTTGTGCTCCGGACCGCTGTCGCCGCCGTCGCTCTCACGGCCGACTTCAGCCTCGTCGGCACGATCCTCGACTTCCTCTGGGCGGTCGTCGGCGCCGGCGTCATCGGGGCCGTCGTGGGGTGGTTGACGGCAGTGCTGCGGCAGCGGCTGGACGATCCGGTGTTGAACACGACGATCTCGTTCGCGGTGCCGTTCCTCGCCTACTTCCCGGCCGAGGAGGCGGGTGCTTCCGGCGTTCTCGCCGTGGTCATCGCCGGGCTCCTGACCGGTGCGCTGGGCAGCCGGAAGTTCAGCGCGCGGGATCGACAGACCCAGGCCACGACCTGGACGACGATCAGTTTCATCCTCGAGAGCGGCGTCTTCCTGGCGATGGGGTATCAGCTGCCGGAGCTCGTCAACGATGCGCGAGCGGAGACGACGATCGGGGAGATCACGCTCCTGGTGCTGTTGGTCGTAGGGCTGCTGATTGCCCTGCGGTTCCTCGGGTTCGCCTGGACCGCGCTGCAGGCTCGTTTCGGTCCGAGCGATCGCGGTGACCAGGTCAGGGCCAAGCTGAGTCAGTACGAGGAGAAGCTGGACGCGATCACGCCGGACGGCGCGCGCGAGGAGAGTCGGCTGAGTTGGGCCCGGAAGCGGCTCGCGCGCGGCAAGGCTGACGTGGACTTCGAGGAACGCGAGCCGATCACCGGGCGGGGCATCCTGGTGCTGGCCTGGGCCGGCATGCGCGGGGTTGTCACGGTCGCGGCCGCTCAGACCATCCCGGCCGGCACGCCACACCGCGACACCGTGGTGCTCGCGGCGTTCCTCGTCGCGCTGGTCACTCTGGTGATGTTCGGATTGAGTCTGCCCGCAGTGATCGCCCGGATGAACTTCAGCTCGGAGGACGCGAGCGAGCGCCGGGACTCCGTTCAGGCGCTGCTGCGGGAGGTTGGCAAGACGGCGATCGACACGCTCGGGCCGTTGGAGGAGCAGACCGTCGACGGCGTACCGCTTGATCCGGAGGTCGTCAGCACGATGAAGCAGATCGTGCCGAGGATCGTCTCCGGGAGTCAGCAGGTGAGCCAGGCGAAACCGGACGTGATCGAACAGTCGATCGTCGTCCAGCGCCGCTATGTCGACGCGATGCGCGACGCTCTGGTGGCCGAGCGAAGTGTCGGTGCCTACACCTCCGCCACCTACCGCAGCGTCGAGCGCTTCCTCGACTCCATGGAGCAGCGGTTCCGGCCGGCCTGACGGCGCGCCTTCATGGCGATCCTGAAGGAGTACGCACCGGCTTAGGTCGGCACCACCGTATAGCCGCGGTCGCGGATCGCGGTGAAGCAGCGGTCGCGGACGGCGGTGGTCGGGAACGCGGCGACGACCTTCTTGGTGGTCAGGTCGATCTCGGACACCGCCACGCCCTCGGACGCCAGCACCGAGGTGATCGTGTCGGTGCAGTGCGAGCAGGTCATATCCGGCACTTCGAACACTTCACTCATCGTGGTCTCCATTCCAACGGGTACGACGTCGAGCAGGCGAACAAACGTTTCGACAAAGGCGTCGACCAGGCGGGGAAGCACGGTCACGCCTTGAACGGACATATTGGCCAAACAGCGAGGCAGCTCGGCGATTGCGGCGTACCGGACCGGGATGCCGCTCGTGTGGGCCCGAGCGATCGTGGCGTCCTTCATCGCGCGCAGCATCGCGGAGGACTCGCTGGTGTAGCGCAGTGTGCCGTCGGGTCGTCCTTCCAGCACGACTGGAAGCATCCCGCGCCGGAATGTCGACGATTGCAGACCCCAGAACCACGTGTTCGCCACCACCGCGAAGACACCGGAGTCACGTAGCCCGCGGGCAAACTCCGCAGGCGTCGCGTACGGCGTGGCCACGTACGCGTGTTGCACCAAGGCCCGCGCGGTCGTCTCGAACCCGACGTTCAGGATCTCGATCGGATCGCGATCAGTGGTCGTCGCCGCCATCGTGGCCCGGTCCTGATCGGACAGTGCGGCAACAGCTGTGTGTACGGCGGTGTCCGCGGCGAGAGCTCGGCGAAGCACCAGCGTCACCTCACGCGCAACCACGGGTATGACTGCGCCGGATGGTCCACAGTGCGCGACGTTGAGAACGTCGTCGCTGTCGTGCCACATCACCTTCTCAGTTGCACTCGCCACCAGCTCCGGACCGCAGGGCCGCATTTCCGACCGGAGGTAGTCGAGTTGCGCGACGGTCAGGTGGCTACCGGGTGCAGGGATCATCGGAGTCGGTTCGGGCACAATTCGCCGTACCGGCGGGAAAAAGGGTGTGAGATCCGCAACGCGAAATGCGGTTGCGACCTCGGCCAGGATGCGTGCCGCCGCGGGCCGATCAGAGGTCGTGCTGTCCGGGATCACGGGCATCCTCCGCTCAGAACCCAACTCTCAGCTCAATTTTGGCCGGATTCGTCACGCGGGGTGTTCGGTCCTGCGTGTCGCGCGAGTTGGGCCACCACGGGCCGTCGGCAGATCGGACCAATCTGTCCATTGGCAGGCCATTACATCGTTAATCGCTGCCGGTAAGGTGGACCTTACTTGGAATCGATTGCTGTGCCTGTACGTCGATGGGCTGATGGGGGTGTGGGAGCGTGACTGCTGTAGGTGAGTGGTTGCGGCGGCGGGCCGCGCGCGTTCGGCGGGGAGCGACTGTCGAGGGCCGGCTGGCCGACCACGTGGACAAGTTGGCGGAGGAGCATCCGCCGATTCCGTTGGGCAGCGCCGACTACACGATGACCCGTCCCAAGCTGCTGGCCGAGAAGTTCGGGCCGGTGCTCGCGTACATGTCGCGGGTCGAGCTCGAGGTCGAGCGGAACGTGCTCGAGTTGAACCTGCTGCTGCCCGATCCGCCGCCCGTCGACAAGCACTTCTACGCCGATGTGTGGCTGCCGCAGGAGACCCATCACGGCCTGATCCTGGACAAGCTGCAGTCGCTGATCGGCTTGCCGTCGTCGACGCTGAACCTCACCCACATCGATGTCCGGATGCGGATTCTCGGCGCGCTGGGGAAGTCGGCCGCGGTGCAGGACGTGACCCGGATGCTCTACTACCTGACCGGGGTCGCGACCGAGCAGTCGGCCATCCTCGCCTACAACAAGCTGCACAAGGGTCTGCTGCAACTCGGGGAGAAGGCGGTGGCGGCGACGATCGTCGGGCCGATCCGCCGGCAGGAGCCGGGACATTTCGCGTATTACAAGATCGCTGCCCAGGGCCTGTGGGAAGAGCTGGCGGCGTGGCAGAAGTGGCTGACCAGGACGATCCGCCGGTTCTCGTTCGAGCCGGTCGGTGCGTACAACGAGCAGCAGCGCGGTGACTTCGGTGTCGTGATGGAGCGTCTCGGGATCACTGGTCAGGACGGGGAAGGCGACGCCGGGTTGCTGCACTACGCCGAGCAGATCGGACGCGTCGAAGGCGAGTTGCTCTGGGCCCAACGACAGGGTCTGAAGGTTCCGGCGTACGTCGTGGACGCGATCCGCCATGCCGCCTACCTGGGCGCCGGCCGGAGCTCGGTCGCCGCGATCTAGAGCTGTGCGAACGTCTGTCGAGCGGCCGCTGGCTGCGTTACAACGGCCGGTCCGCACTCGCGCGACGACTGCCGCCGTACTGCAGACGCTGGCGACCGTGCTGTCGATCACGCCGGCGGTGGCGGTGGTCGAGATCGCGCGCCGACTGTTGGTGGACCCGACCGCGTCAGTCTGGCCGTTGGCCTGGCTCGCGGTCGGTCTCGTCGCCGCCAGAGTCATCCTGTACGCCGCGGCCGGCGCCATCAGCCACCTCGCCGACGCCGACCTCGCGCTGGCGTTGCGTCGTCGGCTGGCCGACCATCTGGCGGCGCTGCCGCTGCGCTGGTTCTCCGGTGGTGCCTCCGGCCGGGTGACAAGCCTCGTCCAGGACGATGTGGCCTCGCTGCATCACGCGGTCGCGCACGCTCGCGGAGACCTCGCCTCTGCGGTCGCCGGCCCGGCGGTGATCGTGGTGTATCTGTTCTGGATCGACTGGCGGCTGGCGTTGTTGACGGTTGCCGTGACGGGAGCGGCCCAGGCGATCCGGATGCGGCTGGCAGCACGCAGTTCGAGCCCGATGGCGCGCGTCGCGGCCGCGAACCGTGAGCTGTCCGCGGCGACGGTCGAGCTGACCCAGGCGATCGATGTCGTCAAGGCGTACCGCCAGGTCGGACAGTCATCACGCTTCTCCCGCGCGGCGACGGCGTACATCGAGGCAGACGAAGAAGCGCAGGCCATCTTCGTCCGGGGGCGCAGCCTGACTCGCGCCACGGTCGCACCGGCGACGGTGGTCCTAGTGCTGGCCGCCGCTGGTACGGCGTTCGTGGCGGCGGGCTGGACGCGGCCGCCGGACGTGATCGCCTTTGTTTTGCTGGGGATTGGGCTGTTCGAGCAACTGAGCCCGATCTATGCGGCCCGCGATCAACGCCGGCGGGCCACGGCCGCGGCGGAACGCCTCGACGAACTGCTCACCGAACCCACCGAACCGCGAGTCACCGATGCGGAATCCGAGACCCCGCAGGACCCCCTGGTGGTCTCCTTCGACCAGGTGTCCTTCGGCTACACCTCCGAACGCCAGGTACTGCACGACATCGACGCCACTCTGCAGCCCGGCACTGTGACTGCCTTGGTCGGCCCGTCAGGAGCTGGCAAATCGACCCTCGCGACCCTGCTCGCCCGCTTCGACGATCCGACCTCCGGGGCGATCAGGCTGGGCGAGACCGACCTTCGCCGAATCAGTCCGGGCGATCTGTATCGCACGGTGGGCTTCCTGTTCCAGGAGACGACGTTGCTGCGGACAACGATCCGGGAGACGATCGCGATGGCCGCACCGGATGCGACCGACGACCAGATTCGCGCCGCGGCCCAGGCAGCCTCGATCCATGACCGGATTCTCCGGCTACCGCGCGGCTACGACTCCGTGATCGGGGACGACGCGGTGCTGTCGGGCGGTGAGCAGCAGCGGCTCTCGATCGCCAGGACCTTGCTGGCCGATACTCCTGTCGTCGTACTGGACGAGGCGACGGCGTACGCGGATCCCGAGTCCGAGGCCGCCGTCCAGGATGCGCTCGCGCGGCTGGCCGCTGGGCGTACGTTGCTCGTGGTCGCCCATCGCCTGAACACGGTGACGCGGGCCGACCAGATCCTGGTGCTGGACGACGGCCACATCGTCGAACGCGGCACGCATCCGGACCTGCTCGCCACCAACGGCCGGTACGCCGCTCTGTGGCGTGCTCAGCAAGGAGATGCCGTCGCATGATCACCGGACTCCTCGGGCTGGTCGACCGTGGTCAACGACCGCTGGTCCTGCGGTACCTGATCTCCACCACGATCTACGCGATCAGTGAGGGCGCGGTCTTCGGACTCTTTGCTCGCCTGTTGATCGAGCTCCTGAGTGGAGACACGCGGGCGGCTGCCTGGTGGTTGATCCCGCTCGCCGGTGTCGTCGTGATCGGCTGGATCGCCCAGTACGACATGGGAATGCGCGCGTTGCGGCTCGCCTCCGAGTGGCGGCGCAGTCTTTACCAGCGGTTGGAGGACCATCTGGTCCAGTTGCCGTTGGGCTGGTTCGACACAGACCGGTCGGGCAGTGTGCCGCGGCTGATCAGTGGGGATGTCGGTCGGGTCGTCGGCAGCGTGTTCCTGGCGCAGGCCTTGCTCGGTGCTGTTCTCACGCCGGTGACGGTCCTGGTCTTCCTCGTGATCGCCGATTGGCGCATCGCCTTGGCCGCGGGTGTCTGCGCTCCACTGGTGCTCCTGGTCTTCGCGGTTGCGCGACGACTCACCGATCGCGCGGACGCAGCCGATGCTGTTGCCTCGGCCGAGGCTGGTGCCCGCTTGGTCGAGTTCGCGGCGGCACAGCCGGTGCTGAGGTCCGCCGGGCGACTGAACACCGGCAAGCAACTCCTCGATGACGCGCTGACGGATCAGCACACGGCAGCGCGGCGTGGAGTTCTGGCCGCGCTACCCAGTCAGTACTTGGGTCAGCTGTCGATCCAGCTCGCGTTCACCTGCGTACTGTTGAGTGGTTTGCTGTTGCTCGGCCATGGTGGCCTGACCGTCCCGCGGATGATCGCACTCGTTGTCCTGGGCATCAGTCTGCTCCGGCCGTTCGACATTGTGGCCGGGGTCGCGACCGCGCTGCGAGCCGGTCGGGGTTCTGCCCAGCGGATCAGCGACGTACTCGAGACCGCGCCCCTGGCCGAGCCGAGCTCGCCGGTGGATCCGGACGGATCGTCGATCGAGCTGGCTGAAGTGGCCTTCGGTTACCCGTCCGGCCGTCGCGTGCTCGACGGTGTGAGCCTGCAGATCCCAGCGGGTACGACGACCGCACTCGTCGGCAGCTCCGGTGCCGGCAAGACCACGGCGGCCAAGCTCATCGGCCGGTTCTTCGACGTGGAGTCGGGCGCGATCCGGATCGGCGGTGTCGACGTGCGCGAACTCGGCAGCGCCAACCTGAGTGCGAACGTCGCGATGGTGTTCCAGAACGTGTATCTGATGGACGCGACGATCGAGGAGAACATCCGGTTCGGGAACCCGGACGCGACGCCCGAGCAGGTACACGACGCCGCCCGGCGCGCCCAAGTGGACTCGATCATCGAGCGTCTGCCCGACGGCTGGCAGACCCGGGTGGGGGAGGGCGGTCGGCTGCTGTCCGGTGGCGAAAGGCAACGAGTCGCGATTGCTCGCGCACTCTGCAAGGCCGCGCCGATCGCCTTGCTCGACGAGGCGACCTCGTCGCTCGACGCGGAGAACGAGGCCGCGGTGACTGCGGCGCTGGCCGAGCTCCGCGCCGACCGGACCGTCCTTGTGATCGCGCACCGCCTGACCACTCTCACCGGCGCCGACCAGATCGCGGTCCTTGACCAGGGCCGGATCGTAGAGCTCGGCCGCCACGACGAGCTGCTGGCAGCGAACGGACGCTATGCCACCTTCTGGCATGAGCAGCAGCGCGCGACCGGCTGGTACCTGGAATCCACCGGCCACCACCCAGCCACTTCCTGAGAACCGGCCGGGTTCACCGCTGACCCTTGATTCTTGTGCACTGACCAAGTTTACTGGACTCAGGACTTGGTCACTGTACAAGAAGGAGAAACTGATGTCCGAGAAGATCTGGTTCATCACCGGTGCTTCCAAAGGGTTCGGTCGGGAGTGGACCGAGGCCGCGCTCGAGCGGGGCGATCGAGTCGCGGCGGTGAGCCGCTCGGCGGGGGCGTTCGACGACCTGGTCACCAAGTACGGCGATGCCGTGCTGCCGCTACAGGTCGACGTCACGGATCGGGCCGCGGTCGCGGCCGCTGTCGACCGGACCGTCGAGCACTTCGGCCGGCTCGACGTCGTGGTGAACAATGCGGGGTACGGACTCTTCGGCATGGTCGAGGAGGTGACCGAGCAACAGGCCAAGGACCAGCTCGACGTCAACCTCCTCGGGCCGCTGTGGGTCACCCAGGCCGCCGTACCGCACCTGCGGGCCCAGGGCAACGGTCACATCATCCAGGTGTCGTCGATCGCCGGGGTGTACGCGCTGCCCGGGCTTGGGCTCTACCACGCGTCGAAGTTCGGCCTGGAGGGATTCACCGCGAGCCTGGCCGCTGAGGTGAAGGGCTTCGGGATCAAGGTCACCCTCGTCGAGCCCGCCGGGTACGCGACCGACTGGGCCGGACCGTCCGCGGTGCATGCCGAGCAGCTCCCGCCGTACGACGACTTCCGCGCCGCGATGAGCCGGCCGTCGGGCAAGCGCGGCGACCCGAGTGCCACCTGCGACGCGATCCTCGCGGTGGTCGACGCCGACGAGCCGCCGCTGCGGATCTTCTTCGGTGCGCTGCCGTTGACCGTGATCAAGGCCGAGTACGCCGCCCGGATCGCGGAGTGGGAAGCCTGGGACGAGGTGTCGCAGGCTGCGTTCGGCGACTGATTCGTACGATGAGGCGAAACCACGTCGCCGAAAGGGGCAACGATCCGATGCGCTGGACTCAGGACGACGTGATCGCCGCCGCGTTCACCACGCTGGAGCAGGAGGGCTTGGAGAAGCTCTCCCTCCGCGGGGTGGCGCGGACGCTCGGCGCTCATCTCAACTCGGTGAGCTGGCAGGTCAAGACGAAGCAGGCGCTGATCGACACGATGGCCGACACCATCATCGGCGAGGTCGGCGTCGACGAGCTGCCGCCGGATCCGGTCGAGCGGGTGCAGGTCGTGGCGACCCGCTATCGCGCCGCGATGCTCGCGCACCGCGACGGCGGGCGGTTGGTGGCCGGCACCTTCACGGGCACCGGGAAGACCTTGCGCGTGGCCGAGGCCATGGTCGGGAGTCTGCTGGAGGCCGGCTACTCGGCGCCGGATGCGGCCCGGCTGTGCTGGTCGATCGTGTACTTCACCATCGGCCTGACCCAGGAGGAGCAGACGCCGACCGACAACCGGCACGGCAACGCGCCCGACCTGCTCGAGACCGGCGCGTATCCGGCGTTGGCAAAGGTCGGCCTCGAGACCATGCTCGACGACTCGTTCGACCACCGCTTCGACTACGGTGTCAGGCGCCTGCTCCAGATCCCCTGACAACAAGCCCGGAGGACGCGGTGAACCCCGAAGAACTGTCGACACTGGTCGAGCAGACCGAGGCCGAGTTCTGGCACGCCTACGAAACCGCAGGCTCCGACGCGGTGAAGGCGAAGCTCGGCATCGCGTCCGAGCGAGTCGCCGGCGGGATCGCGATCTCGATGTTGAACGACCCGACCGGTGGCTTCTGGTGCAAGGCGTTGGGCTTTCCGGCAGACACGCAGCTGACGAGTGAGCTGGTCGGCGACGTCCTCGACTTCTACCGTCGCCAGGGCACGCCGAGCGCCAGTGTGCAGCCCGCGCCGTCGATCCTTCCCGACGATTGGGCGACGATCGCCGCGGAGCACGGCCTGACGCCGGGCGGCACGATCGTGAAGCTGACCTGTGCGGTGGACGACCTGATCGAGACACCTGCGAAGACCGACCTCCGGGTCGGTCCGGTCGGTCCGGACGAGGCGACCGAGTTCGCTACCGCGACCCTGCTCGGGTTCGGCATGCCGGACGCCCTGGCCGACATGGTCGCGGCGACCGTCGAGCACCCGGCGTTCCGGCCCTTCGCCGCCTGGGACGGCGACCAGATCGTTGCCGCGGGCACCTTGTTCGTCCACGGCACCGTCGGGTCCGTCAACGCCGGCGCCACGGTGGCGAGCCACCGCAACCGCGGAGCCCAGAGCGCGATCATCGCGGCCCGCATCGCCGCGGCCCGCGAGCTCGGCTGTACCCGCCTGATCGCGGAATCCGGCCAACCCGCTCCTGGTACGACGAATCCCTCGCTGGACAACCTGATCCGTGCGGGACTCAAACCGCTCTACTCTCGGCAGAACTGGAACTGGACCGCCTAACCCACCTTCTGGTGGAGGTGGGATTTGAGGAAGGCGACGATCAGGTCGATCAGTTCTGTGCTGGTCCAGGGCTCTGGGTTCTCGGAGAGCTCGCCGTGGCCGGCGCCCTTGAGTACATAGCGGGTGGTGTCGACGCCGGCAGCCCGGAGGGCCTGGTGGAGGTGGGCGGTCTGGCTGGGTGCGATCAGTCGGTCGTCGTCGCCGTGGAACAGCAGGAACGGCGGAGTCTGGTCGGTGACTCGTGCGGCTGGGTCGGCCTGGTGGACCTCCTCGGGATGATCGGCGAACGACCGATCGGGCCCGAGGGCGTACGCCGGAATCGCCGACCCGGGTCCGATGATCGCGGCAGCCATCTCCGGATCGAATCCCACGGCGAGCTGGGACAGGTCCGAGGCCCCGAACTCGACGACGGCGGCATCAAGGCGGTTGTCCGGTTCGGTCGCGGCCATCGCGGTCAGATATCCACCGGCCGACTCACCCCACACCGCCGCTCGGTCCGGATCGATCCCGTACTCGGCGGCGTGCGTCCGCAGGAAGGTGAGGGCGGTCGCGACGTCCATCAACCCGTCACGGTAGGTCGCACCGGCGGTCGTCGTACGGTAATTGATGCTCGCGACCACGAATCCGGCATTCGACACGTAGCGCCGGGCCTTGGCTGCCATCTGCCGGCGCGCGGTCACGAAACCGCCGCCCGGCAGGTAGAGCACCACCGGATGCGGACCTGGTCCGGCGGGGGTGAGGATGTCCATCCGGAGTTTGCTCGAGTGCTCGGCGTACGCGATGCCGCGGTACGACTTGCCGCCGCGCTCCGGGCGGATCTGCAGGAGCGGATTAGGCTCGATCACGATGCTGTCCGGGTCGTGGTCCGGTGCCGCGACGGTGGAGAAGCGCAGCGGATGACCGCTGAGCTTCGCCAGCGTCAGCACCACCTTCATGGTGAACCTCACTGGAGTGTCCTTTCGACGACTGGTTGCCAGGGGCGTGCGAAGAGCAGGGCGACGGCGGCGAGTCCCATCGCTGCCAGCATGTAGAGGGCCATCGTTCCCACAGTGCCACCGCCGAGCGGGCTGGTCAGCGCCCCGAAGAAGTACGCGCCGCCACCGGACAGGGCACCCGCGGCGCCGGCCCGGGCTCGCCCGATGGTCTGCGTGATCGTGGTGACCGAGGGGAAGGAGCCGCCCACACCGAACATGACGATCGCCAGGCAGACCCAGGTGCCGGCGAAGGTCGGTGCGGTCGTGGCCTGCACAGCCAGCGCGACCGCGCCGATCAGGCCGACCGTGATGTACCCGGCCAGCAGTCTGGACGGCGGGACCCGTTTGGAGGCGATGCCGAAGATGACGTTCGCGACCAGCATGACCGCGGCGTTCGAGGCGAACACCATTCCGTACTGCGCGGCCGACAGCCCGAAGCCGTCCTGGAACACGTAGCTGGATCCGCCGATGTAGATGAACATCGCGGCCGCTGCGAACCCGAGCGTCAGGATGTAGCCGGCGAACGACGGCCCGCGCAGCAGCGAGCCCATCGCGCGGAACGTCTGCCCGATGCCCTGGGTCGCCCGTCGTTCGGGCGGCAGCGACTCGGGTACGCCGAAGAACACGGCGATGAGCAGTACACACCCGAGCCCGGCGAGCACCCAGAACACCGCGCGCCAGCCGCCCGCGGTCACGATCAACCCACCGAGCAACGGTCCAAGCACCGGTGCGACTCCGAGAATCATCGACTGGATCGAGAAGTAGAACGGCAGCCTCGGCCCGGCGAAACGATCAGTCAGTACGGCGCGCGCCAGGACCAGCCCACCGGCGCCGGCGCATCCCTGCAGGAACCGGCCGGCGATCAGCAGCGGCATCGAGGGTGCGAGCGCGACGGCCACGGACAGGACCGCGAAGCTCGTCGTACCGGCCAGCAACAACCCGCGCCGGCCGAGCCGGTCGCTGATCGGGCCGATCACCAGCTGACCGATGACCAGGCCGATCAGGAAGACGCTGATCGACACCTGCACGGTCGACTCGGCCGCGCCGAGCTCCTGGCCCAGCTCGGGAAAGCCGGGCACGTACATGTCGATCGCGAACGGCGCGACCGCGGTCAGAACGCTCAGGATCACGATCAGCACGAGCGGCCGGCGTACGGCGGTAACAGTCTCTGCCATGAGAACAAGGTAACCGATAGTCAACCAGTTAACAATGATGGTAGGATCACACTGTGAGTACAAGGAGGAGCGATCACGTCCAGAATCTCTGGTCCGCCGCACGACCCGACCTCGATACGTCGCCGATGGCGGTGATCGGGCCGCTGAAGCAGATCGCGGCGCTCCTCGACGAGGCTCTGGAGCCGCTGTACGTCGACGCCCCGCTGACCAGCGCGGAGCTGGACATCTGCATCCGGCTCCGGCACGACGCGAGCCCGACGATCGCGCGCCAGCTCGCCGATCAAATGCGGCACTCACGGGCTGCGGTGAGCAAGACCCTGACCCGGCTCGAGACGCGCGGTCTGGTACGACGGGAGCCCAGTCCGAACGATCGCCGAGCTGCCCTGGTCCGCCTCACGCCTCAGGGTGAAGCCATCGTCGACAAGCTCTTCCCGCTACAGCTCGCCCGCGAGGCCGAGCTCCTCGATGAGCTAGGTCCAGATCGCGAACGCGTGGTCGTAGCGCTGAACCTACTGGCCGACGTACTCAGGCGGCAGCTCTGAACGACACCCGGTTGCCGTCCGGGTCGTGCTTGTCCGGCAGGGGAGTGGCGGCACCGAGGCCGAGGTGGTTGATCGGTGTGATTGCCTCGGGCAACGAGCTGGAAAGCAGGATCGCGTCGTTGCCGAGCCGGAACCTCACCGCGTCGTCCGACGGTACGCGTTCCATGCCCAGGTGGGTGCCGTAGAACTCGACGGCCGCATCGAGGTCGGGTGCATCGAGTGCGACGAAGGACAGTGCATGAGCCGAGGCGATGGGCGGGACGCGGAACTCCTCCGAGCGTTGCAGGAGCTCGATGCGGACGCCGTTCGGATCAGCGAGGAACGCGAGCCGGCCTTGGCCGCTGCCGGCGACCTTCGGCGGTGACAACTCGCCGTACCCGAGTGAGATCAGCCGGGCGTAGTCCCCATCCAGGTCGTCGGTCATGAAGCCGACGTGGTTGAGCCCGTACCCGGCGTCCGGATCGGGCACCTCGTGGTGGAGTAGTTCCACCAAGCCGTTCCCGAGCTGGATGTGCACCCGGTTGACCCGGCTGCCGGCCATGAACAACCGGTCGACCACCTCGGCCCCGAGTCCGCCGTAGAACGCCAGGCTCGCGTCCAGCTCCCGCACCCGCCCACCGACATGATTCAGCTCGTAGATCACCCTCCAACCCTAGCAAGCGCTTTCCGATCCCGCTCTGCCTACGACCCAGCGTCGAGGTGGTCTCTGAGGAAGGTCGTGATCTGGGCTCGGGCGGCCCGGGCCTGGCGCCGTACCAGCCCTGGCATGCTCAGGAAGGCGTGACCCGCGCCGGGGTGTTCGGCCACCTCGGCGGGAGTTCCGGCGTCAAGCAGGCGGGCGGCGTACGCCCGGCCTTGGTCCGCGATCGGGTCGAGCGCAGGGATCACGATGAGCGCCGGTGCCAGCCCACTCAAGTCGCGGGCACACAGCGGCGACACCGCACGGGCATCGGCACATCCTGTCGAGCCAGCTGCAGGCGCCGTACCTGGATCAGCTGCAGAAGGCTCTGGGGGAGTCGGAGCAGCGCGTGCTGTTCTTCATCGACGTCGCCATCGGCACGCTGCTGCACCGGATGGGCATGACCGGTGAGCCGATGGTCGCGGAGGACGTCGATGCGCTGGTGGCGATGTTCCTCCGCGAACTCGGCTGACCAGGCGGTCGGCTAGCTGGACAGGGCGTTGGTGAGCAGGGTGACGAGGGCTTCGAGCTGGATGTCGGCCGAGGACGAGGCGTCGTCGTCGGAGCCGTCCAGGGCTACGGCGGCGAGGCTGGCCTTGGAGTCGATCAGCTCGGCGATCTTGGTGTCGATCGTCTGGGCCGCGATGATCCGCCAGGCCGTCACCGGGTCGTCCTGACCGATGCGGTGGACCCGGTCGATCGCCTGCGTCTGCTCGGCGTTCGTCCAGGAGAGCTCGGCGAGGACGACGTTCGAGCTGACCTGGAGGTTGAGGCCGACACCGGCGGTCAGCAGCGAGCAGACCGCGATCGAAACCTCAGGATCGTTGACGAAGGCATCGATGTTCTGCTGCCGCTTCCGGGCGGTCTGGTCGCCCCGGATCGAGGAGAACTTGATGCCGCGTTCGGTGAAGAGCTCCTCGGCGGTGTCCATCACCTCGATGTGCCGGGCGAAGAACACGACCTTGCCGACGCTGTGCGCGAGCTGGGCCGCGTAGTCGGCGGCCAGCCCGGCCTTCGCCTTGCCGATCCGCCGGACCAGGCTGAACACGTTCTCGCCGGTCTTGGTGTTCTCCCGCTCGGAGCGCTCCCAGCCGGCCACCCGCCGGACGAGCTCGTGGTCGATGCCCTCCACGGTGGTGCCGGAAGTCCTGGTCTCGAGAGCCGTCCGGTACCGCTCGACGAGACGGTCGGCGAGCTCGCGCTCGGCGGCACGGATCGAACGGCCGACGGCGCCGTCGAGCTCGACCGGCAGATCGGCGATCCGGCGGGCCGGAATGTCGGCGGCCACGTCGACCTTGCGGCGACGGACGATGCCGAGGTCGATCACACAGGCGCGTGCCGCCGCCGAGAAGCCGGGATCGGCCGGCGTCAGGTCGGTCTCCTCGAGCGACTCCATCAGCTCCGCGCGCGGACCGGTCTCGTCGATCCAGCCGAGGAACTCCCAGATCGCGGTGAAGTCCTCGATGTCGTTGATCAGCGGCGTCCCGGTGAGCGCCATCAGCAGCGGACGCGGAGTCCGGGTCCGGATCCGGTCGGACAGCTGCAGGACGTTGCGCGAGCGCTGGGACTTCTTGTTCTTGATGAAGTGCGCCTCGTCGACCACCATGCCGCGGAAGCCGAGGTCACCCAGCCAGCCCACGTGGCGGTCGAGCACCTCGTAGTTCACGATGACGATGTCGGCGAAACCGTCGACCGTCTCGCCGTCGCCCTGAACGACCGTGGCGTTCTTGCGCGGCGTCCACAGTCCGGCCTCGCGAGCCCAGTTCGTCTTCACGACATTCGGTACGACGACGAGCAGCGGGTAGGCGTCCGCAGCCCGAGCGGCCAGCAACGCCTGAGCCGTCTTGCCCAGTCCGGGCTCGTCGGCCAGCAGGAACGTGCGATGCCCGGCCGCGGCCGAGGCGACGAGCCGGGCCTGGTGTGGCATCAGCTCCAGATTGCCTGCGGCTTGCAGCGAGGTCGGCGCAGGCAAGGTCATGGTCGCCGAGGCGGAGGCTCGCTCGAACGAGCGCAGCAGCGGCTGGATCAGCTCCCAGCCGGCCAGGCGGCCCGGGCGCGGCGGCCGCGACGGAGCGGCGCTGAAGTCAGGCGCGAGGAAGGGGTTGGCCAACTGTCGCTGCACGACCGTCTGCGGCACGACCCGGCGCGCGGCCGGCTCCGAGGCAGTGGTCGGCTCGACCGGCTTGGGCTCCTCCGGCGGCGGCTCCATGCCCGCGGCGAGCACCATCTCGCGCTTGAGCGTTGCGGCCGCCTCGGAGATGACGGCGTCCTCGGCCAGCAACCCGAGCAGGGAGGTCTCCCGAGCGGCGGACTTCGCCAGAATGGTCGCGATCCCGTCCAGCCGTCGCAGCTGCTCGGCGCGGTACGCGTCGCTGGCGCCGGCGTCGTGGTTGACCCGGGCGCGCTCCTCGCGGACCAGTAGCGCGACCACCTGGAACTTCGTCCGGACCGATGGCCGGACCGCGCCCCGCTCGACCGCGCCCTCGACCTCACGCACGGCGCGGGCGAGCACCTGGATGAGGCCGTCGGCGTCGTCGGCGGGACGCCGGCGCCGTGCGGCCGGTCGGGTAGCGCTGGGCTGGCGCTGGCCTCGTCGGGCCAAGGAATCCTCCTGTGAACGAACATGCTGCGGCGTCACCTCGACGGCCGCACCGTGCGGGCGTCGCGCCGTCGAAGAGACGCCGTACCGACACCTGACACCGCACCGAATCACGCCGTACCGGATGACGGCGTAGCTGAGATCCGGTGGGCCAGTGGCTCGGTCTGATCGGGCCCGGTCTCATCGCGAGCGAGCGCTAGCGACGACCGGCCAGGTCGATGCACCCCAATACTAACCTCAGTCCGGGCCGCGGACAGCCCATTACCCACTGTTGGCATCCGCGCGGCGCGGGGTGGTGTCATCTGTTGGTCGCTTCCTGGTCACCTGCTGTGCGGAGTCCACGCTTACGTTCCGGGTGTTCCAGTCGACCAGAAAGGCCCGAAATGATCAGGAAAAATGCCATCGTGGCCGCCCTCGCGGCGACCACGGTGATCGCCGCGGCGGGGATGGCCTCGGCGGCCGCCGGCGGTGCGTTCACGTCTGCGCAGGGGGCGGACGAGTCCGCGGCACATCAGTCGCCGCGCGGCCCGAAGAACGTGATCTTCCTGTTGGGTGACGGCATGGGCACGCAGGAGATCACTGCCGCCCGCTACTACCAGGGTGTCCAGAACAAGCTGAACGTCGACCGGGCCAAGTACACCGGTTTCGACACGACGTGGTCGGTGAAGCCGGCCGCCAAGGCGCCGTACAAGCCGGACTACGACCCCGACTCGGCCTCGACCGGCTCGAGTTGGGCGACCGGCAAGAAGACCATCGACGAGCGGATCTCGCAGGGTCCGAGCAGCGCCGACAACGTGCCGGGGACGAACTACGCCACGGTGCTGGAGCAGGCGCAGAAGCGCGGCCTCAAGGTGGGCAACGTCTCCACCGCCGAGATCACCGACGCGACGCCGGCCGTGCTGGCCTCGCACATCTCGCTGCGTGGCTGCCAGGGCCCGGCCGACATGGCCAACTGCCCGACCGAGACCAAGGCCGCGGGTGGCCTGGGCTCGATCGCGGAGCAGGAGGTCGACCACAAGATCGACGTACTCCTCGGTGGTGGCCGTGGCCGCTTCGAGCAGAAGCTGACCAGCGGGCCGGACGCGGGGAAGACCGTCGTCGACCAGGCCAAGGCCAAGGGCATCCAGTACGTCACCGACGCCGACGGGCTGAAGTCCGTCAAGGACGGGAAGCCGGTGCTGGGCCTGTTCAACAGCAGCAACATGTCGCTGGAGTGGTCCGGCCCGGGCGCGTCGCTCGGCAAGGGCAACGCTCCGGCCGCCTGCAAGGAGAACCAGCGTCCGTCGAACGAGCCGAGCCTCGCCGACATGACCACCCAGGCGATCAAGCTGCTGGAGAACCGCAAGGGCTTCTTCCTGCAGGTCGAGGGTGCCTCGATCGACAAGCAGGACCACGCCACCAACGCCTGCGGCCAGATCGGTGAGACGGTCGCGTTCGACAAGGCGATCGGTGTCGCGCTCGACTACCAGCGATCGCACCCGGACACCCTGGTCGTCGTGACCGCGGACCACGGTCACACCAGCCAGATCGTCGGTGAGGACGCCTCCGGCACCGGCCTGCCGACCGGCTTCTCGACCAACCTCACCACCAAGGACGGCCAGACGCTGACGCTGACCTACGGCACCGCCGGCTACGGCGGCGAGGGCAAGGCTCCGGTCGCCACGCCCCCGAGCCAGCAGCACACCGGCACCGTCGTCCCGGTCTGGGCCCAAGGCCCCGGCGCAGACGCGGTTCTCGGCACCAACGACCACACCCACCTGTTCAAGGTCCTAGGCGGTCACTGAAGGCCCTGATCGCACTCTGATCCGCGCCTGATCCCGGCTGGTGGTCCCCGACCACCAGCCGGTCTCGTCCCCCCGGTCCGCCCCACCTCCACCGGCTCCGCCCCGCCACGGCCCTCCGACCCGCCGTCTTCTTTCCTTCCTTCCTTTCCTTCGATAACATCGCCGGGTGGCGATGACAGCGGAGATTGTTGATGAGTCGGCGGCTCTGTCCGTGGCGGCCTGTTTGTTTCATGGGTTCAGTGACTCGTCGCGGTTGGCGATCGTGCGGCATCTGGCGCTGGGGGAGCATCGGGTCGTCGACCTGACCGAGCACCTCGGCCTGGCGCAGTCGACCGTCTCGAAGCATCTCGCGTGTCTGCGCGACTGCGGTCTGGTCGAGTCCCGACCGCAAGGACGCGCATCGCTCTTCAGCCTCACCCATCCCGAGGCGACCCTCGAGCTCCTGACCGCGGCCGAGCGACTCCTCGGCCTGACCGGCGATGCCGTCGCACTGTGCCCGAACTACGGCGAGTCGGTCACCCCGTGACCGTAATTCCACTGGGCTCGTGGGCCTCGGATCCGGCGGAACGGCGACGGCTCGGGCGGCGGGCTCAACTACTCGCGGGTGCGTCGGTCGTCTACAACCTGATCGAAGCCGGTGTTGCCGTCAGCGCCGGTGTCGTCGCGGGGTCGGTTGCGTTGGTGGGGTTCGGGCTCGACTCGGTGGTCGAGGTGTCCAGTGGGCTGATCATCCTGTGGCAGTTCCGCCACCGGCTGCCCGAGACCCGTGAGCGCCAGGCGCTTCGCCTGCTCGCGTTCTCGTTCTTCGCACTGGCTGCCTACGTCTCGTTCGAGTCGGTACGGGCGTTCGTCGTCGGAGCTCACCCGGCGACCTCGCGGGTCGGCATCGGGCTCGCGATCGCCTCGCTTGTCGTGATGCCATTCCTCTCGTGGGCCCAGCGCCGTACCGGCAAGGCCCTTGGGTCGAACGCCGTCGTCGCCGACTCGACCCAGACGTTGCTGTGCACGTATCTGTCCGGCGTCCTGCTGATCGGCTTGGTGCTGAACGCGACGCTCGGATGGAGCTGGGCGGACCCTGTGGCCGGCCTGATCATCGCGGGGGTCGCCGTCCGCGAAGGTGTGGAGGCTTGGCAGGGCAAGGGGTGCTGTGCGCCGTCGTCGGGGTGTGCTGACGACTGCTGTTCAGTCGGGGAGTAGGCCGTTGACGAACGCTCGCAGGCCGCCCGCGTAGTTGGGGTGCTGGGCTAGTTGTGGCCACGCGTTGCCGATCTCGGCCAGGGTCGGAGTCTGCGCCGGATCCAGGTCGGTGAAGAACGGGTCGCGCTCGATCGCACGGCTGGGCGAGTGGGCTTGGACGAGGATCTCGCCGACGGTGTAGAACCAGATGTTGCGGAAGACGTCGACGGCCTGCTCGAGAGTGCGGCCGGTCTCGACAGTGGCGGCGACGATCGTCTCGACCGGCCACAGCGATGACGCTGCGAAGAGGCCGACGAAGCCGTTGGCGGTGAGGACTTCGGCGGCCCAGGGCCAGGCGGCCAGCGCGTCGTGAATCACGACGGTGGCGGCGACGATGCGCTCTTTCGGATCGGTGGGCAGGTCGTCGGGGCGCGGGATCTGGGACGCGTACTCGTTGAGGAGGAGCAGCAGGAGCGACTCCTTGTCCTGGACGTGGTGGTACATGGTCGTCGGGCCGATGCCGAGCTCGCCGGCCAGACCGCGGACGGTCAGTTTCTCCCAGCCGTCCCGATCGATCACCCGCCGGGCCCCGGCCAGGATCTCGGTGCGCGACGTCACCGGCGGCCGACCGGTCCGGCCGTTCACCACCCCGTTCTTCGCCGTGCTGCCTTTCGAGCCTTGAGCCACCACCCCATCATGCCGCCCGCCGCCCGGCGCGACGAACTCGACACTTGGCAGCGCTACCTTCGAATGCTACTTTCGGAACATGTTCGAAAAGTCCACTGATGTCCGGCCGGGCATTGTCCTGGCCGCGGTTGCCGTCGTGCAGTTCATGGTCTCCCTGGACCTCTCGGTCGTGAACGTAGGCCTCCCGCAGATCTCGGCCGGCCTCGGTTTCAGCGCGCTAGGCCTGACCTGGGTCATCCACGCGTACGCGCTCACCTTCGGTGGACTGCTGCTCCTGGGAGGGAAAGCGGCCGACCGGTACGGGCGTCGACGCGTACTCCTGCTCGGGCTCACGGTCTTCGGCGTGGCCTCGCTCGCGGGCGGGTTCGCCCAGGTCCCGGGGCAGTTGGTCGCGGCCCGAGCAGCCCAGGGGATCGGGGCCGCGATGCTGTCACCGGCCGCGCTGTCGTTGCTCACGACAACTTTCCCGTCCGGCAGGCCGCGGATCCGCGCCTTCGGGATCTGGAGCGCTGTCAATGCGGTGGGCGGAGCCTTCGGCGTCCTCGCCGGCGGGCTGCTCACCCAGTACGCCGGTTGGCGCTGGGTGATGTTCATCAGTGTCCCGATGGCTGCCGTCGCACTCGGACTCGCGTGGCGTGAGGTTCCCACCGACGTGCCTGCCGCGCGTAGTGGCCGCCCGGACGTGCTCGGTGCGGTCCTGGCGACAGGCGGAATGACGTTGCTCGTGTACGGCGTCGTGCGTACGGACAGGAACCCGTGGTCCTCGATGACCACAGTGACGACGCTGGCGATCGCGGTCGCACTGCTGATCGCCTTCATCCTGGTCGAGCGGGCGACGCGGCGGGAGCCGTTGATCAGGCTCGGTCTCTTCGCGAATCGATCGGTCGCCGGCGCGAACGCCTTCAACCTCCTGGTCGGCGCGGCGATGGCCTCCACCTTCTACTTCATGACCCTGTACCTGCAGAACGTCCTGGGAATCGGGCCCGCGAAGGCCGGGGTGATGTTCCTGCCGTTCGCGGTCGGCGTGGTCGGTGGCGCCGTACTCACCGTCAAGCTCGGCCATCGGTTCCCCGCCCGCACCCTGCTGGCTGCCGGTGGGTTGCTGACCGCGGCTGGGTTCGCCTGGTTCGGTCTGATCAGTGCCGACGGCAGTTACGTGACGGACATCTTGTTCCCGTCGATCATCGCGAGCGTGGGTTTCGGGTTCTGCCTCGGCCCGGTGGTCGCGACCGCGACGGCGGGCGTCGATCCGGGGGAGACCGGTACGGCGTCCGGCCTGCTCAACAGTTCGCGGCAGATCGGTGCGTCGTTCGGGCTGGCCGCGCTCGGTACTGCGGCCCATGACCGCACTGGACAAACCGTAACGCCGGAAACACTCAGTGCTGGATATGCCCTCGGTTTCACGCTCTGCGCCGCGCTGCTGGTGGTCGCGGTCGTTGTCGCTCTGACTGTTCTACGGCCTGTACGTTGGACGGGTGGCGAAGGGCTGGTGGTGGGTAGCGCTGGGGGTAGTCGTCGTGGGGTTGGTCGCCGCACGAACTGACAGCAAGCCGAAGGCTCTCGAAGCGACGCATCCCACCACAGCAGCCAAATCCACCCCTTCGGCGACGCCCAAGGCAACGACGACGCCGAGCGCGAAGCCCTGGTACGACGACTACGACCCGGCCCACTTCGCCGCGCAGGTACGCCGGTCCGCGCAGCAGGCCGGGGTGAATCCACAGTTGCTGATGGCAATCTTGTACAACGAGGCCTACAAACCGCACGACCCCGAGTTCGAGCGGTCGTGGGCGAGCGTCGACTCCAACCCGGCGTTCGGGATCGCCAACATGCACAAGCCTGCCTTCGACGACACGAAACGCGGGAGGTCCTTCGCCAACCGCAAGTGGGAGCAGTTGCCGGACGATCCGGCGCTGGCGATCCAGGCCGCGGCCTGGCACTTGCACGACCTGGCCCGGCGGATCCCTGACAAGCGCAGCAACCTCTACACCAAGGACGAATTGCTTGCCCTCGGCTACAACGCCGGCGGCGGGAACATGCGGAAGTTCGCGACGGGAACGAAGGCCGGGTCGCAAGCCCAGTCGTACCTGGACCGACTGCACGACAACTGGGACAAATCCGGTCAGGCCGTTCGTGGCTGACCGGCAACTGGAGGAGAGAGCGTGACGGAGTTCGGCGGAGTGCCAGAGCTGGCCGTGGCCGACTGGCGGCGGCGGGTGTTCGCGCTCTACCAAGCCGTCCGGGGCGAACGCGATCCGGCTGCGGGCCACGCGCTGTGGCGCGAAGGCCGCGACAAGCTGCTGACCACGCATCCCGCCTCACCGGTGCCTGTCGTCGAGCGCTCGACCTACGGCGGCGCCCAGCTCGGCGAGTACCAGCCTGACCTCCGCTTCGAGGTCACCATCGATGCCGACGTCGAGCCGGTGCGCTGGGAAGTGCCGTCGGCCACGGATGGCGTCATCCCCTTCAGCCGCATCGGCGTCCTGCACCTGCCGGCGGTCGGCGATCTCGACGTCTGGTGGCTCGAGTCGTACGGCGGGGGCCTGTTCGTCCCGGTCAAGGACGCCCTCGCCGGCCAACGCACGTACGGCGGCGGCCGCTACCTCATCGACACCGTCAAGGGCGCTGACCTCGGCGGCGACATTCGTACCGGCGAACTGATCGTCGACCTCAACTTCGCCTACAACCCGTCCTGCGCCTACAGCCCCGACTGGACCTGCCCCCTGGCACCGGCCACCAACACCGTCAAGGCTCCTCTGCCGGTGGGCGAGCTGACGATTTCGTAAGCCGCGACCGTTTGTGGTCCGGCGGCCCGGGCACCGGATGTGCGGCACGGGGAAATCAGCCGCCGGACGTCGTGCGTCCGGCTCGTCAGATGGGAAGGACCATGGGTCTCATTCTGTGGATCATCGCGGCGATCCTCGTCATTTCGGGGATCGTCTCACTCGTTCGCGGCCAGGTGTTGTGGGGCGCCGCACTGATCGTCATCGGACTGCTCGTCGGTCCTGGTGGCGTCAGCATCTTCACCTGATCCTCTACCGGTATCCGGTCGCCCCCACGCCACCTCGACCTCGAGGCGGCGTGGGGGCGACGCTTTGCCGGCTGTTGTCACCCCGTTGTGACGGTGTTTGCCGGTACGACGACGGGTACCGGGCGAATGGATGAAGGGAGCAAGGACATGCCTGCTGGGTCGAACCCGAAACGCGAACGCCAGTACGAGCACATCAAGGCCGGCCTGAAGGACCGCGGCCGGAGCGAGGCCGTCGCCGAGGAGATCGCGGCGCGTACCGTGAACAAGGAACGAGCCCGCGCGGGCGAGTCCAAGCAGAAGAGCCGTACGTCGACCGACGACATCTCGTCGGGTCGCCGCGGCGGCCTCCGCTCGCACAGTGGCTCCAAGGGCCGCACCAAGGCCCAGCTCTACAACGAAGCCAAGGACAAGAACATCAAGGGTCGCTCCACGATGAACAAGTCCGAACTCGAAAAGGCCGTCGGCCGGTAGGGACACCCGTGCAGCAGATCGATGCCAAGCCACTGAACGACGACGAGTTGCAAGGAATCGACGCGTACTGGCGCGCCGCCAACTACTTGTCCGTCGGTCAGATCTATCTGCTGGCGAACCCGCTCCTCCGGCAGCCGCTCCGGCCTGAGCACATCAAGCCACGGCTGCTCGGCCACTGGGGTACGACGCCCGCCCTCAACCTCCTGTACGCGCACTGGAATCGTGCGATCCGGCAGCGCGACAGCCAGGTGCTCTTCGTCACCGGTCCCGGCCACGGCGGTCCCGCGCTGGTGGCCAATACCTGGCTCGAGGGCAGCTGGACCGCCGCGTACCCGAACACGACGCGCGACGAGCGCGGCATGGCCCGGCTGTTCAAGCAGTTCTCGTTCCCGGGCGGCGTCCCCAGCCACGTGGCCGCGGACGTCCCGGGATCGATCAACGAGGGCGGCGAGCTCGGCTACTCGCTGAGTCACGCGTACGGCGCTGCCGCGGACAATCCGGAGCTGATCGTGTCCTGTGTGATCGGCGACGGTGAGGCCGAGACCGGTCCGCTGGCCGCGGCCTGGCATTCGAACAAGTTCCTCGACCCGGTCCGCGACGGCGCCGTGCTGCCGATCCTGCAGCTGAACGGCTACAAGATCGCCAACCCGACGGTGCTCGCGCGGATCGGCGACGAGGAGCTCACCTCGCTGCTGCGCGGCTACGGCCATGAGCCGTTCCTGGTCGAGGGTTCGGATCCGGCGACCGTGCACCAGGCCTTGGCAGCGACCCTCGACACGTGTCTGGACCGGATCGCCGAGATCCAGTTGGAAGCGCGGTCCAGTCAGCAGCAACCGGCCAGGGCGGCTTGGCCGATGATCGTGCTGCGGACGCCGAAGGGGTGGACCGGTCCGCACACCGTCGACGGCGTGCTGGTCGAGGGCACCTGGCGCGCCCATCAGGTGCCGCTCGCGGAAGTACGAACGAACGACGAGCATCTGCACCAACTCGAGGCCTGGCTGCGCAGCTACCGGCCGGACGAGTTGTTCGACGAGGCCGGCCAACCGGTTGAGTCCCTGCTAGAGCTCGCCCCGAGTTCAGCGCGGCGGATGGGCTCGTCGCCGCATGCGAACGGCGGGGTGCTGAGCCGCGATCTGGAGTTGCCGAACGTCGAGGAGTACGCCGTACCCGTGAAGACGCCCGGGGCCGAGGACGGCGAACCGACCAAGGTCTTCGCGGGCTTCCTCCGGGATGCCTTCACGCTGAACGCCGACAACCTGCGGCTGTTCGGGCCGGACGAGACCGAGTCCAACCGGCTGAACGCGGTCTACGAGGTGACGGACAAGGCGTGGCTCGCGGAACGGCTCGACACCGACGAGCACCTCGCGCCGGACGGGCGGGTGTTCGAGATCCTCAGCGAGCACACCTGTCAGGGCTGGTTGGAGGGGTATCTGCTCACCGGCCGGCACGGGGTGTTCTCGTCGTACGAGGCGTTCGTCCACATCGTCGACTCGATGGTGAACCAGCATGCGAAGTGGCTGAAGACGATCAACCGACTGGAGTGGCGTCAGCCGATCCCGTCGCTGAACTACCTGCTCACCTCGCACGTCTGGCGCCAGGACCACAACGGGTTCTCGCATCAGGATCCCGGGTTCATCGACCATGTGGTGAACAAGAAGGCCGAGGTCGTCCGGGTCTACCTGCCGCCGGACGCGAACACGCTGCTCTCCACGATGGACCATTGCCTGCGCACCCGGAACTACATCAACGTTGTTGTCGCAGGCAAGCAACCCCAGCCGAACTGGCTGGACTGGGAGGCGGCCGCCCTGCATTGCGCACGTGGCTTGGGCGTCTGGGACTTCGCCAGCAACGACGAGGGCGACCCGGACGTCGTGATGGCGTGTGCCGGCGACGTACCGACGATGGAGACGCTCGCCGCGGTCGACCTGCTCCGGGAGCATCTGCCCGAGCTCAAGATCCGCGTGATCAACATCGTCGACCTGATGCGCCTGCAAGACAGCTCCGAGCATCCGCACGGACTGCCGGACGCCGAGTTCGACGCGCTGTTCACCACGGACAAGCCGGTGATCTTCGCGTACCACGGCTACCCGTGGCTGATCCATCGTCTTGCCTACCGACGTCACGGACACGAGAACCTGCACGTCCGCGGCTACATCGAGGAGGGTACGACGACCACGCCGTTCGACATGGTGGTCCGCAACAACCTGGACCGGTATCACCTGGCGATGGACGTGATCGACCGCGTCCCGTCGTTGCGCAGCCGAGCGGTGTCGACCCGGCAGTACTTCGCCGACCAGCGGACGCGGCATCACGCGTACGTCGTCGAGCACGGCGAGGACCTGCCCGATGTGCGCGACTGGCGTTGGACCTCCTGATCCCTACAGCAGGGCAACCGCCGCGCGGAGGTCGTTGACGAAGGCCCCGAAGTCGCGGCGGAACTCCTCGGAGCGGACGACCGCGGACGGATGGATAGTGGCCAACGCGGTCCTGCCATCCGGGAGCTCGAGCGCTTCGCCGCGGCGCTCGGTCACCTTGAAGCCGGTGCCGAGCAGGGACCGGGCCGCGACCGCACCGAGGATCACCACCAGCTTGGGCTTCACCAGCTCGAGCTCACGCTCGATCCACGGGTGGCAGGCGAGGATGTGGCCGGCGGCCGGGGTCTTGTGAATCCGTCGCTTGCCCTGCCGTTCGAAGCGGAAGTGCTTGACCGCATTGGTCAGATACACATCCGATCGCTCGATCCCGGCCGCCTCGAGCGCCTTGTCCAGCAGCCGGCCGGCTGGTCCGACGAAGACATGCCCTTCCTTGTCCTCGACGTCGCCCGGAGTCTCGCCGACCAGCATCATCCGGGCGCGGAGCGGCCCCTCACCGGCCACTGCCTGCGTGGCCTCCTTGTACAGGTCGCAGCCGTGGCAGTCGGGCAGGGCGGCCCGCAGCTTCCGCACACCACCGTCGTGCGGCACCCACCGCCCTGCGCCCTCGAAGTCGTCCATGTCTGCCCAGTTCCCCGCGGAAAACCTACTTCGGCTTGTGGGTGGCGCAGACCGCGTCCCACTCGGTGACGCGGAGCAGGCCCGGATCCGGGCTCGAAGTGCTGGCAAAGGCCAGCCCGTCGATGCAGATCCGCGCAACGTTCGGGAACTTGTCCGCGTTGCGGTAGACCTCGACGTAGTCGACATCGAGGATCTTGTCCGGCGGCGCACCGTAGTCGCCGCCGCGGTCGCCCAACTGCTTGGAGCAGCCGGACAGGAGCAGGATCAGCACTACCGCGGAGACTCCGAGCCGGCGCCTCACTTCGACCCCTGGTGCTCGGCGCAGAAGCTGTCCCACTCCGGCACTCTGATCAGCGCGGGATCGGCGTCGTTGTTGTCGCCGCGGGCACCACTGGAGGTTGTCGCGAACGCCCGGCCCTGGACGCACGTGCGGGAGATGTTCGGAAAGTTGTCGGCATTGCGGTAGACCTCGACGTAGTCGACGTCTCCGATGTGGTCGGGTGTGGCGTTCTCGTTGCCACCACGATCGCGCAGTTGCGGGGAACACCCCGAGAGCAGCAGTGCAGCGGCGGCGGCAACTCCCCAGATCGCGACTCCGGAACGGGTCATCCGTTTCTCCTCACCCCATGAAGTTGTCTACCTCAATACTCCCAGCGAGCACCGACATTTTCGCTCGGGAAGAGGGTCGTCAACTGCCTGTTTCGGAGTGCGGGGCGTGGACCGGTTTCGACTGCGCGGAACGGCGCTGGCGCAGGTAGATCGAGCCACCGATGATGGCGGCGACGGCGAGGAACTCGCTCTGCCAGTTCTGGAACGACTCGTACCAGAACTGCGAGGTACCCAGGTACTGCCAGGTGGTGACGGTCTCACCGCCGTGCTGCAACTGCTCCTGGCTGTACGACGCGGCGCCGGTCGCGGCATGCAGCAGGAACGACAGCAGGAACACCAGCCCGAACGCGATCGCCAGTGAGTTCTCGTACAGGTGCAGGATCAGCGGGGATCCATGACGCACCGGCCAGGGCGCGTTGCGGTCGTTGCGATGGTCACGGGGATCCTCGTCCTGCGGCGTCGGCTCGTCGATCGGCCGCGACTCCGCCGATCCCTTCTGGACGAGGTACGCCGTCAGCAGCACGTACATGCCCATCTGCAGGAACTCGGACTCCCAGTTCTCGAACAACGCCTCGCCGAACGACGACGAACCGACGTACTGCGCCATCGTCTGCGTCGGCCGGCCGTGGTCCTGCAGTTCGGAGTTCTCCTGCGCGTGTCCGGTGAACAGCAAACCGATCAGGAACAGGACGAAGAGCGCCAGGTTGGCGAGCAGGAGTGCCCGGAGTCGAAGCCATTGCATGCCTCACCCGGTACCCCAGGAGTAATGCGTTTTAATCAGCGGCAGGTGGGGCCAGCGCCAAACGGATCACGACGAGGCCGAACAGGACCAGCGTGAGGACGTGGACGACGGTGCACCACAGGCAGATCGCGTCGATCTGGAAGAGCTCGGCCCAGATCAGGTAGCACACGAAGACCACGCCGACCAGGACGGCCGCCAGCCGCAGCCTGCCCGGCCAGGGCGACGTCGTACGCCAGAGGGGTGGCAGGGAGAGGACGGTCATGCCGACGAAGAAGAGCAGGCCCAGCAGGGCGACCGGGATGCCGAAGAGTTTGGAGTACTGACTCGAGGTGACCTTGAAGCAGTTGACGACACCGGTTTCCGGGCAGGCGAGCGTCGTACCGGCGGTGAAGTGTTCATAGGTCAGGTACGCCGCGACCCCGATGCCGACGATCGACACGGCCAGCGTGGCCCACGGGATCCAGCCCAGTCCGGTGGAGGTGTCGGAGCGTTGTGCTGTGCTGCTCATTGCTCAGCTCTTCCCCAGCTTCGCGGCCGCGCCGGTGACGGCCTCGGTCGAGCAGACGTTGGTCGGCTGGTTGTTGGTGAGCTTGCACATCGCGGCGGTGTAGACGTTGGCCGAGCCGAGGATCGCCTTCGCGATCGGGCTGGACGGATCCTTGAGCGCGTCCGCGACCTCGGCCTGCGTCTTGCCGGCCAGGACCTCCGGGGTGTTGGTGGCACCCGACCCGACGAACTGCCCGCCGAGGTCGATGAACGGGATCGAGCCCCCGGTCTTCACGTACGGCGGCTGGTTGTACTTGTCGAACGTCGCCTGGTCCGCGGCGGTCGGGGTGTCGAGCGGCTTGTAGTTGTTGCCCTCCGGCTCGTTCGTCGTGGTCTCGACGCCGGTGAAGCTGAGGTACTGGCTCGTGTACGTCGCGCCGTGGAACGACAGGGTCGGGGTGTTCGGATACACGTCGGCCGCGGCGGAGTGCGTCGTACCGAGGTTGGTGAACTTGCCGAACCGGGACAGCGCCACCGTGACCGGCCACCGCTCGAACGCGCAGTACGGGCAGAACTCGGCGCCGATGTAGAGCACCTTGGGCTTGCCGTCGGCGGTCAACGGCTCGCCGGTGATCGCCGACGGCGCGGCCTGGACACCGGAGGAGCCGACCGCGGCGAAGGCTGAGTCGGGGACCGAGGAGAGCGCGGCAACGATCGACGCGTCCGCGGCGCCGGTAGGACCGGTCGCGGTCTTCTTGCCGCCACCGACCAGGCGGATCGTCACCAGACCGGCGATGAGCACGATCACCACCACCACGGCACCGACCGCAAGCAGAACCCGCCGCCGCTGCTCGGCCCGCTTCTGGGCCGCAAGCTGCGCCGCGATCTGCTCGCGCCGCTGGGCCTTCTGCTCGACACGCCTACTCATGACTCTCCTTAAGTCGCAGCCGTCGTACTCGGGCGCGCGCCATCCATTACACCCATGGAACACAACTGCTGGTCGTCCCCGGAAGTTCCGCTCGCCCCCAGCGAACTACCGTTCCGTCACCACGAGATTACAGAGGGCAGAGACAGCGGTGTTCGGGGAGGGTCGGTGTGTCTGAGGTTCGGCTGTGTAGACGGTTGCCGGTTGGTTCGACATCGCTTATGTTACATAGGGGATGTCAGATGATCGGAGGTGCTGGATGCAAGGCACGGACGAGACGGCGCGGCGGTTGCTCGGGTCCTCGGCGCAGTTGTCGCGGGATCCGGAGACGGAGATCGACTGGGACACCCCGGTCGGCGACGCGTACGGCCTGAGCCCGGAGTGGAGCACGCTCTACGGCACGCCGTACTGGGATGAGCTGACCGTGGCGCAGCGGCAGGAGCTCAGCCGGCACGAGGCGGCGTCGGTGGCGACGACCGGGATCTGGTTCGAGCTGATCCTGCAGCAGTTGATCATGCGCGACGTGTACGACAAGCCGCCGACGAGTGCGGAGTTCCAGTGGTCGCTGACCGAGGTCGCCGACGAGTGCCGGCACTCGATCATGTTCGCGAAGGTCTCGGCGCGACTGGCCCAGGCCGAGTACCGGCCGCGGTGGCTCGCGCGTGAGCTCGGCCGGATGTTCAAGACGGTCGCCATCGGCGAGACGGCGTACGCCGCGATCCTGGTCGCCGAGGAGGTCACCGACGTGATGCAACGCGACTGGATGCGCGACCGGCGGGTCGAGCCGCTCGTGCGCCAGGTGAACCACATCCACGTCGTCGAGGAGTCGCGGCACATGGTGTTCGCGCGCGACGAGACCCGCGAGCGGCTGGCCGGCGCGGGCCGCGTCCGGCGCTGGGTCAGTGCGCTGGTGATCGCGCTCGCCGCGGACGTGATCGTGTCGAGCATGGTCGTCCCCGAGGTCTACGCCAACGTCGGCCTGGACGTCGACCGCGCCGTCCGCGCGGCGCGGCACAACAAGCATCACCGATCGTTGCTGCGGGCAAGTTGTGCGAACCTGATGGACTTCCTCGGTTCGATGGGCCTGCTGACGCCGGCGGCCGCGCGCGTGTATCGGCGGACCGGGTTGCTATGAGCTACGCCATTTCGGGCGAATGCTGCGCGGACGCGAGTTGTGTCGCGGCCTGCCCGATGAACTGCATCCACCCGACGCCGGGGGAGCCCGGATTCGGGACCGGCGCGAGCCTGTTCATCGATCCGCGGACGTGTATCGACTGCGGGGCGTGTGCCGACATCTGCCCGGTCGATGCCGCCCAGCCCGCGGATCAGGCCGCCGCGGAGGATGTGGAGCGCAACGCGGCCCACTTCGCCGATCAGGAGCCGCTCGACGGGACGGATCTGGATGCGTGGCAGCCGCCGGCCTTCCGGACCTGGGGTGGCGGGCCGCGGCGCGTGCTCGTGGTCGGCGCCGGTCCGGCGGGGATGTATGCGACCAGGGAACTGTTGCTGCGGACGTCGGCCGAGGTGACGTTGGTGGACCGGCTGGCGGAGGTCGGCGGGTTGGTGCGGTTCGGGGTGGCGCCGGATCATCCTCGTACCCGGCAGATCATCTCGACCTTCGAGCGCATCGCCGCGCACCCGCGGGTGCGCTGGCAGCCGGGGACGGATGCGGCCGAGGCTGGGCCTGAGTACGACGCGGTCATCCATGCGGTCGGCGCCTACCAGAGCCGGCGGCTGGGGATTCCGGGTGAAGAGGCGGCGTGTGCCGCGGAGGACTTCGTTGCCTGGTACAACGGTCGACCGGGTGCGGTGCTGCCGGTCGCGTTGACCGGCCCGCGAGCAGTTGTCGTGGGCAACGGCAACGTCGCTCTCGACCTGGCCCGGCTGCTGGTGAGCGACGAGGCCAGGCTGGCGGAGATGGAGCTGCCGGCGGATGTACGTCGTACGCTCGCGACCAGCGAGGTCCGTGAGGTCGTGCTGCTGGGGCGGCGTGGTCCCGAGCAAGCGGCCTACACCCAGCCGGCGCTGGCGGAGCTGATGGCCGCGGTGGGTGACCGCGTCGAGCTGCGCTTCGGCGTCCGGCCAACCCGATGGAGCTCGGCCGGACTGCAGCTCGACACCGGCGAGACGATTGCCGCGGGCAACCTCTTCACCGCGATCGGGTTCGAAGGACGCGCGATCGACGGACTGCCGTTCGACGCCGAGCGAGGCATCGTGCCGAACGTCCGCGGCGCCGTGGTCGACCGGCCCGGGCACTACGTCGCCGGCTGGATCAAACGCGGCGCGCGGGGTGGTATCGGTGTGAACAAGGCCTGTGCGCAGGAGACCGTGCATACGTTGCTCGGGGCTAGTTGATCCAGGGCCGCAGCTTTTCGGGGTTGCGGACGGCCCAGATGTTCGCGATGCGATCGTCGGCGATGTCGAACGCGATCACGGTCTCGATGACGCCGTCGTACTCGATCACGAGACCGGGCTGGCCGTTGACGGTCCGCTCGTGCAGGGTACGGCCGAGGCTGAAGATCGGCAGGTCGATGAAGTACCGCGCGACCGCTGTCCCACCGTGGACCGGGAAGAGCGAGGCCTGGACCAATCCACCACCGTCGGCGGTCGCGGTGACGTCGGGGTCCAGCAGTGCGATGAGCGCCTGGATGTCCGCCGCCTCCCAGGCCTGTTTGAACTTGCCGATGAGCTCGGGCCGCGGCGCCGGAGTCAGCGCCGGATACAGCGTCGGATTCTGGGCGGAGTTGATCCGCCGCCGGGCCGAGGTCGCGAGTTGGCGGCAAGCGGCCGGCGTCCGGCCGACGATCTCGGCCACCTCCGGGAACGGGTACCGGAACACGTCGTGCAGGATGAACGCGACCCGCTCGGCCGGCGTCATCGAGTCGAGGATGACCAGGAACGCCATGTTGACCGACTCGTCCAGGGTGACCCGGTCGGCCGGATCGGTGCTGGTCTGCCACTCCGAGGGCAACGGCTCCGGCACCCATTCACCGACGTACCGCTCCCGCCTGACCCGCGCCGAGCGCAGCAGATCGAGGCAGATCCGGCTCGCGACCTTGGTCAGCCAGGCACCGGGTACGTCGATCGCCTGTTGCTCCTGACTCGACATCGCATACCACCGGACGTACGTCTCCTGGACCACGTCCTCCGCGTCGGACAGCGAGCCGAGCAGCCGGTACGCGAGATTGATCAGCTGCCGCCGCTCGCCCATGATCACGCCCAACTCCGGGTCGTCGGTCATCGTCCGCCCTCCCTTTCCACTGGTACGACGAAACGCCGCACCAGACTGTGAGGTCTCACAGTCCCGCCGACTGTTTCGTCGTACCCGACATGACAACACAGCAGGCACTGGCCGAAGCCGACATCCGCGAACGCATCGAGACGCTGCGCGACGGGATCATTACCGGGGACCTGGGTGCGCTGAAGACGATGTTCGCGCCGAACCTGGTCTCGTTCGATGTCGAACCGCCCTTGCGACACCTCGGCGCCGAGGCGAAGTGGAAGAACTGGGAGCGCGTCTTCACCGTCTTCCGGCCACCGCTCGGTTACGACGTCAGCGATCTGACCGTCCTCGTGGACGGCGACCTGGCCGTCGTGTACAGCCTCAACCAGCTCAGCGGCACGATGCCGAACGGCGTGAAGAGCGCGTCCTGGGTCCGGTGGACGGCGGCCTGGCAGAAGATCGACGGTGAGTGGCTGATCGTCCACGACCAGGTCTCGTTCCCGACGTACTTCGAAACCGGCCAGGCCGCGATGGACCTGATCCCCTGAGTACTAGTACTGAGGTCGGGGCTGTTCTGGGCGTGAGTGGCACCTACGATCCCAGGCATGGTGAGACGTGGTGACCGTGGGCCGATCTCCACGGGTGGTTTGCTGGTGCGGTTCACCGCGGCCGGGCTGATCGTGTTGCTGTCGTTGGCTGCGTTGATCGCGTATGTGGCCCGGCAGGCGGGGGTGGAGCAGGCAACCGATTCGGCCCGGCAGGTGACGTTCGTGACCGCGCGGGGCGTGGTCGAACCACGCCTCGACCCGGAGGTGGTTAGCGGGCAGCCGGCCGCGTTGCAGTCGTTCGATACCGCCATGCGGAGGTATGTCCTGCAGGGCTCGCTCGTGCGGGTGAAGTTGTGGAACGCCGATGGCCGGATCGTGTACTCCGACGAGCCGCAGCTGATCGGCCAGCAGTTTCCGCTCGCGGCCGACGAGCTCGAGGCGCTTCGGCTGCAGGGGAGTATCGCGTCGGAGGTCAGCGATCTCAGCCGGCCGGAGAACCGCTTCGAGATCCCGTACAAGAAGCTGCTCGAGGTGTACGTCGGAGTCCGCGGCACCAACGGGGAAGCGATGTTGTTCGAGGCGTACTTCCAGTACCAGGCGGTGACCGAGGCCGGACAGGCTGCGTGGCAACGGTTCGCGCCGCCTTCCCTGGGTGCGTTGCTCGTGCTGGAACTGGTGCAGATCCCGTTCGCGTGGTCGCTGGCCCGGCGGGTGCAACGGCAACAGCGTGAGCGCGAGCGGCTGCTGCAGCACGCCGTCGACGCATCGGATGCGGAGCGACGGCGGATCGCGGGGGAGTTGCACGATGGCGTCGTCCAGGAGTTGACCGGGCTGAACTATGCGCTGGATGCGATGCGGCTGGGCAATCCGACCGAGGGCCAGCGGGCCGAGGTGATCGCCGACAGCGCCGGCAGGCTGCGCGGGAGTATCGGGTCGCTGCGCTCGTTGCTGGTGGACATCTATCCGCCGAACCTGGCCGAGGAAGGGCTCGCGTCGGCACTCGCGGAGCTGGCGGGCGGCCTCGAGCGTGCGGGTATCGACGTACGGCTCGAGACCGAGGGAGCGGAGGACTTGCCGCCGGCGACGGCGGCGTTGCTGTTCCGGGCGGCGCAGGAGGTGGTGCGCAATGTGGCCGCGCACAGTGGCGCGCGGGAGGTCCTGATCAAGGCGGAGCGGGTCGACGGTCGCGCGGTCTTGATCGTCGACGACGACGGCCGGGGATTCGACGAGTCGCGACTCGATGAGCGCAGCAGTAACGGGCACCTCGGGCTACGCTCGATCGGCGACCTGCTCGCGGAGTCGGGTGGCACGCTGACGGTCCGGGCCGCACCCGGCCAGGGGACACGGGTGGAAGCCGAGGTGCCGGTGTGATCCGGGTGTTGATTGTCGACGATCACGCGATCGTCCGGACCGGACTGTCTCAGCTGCTCGGGACCGCGGACGACATCGAGCTGGTCGGTGCCGCGGGTGACGGTGCCGAGGCGGTGACGATGGCGGCCGAGCTGCGGCCGGACGTCGTACTGATGGACCTGTCGATGCCCGGGACGGACGGGATCGCGGCGACCGGCCAGATCGTGGCGGCCGATCCTGAGGTGCATGTGCTGGTGCTGACGTCGTTCAGTGATCAGGCGCGGATCCTGGACGCGCTGCAGGCCGGAGCCGAGGGGTATCTGCTCAAGCACAGTGAACCGGAGGTGATCCTGGCCGGGGTGCGCGAGATCGTCGCCGGCGGATCGCCGCTGGATCCGAAGGCCGCGCGGGTCCTGCTGACGAACCGGCGCAGCCCCGGGCCGGAGACCAAGCTGACCGATCGCGAGCAGGAGGTGCTCGCCATGGTCGGGGACGGCCTGCCGAACAAGACGATCGCCCGTCGGCTCGGGATCAGCGAGCGGACGGTGAAGGCCCATCTCACCAACGTGTACCAGCGCCTCGGGGTGACCGACCGCACCCAGGCCGCATTGTGGGCGCAGCGCCAGCGGCGGGATGAGTAGGTACTAGTACCAAGGTCCGATGGCGCCGACCGCCCACCTGGGACACCATCTAGCCATGGACTCGGACGACCCACGCCGCCGGCCGGTCGTGCTGCGGACCGGCGGAGCAGACTCAGAGCCGACCCGGCGGCCGGTGCGCTACCTAGCCTGGGCCGGCATGAGTTTGCTGGGCTTGGTTGCGGCGGCCGGGCTGGTGGCCGGAGGTACGGCGGTCTGGTCCGCCTTCGACCCTGGTACGCCGGGGAACTCGCCGGCCCCCCTGTGGTTCCCGCCGCCGACGACCATCACTCCCCAGCAGGCCACGCCAACACCTGACGACCACGGCGGCGATCGCACCCGCACGCCGTCCAGCACCACCACGCCCTCCGACGATCACCGGACCACCACCACCGAGCCGGGTGACGACAAGGGTGGCGATCGTTCCGGCAAGTCCGGCTCCGGCAAGTCCTCCTCCGACGACAAGCTCGGCCACAACTGAACCTGAGGGCTAGACGCTCCGGAGGACGGAGACGACGATGCCGAGGATGACCGCGGTGTCGCCGTCGATGACGTCGTACGCCGGGTTCCTCGGCTCGAGGTAGACGTGCCCGTTACGGCGGCGGTAGACCTTCACGGTGGCCTCCTCGTCGATCATCGCGGCGACGATCTGACCCGAGTGCGCCTCGGACTGCTGCCGGACCACGACGATGTCACCGTCGCAGATCGCGGCGTCGATCATCGACTCGCCACGGACCCGGAGGCCGAACACGTTTCCGCGTCCGGTCAGACCACGCGGTAGCTGCATGACGTCGTCCACGTGCTCGATCGCGGAGATCGGCGTACCGGCCGCGATGTCACCGACGACGGGCACCGGCACCGAGTCCCCGTCCGATTCCCGCGCGGCCGACTCCGGGAGGAACATCCGTACGTCGATCGACCGTGAGACCGACGGGCTGCGTCGGAGGAAGCCCTTCTCCTCGAGGCTGGCCAGATGCTTCGACACCGAGGACGACGACCGCAGTCCGACCGCGGCACCGATCTGCCGGCTGCTCGGTGCGTAGCCGTACCGCGTCGCGTGGTCCCGGATCAGCACCAGGATCCGCTGTTGCCGCTCCGGAAGCGCGGCGGTGTCGAGGTCCCCGAACGGGTCAAGATCAGTCACCACGAGATCCTAGACCGCCGCCTCCCGGCCACGGTCCTTCGACCCGCCGGTGGGTGGGCCACCCGCGCTCCGGGCGACCCACCACCTGTCCGTCGGTTACGGCTTGCTGGTGTAGAGCGGCATCATCGTGCCGGTGCTGCTGCGTGGGGTCAGCGCCCGGACAGCCACCGAGGTGAGATCTCGGGTGACGCCTTGCTGGATCTCGCGGATCTGCACCTTCACATCGCCGTCGGCGACCGCCGGATCGGCCACCACCGGGTTGTGGACCGAGTTGGCGTAGATGAACGACGCCTTGGAATCCCTGATCAGGAAGGAGATCTGGTCGGTCGGAATGAGCTTCTCGACCGGGTAGAGCAACGCGCCGAGCAGTTCGGTCTTGCCGCCGCTCTCGGTGTCGATGATGCCGCCGACACCTCCGACGTCGGAAATACGTTCGGTCTTCATGCCGAGGATCCAGAGGGTGCCACCAAGGTTGATCACCTTCTGAACGGGCCCCTCGGCGTTGAACTGGCGGGCGAAGACCCGCTGCGGGTGACCGATCGTGTAGCCCGCCCCGCAGACGTCCTCGATGAAGAGATCACCGGTGCCGGCAACGCCGTTCTGGTACGCGTGCCCGGGGTCCTTGCGGTCGAAGACGGTGTTCCGAATGGTCACGGAGCCGCTGGAGTCGTGCTGGAGGTAGACCAGCCCGGGATAGACCTGCGAGCCGTTGCCGAAGCGGATGTGGTCGACGATCACATCGGTGGGACCGTTGAACACGAACAGCGGACGTCGCGGTGTGCCGGGCGCGGGGGTCGTGGTGTAGGAGGTCCCGGGCACGACCTTGGAGTCGAAGCCCTGGATCATCCGGATGCCGCCGGACACCTGGATCGGGTCGTTCAGGGTGTACTTGCCGGCCGGGAAGTAGATCGTCGTGGCGCCATGGAGGTTCGCATACGCGATCGCGGCCTGCACGCCGGGAGAACTGTTCCCCGCACCGGTCTTGTCCGCGCCGTAGTCGGTCACGTCCACCATCTTGGCCTGATCGGTCTCCTCGAACTCCGGGGTCTCGACGATCGGTAGCTTGAGCGACGCCGACCCGCCGCCGAACTGGGTGTAGACCGGTCCCGAGGTGTACTCCGCGATCGACGCGCCGGGGATCGTTTGCAACTGGGCGTCGGACAGGGCCGACTTGTACCCGGTGGTGCTGACGTCGCGTGCGTACAGGGTCTGGTAGTTCTGGATCGCTGAGACGGTGTTCGAGCCGCCAGTGAGTTGCGCCCCGATCAGGGTGACCAGACCGGACTGGCCGGTGAGCGTACTGCTGAAGTTCTGGATGGCCGGTACCCGGTTGTTCGAGGACAGATTGCGGATCGACAGCACGTTGTCGGTGTTGAGGATGCCGGCCGTCAGCTGGTTGCTGAGGGCAAGGTTCTCGAACGTGACGGAGTACTCCAGCTTGCTCGTGCGGACGCCGTACTGGAACCCGTCGATGGTGACGTTCTTCATCAGGCAGGGGCCGGTGGCATATCTGATCATCGCGAGCCCGGCGACGCCGATGTGGTTCGGGTCGCCCGAGCGCAGGGTGACGTTGCGCAGACCGCAGTAGTTGTTGCCGAGGAAGCTGACCGCGTTGGCGCCGGGGTTACCCTTCCCGGTGTTGACCGTCAGATCGAAGATGTAGTTGTCGAATCCGTTGTTGCCGCCACCCTGACCGGCGTCTCCCGACGACGGCTCCAGCGAGGCGGTGTGGATGACAGAGTTCGGCTCGGACGTGTTCTGGAAGAGCGGGTTGTTGTCGCTCAGTTGGATAGTGGTCTTGCCCTGGTTGTCGCCCTGAAGGGTGATCTCGGACTGCCACAGGCCGCTGGTGTCCTTGTAGAACAGGGGTTTGGTGACTCTGTAGGTCCCTTGCGGGAAGTAGAGGATGCGCGAGGTGTCCTGCTTGCGGATGTTCGCCGAGATGGCTGCCTGGATCGCCGCGGTGTCGTCGGCGATGCCGTCACCAACGGCACCGTAGACGGTCTTCACGTTCAGCATGCCGTTGTTGGCGGGGAACGTGCGTTGGGCCGACAGGCTGGTCCAGTTCGGTCGAGGTCGCTTCGCTTCCGCCGGAGTCTTGTCAACGGTGGACAGTCCGGTCCACGCGAGTGGTATTGCCAGTAGGAGGGAAACTGCGATGGCCAACGGGCGGTGTCTCATGGTGTCCTCACTCTGGTTGCAGGATGGCAGATCCTTCAGGCCTTCACCGCTCCGGACGTGACGCCGGCGACGAAGTACCGCATGCCCAGTACGAACACGATCAGTTGAGGGATGGTGGCGAACGCATAACCGGCGGCCTGGATGCCGAAGTCGGGCCGGTTGACGTACTCGTCGATCCGCGGGCTGAAACTCTGCAACGCCATCAGCAGCGTCTCGTTGTCCTTGCCGAGGATCAGGGTCGGCCAGATGTAGTCGCCGTAGAAGGTCAGGAAGTTCATGATCGCGACGGTGACCAGGATCGGGAACGCCAGCGGTACGGCGATCCGCAGCATCGACTGCAGTTCAGAGGCGCCGTCGATCCGCGCGGCCTGGAAGATCTCGTCGGGCTGGGACCGGAAGAAGGTCGAGATCAGGAAGATCGCGAACGGCAGCCCGGCCGCGATGTAGAACACGATCAGTCCCCACAACGAGCCGACCAGATGCAACTGGTTGGCCAGCACGAAGTCGGGGGTGAGCAGGATGACGCTGGGCACGGTCATGACCGCGAGGACCGCGTAGTACAGGAAGTCGCGACCGGGGAAGCGCAGCCTGGCGAAGGCATACCCGGCGGCGACGGAGACGACCAGGATCCCGGCGATCGACACGACCGCGACGAACAGGGTGCGACCCATTGCCGGGAGCAACTTCAGCAGCGCCGCGCGGTAGTTGCCGAAGTAGGGCGCGGAGAAGGGGTTCCAGAAGTCGACGTAGATGTCCACTCCGCGCCGCAGGGACAGGTCGATCATGGTCAGGATCAGGAAGAACGACGCGATCGCGAGGCCGATCAGGATCGCGTACTGCACAATCCCCGCGGCGGTGACCCGACGCCGGCGCTGCGGTCGGGCGACAGGTCGCTCGGCGGGTGCGGGCGGGGTGGCGGCCCGGGTCCGGGTGGTGATGCTCACGCCTCTACCTCCATGGCCGAACGCCGGAACCGCAGGATGAACATGGTCGCCGCGACGATGACCACGAACAGGATCACGCCGATCGCGGAGGCGTACCCCAGGTCGCCCGACCCGATCCGCGAGTACATCTCCAGCGCCGGTACGTAGGTGGACGTTCCGGGTCCGCCGTTCGTGAGCAGGAAGATCGACGCGAAGCCCTCGACCGACCCGACCACCGCGAAGAACGTGACGATCCGGAACTGTGGCCGCAGGTAGGCCAGATCCACATGGAAGAATCGTTGCCATCGGCCCGCACCGTCGATCGCCGCCGAGTCGTACACCTCCCGGCCGATCGTCAGCAGGCCACCGAGGAAGATCAGGAACGGGAAGGCGGTCAGGTACGGGAAGCCGACCGCGATGACGGATCCCAGCGCGGTCGCCTCCTCACCGAGCCAGGCATGCTGCAGCTGACCGAGACCGATGGCCGAGAGCACCTTGTTGACCAGGCCGTCCGGGTCGAAGATCTGCTTCCACAACAACGTGACCACGAGCGTCGGTACGACGGCCGACAGGACGAACAGGGTCCGGAAGAGGTACTGGTGAAAGGCATTGCGCAGCCAGTACACGAGCTCGGCCGCGAGCAGGGGAGCCACGATGGTCTTCACGATGCTGGCTGCCACCACGATCACCATGTTCTTGACGCCGGCCCAGAAGTAGGCGTCGTCGGTCAGGATCGTGTGGTAGTTGTTCAGACCCACCCAGGTGGTCACCGAGGTGAGGTTGAAGTCCGTGAACGAGTAGTAGAAGGCGCTCAGGGCCGGATAGAAGGTCAGACCCACCACGAGCAGGACAGTGGGCGCCACCATCAGATACGCCAGTCGCGCGCGCCAGACCTGCGTGGCCGTGCGGGTGACTGTCGCCCGGCGACGGCCCGTCAGCGCAAGTAGCACGATCAACGCGATCGCCAGGAGTACGTCGAACGCGATCCACCAGGGCTGCAATGCCTCCGCGCGGACGATGCCGCGGGCGGCGCTGACGTCGATCGCAGACCAAGGACCGGACTGCGGTACGGCGGCTGTGGGGGTCAGAGCACGGATTGCGGAGTCAGCCGCCTGGCGTGAGACCAGTAGGCGCCCTGACCCATCCAGGACGCTCACCGCGCCGTGCTGATCGCCGATGAGGATCTGGCCGGATGCTGCGTCGTACGCGATCGCCGTGATCGGGTAGTCGCCGACGTCGACCGTGCCGAGCGAGTTGCCGTCCTTGTCGAGCAGGTTGAGTCCGCCGGTCTTGTCGCCGACCAGGACCCAGCCGCGCTGCGGTACGGACGCGATGCTGGTGACGGGCTGTGGAATGGTCACTTGCCACGCTTGCCTGCCGTCCCGGAGTGAGAGCATGCCGACCCGGGCACTGACCGTTCCGTACACCGCGCTGTCGCCCGTAGCGTCCAGAGCGGTCACCGTCGAGCCGACCCGCACCGCAGTCCCGGCCGGGTAGACGTCGACGCTCGAGTTCTCGCCGTACACGCCGGCGCCGTGCGCTGTCACCAGGGTGGAATCCGGTCCTGCCCGGAGACCACTGACCGCGTCCGGCACGTGGCGGGTCGACGTCGGGTGCAGTGTGGAGTCGAAGGTGTAGACCGTGCCCAACGACGTACCTGCGTAGTAGGTCGATCCGTCCGCGGCGATGCCGCCGACCGTTCCGTCCAGCTTCTGGCGTGCGGCCACCTGGCCGTCCCGGACGATCGCCACCTCATTGCCCAGCGTGGCGACCAGCGTGGTCGACGGATCCACAGCCACGGCGGCCGCGATGCCCTCGACCGCCGCCGGCCGGGCCGACACCAGCTCGCCGTCGGTCGACGCGTGGACGACGGCGAACGCTGCGTTGCCGACCACCGCGACGCCCAGCAGCGCCGCGGTCAGTAACCGGGTCTTTGTGGTCTTCACGATTACGCCGCACCTGGCCGGCGCGACGGGTTGTCGATGTCGTCCTTGGTCAGCGACAGCTTGGCGATCATCTTGTCGAAGTTGTCGTGGAAGTACTTCTGCAGTTCCGAGGCGTAGGCCTGCGGAGTGATGCTGCCTTGCAGCGCCTTCTTCAGCAGGCCTTGCAGATCGGCCTTCGAGGTCGGGTCGGCTCCGGCCGTCCAGGCCTGGTTCAGCACGACCTCCGCGTTGCCGACGAACTTGACCGCGTCGTTCTGCTTCTGGATCGCGGCCGGCAAGGTCAATCCGTTGATGCCCATCGTGCCGACCTCGATGCCGGCGCCGATCTCGGCGTCCAGATAGGGCTGGTAGCCGGCCTTGGACAGCCAGAACATCGCGAAGTCGACGGCGAGCTCGGTGTGCTGGGTGTCCTTCTTGATGATGCTGACGTAGTCGCCGCCCTTGGGTTCGATCGCCCGCAGCTTCGACTTCACCAGGGTGCCCGACATCGCCGGGCTGTCGAAGGTCTGGACGGTGAACGGCTTGACCGACTTCGACGTGAAGTCGGCGGTCAGGGTCTTCTGCGTCTCCAGCGGGTCGGCCATGATCATCGCGACGTTGCCCTTCAGCAGCGACGGGTAGACGTCGGCCATCACGAAGAAGTCGCTGGTGGCGTACTTGGGGAAGACCTTCGCGAGGTTGCCGACCAGCTCGGCCATCGCGGGGGTGTCGAACCGCAGCTTCCCGTCCCGGATGCCCTGCCACAGGCGCTGCGGGCTGTAGGTGTACTTGGAGTGGATGGCGCCGTCGTTCGCGTCGTAGCTGAACTTGCCGTCGAGGTCCGGGTTGTAGTTCCAGTCGCCCTTCTGCGCGCGCACGGTGTTCACCCAGTCGACGTGGTACTGATCGAAGTAGATCTCGGTCAGCCACTGCGGCACGATCCACTGGTAGTTTGCCGCGATCGGCGTGATGCCCGCGGCCTTCAGCTTGGCGCAGACGTCCGCGAACTCGTCCCAGTTCGTCGGCGGGTTCACGCCGGCCTTGGCGAACAGTTCGGTGTTGTAGACCCAGCTCAGGTGCGAAACCCCGGTCGCGGCCTGGTACAGCTGGCCGAGCGCGTTGCGCGAACCGCCACGATCGAAGTTGATGTCCTGACCCCACGGCTGGCCCGTGTAGGGGTTGGTGGTTGTGCGGTACTGATCGAGGTCGACGTACCCGCTGTAGGTCTTGGCGTAGACGCCGCTGACGAAGTCGGGCCGGGGGTTCTTCGCCGCCAGTTGGGTGGTGAGGAACTGCGTGTAGGCGTCCGAACCGCTGAACTCCTGGGTCTCCCAGACGATCTCGACGCCGGGCTGGACCTTCTTGTACGCGTCGGTGAGCGCCTGCTGGGCGGCCTTCGGGGGATTGGTCGTCGTGCTGATCACCAGCTGACCGGTGAACCTCTTCGCCGCCCCGCCCGTGGTTGCGCCGGCTTTGGTCTGCTCGAAGCCCTTGTCGTCGCTCCCGCTGCAGGCCGCGAGGAAGGCGCCGAGACCCGGTACGGCGACGCCCACCGCCGCCGCCCTGGTCAGGAACTCCCGCCGCGTCGACCCACGGCCGCCCACTGGATCCAGACTCAGCTTGCTGGTCATCGTGACCCCTCCACCCACTCCGAATTAACCCGATGAATCGCTTGGTGCGGCGACCGTACAACCGAGTCTGTGAGGAGTCAATAACCGGGTGTATCTGATCTGAACCGGTACTTCGAGCCTGCAGAACGCCGGAATCATCCGGTTATTGACCCGGTTGATGGTCGCCTCTATCGTCGGCGGTGAGATCATTCATCCGATGATTCAGCGAAGAGAGGTCGTGTGGCCGATGGGACGCATCGACGGTGCGGTGGATCAGATGAAACAGCTCATCACCGACGGCCGGCTCCGGCCCGGTGACAAGCTGCCGGTCGAGAAGGACCTGGCCGGCTTGCTGGGCGTCTCGCGGAACTCGGTCCGCGAGGCCGTGCGGGCGCTGACCACGATCCGCGTACTGGAGGCGCGCCAGGGGGACGGGACCTACGTCACCAGCCTCAAGCCCGAGCTGCTGCTGGACAGCCTGAATTTCCTCGCCGACCTGCATCAGGACGCGACCGTGCTGGACTTTCTTGCGGTCCGGCGATTGCTCGAGCCGGAAGCGACCGCGCTGGCCGCGAGCCGTATCGGGGTGGACGAGTTGGAGGAGCTCGATCGACTGCTGATCGAGGCCGAGGAGCTCGCTGCCGCCGACGAGATCGACCACGCCGGCATGGTCGCCAACGACCACGCGTTCCACTCGCTGATCATGCGAGCCTCGGGCAATCCGGTGCTGGCCGGTGTCATCGCCAACATGTCCGGCCAGACCCTGCGGGCTCGTGTCTGGCGCGGTCTCATGCAGGACCAGGCCGCCTCCCGCACCGTCGCCGAGCACCGCGCGATCCTGGAGGCTCTCACCGACCGCGACCCCGACCGGGCCAAACTCCGCGCCGCCATCCACGTCGCCGGCGTCGAGGACTGGCTCCGCACCACCGTCGCCGCCGACGTAGACCCCGAAGACACCACCCAAGCCGACCGCGAACCCCCTTGGCCCGACCGATAACGCCAAGCAAGGCCCCAGGATGATCGATAAACCTGCTGCCTGCTTCCATCTCTCTTCAATTGGCTCTCGTCGGACTGCCCGAAAGGATCTTGCAGAGGAACCGCCTGTCACTGTCATGATGTAACGCATGACGGGATCGGGGGATCCCCGGGTCGAGGTGCTGGTGCTTGGGCCGGTGGGCGTTGTCGTGGGGGAGGAATCGCTCGAGATCGGGCGACGGATGGAGCGGATGCTGGTGGTCCGGCTCGCGCTCGCGCGCAGGCGGGTGGTGCCCGATGAGGCACTGGCCCGCGATCTGTGGGGTGAGGAGGAGCTGGAACCGGACCGCGTGGTCGAGCGGCTCCGGGTGCTGTCGCATCGGCTGCGCCGAGCGCTCGGTGCCTACAGTTTCGCCGTACGGCGTAGTGGCGGCGGCTACACGCTGGATGCGATCGTGGCGGACGCCGACGCGGTGTCGGAGGCACTCGGCCGGACGTCCGGCTTCCGCCGTACTGGGGAACCCAAGCGCGCATTGGGCGTCATCGTCGAGGCGCTGGAGCTCTGGCGCGGGCCGGCGCTGGCGGACCTGCGCGACATCCCGTTCGCCGCGACCGAAGCGGCTCGCCTCGACGGGATCCAGCGCGAGCTGCAGGTCCAGCGGGTGGAGCTGGAGCTCGAACTGGGCATCGACAACACCACCGACGTCGAGCGCCTGGTCATCGAGCATCCGCTGGACGAACGGCTCACCGGCCTCGCGGCGGTCGCGCTGTACCGGGCCGGCCGGCAGGCCGATGCTCTGGATCGGTTGAGCCGGTTGCGGACTAGGCTCGCCGACGAACTCGGCGTCGACCCGTCGCCGGCCACCGTCGAGCTGGAGGTGCGGATCCTTCGCCAGGACCCGGAGCTGCTGCCGGCCGCCGAAGCGGCCCGCTCCCGGCTGCCGGAGCTGCCCTGGCTGACGCCCCGTGAGAACTTCGTCGGCCGGAGCAACGATCTCGTCCAGCTCGTCGAGGAGCTGGACCGGCTCGGCCTGGTCACCATCGTGGGCGGACCGGGCGCCGGCAAGACGCTGCTGGCCCGCGAGGCCGCGATCGCGATCCAGCGCGGCGGCCGACCGGTCGCCTGGTGCGATCTGGCGCCGGTCACCGACTCGCCTGGTCTGATGGCCGCGCTGGCCGTCGCGACCGGCGTCGACGCAGGGCCTGACGCATTCGGGGGTGCGGTCGAGCGTCTCGAGGGTGCCCTGCTCGTGCTCGACAACGCCGAGCATCTGGTCGACGAGGTGGCCGAGCTGGCCAGGACCGTTGTCTGGAAGGGGAATCGGCTCTCCGTCCTGGTCACGTCGCAACGGCCGCTCCGGCTGCGCAACGAGCACATCCACCGGCTGGGATCGCTCGATTCCGCGGCCGCAGCCGAACTGTTCAAGGCCCGCAGCAAGTGGGACGCCAACGAGTTGGACGACGAGCGAGTGAGCGCGATCTGTGCGGCGGTCGATCGGCTGCCGCTCGGTATCGAGCTGGCCGCCGGTTTGTTGCGCACGCTGACGTTGGATCAGCTGGCGGTCCGGATCGACCGTCGGATGCGGCTGCTGGTGGCCGGCAACCGCGACTCGGGCGCCCGTCATTCCAGCCTGCGCGCGGCCATCGACTGGAGCTACGCGCTCCTCGATCCGGCCGGCCAGAGCGTCCTCGAACGGCTGTCCGTCTTCGTCGGCGGCTGCACGCTCGAGGCTGCCGAGGAGGTTGCCGGGGGCAACGGGATCCCGGTCGCCGACATCCCGGTCATTCTCGCCGATCTGCACGAGCGCTCGCTTCTCACCGTCACCACGGTGAACGGCGTCCCGCGGTACGTCCTGCTCGAATCGATCCGCGACTTCGCGCTCGAACGCCTGGCCGGCCAGGGCGACGCCGTACGACGCGAGCACGCCCGCTGGTGTGCGGACCTGGCCGGACGGACCGAGCGGTACGGCGCTGCCGACCACTCGGACCTGGTGCGCGAGCTCCGGGCCGAGGAGGCGAATCTGCGCGCGGCGATCGGGTTCTGCCTCGACAACGATCCGCCGCAGGTCCTCCGGATCGTGAGCCCGACCTGGTGGTTCTGGTGGAGCCACGGCATGATCGCGCAAGGCAGGGACTGGCTGCGCCGGGCGCTGGCAGCCGCCGATCCGGCGCCGAGCCTCGAGCGAGCCACGGCACTTCGCGTAACCGCTTCGTTGACCCGCAACAGTGGGGATTTCGAGCCGGCGCGGGAGTTGGGCGAGGACGCCCTGGCCATGTTCCGCGACCTCGGCGACGACCGCGGGTACGGGTCCTCGTTGGTGGGGGTGGCGATCACCAGTCTGGCCGTCCGTGATTTCGGGCAGGCGCTGGTTCAGGCAACCGAGGCCGCCGGGGTGTTCGGTCCGATGGGTAACGAGCGACTGTTGTGCACGGCCTTGAACGTGGTCGGTGCGGCGTTGCGTGGCCTCGGCCGGTCGCAGGAGGCCGAGGAGGTGCTGCGGGACGTCTGTGCGCGGTGGACCGCGATCGACGATGCACGCGGACTGGCCGGGTCGTTGGTCAGTGTCGCCTTGATCCGGCTGCACATCGGCGACCTCGTCGAGACGCGTGATCTGCTGGTCCGGGCGATGCGGCTCTACCGCCAGCTCGAACTGACCGAAGGCGTGATCGATGCCCTCGACCTGCTCGCCGCGGTCGAGGTGGTCGAGGGCCGTCCGGCGCTCGCGCTGCGGATCCTGACCGTCGCCACGCTCGAGCGGACCCGGATCGGTGCGCCCCAGATCATGATGGACGAGCTGGACGCGCGCGATGCCGCCGAACGGTCGGCGCGCGCGGCGCTCGGCATCACCGCGGCGGGCGTGGTGGCCGAGGCGCGCGCCGTACCGTTCGAGGCCATCGTCGCGGAGCTCAGCTGACTGGGTCGGACTCAGCTGACTGGGCCGGACTCAGCTGACCTCGGCCGGGATGGGGGCGCTGCTGCCGGTGCGGGCCGGCCGCGCCACCCGGGCGGCGACGAGGATGGTGCCGAAGGCAAGCACTCCGAGGACTGCTCCGATCCAGCCGACGGTCGGGTAGCCGGCGCCTGCGCCGATGGCGAGCCCGCCGAGCCACGGGCCAACGGTGATCCCGACGTTGAAGGCCGAGATGTTGAACGCGGCCGCGAGCGTCGGTGCGTCGCCCGCGACCGAGAACACCCGCGAGTTCACCGCCGGGTTGCTCGCGAAGCCGAAGGTTCCGACCAGAACGATGGCGGGTACGGCGAGCCACGGAGTTCCGGTGGTCAGGGCCAGGATCACCGCCGCGGCGACGATTCCGACCAGGGTGACGGCCAGCGTCGTGAACGGGCGGCGGTCCGCGAACCGGCCACTGATCGTGATTCCGATCAGCGCGCCCACGCCGTACAGGGCAAGGACGATCGGGACCCAGCCATCGGAGAGGCCGGTCGTCTCGGTCAGCAGGGGAGCGAGGTAGCTGAAGATCACCAGGATCGCGCCGGTCGAGAGGGCGGTGGTGCTGTAGGCGAGCCAGAGCTGGGGGTTCGCCATCGTGCGCGTCTCCTGGCGCAGCACCGGCGGGTTGTGCGTGCGGCCGCCCGGGATCGTGGCGACGACACCGATCATGGAGAGGGCGGACAGGACAGCGACGGCCCAGAACGCGGCGCGCCAGCCGAAATGCTGCCCGAGGGCAGTGCCCGCCGGCAGACCCACGATGGTGGCGACGGTCAGGCCGCCGGCCAGGACGCTCATCGCTTTGGCTCGTGCTTGTGGTCCGGCGAGCTGGATCGCCGTGACCGAGGCGACGGCCCAGAACCCGGCGTACACGAAGGCTCCGACGACGCGGGTCGCGACGAGCAGGCCGTAGCCGGGCGTCAGCGCGGCGACGACGTGGGTGAGCGCGAAGACGGCAAGGAACGCGAGCATCGCGAACCGGCGGGACCAGCGCAGCGTGACCACTGCCAAGATCGGCGCCCCGATCAGCATGCCGACGGCGAAGGCCGAGATCAGCAGGCCTGCGGCCGGGATCGAGACGTCCAGGTCGCCGGCGATCTCGGGCAGGAGACCGGCCAGCATGAGCTCGGACGTGCCCTGGGCGAAGATCGCCAGGCCAAGCAGATAGACAGCGACGGGCATGAGGGTCCTCTCGTGATGGTGCGGCGGGGGTGGCAGCTCAGAAGGCGCGCAGGGCCGCCTCGGCGACGGCCTCCTGGGTGGCGCGGGGCGTACCACCACGCGCGGCGACCCGCAGGCCGCCGAGTACGACGAACACGTAGTTGGCCAAGGCGGCCGCGTCGTGCCCGGGATCGACCTCGCCCTCGGCCTGCGCGTCGCGAACGGCCGCGGTCAGGGCCTCGATCTTCTGGGCGTGGTCGCGGTCCAGCAGCTCGATGATCTCGGGGTCGGTCGGGCCGAGCTCGACCACCGTGTTGATGACCATGCAGCCGGTCGGATCGTCCGGAGCCGGGTCGACCGCGTCCCAGAGAATCCGGCGCACCCGCTCCCGAATCGGCAGGTCCGTGCGCTCGATCACGGCGAGCTGCGCCGCGGTCGCGCGATCTGCATACCGGCGGAGCGCGCGATCGAACAGGTCCCGCTTGCTGCTGAAGGTGTTGTAGATGCTGCTCCGGCCCAGCCCGGTCGCGGCGCAGAGATCCTGGGTCGAGGTGGCTTCGTAGCCGGTGGTCCAGAACACCCGCATCGCGGCATCGAGGGCTCGATCCTCGTCGAACGTCCTCGGCCTGGCCATGGCGATCACGGTAGCACGTTTTGTACAGAGCGGTCCAAAATAGCTTGAATGCGGTCTGACCGGCCTAGGCCGATAGCATCGCGGCAGCCCGTCCGCTGAACATGAGGAGCATTGGTGAGGCTGTTCAAACCTGGGGTGCTGTCGCTTGCCCTCACACTGGTCGCTGGAGTCGCCGCAACCGGCCCAGCTGTCGCCGACGAGACGCAGACCGTCTCGTACCACGGCTACGAAGTCACCGTTCCGGCAAGTTGGCCGGTCGTTGATCTGTCCAAGACCCCGACTGCCTGCGTGCGGCTCGACCGCCCGGCCGTCTACCTCGGTCGCGGTACGGCGCAAGCCGACTGCCCAGCTCACCTGGTCGGCCGGAGTTCGGGGCTTCTGCTCGAGCCGCTGACCGCTGCCCAGCCTTCGACCGACGGACTGCTGCGCCGCGCTGTGCCGGATGCCGGCGTCCTCGCGACCGCGTACTACGTGCCCGGGGATGTGCAGGCGGCGAGCGCCGTACTGGCTACCGGGCGCGTGGTGTCGAAGTCTCAGTCCGCGCGGGTGGCTCAACCGGCCGCGGTGACGCCGTCGATCCTTGCCAGCGGCAACTTCGCGGGGTACGGGTTCGATACGTGTGACGCGCCGTCGCAGGCGTCGATGGACGCGTGGCAGGCGGATTACAAGGGCATCGGCATCTACATCAGCGGCGGCCTCCGCGCCTGCGGACAGAGCAATCTGACTTCCGACTGGGTTGCAGCGAACGCGGCCAAAGGGTGGCAGTTCCTGCTCATTGACGTCGGGAAGCAAGCGCCGTGCACGAGCTACAGCGACAGGATCTCGACGAATCCTGTGGCGGCACTGAGAGAGGGTCGGACCGCCGCGACCAACGCAGTCACCGCGGCGCAGGCACTCGGATTCAGCCAGCGCAGCGCGATCTACAGCGACATCGAGGCGTACAACTCGACGGTGGAGTGCAAGGCCGCCGTACTGTCCTACTTGAGCGGGTGGACGCAGGAGCTGACGTCGCGCGGCTACGTCGGCGGCGCGTACGTCGGTGCGGGCTCGGGCGGCGCGGACCTGTCCGGCGCTTACACGAGTACGGCGTACGCACACCCGGAGAACCTGTGGTTCGCACACTGGGGCTCGACGCCGGTGGGCACGAGCCCCTACATCGGGTCGACGTACTGGAACAACCACCAGCGGGTGCACCAGTTTGCCGGCGAAAGGACCGAGACCCACGGCAACGTGACGATGAAGGTCGACCGGAACTACCTCAACCTCACCGCGCCGCCGTTGCCCGTCAGCAGCCTCAAGGTCACGGGTGGCGTCAACGTCGCGACGCTGCAATGGGGTCTGCCGGCGAACACCACACTCGGGAAGATCATCGTCCGGGGGACTGCCGGTTCGGTGCCGCCGCCGCTACCGACGTCCGGTACGGCGATCTACAGCGGGACCGGTAAGTCGGCCGCGGCGACTGGCCTGGTGAACTCGGGCAGCTACGCGTACCGCGCCTGGGTCGTGAACAGCGCGGGCAAGACCGGCCCGGGCGTCGACGTACGGCTGGTCGGGACGAAGTCGACGATTGCACCAGCGGCGGCGTCGATCGTCTACACGGGTTCGGTGACGGTGGCGACGGTGGTCACTCGGCTGGACACCTCGGCCAGGGTGGCCGGTGCGCCGGTGACGCTGTACGCAAAGACGAAGACCGGGACGAAGTGGGTGGCGATCGGCCAGTACACGTCGGACGCCAACGGAGTGGTGTCGTCGGTGCAGAAGCCGACGGTGTCGATCTCCTACATGTGGGGCTACAACGGCGCCGCTGGGCTGCTGGGCACCCGGAGCGCGGCCGCCGTGATCCAGGTGAAGCCGGCGATCTCGTCGTACCTGACTCCGACGATCAAGCTCGGTACGTCGACGCTGTTCTACGGGTACCTGAACCCGCCGCACGCGGGGATGCCGGCGTACCTGCAGGTGAAGTCCGGGACGAAGTGGGTCGGTGTGGCGACGGGGAAGCTGTCGGCGAACGGGAAGTACGGATTCACCATCAAGCCGACGGCTCGCGGGACCTACATCTACCGCGTGGTGTGGCTGCCGGACGCTGATCACCAGGGGACGCAGACGCCGTCCAAGCAGCTGACAGTCAGCTGACGGCCAGGCCGGCCGCCACTCTCTGCGCGATCTCGATCGCGTGCGCCGCCAGCGGCGAGTGTGTGCGGCCGGCCTGCCACAGCAGGAAGATCTCCCGCGGCGGCAGTTCGGGCTCGATCGCGTGGATCGCGAGGGAGTCATCCGCACGAATGGCGAGCAACGGCATGACGGCTGCGGCCAGGCCGGCTCGGACCATTGCGAGCAGGGCTTCGTTGCCCGACGTGCGGAACACGAACTGTGGCTGAATGCCGTTGCTGGTCAGGAAGTCCTCGAATCTGCCCTGATCACAGACGGGTGGATGGGCCACGAGCGAGAGCCCGTCCAGCTGATCGAGGTCGACGGGACCGGGCGGGAAGTCGCCGCGGCGCGCCACCAGGACATGTGGGTCCTTGACGAGCTCGAGGTGGTCGGCGCCGTCGAGGCGGCTGTCGAAGAACATCAGGTCGAGCTCGGCCAGGTCGGGCTCGTCGTTCTCCTCCTCCGACAGCCTGATGTCGCAGGTCGGGTGCGCCTGTTTGAGCTCCCGGATGACGGTCGGGAGGATCACGTTCGAGACGGTCTGGAACGTGCCGATGTCGATCCGCCCGTCGCCGGCCTGGAACCGTTCGATGGCTTCGGTCATCGCGTCGGCCCGCTGGAGCAGGTCGCGAGCATGGTCCAGGACTACGGCGCCTAGTGGCGTGATGCGGACCGCCTTCGGCCCACCCGGACGGTCGAACAGCGATCCGCCGGCGGCCTTCTCGAGCAGGGCGATCTGCTGGCTCACGCTCGACTGCGTGTAGCCGAGCCTGGTCGCCGCTCGGCCGAACGTCCCCTCGTCGGCGACGGCTCGGAGGGTAGCTAGGTGCCGTAGTTCGAACATGGGGCGAGTTTATCGACGATGGCGATCCTTGTGATCGGGGATCATCGCTTTTCGTGATTGCTTTGGGCGCTTAGCGTTCTTGGTATGAACCTTTATCCGGTCAACGGAATCGAGCTCTGCGCCGAGACTTTCGGTGACCCGAGCGACCCGGCCGTGCTGCTGATCCATGGCGCCTCGGCGTCCATGCTGTGGTGGCAGGCCGACCAGTGCGCTCGGTTGGCCGCTCAAGGTCGGTACGTGATCCGTTACGACCAACGCGACACCGGCCGGTCGACGTCGTACCCGGTCGGTCAGCCTGGGTACTCGATGCGTGATCTCGCCGCTGATGCGGTCGGGCTGTTGGATGCCTTGGGCATCGAGCGGGCTCACGTGGTCGCGGTGTCCATGTCGGGTGGGATCGGACTGATCCTCGGCGTCGATTACCGGTCCCGCGTTGCGTCGTTGACCTTTGTGTCCACGAGTACGGGCGCTGACGGTCTTCCGGCGCCGACCGCCGCATACCCGGAGCCGCCGGACTTCGGGGATCCGGTTGCAGTCGAGGAGTACGTCGTACGGGCGGTCGAGGCCGAGGCGGCGGGTCACTTCGACGAGGCGGCGACGCGGGAGTTGGTGCGGCAGGACATGGCGCGGGCCTTGTCGTACGAGGCGTCGTTCACGAACCACTTTGCGATGGAGTTCAACGGGCCGGTGGGCGGTGGGTTCGGTGACGTGTCGATGCCGGTGTTGGTGGTGCACGGCTCTGCGGATCCGGTGCTTCCCTTGCCCCATGGGGAGGCCGTGCGTGACGCCGTTCCGGGTGCTCGGTTCGTTGTGCTGGACGGTGCAGGGCATGGGATCCCGGCCGACCTGTGGGACTCGTTTGCGGATGTCTTGCTGAAGCAGACGGCAGGTTGAGGCTGTTGCCCTGAGCGGGGTGGGTGTGTAATCGGAGGGATGTGAGCACACGGGAGGTCTCATGGCCAGTGTGAGCGAGCACACCGGGATAACTGAACGCTCGGGTCCGGTCGCGACCGGGGCTCGACGGCCGCTCGGGCAGGTGATCGGGCGGCTGCTGTCGACGACCGACCACAAGGTGATCGGGCACCTCTACCTGATCACGTCGTTCGCGTTCTTCCTGGTGGCCGGCGTGATGGCGCTGATCATTCGCGCCGAGCTGGCCGAGCCCGGACTGCAGTTCGTGGACGAAGAGATCTACAACCAGCTCTTCACGATGCACGGCACGATCATGCTGCTGCTGTTCGCGACCCCGCTGTTCGTTGGTTTCGCCAACGTGATCATGCCGGTGCAGATCGGTGCACCGGATGTGGCGTTCCCGCGGCTGAACATGTTCAGCTACTGGCTGTTCCTGTTCGGTGGGTTGATCACGCTGTCGGCGTTCCTGACTCCCGGCGGCGCGGCCGACTTCGGATGGACGGCGTACTCGCCGCTCTCGAACGGCGTGCGCTCACCCACTGTCGGCGGCGACCTGTGGATCATGGGCCTGTGGATGGCCGGCCTCGGCACGATCCTCGGTGGGGTCAACTTCATCACGACCATCATCACGATGCGGGCGCCGGGGATGACGATGTTCCGGATGCCGATCTTCTGCTGGAACGTCCTGGTCACGTCGATCCTGGTGCTGATCGCGTTCCCCATCCTCGCGGCCGCGCTGCTGATGCTGGAGGCGGATCGGTCGCTCGGTGCGCACGTGTACGACGCGGCCGGCGGCGGAGCCCTGTTGTGGCAGCACCTGTTCTGGTTCTTCGGGCATCCCGAGGTCTACATCATCGCGTTGCCGTTCTTCGGCATCATCACCGAGATCCTGCCCGTGTTCAGCCGCAAGCCCGTCTTCGGGTACGTCGGACTCGTCGCGGCGACCCTGGGCATCGGGCTGCTGTCGGTAGCGGTGTGGGCGCATCACATGTTCGTGACCGGTGGGGTGAACCTGCCGTTCTTCTCGTTCATGACGTTCCTGATCGCGGTACCGACCGGGGTGAAGTTCTTCAACTGGATCGGCACGATCTGGGGCGGATCGGTCTCGTTCGACACGCCGATGTTGTGGTCGGTCGGCTTCCTCGTGACGTTCCTGTTCGGCGGTCTGACCGGGATCATCCTTGCGTCGCCGGCGCTGGACTATCAGCTGTCCGACACCTATTTCGTGGTCGCGCACTTCCATTACGTCGTCTTCGGAACTGTCGTGTTCGCGATGTTCGCCGGGTTCTACTTCTGGTGGCCGAAGATGACCGGGCGGATGCTCGACGAGAGGCTGGGCAAGCTGCATTTCTGGTTGCTGTTCATCGGCTTCCACACGACGTTCCTCGTGCAGCACTGGCTCGGCGTCGAAGGCATGCCACGCCGGTACGCCGACTACGGCCCCAACGAGGGGTTCACCGTCCTGCACCAGGTCTCGACCGTCGGTGCGTTCGTGCTCGGGATCTCGACGCTCCCGTTCTTCTACAACGTCTACAAGAGCCGCCGGAACGATCCCGTCGGCGTCGACGACCCATGGGGCTGGGGCCGCTCACTGGAGTGGGCCACGAGCTGCCCACCCCCACGCCACAACTTCACCAAACTCCCCAGAATCCGCTCCGACAGCCCAGCCTTCGACCTCAACCACCCAACCCTCACCCAAACCACCCCCGCCCAAAACCTCCTCACCCCAGACCCCTAACCCCGAGGCGGGTATGGGACGACCACCCTGAAGTTCTCCCAGCTGGGACCAGGGCTGTGCACGGGCTTCCCGTGCCGGCTGGTTAGTCGAGTTGGTTGCGGAGGGTGGTGAGGAGGGTGGCGGTTTCGGTGGGTGGGGGGCTGGTGGTGGTGAGGAGGTCCAGGGCTTGGGCGTAGGCGTCTACGTCGTCTTGTTTGTCGAGGTAGAGCGCGCTGGTCAGGTGCTCGACGTAGACGATGTCGGGGAGGTCGCGTTGGGGGAAGCGCAGCAGGGTGAAGGCTCCGCCGGTTGCGGCGTGGCCGCCGCTGGCCAGCGGGATGATCTGCAGCGTGACATTCGGCCGCGTGATTGCCTCGCGGAGTGCGTCGAGTTGGTTGCGGAGGACGTCGATGCCACCGATCGGGCGATGCAGGACCGATTCCTCGATCACTGCCCAGAGCTTGAGCGGTGGCTCGCGATCGAGGACGCGTTGTCGCCGGGTCCGCAGGGCAACGACTCGCTCCACCTCGTCCTCGGAGCGGGTGTTGCCCGGTGTCAGCCGCGCGACCGCCCGCGCGTAGTCGGCCGTCTGGAGCAGGCCGGGCACGAACTGGATCTCGTACGTGCGGATCAGCTCCGCGGCCGCCTCGAGCCCGAGGTACGCGTCGAACCAGTCCGGCGTGACATCACCGTACCGATGCCACCAGCCAGGATCATTTGCCTCGCGGGCGAGTTGGAGGAGCCGATCACGCTCCCGTGCCTCGGTCACGCCGTACAGACTCAGGAGGTCCTCGACGTCGCGCTCCTTGAAGCCGACCCGCCCCAGCTCGAGCCGGCTGATCTTCGACTCCGATCCCCGGATCGCCCAGCCGGCGTCGGTCCGGCTCACCCCGGCGCGCTCCCGCAGGCGCCGCAGATGACTGCCCAGCATCATCCGCAACGCCGTCGGCCCCACCACGCCTTGCCCCGCCATGCGTAGAGTCTACAGCATTATCGAACATATGTTCCCATCGGTTCCCGGAGTGACATCTCTGCTCGGTAGGCTTCTGTGGATGGAGCAGCTGATGGTTACGCGCGCTGCAGCCGACGATGCTGAGCGGCTCACCCGCCTGTGTCATGAGTCCAGCAGCTACCAGGGCAGGTACGCCGAGGCGATCGCTACGGTCGAGGTCACGCCGGGCTACATCGCCGACCAGTTGGTCTTCCTCGCCGCGGATGAGGACGCCCGCCTCCTCGGCTTCTACTCGTTGATCCGCGATCCGCCGGAGCTCGACATGCTGTTCGTGGCCGACGAGGCGCAAGGGCGCGGGGCCGGCCGAATCCTGGTCAAGCACATGATCGAGCAGGCGCAAGAGCTTGGGCTCGCGGGCGTCCGAGTGGTCTCGCACCCGCCGGCCGAGGGCTTCTACCTCCGCGTCGGCGCGCGCCGAACGGGCACCGTGCCGGCGAACCCGCCCATGATCACTTGGGAACGCCCCGAACTCTGGTTCCCGCTCAGCTAGGTCCGCGTGGACCGGCCAGGGACCTCCGGCCATGCCCGACTTTGTGCACCAGATCCGTGCTTTTTGGCCGGCGGCGTACGGACATGCCTGACTTTGTGCACCAGATCCGTGTTTTTTGGCCGGCGGCGTACGGATCTCGTGCACAAAGTCGGGCTTGGGCTCGCCGGGCCGGGTAGCCGGAAAGGTCGGGTCTGCTGGGCGTTAGCGGGCTCTGGTGCCTGCTAGGAGGGAGTTCTGGAGGTCTGGGAGGACTACCTCGGTCGAGATCAGGCGCGGGTTGGCGAAGAAGGCGCGCTTCGGGTCGTCGGTGCGGAAGGGCGAGTCTGGTGGGAGTCGGTCGAGCGGGGTGACGTCGTCCATCACCAGATGGCCACCGACGCGGACGAGGTCGATGAGTGCTTCGGGATGGGCATCGCCACCGTCGGCGAAGAGAAGGTCGTACGGCGCGGACCTCGACAGCACCTCGAATGCGTCGCCGCGGATGACCTTGACCCGGGGTTCGGAGGCGAACACCCGCTGCGCTGCCGATGCTCGTCGTTCGTCGAGCTCGACCGTGATCAGGCGACAGTCGGCCGGCATCGCCGACGCCATCCAGGCAGTCCCGACGCCGACACCCGTGCCCATCTCACCGATCACGCCACCAACACACCCCGCAGCAAGCACACCGAGAAACCGCCCCACACCCGGCAGACAAGCCGACCCCCTACCACCAATGGGCTCGCGAGTGAGTCGCATCCCGATCTCGGCTGCTGCGGCCTGGGCACGTACGACGAGCGTCGGCAACTCCGCCATCGTTCCTCCTGGCTGTCTTCCCGAAGACAGCCAGTGTGCGGCAGGGGGGTGTCAGTCGCGGAGGTACTCGGCGCGCCAGTGCACGATCGTGCGGTCGGCCGAGCTGGGGGACTGGGTCAGCTGGATCAGCCGGAGATCAGGAGTGGTGAACGAGTCGATCGCCGCGCGGGTCAGCGGCCACGGCGGGCCTTCGATGTCGCCGTCGGGCTGATTGTCGGGTCGACCGGCCGCGATCACGATCAACGAGCCGCCAGGCGCAACCAGCTCGGTCACGTGGCGGATCGCGGATGCCTGCAAGGGGATCGGGAGTGCTTGGACCGTGTAGATCTCGACCACCAGATCGAAAGCGCGATGCCATTCGGCCGGCGGCGCGAGCAGGTCCGCAGTCTGATAGTGCGCCTTGGAATCCGGATGGTTGCGACGTGCGGTCTCGACCGCGCTGGGGGAGATGTCGAACGCGGTCGTGTCATACCCATGGTCGGCGATCTGCTCGGCGTCCCACCCCGTGCCGGCGCCGACGATCAGCGCAGTCTTCCCGGCACCATTGGGCTCCGCTTCGTCGAGCCACTCGACCAGCAAGGGATGCGCGCCACCGCGATCCCACGGCACCACCGCCGCGCCTTCGGATGCGGCCGAGTAGAGATGCTCGAACCAGCCGGTCGGGTCGTCCTGCTCCAACGACTCCTTGGCGATCCGCCGGGTCGCCACATCAGGATCCTCAGCCATCAGCTGCACCCTCCCCAGACTCAGCGCCCACGGACTCTCCGCCCATGGATCCGCCCTCATGGATCTCGCGGACCGTCTGCACCGTATCAACGTCGGCAGGTTTCTTGTCGTCGCGATACCGCAGCACCCGCGCGAATCGCAGCGCCATGCCCGCCGGATACCGCGGTGAGGTCTGCACGCCGTCGAACGCGATCTCGACCACCACCTCCGGCCGCAAGTACACGGTCCACTCGTCCTGACGCACCGCAAGCTCCTGGAACCGCGTGGTCTGCCACCGCAGCAACTCGTCGGTGAGCCCCTTGAACGTCTTTCCGAGCATCACGAACTCGCCGGTCTCCTCGTCCCGCGCCCCGAGATGCAGGTTGGACAACCACCCGGTCCGACGGCCATGTCCCCACTCCGCCGCGAGCACCAGCAGGTCAAGCGTGTGCGTCTGCTTGACCTTCACCCACCCCGATCCACGGCGGCCGGCCTCGTACGGCGAAGTCAGCGACTTCACCATCACACCCTCGTGCCCTCGCCGTACCGCGTCGACGAAGAACTCGTGTCCGGCCTCGGCGTCGTCCGTCACCAGCCGCGGAATCCGACTCTCCTCCGGCACGAGCTTGGCCAGCCAGTCATGCCGTGCGGCGCCATCGAGCCCGAGCAGATCCTGTCCGTCCTGATGCAGGATGTCGAAGAAGTACGGCGTCAACGGCACGGACTCGGGTCCGGTGGCCGCACGCGTCGCCGTCCGCGAGCCCGTCACCTGGAACGCTTCCGGTCGACCGTCCGGCCGCAATGCGATCAGCTCCCCATCGAGCACGACCTGCTGGGCATCCAGCGCCAGCACCGCCGTGACAACCTCGGGCACCCGGCTGGTGATGTCGTCGAGCGTTCGCGTGTACACAACGACCTTGTCGCCGTCACGGTGTGCCTGAATCCGAATGCCGTCCAGCTTCCACTCGAGCGCTGCCGGCACCCCGGTCTTGGCCAGCGCCTCCGCAACGCTCGTCGCGGACTGGGCGAGCATCGGCTGCACCCCGCGCCCGACCTCCAGCCCGAACTGCGCCAGCCCGGCCTCACCCTCGGTCAGGACTGCGACCGCCACCGGAGCGGCTGCACCACGCAACATCGTTGCCGCCCGGATCTTGTCGAGCGGAATCCCGGTCGCGCGCGCCACCGCGTCCGCCATCACCCCGTCGAGCGCGCCCTGGCGCAGTTCACCGCCCACCAGCAGCCGCAGGAACCGCTGCTCATCAGCGGTCGCCCGCCCGAACAACTCGTCCACAGCCGCTCGTCGCCGGGCCTGCACACCCGTGCCGCTCATCTCCGCCAGCGCCGCGAACGCCGCATCGACCTCCGCGACCGTCAATGACGCCTCCGCGGCCGGCTCGGGCGCATCCGTGAGCGTGCGCCAGCCGACGCCGGTCCGTCGCTGCCGCAGCTCGCCGGACAGATACGTCACCACGATCTCGGTGTCGGCGGGCTCCTTGGCCTTGGACAGCAACGACGCGATGAACTCGGCCTTCTTCAGCCGCGACCGAGTCCCGGCCAGCGCCGTCGACGTCTCGACCACCTCGGTAAGCAACATGACCCCAGTCTCACCCATCCCACCGACACTTTCCGGGAGATAACTTTCCCGGTCGTGACTGCATCGAGATGAGCAGAATCGTCCCCCTGAAGGAGGAACACGATGCGTCGACAGACAGCCGCGGCCGCTTTACTGGTCAGCGGCCTTCTCATACCCCTACCCGCACACGCCGCGCCGACCCAGGCGACGGCCGCGTGCGCCTTGAGCCTAGGCTCGGTGAACGCCGCCGGTGACCACCAGATCCAGGCGGTCACGGCGACCTCGCCGCCATCGACCACGACGAAGGACGTCATCAAGACCAAGGTGTTCGCACCGGGCGCGACGCGGTTGCATGGCACCTGGACGCGTGAGCCGGCCGTCCCGGAAGACCTGGATCTGTACGGCGACGTCGTCCTCGGTTCCACGATGTACGAGGCCGGGTACCAGGTCGGGAGCCAACCGTCCGGCACCGTCTCGTTCTCCCGGGTCGGGAGCGGCTGGGACAAGTTCACGTACTTCGAGGAATCCGACTACGACGAGGGTGCTCACCCCGGCGCGGTCGCCCACACCTACAACTACGGCCTCCGGAACGACGGCACGCTGTTCCGCTGGTTCGAGGACGGCAAGGGCTGGCACGCCGCCGGTTCGTCCGCGGGCTTCTCCTCGGTCAAGACGCTGGCCCTGATCAGCCAGACCCGGACCTACGACACGTTCCTGGCCAACACCAAGGGCGGCGCGCTGTACACGATCCACATCCCGATCAGCTCGCCCATGAAACCGGTCGTCAAGAAGGTCCGCACCCGCTCGTGGCAGGCGGCCGACCAGCTCATCGCCGAGCGCTGCGGACGGTACGGCACACTGCTGCTCGGCATCGACAAGGACACCAAGTCGGCATCCTTGTACGCCGTCGGCCACGCGAACGGCACGTCGACCGTCATCAACACCCTGGGGAAGGTGACCGGCACGTTCGACCAGCCGATCTACTTCCGCTGGGGCGCTGCCGCCTTCGCGAATCCGCCGCTGAACGGGGAGTAGGCCTCAGGGAGCGGGCGGGAGGTCGTCGAGGAAATCGCCGGTCGGCGTGAAGAAGAGCGAGCCGGTGACAGCGGTGGAGAAGTCGAGGATGCGGTCGTGGTTGCCTTCGGGCTCGCCGATGAACATCCGCCGCAGCATCAGCTCGGTCACCGCCGGGGTCTTCGCGTACCCGATGAAGTAGGTGCCGAACTCCTGGTCGCCGATGCTGCCGAACGGCATGTTGTCGCGGACGATCTTCAGCTCGTTGCCGTCGTCGTCCTCGATCACGTTCAGCGCGATGTGAGAGTTGCTCGGCTTCACGTCGTCGTCCATCTCGATGTCCTCGAGCTTGGTCCGGCCGACCGCATGCTCCTGCTGCTCGACGGTCAGGGCGTTCCACGCCTTCATGTCGTGCAGGTACTTCTGCACGATCACATAGCTGCCGCCCGCGAAGTCAGGGTCCTCTGGGCCGATCAGTACGGCGTCCTGGGCGGTGGAGCCGACCGGGTTCTCGGTGCCGTCGACGAAGCCGAGGAGGTCACGCATCTCGAAGTACTTGAACCCGTGCACCTCGTCGATCACCGTGGCGGCGCCGTCGAGGATCCTCATGATCTGGCTGGCGAGCTCGAAGCACTGGTCCTGATGCGCTGCCCGGATGTGGAAGAGCAGGTCGCCCGGCGTGGACACCGCGCGGTGGATTGCGCCTTGGAGCTCGATGAACGGGTGCAGCTCGGCCGGCCGCGGCCCGCTGAACAGCCGGTCCCACACGTCCGATCCGATGCTGGTCACGCACGACAGCGTGCCGGAGGGCACGCGGAAGCCGACCGAACGGATCAGTCCGCTCATCCGCTCGAGCAGGTCGCGGGCTGTCTCTTCGCCGCCGGGCTCGATCCGGACGGTCAGAAAAATCGCCGAGCCCGTCAACGGCATCAGCACCGACTGCGGCAATGCCCGTGTTGCCGCCGCTGGTCCAGGTGTCGGATCGGTCACCACTGTGGTCTCCCTCCACTGACAGTTGCCCGGATCTTCTAGAGTCCACTCATGGACCCGCAAGAACCAGGGCCGCCCTCGCACGCGGGCCCATACTCGCAGCCGGGGCAGCAGCCACCGCCCCCGGCCCCGCCCCTCCCACCGCCCTCCGGCCAGCCCTACCCGCAAGCCCCGCCCTACCCGCTGGCCGCGCCGTACCCGCAAGCACCGCCTTACCCGCAAGGCGGCTACCCGCAGCAGCCGGGGCCGCACCCGCAGCAGGCCGGGCCGTATCCAGGCCAATGGGGCAGCCCCGCGCCGTACCCCGGTCAGTTCGCCTACCGTGAGCCCCGGATCGTCCCCGCACCACCTGGTACGCCGTTCCACCGGCTGGCCCGCAACGCGAAGCACCGCTGGTGGCGTCCGCTCGTAGGCACCCTCTTCCTGGGTGCGTGCATCCTCTTCGTGAGCGTGGTCGTGGCGATCCTCTGGGGGGCCGTCCACACCGCTGTCATCGGCAAGGTCCCCGCGCCGGAGGGCAACAACCTCTTCCCGAGTGCGACCGAGAATCTCGCCCTCACGCTGGTGATGCTCGGCGTCCTCACCCCGATCGTGGCCCTGACCGCCTGGCTCACTCAACGCCGGCCTTGGTGGAGCGTCGCGTCTGTCCTGAACCGGATCCGCTGGCGCTGGCTGCTGATGTGCTGCCTGCCGGCCATCGGCTACCTCGTGGTGTCGTACGCGCTCGGCCTGCTGGTCGACGTGATCTTCCCCGGCCAGGACGCGGCAGGGACCGATGCCGGCGGCTCGTGGGTCGGTTTCGGGAAGTTCGTCGTACCGGCGCTGGTGATTCTCCTCCTGGTGCCGTTCCAGTCCTCGGCCGAGGAGTTCATGTTCCGTGGCTGGTTGATCCAGGCGGTCGGCGCGTACGGGCCGGATCAGAAGGAAGGCCGGGCGCAGTGGATCCGGACAGTGTTCCGGTCGCCGTGGCCGGGGATCCTGGTCGGCGCGGCGGCGTTCGTGTCCGCGCACGGCTACACGGGGTGGGCGATGGCCGACGTCTTCCTGTTCGCGATCACGGTCGGCTGGCTGACCGTGCGGACCGGGGGACTCGAAGCAGGCATGGCCCTGCACACCATGAACAACCTGTTCGCGTTCTTGTTGCCAGCGGCAACGGGTGGGCTCGACGGCTGGGACAACCAGGGCGGCGCACCGTGGACGCTGCTGGTGTCGGACGTCCCGAGCCTCGCGTTCTACGCGTTCGCGGTGGTCTGGCTGTCCAGGCGTCAGCGGGTCGCGCGGGTCAGCTGAAAATCGGGCGAGAACTGTCGGCGCGCTCTGGCAGGGTAAGCGGCGTGACGAACGCGAAGATCGAGGCCGTCCTGTTCGACTGGGGCGGAACGCTGGCAACCTGGCACACCATCGACCTGTACGAGACCTGGCGGTCAGTGGCCGCATTGATCGACGAGGCCCGGGTGGACGAGGTGGCCGCCCGGCTCCACGACGCCGAGAACAGCCTGTGGCGGCGCTCCCGGGACGAGCACCTGAGCAGCACGCTGGACGAGGTCTGCTTGCTGGCGGACGCGGTGATGACGCCGGCCGCACTGGCCGAGTACGAGCGGCAGTGGGATCCGCACACCGTGCTCGAGCCGGACGCGATCGAGACGCTCCAAGCCATCCGCGACCAGGGCGTGAAGATCGGCGTGCTGTCCAACACGATCTGGCCACGCCGGCGGCATGAGGAGATCTTCGCGCGCGACGGCGTACTGGACCTGCTCGACGGCGCCGTCTACACCAGCGAGATCCCGTACACCAAGCCGCATCCCGAGGCGTTCCTCGCGGCGATGCGGGCGGTAGGAGTGTCGGATCCGGCCCGCTGCCTGTTCGTGGGGGACCGGTTGTTCGACGACGTTTGGGGCGCACAGAACGTTGGCATGCGGGCCGCGCACGTTCCGCACAGCGCGATCCCACGTGAGCAGGTCGGCCACACGGAGGGTGTGCCGGACGCGACCGTCCATCGGCTGTTCGAGTTGCCGCCCCTCATCGTCAAGTGGAACGCGGCCTGACATGCGCAGGACCCCCGAGCCGGTGGGCTCAGGGGTCCTGGAGGGGTTTCGGGTGTGCGTCAGCGGGGTGTCACGCGGCCAGTGTCGGGTCTGCCATCAGGCGGAGGCGACCCAGCGCCTCGCGCTCGATCTGGCGGACCCGCTCGGCGGAGATGCCGTGCACCGCGCCGATGTCCGCGAGCTTGGCCTGGCGGCCGTCGTGCAGCCCGTAGCGGCGCCGGATCACGTCTGCCGACCGCGGGTCGAGCTGGTCGACCAGGCTGAACAGGCCCGAGCGGTCCGACGCGTCCGCGACCAGCTGGTCCGGGCCTGGCGCGGTCTCGGCCGCGATCAGGTCGCCCAGCGAGGTCTCACCCTCGTCGTCGATCGGGTTGTCCAGGCTGATGTGGTCCCGGCCGATCCGGATCAGTTCACTGACCCGCTCCGGATCCAGGTCCAGCTCCGCCGCGATCTCGTCGATCTCCGGCTCGCGCCCGAGCTTGCGCTCCAGCGTGCGCCGCGCCGACCCGATCTGGTTCAGCTGCTCCACCACGTGCACCGGCAGCCGGACCACTCGGGCCTGCTGCGCGATACCGCGGGTGATGGCCTGCCGCACCCACCAGGTCGCGTACGTCGAGAACTTGAATCCCTTGCGGTAGTCGAACTTCTCCACCGCCCGGATCAGTCCCGTGTTGCCCTCCTGGACCAGGTCCAGCAGGGGCATCTGGGAACGTCCGTAGCGGCGCGCGATCGACACCACCAGACGGAGGTTCGCGGTCACGAACCGCTGTTGCGCGGCCTGGCCTGCTTCGGCCAGCCACTCCAGCTCTTCCTCCGTCGCATATTTGGGCGCTCCGCCCTTCTTACGTCCAACCCGCCCCTCGGCCAGCAGTTGCTCCGCCAGGAGTCCTGCCTCGACCGTCTCAGCGAGCTCGACCTCTTCCTCAGCAGTCAGCAGAGGCGTACGCGCGATCTCCTCGAGGTACAGACCTACGCTGTCCTTGCCGTCGATACCGTCGTCCGTGCTGCGGACACGAGCCATGCGAGCCACCGAAACTCCCTTCGTCGTTACGTGGAGAAGAACGCTCGAGTGAGGTTCAAGATTCCATGACGACGTGTAAACACCCTGAACATTGCCTGAGAGTTCCTGGCAGCGATTCCGGCCGGGAAACCGGTGTCCCTCGAGAATCCTTGGCAACAAGGCGCGACACTCCGCGCCGAAGCTGAGAATCTGTCCAGAATCACACGTTCCAGTGCCCCCGGATGTGTTGCACAACACACGTCCGGGGGCACCTATTCCAGGAACTCGGTGGCGGTTGGGCTCAGGCCAGGCCGAGGGTGTCGAGTTCCCAGGCGAGGGTGAAGGCGATCTCGCGCCAGGCGTCGTACCGGCCGCTGCGGCCGCCGTGCCCGGCTTCCATTTCGGTCTTCAGCAGTACGTCGACCTCACCCGCGGCCGTCGACCGCAGTTTCGCCACCCACTTGGCCGGTTCGACGAAGAAGACCCGGGTGTCGTTCAGGCTGGTGATCGCGAGGATCTTCGGATACTCCTGCGCCGTGACGTTTTCGTACGGCGAGTACGACTTCATGTACTCGTAGACCGCTTTGTCCTCGAGCGGGTTTCCCCACTCTTCCCACTCGATCACGGTCAGCGGCAGCGACGGGTCCAGGATCGTCGTCAGCGCGTCCACGAACGGCACCTCCGCGACCACTCCGCCGAATGCCGTCGGCGCCAGGTTCGCGACGGCGCCCATCAGCAGGCCGCCGGCGCTGCCGCCCTGCGCGACGATCCGCTCCGGCCGGGTCCAGCCGGCCGAGACCAGGTGCTCGGCGGAGGCGATGAAGTCGGTGAAGGTGTTCCGCTTGGTCAGCATCTTGCCGTCGTCGTACCAGTGCCGGCCGAGCTCACCACCGCCACGGACGTGCGCGATCGCGAACACCACGCCGCGGTCCAGCAGCGACAGCCGCGGGATCGAGAACCACGGATCCATCGAGGACTCGTACGACCCGTACCCGTACAGCACGACCGGCGCGTTGCCGTCCTTCGCGACGTCCTTGCGCGCGACCATCGAGATCGGCACCTTGGTCCCGTCGGAGGCCGTCGCCCACTCGCGGTACTGCGTGTACACGCTGAGATCCACGCCACCGAGCACCGGCTGCTGCTTGAGCAGTCGACGCTCCCCGGTCGCCACGTCCACGTCGTACGTCGAACCCGGCGTCACCAGCGACGTGTAGCCGAAGCGGTACCGGGTGTCGTGCCACTCGTCGTTGCGGCCGGGGGAGACCGTGTAGATCGGCTCGTCGAACTCGAGCGTCTCCGGAGCTCCGAACCCGTCGGCCGTACGACGCATGATCGCCAGCTCGGTGAGCGCATCGCGACGCCGGTACAGGATCACGTGGTCGGCGAACGCATCCGTACCGAGCAGGCGGCTGGACTCGTCGCCCTGGATCAGCGTGGTCCACGAGCCCGGTGAGTCCAGCGGCGCCGAGGCGAGCGAGAAGTTGGAGGCGTCGGCGTTGTGGGTGATCAGAAGGCGGTCACCGGCGTGCTCGACGTCGTACTCGACGCCCTCGCGACGTGGCGCGACCACGACCAACTCGCCGGTGGGGTCATTGGCGTCGAGGAGCCAGACCTCGCTGGTGAGCTTGCTGCCGAGCGCGATCTGGATCGCCTGCTCGTTGCGGGTGAGGTCGACGCCGACCCAGAACCGCTCGTCGGCCTCTTCCATCACGAGCACGTCGGCGTCCGTCGTCCCGAGGGCGTGCCGCCAGACCTGGTACGGCCGCCAGGCGTCGTCGACCTTGGTGTAGAAGATCGTCGAGCCGTCGCCGGACCACGCCGACCCGTAGTGCACCTCGGGCAGCTCGTCCGGCAGCAGCTCGCCGGTGCTGAGGTCCTTGATCCGCAGGGTGAACCGCTCGTCGCCCTTGAGATCCACCGAATACGCGAGCAGGCGGCCGTCGGGGGAGACGTCGACGGTGCCCAGCGAGAAGAACTCGGAGTCGCCGGCGACCTCGTTGCCGTCGAGCATGACCTCTTCGCCGGCGATCTCACCGTCGGTCGCGGGCGGCTCGTCGCCGTCCACCTTGACCCGGCAGTGCAGTGCGTACTGCTTGCCCTCGATCGTGCGCGAGTAGTACCAGTACCCGCCGCGCCGGGCCGGAACGCTCAGGTCCGTCTGCAGCGTCCGGTCCGAGATCTCCTGAAAGATTGCCTCACGCAACGATTCCAGGTGCGCGGTCCGAGCCTCGGTGTAGGTGTTCTCGGCGCGCAGGTACGCCAGCACCTCGTCGTCGGCCTTGTCCCGCAACCACTCGTACTCGTCGACGAACACGTCACCGTGATGGCGACGCTCGACCGCCTTCCGCGCGGCAACCGGCGGCTCTACCTGGGGGTTCAACTCAGACATGCCGCGAGACTACCCGCCACCCTGCCGGTCAGAGTATCGGCGAGCCAGGTGTGGGGGTCACGGTGGTGATGACGAATTGCTCGGGGATGAGCAACTCCTCGCAGACCGGGCCGATCTCGTTCTTCCACCGGTCGCTCTCGTAGACCGCGGCGTACGCCCGCTCGCGGTGTGCCTCGTCGTCGAACCGACGGATCCAGACGTAGCCGTCCGCGTCCTCGACGTCGATGAACGAAGCGATCAGGTGCATCCCGTTCTGGACCTGGAACGGGATGAGCACGTCCTCCATGTAGCGCACCCACTCGTCACGGCGTCCGGGTTTCGTCTGGTAGCGGCGGATCTCGAACAACATCAGGCACCGACCTCGATCACGTCGGGAACGGCGTTCCCGGCTGACGCCTGGACCCTAGGCCGGGTTGTACGCTTACCCGCAAGATCGCCTACTTCCCTTTGGAAAGTACGAAGGTGAGGAGACTCGGATGACAACGACGTGCCGAAGCGGTCAGCACGAGCACCACGACGTCTACGCCCGGCTGTGCCCCGGCCGCGCCCTGTTCGAGGCGCTGGTGAACAAGTGGTCGGCGCTGGCGATCGGTGCCCTCGAGCAGGGGCCGCAGCGGTTCGGTGCGGTTCAGAGCACGCTGGAGGGCGTCAGCCCGAAGGTGCTCACAGCGACTCTGCGCAAACTCGAGGACTTCGGTCTCGTCGAGCGAACGATCTACCCCGCGGTGCCGCTGCACGTCGAGTACGAGCTCACCGCGCTCGGCCGGAGCGCGGCCGCGCCGCTGAACCAGCTCCGCGCCTGGGCCGAGGAGAACACCGACGAGGCCGAGCCCGACGAGCTGGTCAGCGAGCCCGACGAGCTGGTCAGCGAGCACCGCGCCTAGACGTGGGCGTGCGCGACGGCTGTCAGGGCGTCGCGGAGCAAGTCGCCTGTGTGCCAGAGCGGGAGCCGCAGCTGCGTGCGCTGCCCGCCGTAGACGGAGAAGCTCGGTCCGGCCGAGAGCCGGACGCCGATGCGCTTACCGATCTCGGCCAGGGCCACCGCGTCGTCCCCGGTGTCGATCCACAGCCCGGACCCACCAGAGATCGGACTCCAGCTCCACTGCGGGAAGAGCTCCCGCACCACCTCCTGCGTCGAGGCGAGCCCCTCCGAGAGCATCGCGCGACGCTGGCGACGGGCCGTGTCGGTGTGCCTCAGCAGTTCCGTCACCATGACCTGATCCATGACCGAACAAGCCAGGTCGATGGGTTTGCGCAGCTCGACCATGGCCTCGATGTGCCGCTCCTCGGCCCGGATCCAGCCGACCCGGAGCCCGCCCCAGAACAGCTTGGACGCGGTGCCGATGCTGACCAGCAGGTCGGGGTCCACCAGCCCGGCCAGGATGCGAGCGGTCGGTGGGCCGGCCAAGGTCAGGTCGGCCGAACAGGCGTCCTCGATCGTGACGAGACCGGAGGCGTTGATGGTGGCGGCAAGCTCCTTGCGGGCGCTCGCCGCCATGCTCTCACCGGTCGGATTGTGGATCGCGGTCTGGCAGTAGAGCAGGCTTTTCCGGCGGCGCAGGGCGCGCCGGAGGTGCTCGACGTCCAGGCCGCCGTCGGACAGCGGTAGACCCTCGACCTGCGCGTCGGCGGCGCGCAGCACCTCGAGCGCGCCGCGATAGGTGGGCTCTTCGACCAACACCGGTTCGCCGCCGCCTGCCAACGCGGTGACGGCCAGCCAGGTGGCCTGCTGCGCGCCCGCGGTGATCATGATCTGTTCGGGCCGAGTCGGGACACCGTCGTCGGTGTAGCGGTCCGCGACCGCCTGCCGCAGCACCGGCAGACCCGCCGGGAAGTAGCCGTCGGTGCCGAGGTATCCGGCGAGCTCTTCGCGCGGACCGGCGGCGAGGATCGCCGCCGCGACCGGGGAGGCCGGGAGCGCCCCTTTGGACAGGTCGAGCATGGCTCCGGGAGCGCTCGTGAAGGAGAACAGCCGGCCGCTCGAGCGGCCGCGGATGTGGCTGCGGGCCGAGCAGACCCGGGCGCCGGCGCCCTGACGATTCGTGACATAGCCGCGCGCCTCGAGTGCGTCGTACGCCGACGTCACAGTGCCGCGAGCGATGACCAGCGCCGTGGCCAGGGCTCGCTGCGGCGGCAGGCGGGCCCCCGCCGGTACGAGCCCGGTGTCGATCAACTCCGCCAGCGCGGCCGCAAGCTCCTGCGGCAGCGTTGCCCGGCCCGACGCCCACTGCCCGAGCAGGCGGCTGAGCTCGGCTGCGTCCGGCCCCGTCGTCGTCACGGCTCCACAGTGCCACGGTGGGGACGGTCGGCGTGGGCCAATCGGTGCCGATTGGCCCAGACAGCCGGCGTCGGCCGGATCTAGCGTGGCCACCGGGCCGGGAATTTCCGTCGATCCGCGAAATCAAGGGTGAGGTCAATGGCGACCGTGGCACTGCTGGGCACCTTCGACACCAAGGGTGCGGAGTACGCATGGCTGGCGGACCAGGTCGTCGGGCACGGCGTCGACGTACTGACGGTGGATGTCGGTTCCTTCTCCACGCAGGCCGCGGTCGACGTCGCCTCCGACGAGGTGATCGCCTCGGCCGGCGCGGATGCCGACGCCCTGCGCGACCGCCGGGACCGTGGCGAGATGATGGCGGTGATGGGGGCAGGAGCGGCGGTCGTCCTGCGACGGCTGGTCGCCGAAGGTAGAGTGCACGGCCTGCTGGCGGTCGGTGGATCGGGCGGGTCGTCGATCGCGGCGACGGTGATGCAGTCCCTGCCGGTCGGGCTGCCGAAGCTCCTCGTCTCGACGATGGCCAGCGGTGATGTCAGCCCGTACGTCGGTGAGGTCGACGTCACCCTGATGTACTCCGTCGTCGACATCGCGGGCCTCAATTCCGTCTCCGAGGCAGTCCTCGGCAACGCCGCTGCCGGAATCGCCGCGATGGCGAGTGCCTACGAACGGCGGGCGCAAGGGTCTGCCGAGCAGCGCAGGGCATCGATCGGCCTGAGCATGTTCGGGGTCACGACGCCCGCCGGGGACGAGGCGCGAGCGCGGCTGACCGAACTCGGATACGAGGTGCTCGTCTTCCACAGCACCGGCGCCGGCGGTCGCGCGATGGAGAAGCTTGCCGAGTCCGGGATGCTAGCGGGCATCTGTGACCTGACGACCACCGAACTCTGCGACGACCTGGTCGGCGGGGTGCTGAGCGCCGGACCGGAGCGGCTCGAGGCGGCGGGCCGGCTCGGACTGCCGCAGGTGGTGAGCCTCGGCGCGCTCGACATGGTCAACTTCGGGCCCCGGGACACGGTTCCGGCCGAGTTCGAGCATCGAAACCTCTTGGTGCACAATCCTACGGTCACTCTGATGCGCACCACCGCAACGGAGATGGCCGAGCTCGGCCGGCGTATCGCCGCCAAGCTCACTGCCGCGACTGGTCCGACCGAGCTCTTCATCCCTCGGCGCGGAGTTAGCGCCATCGACGTCGACGGAGCACCCTTCCGTGACGCCGAGGCCGATGCGGCCCTGTTCGCCGCACTCGAGTCGGGTCTCGAGGGCAGCGCCGTCGCTGTGCGCAGCTACGACCTCGCCATCAATGACCACGGATTCGGCACCGCGATGGCCGACGCGTTGCACCGCTTGCTCGGCGGCCGTTGAACCGCGCATCGGTGCGGGCAGTCATCCGGGAACGAGAGAGGTGAGCGCATGGACAGGCAAGAGATTCTCGACCGATTCCGGGCCCGGGTCGCCGCCGGCCGGCCGATCGTCGGCGGCGGCGCGGGAACCGGGATCACCGCGAAGTCCGCCGAGGCGGGCGGTATCGACCTGCTGATCATCTACAACTCCGGCCGGTTCCGGATGGCTGGGCGGGGTTCGCTGGCCGGCCTGCTGCCGTACGGCGACGCGAACGCCATCGTGATGGACATGGCCGGCGAGGTCCTCCCGGTGGTCGAACACACCCCGGTGCTGGCCGGAGTCTGCGGCACCGATCCCTTCCGGGTCATGCCGCACTTCCTCAAGCAGGTCAAGGAGATCGGCTTCGCCGGTGTGCAGAACTTCCCGACGGTCGGACTGATCGACGGGGTCTTCCGCGCCAACCTGGAAGAGACCGGAATGAGCTACGGGCTGGAGGTCGACCTGATCCGTACCGCGCACGAGCTGGACCTGCTCACCGCGCCGTACGTCTTCGACGAGGAGCAGGCGGCCGCGATGGCCGCGGCCGGGGCCGACATCCTGGTGCCGCACATGGGCCTGACCACCGCCGGCACGATCGGCGCCCGCACCGCGCTGACCCTGGACGAGGCGGCCGCCAAGGTTCAGGCCTTCGCGGAGGCCGCGAAGCGGGTCAATCCGGAGATCCTGTGCCTGTGCCACGGCGGCCCGATCGCCGAGCCGGCCGATGCGCAGTACATCCTGGACCACACCGACGGGATCGTCGGATTCTTCGGCGCCTCGTCGATCGAGCGCCTGCCGACCGAGGTCGGGATCCGCGAGCAGACCGAGAGATTCAAGGCCATCACGTTCAACGGGCCGGGCTAGGCCGCCTCGAAGGTCGCGACGACCGGAGCGTGGTCGCTCCAGCGCTCGGCGTACGTCGGAGCTCTGTGGACGACGCAACTGGTGGCCGCGGCGGTGAGCTCCGGGGAGGCGATCTGGTAGTCGATGCGCCAGCCGGCGTCGTTGTCGAAGGCCTTGCCGCGCCAGGACCACCACGAGTACGGGCCGGGTCCGTCACCTCCGAAGCGACGGCCGAGGTCGGTCCAGCCGTTCTCGAACAGGCGATCCATCCAGGCGCGTTCCGCCGGCAGGAAGCCGCTCTTCTTCCGGTTGGCCTTCCACGCCTTGAGGTCTTCCTCGCGGTGGGCGATGTTGAGGTCGCCGCACAGCAGGACGTGCCGGCCGTCCGCGCGCAGTTCGGTCAGGCGGGCGGTGATCGCGTCGAGGAACGCGTACTTCTCCTCTTGCCGCGGCGGCGTCTCGAACTCGCCGGTGAACACGTACGTGCTGATCGCGGTCAACGTCGTACCGTCATCCAGTACGACGTCCGCCTCGACCCACCGTCCGCAGCCCGCGAACCGCTCGGGGCCGATGTCGCCCCGCTCGTCCTTGATCGGCCGACGACTCGCGACCGCAACCCCGGCGCGTCCTTTGTGACCGTCGATCGACGGCTCGGCGTGCGCGAGGTTCCAGTCCCCGCCCAGGTGCTCCCGCAGTACGTCGTCGGGCGCGCGAACCTCCTGCATCAGCAGCAGATCCGGATCCGTCCGCTCCAGCCACGGCCCCATCCCGCGCCGGAACGCGGCCCTGATCCCATTCACGTTCACCGTGGCAACCGTCAGCACCCGAGAACCCTATCCTCAGACCCCGGTGGTCGATCCCGGCCGCACGATCATCAGCACGACGACCACCGCCCACAGCAGCGCGAAGATGCCCGTGGTCATCGACAACGCCTTCGCCTTCGGGAGCACCGCCGCGCGTACGTCGGGAGCCGCGCCGACCGCCGCGAGCACCCGCGACTGCGTCGGCAACACGACGAACGCGAGCACAGCACCGGCGATGAGCGTGAGCACGATCGAGATGATCAGCCAGGTGTCACCCATCACGCCCAGACCACCGGCGACCGCGAAGCCGAAGACCGGGACCGCGAGTCCGGCGATCGCGTAGACGAGGCTGATCCGGTGCAGCACGGTGAGGACCGAGGCATCCGGCGCCTCAGCGGCCAGCGCCCGCCGGGCGATCGGCGCAAACATGCTCGCGGCGACGGTCACCGGGCCGATGCAGATGATGGCGGCCAGCACGTGGACGCTGAGCAGGAACTTGTTCATCGCACTCCTCGCAGGATGAGTTTCAGGCAGACTGTAACTCAAGTATCAGCCAACCTGAAACCTGCGATGATGGGCGGATGGACGAGAGCCCGCCGATCAGTCCGGCGCTGCTGGTGATGATGCTGGGCCGTCAGTTCCGCGACCGGACCGAGGCCGAGCTGCGCCGGCAAGGTCTGTCGATGCGGCACTTCTCGGCATTGGGTCACCTGGCCCACAATCCGGGTCTTTCGTACAGCGAGCTCGCGCGACGCGACCGCATCACGACCCAGAGCATGCAGTCGACCCTGCGGCAGCTTCAGGAGCTAGGGGCGGTCGAGCGCCTCACCGCGCCGGGTCGCGGCCGGACGGCCGACCTCAAGGTGACCGCCTCTGGTCAGGAGCTGCTCGATCGCTGCCGGGCCATCCTCAATGCCTTGGATGCTGAGCTGCGCACCGCGCTCGGCCCGGACGCCACCGATCAGCTGGCCGTGCTGAGCATGCAATCCCTCCGGGCCTTCATGGCTTAGCCGGTGGTGAGGCTAGTCCGTCGTGGTGAGGATGGCGTCGAGGGACTGGTCGCAGAGGTGTTCGAGGGCCTCGGGGGAGATGGTCGGATTCTCGATCCAGGTGAGCAGCGTCTGTTCGACGTACCCCTGCCAGCCGTGACAGGCGAGCTCGACAGTCGGTGTGACCGTGACTCCGCGCTCGGCGATGGCGCCGATCACCCACTGGCTGAAGACCTGCCGGATCTCGGAGTGCAGCGCGCGGACCTCGGGATCGCCGGCGGCCGACATCAGCAGCGTCGCCCGGTAGAGCTGCGGTGCTTCGAGTACGGCGCGGACGAACGCGCGGATGCCGGAGCGCAGCCGCTCCGCGGGTGGCAGCGAGGGATCGGGAGCCGTGCGCAGCATGACCTCCGCGGCGGCCTCTTCGATGACGGCGTACTGGAACTTCTTCTTCGAGCCGAAGTAGTGGAACAGCAGCGCGGGGGAGACGCCGGCCTCGGCCGCGACGAGCTCGACGGTCAGCTCGCGGTGCGGGTCGTCGAGCAGCACCCGCCGCGCCGCCGCCAGGATCTGCGTACGGCGTTCGTCGGGCCGCAGCCGGGCGGACGGGGCTTGGGTCATGCGGGCCAGTCTATTGAGTAAACGGTCAAGAAGCACTTACTGTTGAGTGTCCACTCAACAAGCTGGAGGTCCAGATGCGCCCGATGCCCGGTCAAGTCGTTCTCATCACCGGCGCGTCCCGGGGGATCGGGGCCGCGGTCGCCCGCAAGCTCGCCCAGGACGGCGCGCAGCTCGCGCTGATCGGGCTGGAGCCGGACGAACTGAAGCAGGTCGCGGAGGACTGCGGCCCGGACGCCGGCTGGTGGGAGGCCGACGTCACCGACACCGAGTCGCTGCGGACGGCGGTGGAGGCTGTGGTCGAGCGGTACGGCCGGATCGACGTCGTGATGGCCAACGCCGGTATCGCCGCACCCGGCTTCAGCCGAAGCATGGACCCGAACGTCTGGGAGCGCGTCCTCGAGGTCGACCTGCTGGGAGTCTGGCGCACCGTCCACCTCACCTTGCCGTATCTGTTGGAGAGCAAGGGCTACCTGCTGCTGGTCTCGTCGCTGGCGGCGATCGTGCACATCCCCGGGCTGGCGCCGTACAACGTCGCCAAGGCCGGAGTGGAGGCGATGGGCGACACTCTGCGGCCCGAACTGAAGCACCTTGGGGTGCGGGTCGGCGTCGCGCACATGACCTTCGTCGACACCGACATGGTGCGTGGTGTGGACGAGCACCCGGTCTTCGGCAAGGTGCGGACGGGTATCCCGCTGGCGAGCAAGGTGTACCCGCTGGACTTCGCGGTGGACAAGTTCGTGGACGGCATCAAGAAGCGCTCGCGGACGGTGCACGTGCCCGGCTGGATCGGGGTGATGAAGGTGTTCCGCTGGTTGATCCCGCACGTGATCGAGGCCGGTTCGCGCTTCAGCGTCCCGAAGGCGGACCGCGCCGCGCTGGCCGACATCGAGGCCCGCGGCGCCGCCGAATCCTCGCGCGCATCCGGTGCCGGTGGCCAGGCCGACGCGGCGAAGGCCGCACGCCGGTGAGCCGCGCGTACGACGTTGTCCTGCTCGGGGCGAGTGGTTTCACCGGCGCGCTCACCGCGGAGTACCTGGCGAAGAACGCACCGGACGAGCTCCGCTGGGCCGTTGCCGGCCGCAACAAACAGAAGCTCGAAGGCCTCGGCAAGGACGTCCTGTACGCCGATGTCACCGACCCGAAATCGCTGCGGGACCTGGCCGAGTCCACGCGGGTCGTGGTCACGACAGTCGGTCCGTACATGCAGTACGGCGAAGCGCTCGTCGCCGCCTGTGCCGACGCGGGGACGGACTATCTCGACCTGACCGGCGAGTCCGAGTTCGTCGATCGCATGTACGTGCGGTACCACGAGCGCGCGGTCCATAGCGGTGCGCGGATCGTGCACGCCTGTGGCTTCGACTCGATCCCGTACGACCTCGGCGTTCAGTACACGGTCGAGCAGTTGCCGCAGCGCGTCCCGATCCACGTTAACGGCCTGCTTCGCGCCTCCGGCCAGCCGTCGGGCGGCACGTTCCAGACCGCGATGACGGCGCTCTCCCGACCGAAGCAGAACCGCGATGCCCACCGCGCCCGCCGACAGGCGGAGCCTCGCCCGGACGGTCGCCGGGCCAGAGCGGTCATGGGCCGGATCCATCACGAGCAAGGCCTGTGGGCCGTACCGTTGCCGACCATCGATCCGCAGATCGTCGCCTACTCGTCCCGGTTGCTCGACAGCTACGGCCCAGACTTCAGCTACTCGCATTTCGCCGCGTTCAAGCGTCTACCGATGGCTGCCGGCGGCATCGGATCGGCCGGGTTGCTGGCGACGGCCGCGCAGATCCCGCCGCTGCGCAACGCCCTGCTCAACCGCCTGAAGCCGGGCGACGGTCCGAGCCCCGAGCGGCGGGCAAAGTCCTGGTTCAAGGTCCGCTTCGTCGGTCGAGGCGGCGGCAAACAGGTGGTCACCGAGGTCGCCGGTGGCGATCCCGGGTACGACGAGACCGCCAAGATGCTCGGCGAGAGCGCACTGTCCCTGGCCCTCGACGACCTGCCGGCAACCGCGGGCATCACCACCACGGCCGCGGCCATGGGCCCCGCGCTCCGCGAGCGCCTGATCAGGGCGGGGATGACCTTTGCCACCCTCAGCACGAACGACTACTAGCCGCGACGGCTCCCGGATCGCACTGCACGAGTACGGCGATCCGGACGCGCCCGTCCTCATCTGCGTCCACGGCTACCCGGACAACGCGTCCCTGTGGAAGCCCGTCGCGGAGCGCCTCGCGTCGGACTTCCGGATCATCGCGTACGACGTCCGCGGTGCAGGTGACTCCGATCAGCCCACCGGCCGAGCGGCGTACCACCTGGATCGGCTCGAGGAGGACTTCCTCGCGGTGCTCGATGCGGTCTCGCCGGATCGGCCGGTGCATGTGCTCGCGCACGACTGGGGTTCGATCCAGGCCTGGCATTTCGTCACCAGCGACAGCACCCGAGGCCGGATCGAGTCGTTCGTGTCGATCTCGGGTCCGTCGCTGGATCACGCGGGCTACTTCCTGCGCAAGCGCAACGCTGCAGCGGCCAAGCAGTTGCTGCACTCTTGGTACATCTTCTACTTTCACGTGCCGTGGTTGCCCGAGCTTGGTTGGCGGAAGGGTTGGGCGCACCGCTTGTTCGGTCGACTGGAACGGGCTGCCGGGGGAGTGGAGTCCGGTCCGGGCGAGCGATCACTCGGCGACTACCTCAACGGGCTGAATCTCTATCGCGCCAACGTGGTTTCCCGACTCGTCCGGCCGGCTCGGCGGCGTACCGACGTACCGGTTCTTGCTGTTTCTCCTGACGGCGACGCGTTCGTCACGACGCCGCTGCAGACCGATGTGGCGCGGTGGGCCCCGAACCTCACCGTCGAGGTGGTCAGGGGTGGCCACTGGATGCCCCGGAACGATCCCGGACTTGTCGCCGAACTCGTCCTGACCCACACCCGTCAGGTGGCAGGCTGGGAGGCATGAGGACGCTTCTGAACCTGATCTGGCTGGTGCTGGCCGGTTTCTGGCTCGCGGTCGGCTACGCGATCGCCGGGCTGATCTGCTGTCTGCTGATTGTGACGATCCCGTTCGGGATCGCGTCGTTCCGGATCGCCGGGTACACGCTGTGGCCGTTCGGCCGGACCATCGTCGACAAGCGCAGCGCCGGCGCCGGAGCCGTCCTCGGCAACATCATCTGGGTGATCTTCGCCGGCTGGTGGCTGGCACTCGGGCACCTGACCACCGGGATCGCGCTCTGCCTGACGATCATCGGCATCCCCCTCGGCATCGCCAACTTCAAGCTGATCCCGATCTCGCTCTTCCCCCTCGGCAAAGACATCGTCCCCACCGACCAGCCCTTCGCGATGGCCCGGTGAGACGGCTCACGGTCCTCGGCTCTTGCGGTGCGTGGCCCGAAGCGGGTCGCGCGTGCGCAGGCTTCCTGCTCGAGTACGACGGGTTCCGGGTGGTGCTCGATCTTGGGTACGCCGCTCTGCCGCGACTGCTGGAGCACACGCCCTCGGCTGAGGTCGACGCGATCGTCGTGACGCATCAGCATCCGGATCACTGTGTTGATGTGAGCGGGTTGGCACGCGTCAGGTACTACGAGGCCCGGGACGCTGCGCCCATCCCGTTGCATTGCGCGCCAGGGGTTCTCGACGTACTGCGGGCGCTTGAACCTGAGCCGGATCCGGCGAGTGTGTTCGCCGTACAGGAGCTTGCGACGACCACTCGGCTCGGTCCGTTCGCGGTGGAGATCGTGGAGTTGCCGCACTACCAGACCAACCTGGGTCTGCGGCTGTCGGCGCCTGGGGTGAGCATTGCCTACACCGGTGACAGCGGACCGTCTCCGGACCTGCCGAAGCTTGCCGAGGGCACCGATCTGTTCATCTCCGACGCCACCCTCCAAGGACCGTCGCCGCAGACCACGCCTCGCTACGTGATGACCGCGGGTGAGGCCGGCCGGGGTGCGCGTGGCGCTCGGCGCCTGCTGCTGACGCACTTCTGGCCGGGGTCTGATCGTTCCGTGTCGGTCGCGGAGGCGCAGCAGGAGTTCGACGGTGAAGTCATCGCCGCCGAGGAAGGGCTGACGCTCGCGTTGTAGGTCGTCAGCCGGCGTTGGCCACGATCTTGCGGACATTGGCGATGTCGCCGCAGCCGGAGTCGATCAGGCGGGCACGCTCCTCGGCGAAGGCGTCGCCGAGACTGCGGCGAACCTCTTCGGTGATGTCGGTCCGGGCCGGGTTGAGGACGTCCCGCTCTTCCTCGTCGAGGTGGTGGGACAGCGCCTCGGACAGCTCGTGCAGCTTGTCGCTGAACTCCTCGCTGCCGGTGTCCTCGACCTCCATCAGCGCGAGCAGCGCCTCGTTCCCCTCGTCGTGCTCGTGCTCGGAGTGCTCGACCTCCTCGGCGTCGATCGCGTCGCGCTTGCGCAGGCTCGGGTACACCTTGGACTCCTCGGCCTCGGCATGCGCGATCAGGACCGTGGCGAGATCCGCGAGCACGGCCGGCCGGTCGCTCCGGACGTCGCGCAACTCCCGCAACGCCTCCTCGAACCACCGGTGGTCCGCCAGGATGATCTCCACGACGTCGCCGCCCGCCGCCGGCAGAATCTTCGGCATCCTCGTTCCTCTCCTCGCCCGAACAGCTCCGCCGGCCCAGTACCCACCGACCCGCCGGATATCCGGCTCTTTGTGACGGGTGTGGGTTCGATCGGTCACCGCCGTGTTGCCGCCCTCGGCGGGCGAGCTGCCCCGATTTCATGGGTTGGCCCATGAAATCGGGGGTTGCGGACCCTGAATACGGGTGTGGAACCCCCGATATCAGTGGCGGACCCACGAATTTGAGTGGGCTACCCAGGAAATCGGGCCGGCGGTGCGGGGGCGGGGTGGCCGGGGTGGGGTGGCCGGGGTGGGGTGGGCGGGGTGGGCGGGGTGGGGTGGGCTGGTGGGGATGGGTTGTTGAGTCGTGGCGATTGGTTCGTGCCGGGATATTCGAGTCGTGGATTATGTCGCGACCGTCGGGCGTGTCGTTCACCACGATCCACGACTCGATGCTCGATCGGCGAGATCTCGACGTATGGCCGGATCTGTCCAGGTAGCGGGATTCGTCCCCCAGCCTGCCTGGTGCGGGCGGTTCGGAAGTCGTACGGATGAACCCGCGCAGACGACACAAGGACCGGACATCGGCCGGGACCGCTTGCACCCGAGGGAGATCCGCTCAGGTCGGGGCGAGGAGTCGGCGGGCGGACTCGGCTGCTTGGAGATCGCGCTTCTTGCCGCGGGCCTCGGCGACCCGGCACGCGTCCAGGAGGGCAGCGCGGTAGACCGCGGTGTCTGGGTGATCCGGGATCGCGTCGGCGACCGTCCGGGTGAGCGCCTCCAAAGCTGCGGTGATGTCTCCGCAGGCCAGGAGTGCGCGGCCCAGAGCGGCACGGTCCCGGAGCAGTTGGGGATCCTGGCGGTCGAAGCTCTCGGCGTCGACAGCAACGATGTCGGTCAGGAGCTGCGCCTCCGACCGCGGACCGCCGACCATCAACCGCGCGCCCGTGGCCGCCTCGGTGGCGCTCCGCACCAAGTCGTGGCTCGGCCCGAACACCTCCACCAGCTGAGGCGTCAGCAGCTCGAACCATGCGAGCGCCCGCCCGTAGTTCCCGGTGGCCAGGAGCCCCTGGGCAACCCGCAGCCTGATCCGCAGCGTCGCCGGATCGTCCGCGGCCAGCACCTTCTCCCGCTCGATCAGCGTCGACTGGTAGAACGGCAGCGCCTGCCCGGGCTCGCTCTCGGCCCACAACGCCTCGGCCTGCCGGTACGCCGGATCGCCGTCGAGCTCCGGGTGACGGGCCAGCGCCGACACCGGCTCTCGCCGTACGACGGAGTCCACCGGCTGATCGGTCACCTTCCGGCCGATGAAGCTGCGGCCCCCGGTCGGGATGATCCGGAACCGGCCGACCTTCGACACCGGCAGCCACAGGATCGTGCTGTAGAGCGTGCGCACCGAGGACCCACAGTCCTGGCAGACATCGCGATGCCCGTAGAAGCGACTCCCCATCGGCCCGGCCGACCCGGCCGCGCGCCACGCCTCGGAGGACGCAGTACATCGAGCACAGAACGGGTAGACCCCCCGCCGTTCCTCATTCATTTTCCCCATTGTGGTCTTTTTCCGGCTCATCGTCTTCTTCCACCGCCGACATCTGCACTTTTGTCAGCAGCGGGTCGTCGACGGCGAACGTGCGAACCGGCCCGGGCGGGGTCTGCGCGGTCTCGAATCGGACCGTCACCCGGCCGCGGCCGGAGCCCCAGACCCAGCCGTGGCCGTAGTCGGGGTGAGCGACATCCTGGCCCGGGTAGTAGCCGGTCAGGTCGCGTGCGCGTTCGGGCAGCTCGACCACCTCGACCGTTGCCTCGGCGTGCTCGCTCTCGGTGAAGAGGTCGTCCTGGATCCAGTCGGCGAGTGACGAGACGCCTACGCCGAGCAACCGGATCCCGCCGCCGACCTCGCTGTCGTCGAGGAGCCGGCGCGCGACGCGGGCGATCACCCGGGCGTCGTCGGTCGGGCCGGCCAGTGTGGACGAGCGGGTGTGGGTGGTGAAGTCGTGCATCCGGGTCTTGACCGTGACGGTCCGGCCCGACAGCTGTGCCTTCTGGAGACGCTCGGAGACGCGATGAGCCATCCGGTCACCGATCGCGGACAGCAACGAGCGGTCGATGATGTCGGTCTCGAAGGTGTCCTCGACGCTGACCGACTTCGTCTCGCGATCGCTCACCACCGGTCGGTCGTCGGCCGCGACCGCGAGGCGGTGCAGGCTCGTGCCGTGGGCGGATCCGACCTGACGGATCAGCTCGTCCTCGTCGAGCTGCTGGAGGTCCCCGACCGTGCGAACGCCGGCCATGCTCAACCGCTGAGCCGTCGCCGGACCGACGCCGGGGATCACCGTCACCTGCATCGGCGCGAGGAACTCGGCCTCGGTCCCGGCCGGTACGACGACCACGCCGTCGGGCTTGTCGAGATCACTCGCGATCTTCGCGATCAGCTTGGACGTCCCCGCGCCGACCGACGCGGTCAACCCACCGCTGGCCTTGTGGATCGACTCCTTCAAATCCTGTGCGATCGCCCGGACGTCGTCATCGGTGAGACCGGTCAGCCCGGCGGCGGCCAGATCGATGAACGCCTCGTCCAGCGACAGCGGCTCCACCAACGGCGACAGCGCGCGCATCTCGGCCATCACCGCCCGGCTCGACTGCCGGTACACCTCGAACCGCGGACCCAGGTACGCCGCGTGCGGACACCGCGAACGCGCTTCCGCCGTCGACATCGCGGACCGGACGCCGTACTTGCGGGCCTCGTACGACGCGGTCGACACCACGCCGCGGAGGCCGACACCACCGACCACCACGGGCTTGCCCCGCAGCGACGGCTTGTCCCGCTGCTCGACGGCCGCGAAGAACGCGTCCAGATCGACATGCAGCACCGACGGCTCTCCACGCACGTAGCCAGTCTCGCCGGTAGCACCGACAATTCCCGCATGAGCTTTCCCGAGCAGTGGGACGACGGCACCGACCCGACGAGCCCCGAGCACCAGGTCCACTGGTACGACGAACGCACCGCGATCATCCGGCAGTCGCTCCGGACGAACTTCGAAGGCCCCTTCATCTATCTGCTGCTCGGCTCCGAGCGTGCCTTGCTGCTCGACACCGGCACGGGTCACGCCAAGCTGCGGCCGGTCGTGGAGAGCCTGCTGACCGGTCAGGAGTTGATCGTCGCGCACACCCACGGCCACAACGACCACGTCGGCGGCGATGCCGAGTTCGACCAGGTCGTCGGCCGGTCGGCGGAGGAGGTCGCGGCGTACTTCGGGATCGCGGACTGGCCGAACGACGTGGTCCAGCTCGACCTGGGTGATCGGGTGCTCGACATCGTCCCGATCCCCGGGCACCACGCGTCTCACATCGCCGTCTACGACCGGGCGTCGCGGGTGCTGTTCAGCGGGGACTCGCTGTACCCGGGCCGGTTGTATGTCTTCGACTGGGCGGCGTTCCGGGCGAGCGCGCGGCGGCTGGCCGCATTCGTTGCCGCGGGCAATCCGATCGACGACATCCTCGGCGCGCACATCGAACTGACCAACGAGCCCGGCCGCGATTACGAGATGGGCGCCGACAAGCATCCGGGTGAACACGCGTTGAGGCTCGAGCCCGCCGTACTCACCGAACTCGCCGAGGTCCTCGAAGCAGCAGGGGAGGAGCCGGTACGGATCGGCCGAGATCACTTCATCGTCTACCCCGTCTGATTTTGCTCGGTCTGATTCCACCACGCGATTGCGCATCACATCCGCGGGCACCTTCAGGCACACTGAGGTCCAGGTAGCCACCTAGGGGAGGCGCAATGGGTGAGGAAGTCGACCGGGTCGAGTTCACCCGGGCGGACCGGACCGCGTTCCGCAATCAGGTCCATCGCAATCTGGATGCCTTCGCGCGCATGTTGCGCGAGGCCCGGTTCGCCCCCGACCGGCCGATGACGGGGATCGAGATCGAGCTGAACCTGGTCGACGAGCGGAACGACCCGGCGTTCAAGAACTCCGAGGTGCTGAGCGCGATCGAGGACGACGCGTTCCAGACCGAGCTCGGCCAGTTCAACATCGAGATCAACGTGCCGCCCGGCCAGATCGACGGCATCGGGCTGGACACGATGGAGTCCAACATCCGCGACAGCCTGAACGAGGCCGAGGAGAAAGCGGCCCGGACCGGTTCGTCGATGGTCGTGATCGGCATCCTGCCGACGCTGCTGACCGAGCACATCCATCGCGAGGCACTCAGCACGAATCCGCGCTATGCCTTGCTCAACGATCAGATCTTCGCGGCGCGCGGCGAAGACGTGCAGATCTCCATCGACGGGATCGAGCGGTTGCAGGTGACCGCGGACTCGATCGTGCCGGAGGCGGCGTGTACGTCGACGCAGTTCCATCTCCAGGTCACACCGGACGCGTTCCCGCGGTACTGGAACGCTGCGCAGGCGATCTCCGGCGTACAACTCGCGGTCGGTGCGAACTCGCCGTTCCTGTTCGGCAAGGAGTTACTGCGCGAGACGCGGATCGCGTTGTTCGAGCAGGCCGCCGATACCCGGACACACGAGCTGAAGACGCAAGGTGTGCGGCCGCGGGTTTGGTTCGGTGAACGATGGATCACCTCGATCTTCGACCTCTTCGAGGAGAACTCGCGCTACTACCCGGCGTTGCTCCCGGTGACGTCGGACGAGGATCCGATCGCCGTCCTCGATCGTGGAGACACGCCAGCCCTTTCGGAATTGCGCTTGCACAACGGGACGATCTATCGCTGGAACCGGCCCGTGTACGACGTTGTCCGGGAGAAGCCGCATCTGCGCGTCGAGAACCGCGTCCTGCCGGCCGGGCCGACGGTCGTCGACACGATCGCGAACGGTGCTTTCTACTTCGGGCTGGTGCGTGCGCTCGCCGACGACGAACGGCCGATCTGGTCGCAGATGTCGTTCAGCGCCGCCGAGGAGAACTTCCACGAAGCGGCCCGGAGCGGGATCGACGCCGAGGTGTTCTGGCCGGGTGTCGGGACGGCTCGCGCCACCGAGTTGGTGCTGAGACGCCTTCTGCCGTTGGCATCTCGCGGACTCGACGCGTGGGGCGTCGACACCGCGGTCAGTGATCGGCTGCTCGGCATCATCGAGCAGCGGTGCCTGACGGGCCGCAACGGTGCGTCATGGCAGGCCGACGAGTTTCATCGACTGTATACAAAGGGATCGCACGGACGGCGCGACGCGCTGCGCGGAATGCTCGGCCGCTATCGCGATCACATGCACGAGAACACCCCTGTGCACGAGTGGCCGATCGACTGAACCGGTTCGTCATTGCGCGACAACGATGGACACCCGGCGCGGAACCGAGGTCCCTCCGACGGAACCGTGCGTACTAAGGGTGACCTTGCCCAAGGCAACTGGGTGGACGAGTTCGATAACGACCCGGACTACAGGGGTGGCGCGTTGGGTGACAGCCCTGCAAAGGTGTGCGCACCGGAAGGTTAGACAGTTCTGTCGCGGGTAGTACTGGGGCACCGCGCGAGATCAGCTGACCGTCACCGCCGCGACACAACAGGTGTAAATGCAGCGGATGCCGACCACGGTCGGGAGCAGTATCGTTCGGAACGGGTCGACACGACACCCGGAGGTGAGGCAGGGCGATGACGACCATCGTCGTGGGTTACGTGCCGAAGGCGGAGGGCCGTGCGGCCCTTCGGCGGGCGGCGGAAGAAGCGACGCTTCGAGACGCCAAGTTGGTGGTGGTCAACTCGCATCGGGGCGGTCGTAGCTTCGACAGCGACGAAGCCGCGGCGAGCGACGCCGCACTGATGGAAGTACGGGAGCAGCTCGACTCGACCGGTGTGCCGTACGAGGTGCGGCAACTGGTGCGTGGACTCGACCCGGCGGAGGACCTGGTGGCCGTCGCCGAGCAGGTGCACGCGGAGTTCATCGTGATCGGCCTGAGGCGCCGCTCACCGGTCGGCAAACTCATCCTCGGCAGCAACGCCCAGCGGGTGCTGCTCGATGCGCCGTGTCCCGTGCTGGCTGTGAAAGCCGAAGAAGGGGAGGACTGAGGTGACTTCGACACGCAGCAAGAAGCTGTGCCTCGCACAGCAGCCCGACGCCGACGACATGCTCAGCAGGGATCCGTTCGCCCTGCTGGTCGGGATGTTGCTGGATCAGCAGATCCCGATGGAGCGCGCCTTCGCGGGCCCGGTCTCGATCGCGCAACGGATGGACGGACCGTTCGACCCGGCCACCGTCGCGCACTACGACCCCGACGCGTTCGTCGAGGTGGTGGCCGGCCCGCCGGCCGTGCACCGCTTCCCGACCGCGATGGCCGCCCGGATCCAGACGCTGGCCAAGCACCTGGACGAGGAGTACGGCGGTAACGCTTCGGGCCTGTGGTCCGATGTGAAGTCCGGGGACGACCTGCTGGCCAGGCTGTCGGCCCTGCCGGGGTTCGGCGCGCAGAAGGCGAAGATTTTCGTCGCGCTGCTCGGCAAGCAACTCAAGGTTCGTCCGCGCGGCTGGCGTGAGGCGTCCGAGCCGTACGGCGAGGACGGCGCGTACAAGTCCGTGGCGGACGTGATCGATGTGGCATCGCTGGTGAAGGTGCGACAGTTCAAACAAGAACAACAGCTGGTCCGGCAGCGCGTGGTGGCCCGGCCGCTGCGGCAGACCCGCAACGGGTGAGGACAACCGACGCACACTGACGTGATCAGGCCTCTACCGGGCGGGAATCCCCGCCCGGTAGAGGCCTGAGTGCGTCGTTGCAGGACCCGAACAGGTACTGATCGGGGGGTCGCGCGACGCGAGGGCTTGGTCCGCGGATTACAATGTAGTGTTGCCGCCGCCTGACCAGCGAGCTGCGACCGACTGTCGTACCCAAAGACTCGCGACACCCGAACTAGGCTTGTAGCAACTGTGCAGCAAACGTGGCAATTCTGAAGGCACCACCAGCTCCACCGCAACGTCGTACCGCCGTACAAACCCTGCGTCAGACGAGAGGTAATTCGTGTCGTCCAGCTCGTCCGAGAATCTTCCCGCCGAGTCAGCCCGGGCAGTGGCCGCCACTGCCCGCAGCACGGCTCCGAGGACCAGCGCCCGCGTGACCGACGCCGCCGCCAAGAAGGCGGCCGTGAAGAAGGCCGCGGCGAAGCCCGCCGGCACCAAGGAGGACGGTATCCCCGCGAAGAAGGCCGCCGCCAAGAAGGCTCCGGCGAAGAAGGCCGCCGCCGGCACAGCTGTCACCGAGGCGGGTCTGGCGATCGATCCGAAGACCGGCAAGCCGCGCGCGCTGGACGACGTGGACGAGGCGGACTTCAGCCCGGACGCGGTCAAGCCGCTGGAGAAGGAGCTCACCGAGGACGAGGGCTTCGTCGTCTCCGAGGCCGACGAGACCGACGAGCCCGAGCAGCAGGTGATGGTCGCCGGTGCCACCGCCGACCCGGTCAAGGACTACCTGAAGCAGATCGGCAAGGTCCCCCTGCTGAACGCCGAGCAGGAGGTCGAGCTCGCCAAGCGGATCGAGGCCGGCCTGTTCGCCGAGGAGCAGATGGGCGACGAGGCCGCCAAGCTCAAGGAGAAGGTCCGCGACGAGTACGAGTGGATCTCCGAGGACGGCCGCCGCGCCAAGAACCACCTCCTCGAGGCGAACCTGCGACTCGTCGTCTCGCTGGCCAAGCGCTACACCGGCCGCGGCATGCTGTTCCTGGACCTGATCCAGGAGGGCAACCTCGGTCTGATCCGCGCGGTGGAGAAGTTCGACTACACCAAGGGCTACAAGTTCTCGACGTACGCGACCTGGTGGATCCGGCAGGCGATCACCCGCGCGATGGCCGACCAGGCCCGGACGATCCGTATCCCGGTCCACATGGTCGAGGTCATCAACAAGCTGGCCCGCGTGCAGCGGCAGATGCTGCAGGACCTCGGTCGCGAACCGACTCCGGAAGAGCTCGCCAAGGAGCTCGACATGACCCCGGAGAAGGTCATCGAGGTGCAGAAGTACGGCCGTGAGCCGATCTCGCTGCACACTCCGCTCGGTGAGGACGGCGACTCCGAGTTCGGCGACCTGATCGAGGACTCCGAGGCGATCGTGCCGGCCGAGGCGGTGTCGTTCACGCTGCTCCAGGAGCAGCTGCACGCCGTTCTCGACACGCTGTCCGAGCGCGAGGCCGGGGTGGTCTCGATGCGGTTCGGTCTGACCGACGGTCAGCCGAAAACGCTGGACGAGATCGGCAAGGTGTACGGCGTGACCCGCGAGCGGATCCGCCAGATCGAGTCCAAGACGATGTCGAAGCTCCGTCACCCGTCCCGCTCCCAGGTCCTCCGGGACTACCTGGACTGATGACGATGGGTCAGGCAGTCGCCGGCGTACTCGCGCTGGTGCTGCCTGTCCTCAGCACTCCCTCGTTGGCCGCCGCCGTGTTCACGGCGGCGGCCCTCGTGTTGCTGGCGCTCGTCGTCGCCGGCACTGCCGCGCGGCGGCCGCTCGCCTCGCCGATCCCGGCGCGCGTCAGCGCCAATCGTGCCAACGCGCGCCGCACGGCTTACCTCGCCCTCCGGGATCCCGACCTCGCCGGCCGCCCCCGACCACGAGCACCAGGACAGTAGCGCTCCACCTCGCTACCTTTTCCTTCTGACTCGTGGAGTTGTGCTGTGCCTTCTTTCCTGGAGGCACCGGTCGCCGGTGCCTATCACTTGCTCACGTCCCTCGTCTCAACCCTCCAACCGCTCGCGGGCGCCTACGCCGCGGTGATCGCGATCGTGCTGTGCACTCTCGTCGTACGCCTGTGTCTTGTCCCGCTGAGCGTGCGCGCTCAGCGGGGTCTGCGTGCCCGCGCGGAGCTGATGCCGCAACTGAAGCAGCTCACCGATCGCCACAAGGGTGATCCGGAGCGGTTGCAGCGCGAGGTGGCGAAACTGCAGTCGGAGTCCGGTACGACGCTGTTCGCCGGATTCCTGCCGTTGCTCGCGCAGTTGCCGTTCTTCTGGTTGATGTACACGCTCTTCTCCCGCTCGGTGGTGGCGGGGGAGTCGAACCAGTTGATCAGCGGGAGCCTGCTCGGTGCGCCACTCGGTGTGCACTGGCCGGTCTTCGCCGGTACGTCGGCGTTCATCGTGGTTGCGGTTCTCCTGGCGGTCGTGGCGTGGTTCTCGGCCCGGCTGCAGCTGCGCCAACTAGACGCGTCGGCGTCGACGTTGTCCCGCCGGCTTGCTCAGCTTCTGCCGTACGGCACGATCCTGACCGTCGCGTTCGTGCCGCTCGCAGCGGGTCTCTACCTGCTCACGACAACCACCTGGACCGTGGTCGAACGGACCATCCTGCAGCGCTGATCGAATCCGTTGCCACCCGCCGATCCGTTCTGCTACGGTCTTTATTAAAGCCGGTTGCATAACGGGTTGGGGCGATGGACACAGCGCGTGGAGCCGCACAGGCGGAGCGGTCGGCGAACCAGGGTGCGTGTCTGCGGTTCCTCGCGGACACGGACGAGGCGCAGACGGTCGGCGCCATCAGCGAGCACACCGGACTGTCCCGACCCACCGTGCACGCCGTACTCGACGATCTCGTCGAGCTCGGCCTGGTGGTGCCGACCGGCCCATCGACGGGCGGGCCGGGGCGGCCCGCACGAGCCTTCCGGTTCGCCCGGGAGGTTGGGTTGGTGGCCGGAGTGGATCTGGGCCCACGTGGGGCGAGGGCCGTCATCTGTGATCTCTCCGGCCGCCGACTCGCCTACACCGAACTGACACCGGGCCGGCGCGGTGACGTCTCCGCGATCTCCCGCGCGGTCCGGACCGTGGCGGCGGAGAGCGGGATCGACCTCGAGCGGCTTCGGGCGATCGGCGTGGCGCTGCCCGGTGTGATCGAGACGGACGGGCGGCTTCGGGCGAGTCTCGCGCTGCCCGAGCTGGTCGGCCGCCCGATCGCGGAGCTGGTGGCGGCGGACCTGGGCCGCCTCGTTGCCGTTGACAACGACATCAAGCTGGCCGCACTCGCCGAGCAACGCGGCGGTGCCGGCCGCGGATACTCCGATGTCGTCTACCTCCAGATCGGCCACCGGCTGTCGGTCTCGATCGTCCTGAACGGCGTGATCCGGCAGGGACGGCATCGTCTGGCCGGCGAGCTCGGAGCCCAGCGGGGGATGCGATGGACCCGGAACGCGCAGCGCGGTCAGCTGGCGTGGACCTCGCATTCGACCGGTGAGGCTGTCCTGCGGGCGGCGGCCGCCGGCGACGCGGATGCCCAGGCGGAGATCGAGGACTTCTGTGCGCAGATCGCCGCACGCATCGCCACCGTGCTGCTGGTCGTCGATCCGGAGATCGTGGTCGTGCGGGGTGGGCTCCCGCCGGAGAGCGACGTACTGCTGCGTCCGCTCGAGGCCGCGGTCGAGAAGGAGATGGTCTTCCCCGAGCGTCCGCCGTTCGTCTCGTCGGCGCTAGGCCGTGAGGCAGTGGTGCTCGGGGCGGTCGGCACGGCGTTCGACCGGTTCGGTTCTGACATCTACGGCGTCCACGACTACCCCAGTCCGTGGAGCTGGATTACCACCCCTGTGGAGAGGACCACCAAGTGAAGCTCGGAGTCAGCACGTACTGCTTCCGCTCGCTCATGACGAGCGGTGAAATGGACCTGATCGGCGTCCTCGACTGGGTCGCGGCCTCGCCGGCCGGCCACATCGAGGTCGCCGGCATGGACGGCGGTGAGTATCTGGAGAACCCGGATGTCGTCCGCGCCGCGGCCGAGCACTCGGCCGAGGTCGGCGTACCGATCATCAACTATCTGGTCAGCGGTGACCTGCGGGCCGCGGAGGAGAAGGAGATCGACCGGCTTCGCCGGCAGTTGGACGTCGCGAACGCGTTCGGTGCGAAGATCTTCCGGCACGACGTCGCGCCGTGGTCGTGGCGTGAGGAGAACCCGGGGGAGCTCGAGTCGACGTTCGAGAAGGTCGTGGAAGGCTGCCGTGCGGTCGCGGACTACGCCGCCGAACTGGGCATCGTCTCCACGGTCGAGAACCACGGCTTCTTCATGAACGGCAGCGAGCGCGTCGCGCGGCTCGTGCACGCCGTCGACCGCCCGAACTTCAAGGTGACCCTCGACCTCGGCAACGGACTCTGCGTCGGTGAGGTGCCGGGGCGGACCGCCGCAAGCCTGATCGATGTCGCCGCGTCGGTCGGCGTGAAGGACTTCCACATCCGCCGTTCGGCGGGCGACGGCTGGCTGAAGACACTGGCCGGTGAGTATCTGCTCGGCACGATCTCCGGACACGGCGATCTCGACCTCGCGGGACTGCTCGCGGTGGTCGGTACCAAGCCCGACGTACCGGTGAGTCTCGAGTTCGAGGGTCTGGAGTCGACTCCGGACGCGATCGAGCGCTCGCTCAACAACATCCTCCGACTGGCTGGAGCTGCCTGACATGACGACCCGAATTGCTGTCATCGGTGTGGGTGCCATCGCGACCCAGCACCTGATCTCGTACCAGAAGAACCCGCAGGCCGAGCTGGTCGCCGTGTGCGACATCGACCGGACCCGGGCGAAGGCGCGCGCCGACGAGTTCGGCGTACCGAAGGCGACTGATGTCGTCGAGGAGATCCTCTCCGACGCGAACGTCGACGCCGTCAGCATCTGCGTGCCGAACCTGCTGCACGCCAAGATCGCCGAAGCCGCGCTGCGAGCCGGCAAGGATGTGCTGGTCGAGAAGCCGATGTCCGTGACGGTCGACGAGGCTGAGGCGCTGGTCCGCGCGACCCAGGAGACGGGCCAGGCGCTACAGATCGGCTATGTACGACGCTTTGCCCCGAATGCTCTGGTCACGAAGCGTTTCCTGGACGAGGGCGAGTTCGGTGACATCTACGCCGCGCGGGCGACGATCATCCGTGCCGCCGGGAATCCCGGTGGGTGGTTCGGTGATGTCGACATCTCCGGTGGCGGGCCGCTGATCGACCTGGGTGTGCACATCATCGACCTGTGTTGGTATCTGATGGGCAAGCCCGTCGCGGTGTCGGCGTCGGGGGCGACGTTCTCGCATCTTGGTGCCCGGGACAACATCCAGCACCTGTCGCGGTACCGGGCGATCTCGGAGACGCGGGTCAACAACGTCGAGGACTACGCGACCGCGCAGATCCGCTTCGAGGGCGGGGCGGTCCTCGACGTGGACACGTCGTACTCGCTGCACGCCCGGAACTCGACCAGCGTGAAGATCCACGGCACCAAGGGCGGCGCGGAGATCGAGCCCGAGCTGCTGATGATCACCGAGCGACACGACACGCTGCTCCACGTCCAGCCCCAGATCGATTCCCTCGGCTTCGACTTCACCGTCGGCTTCGCCAACCAGATCGACCACTTCCTCCAGATCTGCCGCCGCGAGATCCCCGCCGACGCCACCGCCGACCAAGGCCTCGAAATGGCTCGAATGCTCACCGCAATCTACGAGTCCGCCAAAACGGGCACCGAGGTAGCCATCACCCACTGAACAACAAAGAGGCAGCCGGGTGCCTGTCCGGCGCGGTACCCCGGACGCGCAGGACATCCGCACCCGGTTCTGCAGGCCATCACAATCGCCGTCCAGTGGCAGAGTTGCGCCTGGCCTCCACCGAAACCATGGATTGTGATGGCCTGCAGAACCGCTCACTCGGCGGCCGGTAGCGGACCGGCGGCACTCAGCAACCGGGTCGTTGAGACTGTGTCCACGCTCAAGCGCCGGACTGGGCGGTGCAGAGTCGGTGTTGATGAGTGGCTGGGATCCGCTCAGCCTTTGCTTGGGGTCGAGGGGCCGCGGCCGCGTGGGGAGCGGCCGGTGGGGCCGCGGCCCAGAGCACGTCCGCGAGTCCGCTTGGTGCCGCCAGGGGAGGTGGCCAGATCGAGGGCCTCCTGGCCGTCCTTCAGCTTCGGGTCGTCGGGTGCGGTGTCGGTCTCGACTTCGTCACCCGGCGGCCGGCGGATGTGTGCGTCTCGGCTGCCGGGAGCGCTCGCCTCGAGGCCTTGGTCGCGTTCGGGGGCGATGGAGCGGATTGCGCGTCCGCCTCGGCCGCGGGGAGTCTCCTCGGGCGGCGCGCCGTCGGGGCTCTGGATGTCAGCCTTGTCGATGGCTGCCTTGGTCTCCTCGACGCGATCGGGCATGCGACGAGTGTAAGCAGCGGCAAGGCCAGGCGCGGCTCAGTCGAGCATGGCCTTGGTGAGGACGTCGGCGTTCTGTTCGAGCCAGATCTGGCGGTGCTTGATGGTGTCGCCGACGCCCTCGCTCCACATCCGTTGCCAGCCACCGCCGAAGGTCTCGGCGCGGTACTTCATCAGGTGCCACGCCTGTTCGTTCAGCCCGATCGACAACTGCATCAACCGCCGCCGGTCCTGCTCGGCCAACCCGTAGGCGTCGGCGATCAGGCGGCACCGATGCGGGCGATCCAGACCGCGTACGCCCGCGTCGAGGTCTTCGTCCGCGCCGAACGGCGCCCACCACAACATCAGGTTGACGAGCTCACGGGCCCGGCTGACCGGCCGGGCCAGGTCGAAGTCGATCAGGGCGTACGCGCGGCCGTCGCGGAAGACCACGTTCTCCGGCGTGATGTCCTGGTGCCCGACGAGTTCCGGCGGATCCATCAGATCCGGCAGTCCAGGCACCACGATCGGTGCCGGCAGGTCGGTCGGGATGCCGAAGCCTTCGACAGCCTGGTGGTACGCGCGAACCAGCTCCGCAACCGACACCAACCGATCCTCGTCGGCGATCCACGCGGGCCGCGGCCGCCCCGCAACCTCACCCTCGATATAGCTGAGCGCCTGCCGCCCCGCCGAATCCACCCCGAGGAACCGTGGCGCACCCGTGAAGCCCACCGATTCGAGGTACCGCAGCAGATCCCGCACGAGCTCGTCGCGCTCACCAGGCGGCCGCCGTACCGTGTCACCGACCCGGACCAGACCCTCGGTCACGTCCCCACCGGCCAGCGGAATCTCTTCGCCCTCTTCGATCATTCGGCCGATCCTAGAGCTGTTCACCTGTTTGTCACCGACGAGGCAGAAGGTTGGCTCTCATGAGCACCCCTAATCTCGTCGATGAGCTCGGTTTCCGTGTCCTGGACGAAGAGGACGACGATCCGGTGCTGTTGCGTGCGGACGGTACGCCGGTGGACACGTGGCGTGAGGGCTATCCGTACGGCGAGCGCCTGGCGCGCGAGGTCTACGACCGGGACAAGCGGCTGTTGCAGATCGAGCTGCTCAAGCTGCAGTACTGGGTGAAGCGGTCGGGCCAGAAGATGGTGGTCGTCTTCGAGGGACGCGACGCGGCCGGCAAGGGCGGCACGATCAAGCGGTTCATGGAGCACCTGAACCCGCGCGGCGCGAGCATCGTCGCGCTCGAGAAGCCGACCGACCGCGAGCAGTCCCAGTGGTACTTCCAGCGCTATATCTCGCACCTCCCGGCCGCAGGGGAGATGACGCTGTTCGACCGGTCCTGGTACAACCGGGCCTGTGTCGAGCGGGTGATGGGGTTCTGCACGCAGGACCAGTACGAGGAGTTCATGCGGCAGGCGCCGGAGTTCGAGCGGATGCTGGTCAGGTCGGGGATCTCGCTGGTCAAGCTGTGGTTCTCGGTGTCGCAGGCCGAGCAGCAGACCCGCTTCACGATCCGGCAGATCGACCCGGTGCGGCAGTGGAAGCTGTCGCCGACCGACCTCGCGTCGCTGGACAAGTGGGACGCCTACACCGAGGCGAAGGAAGCGATGTTCCACTACACGGACACCTCGTACGCGCCCTGGACCGTGGTGAAGAGCAACGACAAGAAGCGCGCCCGGCTCGAGGCGATGCGGCACGTGCTCAGCCTGTACGACTACACCAACAAGGACGTCGAGCTCGTCGGTTCTCCGGATCCGAAGATTCTTGGCCCGGCCTCCCAGGTCCTTGAGCACGGCGAGACCGCGAACCGCGTCTTCCCGGCCCTATCGCGGGGGTAGTGGCAGCAGCACGGTGAAGATCGCGCCGTGCGGGGCGTTGTCGGTCACGGTGACTCGGCCACGGTGCGCGGCGACCAGGGCCGCGACGATCGACAGCCCGAGCCCGGAGCCGCCGGTCGCGCGGGCCCGGGCCGAGTCGGCGCGATAGAACCGCTCGAACACGCGAGCCTTCTGCTCGTCGCTCAGCCCAGGTCCCGAGTCGCTGACCTCCAGTACGGCGTCACCGTCGCGAGTCCCCACCGACACCACGATCGGCGCGTCGATCGGCGTGTGGTTGAGCGCATTGCTGATCAGATTGCCGAGAACCTGGCGCAGCCGGGTCTCGTCGCCCTCGACCACGGGAGCCTCGGAGTCCGGCAGGATCTGCAGCGAGATGTTGCGTTCGCGCTGCATCGCCTGCGCGTTGTGCAAGGCATCGGCCGCGATCGGCAACAGGTCGACCGGCTCCATCCGGAGCGGTCGCTGCTGGTCGAGCCGGGCCAGCAGCAACAGGTCGTCGACGAGGAGACCCATCCGCTTGGCCTCGTCCTCGATCCGCCGCATCGTGTCCGCGTCGCCGCCATCACCCCGCTGCCGGGTCAGCTCGGCGAACCCGCGAATCGAGGTCAACGGCGTACGCAGCTCGTGCGACGCGTCCGCGACGAACCGGCGCATCCGCTCCTCGGACACACGCGCCGCCTCTTCCGACTGCCGGGCGATGTCTTCGGAACGGCGGGCCGCCAGCTCCGACGCGGTTCGTTGTGCGAACGCCGTTTCGATCTGCCCGAGCATCTGGTTCAGCGCCAGCGACAACCGACCCACCTCGGTGCGTGGATCCCGCTGCGGCACGCGCCGGCTCAGGTCCCCACCGGCGATCGCGACGGCCGTGTGTTCCACATCCTCGAGGCCGCGCAGACTCCGCCGTACGACGTAGGTCCCGAGGCCGGCCAGCAGGATCAGCAGGATCACCCCGGCCGCCGCCTGGATCCCGACCAGCCGCTGGATCGTGCGGTCCATGTCCTTGAGGCTCTGCGCCACCATGACCGAGGCGTTCCCCTTGTCGAGGGGTACGGCGACCACACGCCAGGTAGCCCCGCCGGAGACGGCGTCGACCTCGAACGGCCGACCGTTCAGCGCTCGAACCTGGTTGAGATTGAGCACAGGCAGCTTCGGCAGCGGATCGGTGCTCTCGGACAGCCGGGCTCCGAACGGACCGTCGTCGCTGGCCCCCTCGGAGTCGTTGAACTGGACGACGAATTGACTCGGCAGCTGCCTAGGACCCTGCCCGTTGGGGCCTTGCTGCTGCGGTGGTTGTGGCCGCCGGTTGAGCGGAATGTGCTGCAGCTGGCTCGCCGTCTGCTGGAGTTGTTCGTCGACGCGGTCGATCAGGTAGCCGCGCATGGTCGTCGTGGCGAGCACTCCGGAGGCACCGAGCGCGAGCGCTACCAGCGTCAGCAGGACGACGACGATCGTGACGCGGAGCGGGTACCGGTCGGCGAACCGCCGGTGGGGATGCTGTATCAGTTGGGGCCTCGCGGGGTGCGCAGTACGTAGCCGACCCCACGGACCGTGTGGAGCAGCTTCTGGTCGCCGGTGTCGACCTTACGGCGCAGGTAGGACATGTACGACTCGACCACGCCCGCGTCGCCGGCGAAGTCGTAGTTCCACACCGCCGACAGGATCTGCCCCTTCGACATCACCCGCTCCGCGTTCTCCAGCAGGCAGCGCAGCAGCTTGAACTCGGTCAGCGAGAGCTGGACCGCCTGGCCGGACTTGAAGACCTCGTAGCTGTCCTCGTTCAGCTCCAGATCCGCATACTTCAGTACGGCGGCCTCCGTCGTGGTCTGCTCACGGTGACCCGACCGGCGCAGCAGTGCCCGCACCCGGGCGACCAGCTCGTCCAGGCTGAACGGCTTGGTGACGTAGTCGTCTCCGCCGGTGTGCAGCCCGAGGACCTTGTCCTCCACCGCGTCGCGGGCGGTGAGGAACAGCACCGGCACGTGCCGGTCCTCACCACGCAGCCGCCGGACCACCTCGAAGCCGTCGAGGCCGGGCATCATCACGTCGAGGACGACGAGGTCGGGCTCCACCTCACGGGCCTTGCGCAGCGCCTCGGTGCCGTGGGTCGCCGTGGTCACGTCGTACCCGGCGAACCGCAGGCTCGCGGAGAGCAGCTCGACAATGTTCGGCTCGTCGTCGACCACCAGCAGATGCGGACTCATGCCCTCAGTGTGCAGCCGCTACCCATGCGAATGCTGGAAGCTTCCTGGCAATCAGCTGTGAGTCGGCCCTGAGTTGGCTCTGGATCACCGGGGGCCGTGCTTGAATCCCCACTTCTGTCCGGCCGCGTCCCGCGCCGTACCGTCGTTGATCGAGGTCGCGGTGGCGGTGTTGTTCGCCACGGTCGCGCTCACCGTCACCTGGCTGCCGGTCTTGATCGACGCGATGCCGTCGCGGGCGGAGTTCACCAAGGTCTCCGCCGCGACCGTGTAGGTCCGGCTGTACCCGTCCTCGCTCTTGACCGTGATCGAGTCCTTGCTGACCGCGGTCACCGAACCCCGCTGCGTCGCGACGGTCTGGTAGCCACCACCGTCTTTCGGTACGACGAACTCGCCGTGCAGTGCGCCGGCCGCACCGAACTCGCCGCGCGGCCCGAAGCCCTTGCCCGGACCTGGGTGGTCCGACGGCGGCGTGGCGGGAGCGGACTGGGAGGTCGACGGAGACGGCGATGGCGTCGGATCGGCGCTGTTCGCGGCCCACGCGACTCCACCGGCGGTCGTCGTCACGGCGACCGCGGCCACCGTGCCGGCCAGCCTCCACTGCTTGGTCGAAAGCTTCATGCTGCCTTGCCTTCCGTACTGCGTGCCCGATTCGTCACCTGGCACTGGTGCTTCTCACGGTGCCCGGTGGATCTGAGACGAGGCTCCGCTGCGGCTGGCAAAACCCTGAGAATTCAGGCAGTTCTCAGACCAGGAAGAGGACGGCGATCAGCCAGACGGCCGCCGCCAGCGAGGTGCCGATGAACTCGATCAGGATCGAGAGACCGGTCGCCTTCAAGGCATGCTTCGTCGACGCCCAGGCGTCGGCGTGGGTCTTCAAGCGCTGCCACTCGGACAGGTAGACGCCGAGCGGGAAGCCGACGAACATCCCGACGACCGGGATCACGAAGAAGCCCACGATGCCGAGGACGACGCCGATCAGCATGGATCGGCGGGGTACGCCGGATTCCCGAAGTCTTCGCTCCGGAATGATGTACTTGACCACCTGGCTGGCCCCGATCAGCACGATGGCCGCCGACAGCACGATCCAGGCGGTCGCACTGCGGTCCACCAACGTCCACACCAGGATCGCCGCGAGGCTGAGGATCGCGCCGGGCAGCACCGGGATCACGATGCCGAGGATGCCGACGAAGATGACGATCCCGATCAGGACGGTCAGACCAGTGTTCACGTGGACCACTCTGCCGCATCCGGGCTGATAGTGGGGGACCAGCCCTCTACGGTGGCTGCATGGCTCAGCTGCATGAACTGGTCACCGCACTCGCCGCTCCTTGGGTGGCGCTCTCGCCACGGTCCGGTCAACTCACCGGCGCCGACGCAGAAGGGGTCTATGCCCGCGACCGCCGCATCCTGTCGAAGCTGAGCGTCACGATCGACGGCCGGGAGCCGGTTCCGCTGCACGTCGACGAGATCGGCGCGGCCGCTCATCAGTACGTCGCGATCGTGGAGGGTCTCGGCGACACCTGGCACGATCCAACCGTCATGCTGTACCGGACCCGCGAGGTCGACAGCGAAGGGATGACCGAGCGCATCACGCTCGTGAACCGTACCCGCGGGGTGATCGAGGGTCGGCTGGATGTTGCCCTAGGCACCGATCTCGCCGGTACGGCGGCGGTCCGCAGCGGCGCGGCCGCCGAGCTACCGCAGCTGACCCCGCTCGCGGACGGCCCGAACCGGCTGCATTGGCAGAGCGGCTCTACCCGGGCGACGGTGACTGCGGAGCCCGGGCTGTCTGCCACCCCGAGACTCGAGCCGGGCGAGGAGTTCACCATCACACTCCGCATCTCCGCGGAGTTTCCGGAGTCCACCACCGGCTTCACGATCGAGCCGCCGGCGCGGAGAACGCCGTACACGATCGAGATCTCGTGTGACGACCGGCGGGTCGAGCGGTGGGTCCAACGGTCGCTGGAAGACGTGCAGGCGCTGCAACTCGCCCGCGGCGACGACCGCTATCTCGGTGCCGGACCACCGTGGTACCTGACTCTCTTCGGCCGTGACTCGCTGATCTCCGCGGGCATGCTGATCCCGGTCGACCCCGGACTGGCCGCCGGGACGCTGCGCGCGCTCGCCGCGTGGCAAGGCGCCAAGGTCGATCCCAACTCCGCCGAGCAGCCTGGCAAGATCCCGCACGAGCTTCGCGCCGAGGTCGCGGATCACGGTGGCGGCCTGGTCCTCCCGGCGGCGTACTACGGCACACACGACGCGACCCAGCTCTGGATCATCACGCTGCACAAGGCTTGGCGTTGGGGTCTGCCCGCCGAGGAGTTCCTGCCGAACCTCCGCCGCGCACTGACCTGGATCAAGGAGTACGCCGATCCCGACGGCGACGGATTCCTCGAGTACATCGACGAGTCCGGCCATGGACTCGCCAACCAGGGCTGGAAGGATTCGGCCGACTCGGTGCAGTGGCCGGACGGGACGATCGCCACGGCGCCGATCGCGCTGTGCGAGGTCCAGGGCTACGCGTACTCGGCCGCGATCAAGGGCGCCGAGTTGCTCGAGGCGCACGGCGAGTCCGGCGACGAGTGGCGCGCGTGGGCCGCTGTCCTGCAGGAGCGATTCCGTGCTGCGTTCTGGGTCGACGGCTATCCCGCCATCGCACTCGACGGCGCGAAGAACCCGGTCGCCGGCCGCGCGTCGAACATGGGCCACCTGCTCGGGACGGGACTGCTGGACGCAGACGAGGAGGAGACGGTCGTCGACGTATTGGCCGGTCCGGAGCTCAACAGCGGCTTCGGGTTGAGGACGTTGTCCACGGCAATGACCCGCTTCAACCCACTCGGCTATCACACCGGCAGCGTCTGGCCGCACGACACCGCGATGACGATCCAAGGCCTCTACGCATCCGGTCACGCGGCGGTGGCGTCGTCGTACGTCGACGGTCTGATCCGCGCCGCCGAGGCCTTCGACTACCGGCTGCCGGAGTTGTACGGCGGCCGCGGGACGGACGAGGAACGTACGCCGACGCCGTACCCGCTGTCGTGTCGCCCGCAGGCCTGGGCAGCTGCGTCAGCCATCGCAGTGATCGTCGCGGCGCTGGGGATCGAACCGGGGGAGACGCTGGTCCTGAACCCGAGCGAGGCTCCATGGCGGTCACTCGAGGTGCGAGGGCTGCGGATCGGCGATGAGCTGCTGTCGTTGCGCCACGACGCGGACGGTCTCACGATGCTCGACGGGCCTCAGAGGACAGTGATCAACGCGAACGCGGATAGCGCGAGGTAGATCCCGGCGACGACCAGGTTGCGGCCGCGACTCGTCGTACGGACCGACCGGAAGCGTCGGCCGATCGCGTCCGCGCCGACCGCGTAGGAGAGGTCGAAGACGAGACCGATCAGGAGGGCGCCGGCCCCGAGCAGGAGCATTTCGGTGCGCAACTGGTCCGGCCCGGCGTCCCGCGTGGTGAACTGCGGGAGGAAGGCCAGAAAGAACAACGCGGCCTTCGGATTCATGAGGTTCACCAGCACGCCGTCGCGGAAGACGCGGCCGAGCGGCGCAGCGTCGACGCCACCGACCTGATCGGATGGTCGGGTTCTGATCAGCTTGATACCGAGGTACGCCAGATAGAGGGCACCGGCGATGGTGATCGCGGTGAAGAGCGTGGGGGAGGCCTTCACCAACGTCGCCAGGCCAAGGGCAGTCACGACGATGTAGACGATCGTGCCGGTCTCGATCGCCAATGCGGAGACCACACCGGCCCGGCGTCCTTGAGTGAGGCTGCGCAGCGAGATGTAGAGGTTGTTCGGGCCGGGCATCCCCACCAGCACCGCCGTCGCGCCGGCGAACCCCACCAGCTGACCGATCCCCATCCCATCACCCTTCCGTTCGAACTGGACTGCCTGCCGGTATTAGCCTGACGGCGTAGGAAGCAGTCCGCCCGAGCCAATTGGGGGAGAAGTGGACCGTTCTGGAGATCCGGCCGCGGTGGCCGACCTGATCGGCCACCGCCTGGCCGGCGGGGCCGGCGGTCTGTACCGGCGGCTGGCCGACGCGATCGCGGCCCTGATCGGTTCGAGCGACCTCCCGGTCGGCGCGCGCCTCCCGGCCGAACGCCGGCTGGCCGACGCCCTCGCGATCAGCCGATCCACCGTCGTCGCGGCGTACGACGAACTCCGCGCCCGCGGCCTGGTCGAGAGCCGGAGGGGCAGCGGTACGACGGTCGCCCGGTCCGCCGACCCGGGTCGGTCCCGGGCGGGCAAGACCATGCCGACCGGATTCGACGACTCGCTCTTCCACCGCATCACCGTCGGGAAGGAGGAGGTCATCTCGCTCACGTACGCCGTGGACCCCGGCCTGCCCGAACTCGGCGCGGAGCTGATCGACCTGGCGGCGACGGATCTGCCGGGGTTGCTCGACCACGTCGGGTACCACCCGCGCGGGCTACTCGTGTTGCGGGAGCGGATCGCCGAGCACTTCACCGGGTCAGGCCTGCCGACCTCCCCGGACGAGATCGTCATCACCACCGGCGCGCATCAGGCGATCGCGTTGGTGACGCAGATGTACCTGCGCGCCGGCGACGTGGTCGTCACCGAGCAGCCCAGTTGGCCCGGCTGCTACGACCTGTTCGGCGCCGCCGGTGGACGGATGGTCGGCGTACCACTCGACGATGCGGGGATCCGGCCGGATCTGTTGACGACGGCGTTCGTCGAGCATCAACCGGCGATGCTGTTCGTGATGCCGACGTTCCACAATCCGACCGGCCAGTTGATGTCGGGCAACCGGCGGCGGCAGGTGGCGGAGCTCGCCACGCGGCACGGCGTGGTCGTGGTGGAGGACAACGCGTACGCGGCCTGGGATCCGGCCGGTCCGGCGATTCCGCCGCCGCTGGCGGCCTATGCACCGGACGATGCCGAGGTGCTGACGATCGGCTCGGTGTCGAAGGCGGTGTGGGGCGGGCTGCGGATCGGATGGATCCGCGCGTCACGCCCGGTCGCGGAGAGATTGGCCCGGCACAAGGCGCTGGCCGATCTCGGGAGTCCCGTGATCGATCAGGCCCTCACTGCCCGGCTGCTGCCACGGTTGAGTGAATTGACCGCGGAGAGGGGGCACGTCGCGACGACACGCAAGAAGGTGATGGGGAAACTGCTGACCGCGCGACTGCCCGAATGGGAATGGTCCGCACCGGTGGGTGGATCGGCGTTCTGGATCCGGCTGCCGGAGACCGATGCGCGAGTCTTCGCTCAGGTCGCGGTCCGGCATGGTGTCGAGGTGATCGCGGGTCATGCGATGGATCCGACCGGGGCACACGACGACTACATCCGGCTGCCGTTCGCGTACTCCGAGCAAGTGCTTGATGATGCGGTGACCCGGTTGGCCCGGGCCTGGCAGGAACTGCGCCGGCACGGGCCGGCTCCCGCCGTACCCGTTGTCTAGGTGTTGGGTCAGGAAACTGTGCCGGACGTGAAGGATGGCGGCCACTCTGCCGAGTGGACCGCCACCGAAGCCTGTATGACCTTTGGCGCCGCCGTTGGCGCGTTTAGGAAGTCAGCTGGTTACTTCTCTTCGTCCGTCGCGACGGCCGGAGTCTCATCGAGCCGACCGGTCTCGTCATGGATCGTGATCGCGATGTTGCGCAGCTTGTCCGCGTGCTCCCGACCGTGGTGGGCGCAGAACAGTAGCTCCCCACCGCTGGTCAGGGTGACTCGGACGTAGGCCTGCGCACCGCAGCGGTCACAACGATCCGCGGCCGACAGGGTCGAACCCGGGGCGAGTGCTGTAGTCATTGAGGCCTCATCTCATCTAGTTCCGTACTCACCAGATAGCAACATCCTGACACGCGGATCGCTTCCCTGGAGGGGCAGCGTGTCCGTATGTGAGACGAACCACCTGTTCCCGTATGACGCATCTTGACGAGGAATCGTTTCGGAAGCGGGCGTTTTCTTGTTTCCGGCGGGTGTCGGGCGTGTCTTCTCTCACTGTGCGCCATGACTTGGTCACAGCGCGGTGATGTTCGGAGTGTCGTACACCACTCCGGATCGAGTCCGGATCGATACCTGCCGGAACACCTTTTCTGGCGTCTGTGTGTTCTGTCGCGCCTGTACCCACGGGGATGCGGGCCCAACGGTTCATCCGGCGAGCATGTGCCATGTTTTGGGGGTGCGGGCTCGTAGGCTAGGGAGTGTGGTGGTCAGAGCCGAATCAGGGCCGCCGTGCGATGTCTGCTTGTGAACCAGTGAAGGAGCCCTGTGGCCGCCCCGACGCCTCGTAGTACCGAGCTCGACCCGACGTACAACGCCCGCAACCTGCTCGTCCTCGAAGGTCTCGAAGCGGTCCGGAAGCGGCCGGGGATGTACATCGGGTCGACCGACAGCCGCGGCCTGATGCACTGCCTGTGGGAGATCATCGACAACTCCGTCGACGAGGCCCTGGCCGGGCACGGCGAGCGGATCGACGTCGTGCTGCACAAGGACGGCTCGGTCGAGGTCCGCGACCAGGCCCGTGGCATCCCGGTCGACATCGAGCCGAAGACCAAGCTGACCGGTGTCGAGGTCGTGTTCACCAAACTGCACGCCGGCGGCAAGTTCGGCGGCGGGTCGTACAACGCCTCCGGTGGTCTGCACGGCGTGGGTGCCTCGGTGGTGAACGCGCTGTCCGCGCGGCTGGATGTCGAGGTCGACCGCGGCGGGACGGTCTGGACCACGTCGTTCCGGCGTGGCGTCGCCGGTGAGTTCGACAGCGAGGGCGCGAACGCGAACTTCACGGCGGCGAAGGGCCTGCGTAAGGCCGGCCGGGCCAAGAAGGGCGCCACCGGCACCCGGATCCGGTACTGGGCGGACCGGCAGATCTTCACCCGGGACGCGACGTTCAACTACGACGAGCTGGTGACCCGGGCGCGACAGACGTCGTTCCTGGTGCCGGGCCTCGAGCTGGTGATCCGCGACGAGCGCACCGACGAGATCACCGAGGAGACCTTCAAGCACGACGGCGGGATCAGTGAGTTCTGCGAGTTCCTGGCGACCGACCAGAAGGTGACCGACGTCGTCCGGCTGACGGGGACCGGGCACTTCACCGAGACCGTGCCGATGCTCGACGACGCCGGCCACATGACGCCGACCGACGTCGAGCGCGACCTGGACGTCGACATCGCGGTGCGCTGGGGCGACGGGTACGAGACCGAGGTGCGCTCGTTCGTGAACATCGTCGCGACGCCCAAGGGCGGGACGCACGTCGCGGGCTTCGAGCGGGCGCTGTCGAAGAGTTTCACGAATGCACTTGATGGGACCCGGCTGCTGAAGAGCGGCGAGGAGATCATCAAGGACGACGTGCTCGAGGGACTGACGTCCGTGGTGACGGTCCGGCTGGCCGAGCCGCAGTTCGACGGGCAGACCAAGGAGGTGCTCGGCACGCCGGCCGCGTCGCGGATCGTGGCGAAGGTCGTGCAGACCGAGCTGGAGGCGTTCCTCACCTCGACCAAGGCCGGCCAGAAGGCGCAGGCACGCGCCGTACTGGAGAAGGTTGTCGCCGCGTCGCGGACGCGAGTCGCCGCGCGTCAGCACCGCGAGCTGCAGCGGCGGAAGACCGCGCTGGAGTCGTCCGCGCTGCCCGCGAAGCTGGCTGACTGCCGCAGCAACGACGTCGACCGGTCCGAGCTGTTCATCGTCGAGGGTGATTCGGCGCTCGGTACGGCGAAGCTCGCGCGTAGCTCGGAGTTCCAGGCGCTGCTGCCGATCCGCGGCAAGATCCTGAACGTGCAGAAGGCGTCGATCGGCGACATGCTGAAGAACGCCGAGTGCGCGTCGATCATCCAGGTGGTCGGCGCCGGCTCGGGTCGTACGTTCGACATCGAGCAGGCGCGCTACGGCAAGATCATCTTCATGGCGGACGCCGATTCCGACGGTGCCCACATTCGTTGCCTGCTGGCGACGCTCTTCTTCCGGTACATGCGGCCGCTCGTCGATGCGGGTCGCGTCTACACCGCCGTACCGCCGCTGCACCGCTTCGAGCTGACGAACCCGAAGAAGGGGCAGGAGAAGTACATCTACACCTACAGCGACGCCGAGTACCAGCGGAAGACGGCCGAGCTGATGAAGAAGGGCGTCCGCTGGAAAGAGCCACCCCAGCGCTACAAGGGCCTCGGTGAAATGGACGCCGATCAGCTCGCCGAGACCACGGTCGACCCGCGCCACCGCACGCTGCGCCGCATCACCGTCGACGACGGCGAAGCCGCAGCCAACGTCTTCGACCTCCTGATGGGCAACGACGTCGCTCCGCGCAAGGAATTCCTCGTCGCAAACGCCTACGAACTAGACGAAAACCGCATCGACGTCTGATGCGGTCGACCGTTAGTTGCTCACGACAACGGTGGCTTCACGCCGAGACCTGACTTGTTCGCGCAAGCGGGTCGAGGTGGCGGATTATGTGGTTGAGGCTGTGGTTGGGGCTTTTTTGGTGATCGTTGGGTCTGGGTGACCGAACCAGCGGGTGAGGTGGGGGTCGAGGTCTTGCTGGGTGGTGCCGAGCCAGGCTATGTGGCCGTCGGGGCGTAGGAGGATGGACGGGGTGTTTGGTGGTGCGGTGGGGTCGGCTGCGTAGTCGACTCGGTCTGACCAGGGGGCAACGGTCAGGTGGTTGGTGCGGTCCAGGAGGAGCCCGCGGCCGTGGTGGAGCAGGTCGTACAGGTGGCCTTGGTCGAGGTCTTGATCGGGCTGGCGGCGGCCGAGGAGATCGGGGCCTTCGCCGAAGTCGTAGCGGATGTCGATCGCGGTGACCTTCGCGATCAGGCGACGGTTCACCTCGTTGATGTCCATCAGTTCGGTGAGGAGCCTACGGACCGCCTGTGCGCCTGGTTCGGTGGACATCAGCTCCATCTGGGCGCGGGTGTTGTCGAGCACATCCTCGGCGACCGGATGGCGTTCGGCTTCGTAGGTGTCGAGCAGAGTCTCCGGCGCCCAGCCGCGGATCTGTGCGGCGAGCTTCCAGCCGAGGTTGAATGCGTCCTGAACGCCGAGGTTGAGACCCTGACCGCCCGTGGGCGGGTGGATGTGTGCGGCATCCCCGGCCAGCAGCACCCGACCGACGCGGTAACGGTCGGCCACCCGGGTGGCGTCCCCGAACCGAGACAACCAGCGAGGGGAGTGCACGCCGAAGTCGGTCCCGGCAATGGCACGCAACTGTTCCTGGAAGTCATTGAGGGTGGGCGGTTCGGCGCGATCGCTCACCCCGTCAGCCGGGACCACAACCTGATAGACCCCATCGCCGAACGGCCTGAGCCAGAACTGCTTGGTGGTCTCCTGGATCTCGGTCACCTTGGCGGCGATCTCCTCCTGCGGCACACCGACCTGCATCTCGCCCATCAGCGTATCGACCCGCGCGGGTTCGCCGGGGAAGCCGACTCCGAGGAGCTTTCGCACCGTACTGCGTCCGCCGTCACAACCGACGAGATAGCGCGCACGCACCTGTTCGCCGTCAGTCAGCTGAACGGTGATGCCTTGGTCGTCCTGCTCGAAGGCCACAACCGCCTGGCCGCGCCGGACCTCCGCGCCGACTTCGATCGCGTGTTCTTCCAGCAGGCGAACGATGACCGGGTGCTGGATGCCGAGCAGGTACGCCTGCCCGGAATCAAGGCCGTCAGGGGCGGGTTTGGCGATGGCGGCGAAGAACCCGCCGGCCGGACGCCGTCGGCCGTGTTCGAGAACGCGGTCGAGCAGTCCGCGCATCGCCAGCAGCTCGAGACTGCGAATGTGCAGACCGACTATCCGTACGAACGAGGCAGGCTCGGTCTCCTTCTCCAGAACGAGTACGCGCACCTCGTGCAGCCGCAGCTCGGCGGCCAGCATGGCGCCGGTCGGTCCACAGCCGGCAATAACCACATCGAAGGCAGGTGAGTCCATGGGTGTTTCCTCTCGGGAGTGCTTGTCGAGGCGCTCCCGGCGACACCTACGTCAATCGCCCGGCCGTGACGGGAAGAGGGAGCACCCACAGCGATACGGCGTTCATGGGGCTCACCTCCTCAAGTAGCGTCACGATCCCCAGCAAGCTACAAGCCGGAGCCCCACCAAGTCCAACCCATTCCGGGCTCGCATCGCCGGCGGGGAGTCGGAGATGCTGTGGAGTACGTGTCCAGAGTGCCGCGACCGCCGCTGGACGGGCTGATCGACGACCTCTACTACCTGGAGGGTGCGTCGCCGTATGCCCGGTTGACGCTGCCCCCGATGCCGGCGGCGTTGCTCATCGTCAACCTCGGGGAGCCGTTCCGTATCCGCGCCGGCAAGGACATAGACACAGCCGAGTACGCCGACGGCTGCGTCGTCACCACGCCCACCCGTGCGTTCGAGTTCGGGTACCCACTCCAGACCCGGTCCGTCGGCGTGCACTTCAAGCCGTGGGGGCCGGCGCCGTTCCTGCCGATGCCCGCGGCCGAGCTGTGTGACCGGCCGGTGACGATCGAGCAGGTGTGGGGTCGGCCCGCCATCGCTGAACTGCGAGACCGGCTGGCTACGGCGGATGGACCTGCCGAGATGCTGATGCTGCTCGAGGCGGAACTGATGCGACGGCTGTCTGAGACCGCCGGCCTGGGGCTCGTCCGCCATGCGAGCGGCCTCATCGCGGCGACCAGCGGGACGGTAGCGATCCGCGACCTGAGCATGGCGGCCGGCGTCAGCAGCACTCATCTGGCCCAGCGGTTCAAGGAGCTCATCGGCATCACACCGAAGCGGCTGGCCCGCAGCCACCGCTTCGCCACCGCCGTGTTGTCGATCGACCCCGCTGGACCGGTCGACTGGAACGACCTCGCCGCTCGCGCGGGGTACTTCGACCAGGCCCACTTCGGCCACGAGTTCCGCGAATTCACGGGGCTGACGCCGACCCGGTACGTCGAAGTCCGGCGACGATTCCTGCGTGAGCATCCCGGAAGCGCGCTGGAAGGCTGGCCACTGCCGGCCGATTGATTTCTTACAAGATCGAGAGCTCACGACACGCTAATTTGGGCGGACCCCGAAGCAGAGGAGAGGCCCGTGGGCAAGGTGGTCATGTACAGCTCGGTGTCGGTGGATGGCTTCGTCGCTGACGAGAACGACCAGCCCGGGCCGCTGTTCGACTGGCTGACCAGCGGTGACGTCCCGTTGGACGAGAGCGGCGTGGTGAAGGTGTCGCAGGTGTCCTACGACTACACCCGGGCGTACTGGGACCAGATCGGGGTGACGATCGTCGGCCGCCACGTCTTCGACCTGACGGATGGCTGGGACGGCAAGCCTCCGGGTGGGGTTGACTACGTCGTCGTCGTGACGCACCGGCCGAAGCCCGAGGGCTGGGACCCCGAGGCGCCGTTCCACTTCGTCGACAGCGTCGAGGTGGCCGTGGCCACGGCGCAGGAGCTCTCGGGTGACCGCATCGTCGAGGTCGCCGCCGGCGACGTCGGTGGCCAGGTGCTTGCCGCGGGTCTGGTGGACGAGGTGCGCATGGACGTCGTACCGGTCGTGTTCGGCTCCGGGAAGCGGTACTTCGGATCGGTCGACGCGCAGCACCTGTTGGAGGATGCCGACGTGATCCAGGGCAACCGAGTCCTTCACCTGCGCTACCAGGTGCGCCCGCCGATCACAGGATGAGTCCCCGCAGCGCGGGGCCACACCTCGACTAGGGCGCCTGGACCAGCAGGACGAGCTTTCCGCGGACCTGGCCCGTCTCGCCGAGGTGGTGTGCCTCGGCGATGTCGGCCAGGGGGAACGTCGCTCCGACGGGCACTGAGAATCGACCCGACTCGACCAGCTCGCCGATCTGCCCGAGCGTGTAGAGAGCACGACCAGAGTCGCCTCGACTGAACCGAACGCCGTACTGCTCGGCGCCGGCGAAGTCGGCGACCGTGATGACATTGTGCGCACCGCCTGCGAGCTCGATCAGTTCAGGCAGGATGCCGCTGCCGGCGACGTCGAGCGCCCGGTCGACGCCGGTGGGGGAGAGCGCACAGACCCGCTCGATCAGGCCGTCGCCGTACGCGATAGGCTCGGCGCCGAGTGAGTGGAGCGACTCGTGGCTGGCCGGGCTGCCCGTTCCGATCACGCGGGCGCCACGTGCCACGGCGAGCTGCGCGGCCGCGCGGCCGATGCTTCCTGAGGCTCCATTGATCAGCACGGTCATGTCACCCTGGACGCCGAGCTGGTCGAGTGCGCGGGCTGCGGTTTCGAGCGCGACGGGCAGGGCAGCGGCCTCGGCGAAGTCGAGCGATGGCGGGATCGGGGCGTACGCGCTCATGATCGCCAACTCGGCCTGCCCGGCACCCTCAGCACTGAACCCGAGGACGCGATCACCGATGGCGACGCCTGATACGCCGGCGCCGAGCTCATCGACGATCCCCGCCACCTCGTAGCCCAACGTCTGCGGCAGCTCCTGATCCATCAGGCCTTGCCGCTTCTTCCAATCACTCGCGTTGATCCCCGCAGCTCGCACCGCGACCCGGACCTGATCGGGACCGGGGTGTGGATCAGGAAGATCCACGACCTCGAGAACCTCCGGGCCCCCGAACCGCCTGAACTGGACTGCCTTCATGAGCTGCTCCCCGATCCTGCCCCGGTGGTCGTCACGATCAACGATCGTCACACGACCACTGCTCGTTTCGTCGACACGACGCTCGGGCGCATCGGTCGGCATGATCAGAAAAGTGATCATGCCGACCGATGAGGTGTGCAGTTTTCTGTTCTACCGCAGGGCTGCGCGGAGGACTGCGTGGGCGCCGTTGACGATGGCTTCGCGGTTGGCTTCGTAGGTGGGATCCGTGATCGCGGTCTTGTTCGCGGGGTCGAAGGAGAGGACGGGGACGTGCAGGTGGCCGGCCGGCATCGAGGGGTCGATCAGGTCGCGCTGCAGAGTGTTGCGGTAGGCAACTTCATTGGACAGGTAGCCGCCGCCGGTGCCTTCCGAGGCGATGGACCCGGGCGTCGGACCGAGCGGTTGGCGCACCGGCGCGGTCTGCCCGGCGGGGATCTCGAGCACCGACGTGTTGACCCGCGTCCGGAACGGCGTGACATCGGCCTGCGCCATCCGGGCCAGCGGGAGGCTCGACGTGATCCACTCCGGTCCCGGCGGCATGCTGGGGGAGACCACAGGGGCTGAGATCGTGCCGCCACCCCAGAGATTGTTGTTGTCACCGATCGAACTGACCGAACGACGACGTCCGTTGAACACCTCGAGGTCGAAGATCCCGACGCGGCCCTGGCTGGCCGTCATGACCAGATCGGCCCGCTGAGGTCCGGGACGGTAGTGCGGCGCGAGCGCGTTCTCGACCATGTTCTCGTCGAAGTCCGTGTACCGGACCGGGAACACCACGGTCTGGATCTCGTACGTCTTGCCGTTGATCGTCCAGCGCTGCCCGTCCAACGAGAGCGCGTTCGCCCCGGACGGATTGCCGATCCGGATGTCGGCATCGAGGGTGAACGGGTCGAACCCGGTGACGAGGATCTTCTGTACGCCGGGCGTGAAATGGGTGCTCGTGATCCCGCGCGAGCTGTATTCGAGTGACCGGATCAGGCCGGCGCGTTCCGTCGTACCGAGACCGAAGCGGGGGTGCCATTGCCTCAGTGCGAGGGCCATCGAGAGCCGGGCCCAGTAGAGGCCTCGGTCGTCGGTGGCGGGGAGGGCGTCCGGTCCGGCCGGTGGGTGCTGGGCGCGGTAGGTTGCCGTGCGCCACAGGGCTTCGCCTTGGGCGCGGACGAGGACGGCCGCGGCCTGCCGATTCGGGATCGAGCAGAGCAGGCGGCCGAAGAGCGCGACCTGATGGTCGAAGCCGGAACGGCGCAGGATCTCGGCCGGGACCGAGGGGCCGCCGGCGATGCCGTTGTCGAGGCGTTGCTCCTCGACCGTCCCGGTGGCCTGGTCGAGGCATCCCGTGCCGGTCGCCGGAGCGGCTTGGACCGTCGGTGCGCCGGACAGGACGGCGGTCAGGGCGAGCGCCCCGACGAACAGGGAGCGCGAAAATGAGCTTGGGCGGAGTCTCATACAAGGTGTCTATCAGATCCGGGCCCGGGTTCCGAGAGAATCAGACCAGCCCCGGGTATTGCAGACAGTATGCAAGGGGTTACCTTCAAAGGGAACGGCGATCGCCCACGCCGTCAGTCCCCGAGGAGTACAGCGTTGTCTACCCCATCTCGGCGCCGGTTCCTGACCGCCGCCCTGCAGACTACTCTCGTCGCCGGTGTCAGCGGCGCAGCTGTCGCTGCCTGCAGCACCGCCGGTACGACGCCCGGACCAGCGGCAGCGGAGACACTGAGCGGGACCAGTCCACCCAACCCATCCGCACCATTGGTTGTCGATGGCAACCAAGCGCTGACCCGGTTGAAGGCGGGCAACGAACGCTTCGTCGCCGATCAAGCCGGCACCCTCGATGAGGGCATCGCCCGCCGGGTCGTGGTGAGCAAGGGACAGCACCCGTTCGCGACCGTGCTCGGTTGTGTGGACTCCCGCGTCCCGATCGAGCTCGTCTTCGACCAGGGCCTCGGCGACCTCGTCGTCGTACGCAGCGCCGGCCAAGCGCTCGACCACTCGGTGATCGGAAGCCTCGAGTTCGGTGTCGCGGAGCTGCACACGCCGCTCCTGATGGTCCTGGGCCACCAACGCTGCGGAGCACTGGACGCCACCATCAAGGCTCTCGACGCGGACCGACGCACCTCCGAAGGCGGCGAGATCGGCTACCTCGTCGACACGCTGGCGCCCGCGGTGCGCCAGGTCACCGGTAAACCCGGCGACCGCCTCACCAACGCCGTCCACGCCAATGTCGACCTGGTCCTGGCCAAACTCCGCCAGTCGCCTGTGATCGCCCCACTGGAGAAGTCCGGCAAGCTCAAACTCATCGGCGCCTACTACGAACTCGACACCGGCAAGGTCATTCTCAGCTAACTGGGCACCATCACGCTCGGCGTGATCACAATACTGATCAGGCCGAGCGTGATGACCAGAAAACTGCACACGGCTCGGTCAGTCGAACTGGGTCAGCAGGCCGGTGTCGACGTCGTACATGAAGCCGCCGACGAGGATGTCGTCGCCGATCAGTGGGTGTTCGCGGACGGCGGCGACGTCGTGGTGAAGGGCCTCGAGCTGGTCGGGGATGACCGGGATCGGGAGGTAGCCGGCCGGTTTACCGGCGGCGAGCTCGACCTTGGCGCGCATTGCGTCCTCGGTCATCGAGGCCATCGCGCAGCGGGTGTGCGGGATGATCATGATCCGGCGGACACCCAGCAACTGCACGCCGAGCACGAGGCCGGTCAGCGTGACCTCGGTGACCCGGCTGCCGGCGCTGCGCAGCACCTTCGCGTCGCCCGGCTTGAGCCCGAGCAGCTCCAGGGGCGGGATCCGCGAGTCCATACAGGTCACCACACCGACTCCGGCGTGCGCGATCCCGTCGAAGCCGCCGTAGGAGAAGTCGGCGGCGTACTCGGCGTTGGCGGCCAGCAGGTCCTCGAATCCGCTGGTCATCGGACGTCACTCAGTTGAGGGGCTCCGGCATACGGGATCGACATGGCGAAGGGCTCCTTTCCGCAAGAATCCGGACGTGGTGGATCTGCTGGGGTACTGCCGACCGGCACGGTCCACGACCGGCCGTCGACATGCCGTACGACGACGGCGGCGGCATCCTCGCCCGCAACGCTGAGGGCATCCAGGTCGAGCTCACCGATGAGACGCCGTACGGCGATCTCCGCGACCTGACCGCGTTTGGACCAGGTCGACCGGCCGCGCAACCCGGTCAGCACGGTCTCGCCGCGACCGGCCGCGTCGAGCACGGTCGCGGCGAGCTCGACAGTTAGTTGGCCGTGCATCACACCGGCGGGCAGGAAGGTCGCCGTCGGCGCGAACCGGTGGCCGCCCAGGTGGGTCGCCTCCCACACCCGACCGGGCGCGATCTCAGCCAGTCCGGACACGAGTGGTCGGCCGAGCAGCGCACAGCATCCGTCGCGCTTGCCATTCGTGCACACCAGCACGAGGGGGTCGTCGAGCGGCGCGAGGACTGGCAGCGAGGCGATCACAGCCGCCTGATCACCGCGGCTGACGGCATCAAGGTCGAGCCCATCGAGCTCAGCCGGGTCGTCGACACAACCGCCGACCAGCCAGGTCCGGCCCGGCGTGGTCGAGGCGACAAAGACCTGATGCGACCGCTCGACCGCGTCCGAATGCCGTCCGGGGGAGCGGATCAGCCCGAAGCGCACATCGACCTTCTTGCACTCTTCGTCGAACGCACCACCGAACTCAGGATCGAGGTGGCTCTGCGTCGGCGCCTTCGCACCCCATGGGCCTGGTTGCTCGACGACCACCCACCCGACCGCGACCACCGCCGTACCGGGAAGGGGCTCGCCCAGCTCCCGGCAGTACGTCGAGCACAGGCCTGGTCGGCCGGTCGCATCGAGGGGTCGGATCACGCCTCAACGGTACGCGAGGTGAGACGCCTGTCCCTCATGATGATCATCACCCATGCCTCTCTCTGGGTAGTTCGCCACGTCGGCCGAGCACCAGGACCGCCGCGACGGCCGCGACGAGAGCGCAGACGGCCGCTCCGGCGAAGATCGTGTGAACTTGTGAAACCGCGGCGTCGCGGAGTGCGTCGACGAACGGCCGGCAGTTGCCGGGGGAGGACGGGCAGAGCTGGTTCGGGGACGGGATGTCGTCGGCGATCGCGAAGTACCTTCGGAGCCCGATGGCGGTGAGTGCGGAAACACCGATCAGCATTCCGATCATCCGCGCGACCACGACCAGCGCGCTGGCCAGGCCGTGGCTGTCCGCGGGAGTGGCACCGAGCATCGCCGTGTTGACCGGGGAGAGCGCCAGACCGAACCCGAAACCACACAGCAGGAGTACGACGGTCGCCGGCCAGTGATCGAGCGCCGTACGACTCCAGAACGCCATGAGCACGAACATCACCCCGGACAGCCCGAGTCCGGCTCCCGTGATCAGACCGAGCCCGTAGCGCCGAGTCAGCCAGCCCCCGACGACCGCTCCGATCGGTAGCGCGATCAGGAACCGCAGCAGCACCAGAGCGGCGGCCAACTGTCCACCGCCCTGCGTAATGCGAGCAAATACGGGTACGTCGACCAGTGCGGCGATCAGCGCACATCCGACCAGGAAGCTGACGAGTAGTGACCCCCAAGCAGGCCGTGCGCCGAGGAGACCACGTGGCACGATCGCTCGCGTCGTACGACGTTGCCAGAACGCAAAGCCGATCGCGAAGACGACCGCCGCGACCAGCAGCCACGGCCCGGCCGGTGCCATCAGCTCACGCTCTGGATCGGCCGTTGCGAACGCCAGTACGACGCCTGCCAGCGCAACGGCCAGCAGGACGGCGCCGACCAGATCGACCTGATCCAAGACCGCGCCGAGGTGTGAGCGAGTCCGCCACAACACCAGACCGAGCCATAGCAAGGCCAGCACGAGCGTGGCGGCACCGATCGGTGTCAGCAGCCGGGATGTGCCCGTGAAGGGAACAAACGGCAGCCCGAGCGTGACTCCGCTCGCTAGCCGTTCTGGGGCAGTCAACGTCAGCCCGAGCGCGATACAGGCCAGCAGACCGACCAAAGCCGACACGGGTGGACGCTTGAGACCGCGGAGCAGCAGGGCGAGTACGACGGCAACGGTCAGGTTGAGCCAGAAGATGTACCGCCAGTCGGCGATGGCCAGGACCGCAGCACCTAGCAACGGGCCAAGGACCGAGCCGAGCTCTTGCACCGCACCGACGACACCCAACGGCAGGCCTCGCCGGTTGGCCGGCCAGAGGTCCGCCACCAACGCCAGCGTGGCCGGCACGAGCCCGCCGCCACCCACGCCTTGAAGAAACCGACCGGTTACCACGAGTGGAAGGTCGTACGCCGACGCCGTGATCAGCGATCCGACAGCGAACAGCATCAGCGCCCCGACGAGCACCGGCGTCCGCCCGACAACGTCCGCGATCCGCCCGATCAACGGCAGCACCGCGATGTACCCGAGCAGGAACCCGGAGATGATCGGCGCCGCCCGCTGCAGCTCGTCCGTCGACAGCCCGACGCCGGACATCATGTCCGGCAGCGCCAGCACGACGACGTACGTGTCCGCAGCCGCGAACGCGACGGCGATCGAGGCCAGGGTGAGCTGGGTCCTCGGCCTGGTCACCGAGTCCGCGCTCACGGCTTGGTGATCTCGACCTTCTCGCCGTACTTGTCGAAGGTGATGTCGTAGCTGCTGGTGGCGCCGTCGTAGAACGGGCCGGTGATGGTCGCGGCGGCGAGCTGCTTGGTGTCTTTGTCGATCTTGAAGGTGCTGGGGAAGTCCTTGTCGGCAGGCGCCTTCGGGAAGATGCCCTGCAGCGAACTGCCCTGAACCGCGCCGGTGACCTCGGTCAGGATCTTGGCGCCGTCACGGGTGTCGCCTTTGACCTTCGGGTCTTTCAACGTCGGCAGAACCGAGGTGAGGCCCTTGGCCGGGTCGAGCAGGACGGCCGGGTCAGGTGCGCCGAGGCCGGCCAGCTGCGAAGGCGCCAGCTCGATGAAGCTGGGCGTGAGCGAAAGCTTCGCGTAGACCTTGCTGCCGACCGCGACCACCTCGGCGTCGATCGACGAACCGGCGGTGCGCACGGTCAGCTTGCCCTTGAACGCGGGCGCGTGCGTCGCGACGCCGTCACCGCTGACCAGCGCCTGCGCGCTGTCCGGCAGATCACGTCCGGCCAGAACGATGTGCACGCTCGCCGCATCGTCGATGTTCTTCTTCGCCGACGTCAGCAGCGCGACCGCGTCGTCACCCGACTTCGCGCCGGCGTTGCTTCCGGAGTCCTTCTTGTCGCTGCATCCCGCCACCGCTATCACGAGCACCGCGCCGAGCGCGAGCAGTCTCTTCACGGGGTCAGCCTGCCAGATCGGGAGCGCACGCCGCGATCGGCTGTGCCACCGGTACGCCGGAGCCGTCGCGCCGCGGGTCGATCGGCGGCAGCTCCACCGGCGCGCCGCTCGATGCACTCGCCCGGACCGGCGCCGCACCGACGAATCCGAGCAGCAGCCCGTCCTCGCCCTTGAGCAGCCGCTGGCAACGCACACCACCGGTGCCGCGTCCCTTGCCCGGGTACTCGCTGAACGGCGTCACCTTCACCGCGCCGACCTCCGTCCCCGGCAGCGCCGACGACGAGCCCGCGATCGTGACGACCTCAGCGTCGCGGCTGGTGTCGACGGCGCCGAAGAAGACGACCTTCGCCTTGGCTGCCAGCCGAACCCCGGCCATACCGCCCGCGGTCCGCCCCTGCGGACGCACTGCCGAGGCCGGGAAGTGCAGCAGCTGCGCGTCCGACGTGATGAAGCACAACGCCTCGTCGCCCGTGGTCAGCTCGACCGCGCCGATCACCTCGTCGTCGTCGTTCAGCCGGATGATCTCCCACGAGTCGCGGTTGCTCAGGTGGTCCGGTACGACGCGCTTCACCACGCCGCCCGTCGTCCCCAGCGCGACGCCGACCGAGTCCGGATCCATCGTGGTCAGCGCGACGGCCTTCTCGCCGGGCTCCAGCGACACGAACTCCGCGATCGGCGCGCCACCCTGCAGGTTCGGCGCGTTCGCGGTCGTCGGTACGGCGGGGAGATCGAGCGACTCGAGCCGGATCAGCCGGCCGGTGCTCGTGATCAGCCCGTACTGACCGCGTGCCGTGCTCTTCACCGCGGAGATGATTGCATCGTGCTTGGCCCGGGTGTCTCCGGTGCCGAACGGCTCCACGCCGTTCGTCCGGGCAAGCAGGCCGGTCGTGCTCATCAGGATCCAGCACGGGTCGTCGCTGACCTCGAGCGGCACGGCCGCGGTCTTGGTCGCGCCGGACGACTCCAGCAGGACGGTCCGCCGCGGCGTGCCGTAGGTCTTGGCGACCTCGGCCAGCTCGTCGGAAACCATCTTCTTCAGCAGTGACTCGTCCTCGATGATCGCGGTGAGAGCCTCGATCTCGCGTTCGAGCTCGCCCTTCTCGGTGTCCAGCTCTAGCTTCGAGAACTTGGTCAGCCGACGCAGCGGCATGTCGAGGATGTAGTTGGTCTGCACCTCGGTCAGGTCGTAGATGTCCATCAACCGGACCCGCGCGGCGGCCGCGTCGTCGCTGGACCGGATGATCTGGATGACCTCGTCGATGTCCAGGATCGCGATCAGCAGGCCGTCGACGATGTGCAGCCGGTCTTGGGCCTTCTTCCGGCGGAACTCGCTGCGCCGCCGGACCACGTCGTACCGGTGGTCGAGGTAGACCTCCAGGAGCGGCTTGAGGCCGAGCGTGCGCGGCTGGCCGTCGACCAGGCAGACCGCGTTGATCGAGAACGAGTCCTCGAGCGGGGTCAGCTTGTAGAGCTGCTCCAGCAGGGCCTCGGGGACGAAGCCGTTCTTGACCTCGATCACCAGCTGAGTGCCGTGGGTGCGGTCGGTGAGGTCCTTGACGTCGGCGATGCCCTGCAGCTTCTTCGACTGGACCAGCGTCTTGATCTTCTCGATCACCTTCTCCGGCCCGACCGTGTAGGGCAGTTCGGTGACCACGATGCCCTTGCGCCGGGGCGTGACGTTCTCGATCCGGGCGGTGGCGCGCATCTTGAAGCTGCCGCGGCCGGTGGCGTAGGCGTCCTTCACACCCTCCAGGCCGACGATCTTGCCGCCGGTCGGCAGGTCCGGCCCGGGGATGTACCGCATCAGGTCGTCCAGGTCGGCCGACGGCGTCTTGATCAGGTGCCGCAGTGCCTGGATCACCTCGACCAGGTTGTGCGGGGCCATGTTGGTGGCCATGCCGACCGCGATCCCAGTGGCACCGTTGACCAGCAGGTTCGGGAAGGCGGCCGGCAGCACCGCCGGCTCCGTCTCCTGACCGTCGTAGTTCGGCCGGAAGTCGACAACGTTCTCGTCGAGCCCGATCGTCATCGCCATCGCCGGCGGCGCCATCCGGCACTCGGTGTATCGCATGGCCGCCGGACCATCGTCGAGAGATCCAAAATTGCCGTGGCCGTCGATCAGGGGGACGCGCATGGACCAGGGCTGGGCGGTGCGGACCAGGGCGTCGTAGATCGCGCCGTCGCCGTGGGGGTGGTACTTACCCATGACCTCACCGACGACGCGGGCGCTCTTCACGTGACCGCGGTCGGGGCGGATGTTGTTCTCCGACATCGAGAACAGGATCCGGCGCTGGACCGGCTTCAGCCCGTCCCGCGCGTCCGGCAGCGCCCGGGCGTAGATCACCGAGTAGGCGTACTCCAGGAAGCTGCTGCGCATCTCGTCGGAGACATCGACGTCGAGGATGCGCTCCTCGAAGTCCTCGGGCTCGGCGGTGGTGCTGGAACGACGTGCCATGCGGGTCTACGAACTCCTCGATCAAAACCGGTACGGCGTCGCGACGGTTCGGCGCCGTGCCTATTGTCCCTGGTGAACTCACGTTTGCCCGCTACGACCCGCCCTCCGCCTGTCGCGTCACTCAGCGCCGCCGCATACTGGTCTACTCCACCGCCGCGGACGGCTGCGACCGGCGCAGGATGTACGTCGTCGGGGCCAGAGCGGACCCTACCGCCAGGATCAGACAGACCGCTCCGATCCCCAGCAGGATGGTCCAAGGCACGGTGACCGGTACGTCGGCCACACCTGACGTCATCGCATGCCGGATCAGGATCCCGACGGTGATCGTGATCGCCGTACCGAGCGTGAGCGCGGCGGCGCCGATCAGCGAGGACTCCCACAGCACCATCCGGCGGATCTGCGCGGGCGTGGCCCCGAGCAGCCGCGAGGTGATGAATTCGTGCCGCCGCTGCAGGCTGCCCATCAGCAGCGTGTTGGCGATCGCGATAGCGCTGTAGAGCGCGGCTGGACCGAGCAAGAGGATCAGCCCGAACTGGTTGCCCTGGCGAACCCCGGCTGCCTGCTCCGCCTCCCACTCGTCGGCAGGTACGGCGTGATCGATCCTGCCAACCAACTCGTTCGCGGGGACCCCGTCCGCGGGCAGGACGAACATCCGGTCGGGCTTCGTGGTCGGCGCGTGCTCGCGGGCGAGCTCGAGCGGCAGGAGGAACTGCGGATTCACGCCGAACGCATCCGGAACGATCGCGACGATCCGAAGCTTCGCCGCGGTCTTGTCCAGGAAGGTCACCGGCAGTTCGTCGCCGACGTGGTAGTTCTCGAAGCCCGCCGATTCCTTGCCGATGGCAACGGTATTTCCGGACAGTTTGCTCAGGTCACCGGCGATCGCTGTGAGGTGTCGCGTCGTGACGGCGACCGCAGGATCGATACCTTCGGCATCCTCGAGCTGGGCGTAGTCCTGGCTGATCCGGATCAGCTGGAGCGGGATACCGGCATCGACAGCCCCCACGCCCGCAACCTTGGACAGGTCGCCGGCCTGCGTCACCACGATCGGTGCCTGCACGGCGTCCCGGATCGACGCGCCCGCGCTGTCGGCGGCGAAGCTGAGGCTCAGCACCATCGAACCCGCGATCGCCGAGATGGCCAGGATCGGCGCTGCCAGCGACGCGCTCCGCCGCGGGGCGGCGACCACGTTGCTTCGGGCGAGCCGACCCGACACCCGCGTCCACGCGACCAGCGGCTGCGCCCACACCCGGCTGATCCATGGCACGATCAGCGGCGCGAGCAGCGTCAGCCCGATCACCATCACCATCGGCGTGAACATCGACAGCGGTACGACGCCGTCGCCCGACGACGGCCTGATCAGCGACAACATCACGATCGAACCGGCGACAAAGACGAGCCCGAAGACGATCCGCACCGGACCGATCTGCGGCGGCTCCAACGCCGCCTCGCGCAAGGCATCGATCGGTCCGACCCGTCCCGCTCGCCGCGCGGCCGACCGGGCGCCAAGCATCGCCACCAGCAGCCCGGCCGCCACCGCGATCGACAAGGGCAGCCATGGCGAGGCCGGCTCGAGTTTCACCGGCGCAAGCTCGGTGTACGACGCCTTCCGCAGCAGCAACGGCGTGGCGAGCTGGGCCAGCCCCGCTCCCGTCAGCGACGCCGCGACAGCAACCATCAGGGCCTCACCGAGAACCATGCGGCGGATCTGACCCGGGGTGGCACCGATCAGCCGGATCAGCCCGATCTCCCGTCGCCGCGCCGCGACCGCGAAGGCAAAGGTGCTTGCGATCACAAAGATCGTGATGAACCCGCTGATCACCCCGATCAGGCTCAGGACCGTCTGCAGCCCGGACACATCCGCGTCGGAGGTGGCCACGCTGACTCGCTGCGGCGCCACCTCGCTACTGCCCAGCGTCATCACGCTGATCTTCGATGCCGCCGGTCCGTCGTACGCGATGGTGGCGGCCGTCGCAGTGGCGGCGAGCCCGAGCAAGAACACCCCGACCGCGAGGGCGACGAAGGATCCGGCGTACAGCGATCGATGCCGACTGATCGTCTGGCGGCTCAGGTAGAACATCAGCCCTCCAGCTCGCTCATCGCCGCGGCGATCTGGGTCGGTGAACCCCGGTCGAGGTGGCCCGCGATCAGGCCGTCGGACAGGAACAGCACCCGCTCCGCGTACGCCGCGGCGACCGGGTCGTGGGTGACCATCACCACGGTCTGCCCGTCCCGGTCGGTTGCCTCCCGCAACAATCCGAGGATCTGCCGGCTCGTCCCGCTGTCCAGGGCGCCGGTCGGTTCGTCCGCGAAGAACACCGACGGCCGCGTGATCAGGGCTCGGGCGATCGCGACCCGCTGCTGCTGCCCGCCGGACAACTCGGCCGGCCGCCGCTTGGCCTTCCCGTCCAGGCCGACTTGCTCGAGCACCCGCTGTACGTCGCTGCGCCGTGGTCGACGGCCGGTGAGCCGCAACGGCAGCGCCACGTTGTCGTACACCGTCAGCGAGGGCAGCAGGTTGTACGCCTGGAACACGAACCCCATCTCGGCCCGGCGCAGCTTGGTGAGCGCGACCTCGTTGAGCCCGCTGAGCTCCACTCCACCCAGCACGACGCTGCCGCTGGTGGGCTTGTCGAGCCCGGCCGCGCACTGCAACAGCGTCGATTTGCCGGAGCCGGACGCTCCCATCACCGCGGTGAACGAGCCGCGGGCGAAGTGATAGGTCACCCCTCGCAACGCGTCGACGGCTCCGGCCTTGGAGCGGTACGTCTTCGTGATGCCGTCCAGCAACAAGGCCGGGCCCTGAGTGGGTACGACGCTCGAGTACGTCGGGGCAGTGGTGGTCATGGTTCCAGCCAACCGCCGTACGACGCTTCGCACCCGGGCGCACGGTAGACACCTGGAGTAGCGCGGACGCTACCGTCCTGGCGGGGGTCGCGGACCTAGGGTTGGCTGGGTGGAAGCAACCGCGACGAGCAACCAAAAGCGCTCCAGCCCGAGGTCGGGCTGGGCAGCGCTGGCGTCGCCGCGGTACCTGATCTCTTCGTGGCCGTGGCGCAGCTACCTCTACCTGTTCACCTCGGTGCCGCTCGGTGCAGTGACCCTCTCGGTCCTCCTGGCCGCCGCGGCGGTGAGCGCCGTGCTCAGCCCGATCGTGATCGGGATCGTGCTGTGGATGGCGTTCCCGCTGATCGGAGCCGGGGTCGGCTGGCTCGAGCGGGCCCGCGCCGGACAGATGCTGAGCGGCGGCATCAGCAGCCCGCACCCGAAGCTCCCGGCCAGACTCTCCTTCCGGGAGAAACTGAAGTACCGCCGCCGCGAGCAGGCCTCGATGCGCGCACTCGGGTACAGCTTCGTGCTCGGCGTCTTCCTGTGGCCGATCAGCCTCGCGTTCGCCGGGTTCAGCGCGACCGTCCTGGGCGTCACCCTGGCCGCCCCGCTGATCGCGGACACCGACGCGATGGGCATGGGCCCGTGGACTCTCGACACCGCCTGGGAAGGGCTCATCTTCCTGGTGGCCTTCGGCCCGCCGTTCTTCATCGTGAGCTCGTACGCGATCGGCGTTGTCGCCGCGGCCGAGGCGTCGCTGGCGAAGGCCATGCTCGGACCCCGGCAGGAGGAGCTGGAGCGGCACGTCGCCGAGCTGCGCCGGTCCCGGCTCGACCTGGTCGACGCGTTCGAGACCGAGCGGGCCCGGATCGAGCGGCACCTGCACGACGGCGTCCAGCAACGACTGGTCGGGCTCACGATGACGCTCGGGCTGGCCGAGCTCGACCTGCCGCAAGGAGAGGGCCGGCGGTTGGTGGTGAAGGCCCACGCCGAGGCCGAGGCGGCGCTCGCGGATCTTCGGGAGGCGGTGCGTGGGATCCACCCGCGGGTGCTGGTCGACTTGGGGCTGGAGGCTGCCGTTCGGGAGGTCGCCGACCGGATGCCGTTGCCGGTGCGGGTGCAGATGTCGCTGCCCGGACGATTACCCCCGCCGATCGAGGCCGCGGCGTACTTCGTCGTCAGTGAGACCCTCGCGAACGTGGCCAAGCACGCGCAGGCCACCAGTGGTGAGGTGATCGGATGGATCGAGCGGGACCTGTTGGTCGTCGGCATCACCGATGACGGGATCGGTGGAGCAAAGCTCGGCGCCGGGACCGGACTCACCGGGTTGGTGACCCGATTGGACGCGTTGGGAGGCACACTCGTCATCGACAGCCCACCTGGAGGGCCGACTCGATTGAGGATGGAGTGCCCGTGCCGCCTCGGCGACTGAGCATCGTGCTGGCCGAAGACTCGCTGCTGCTGCGGGAGGGGCTGGCCAGCATCCTGGACCGCGCTGGTCACGAAGTACGCGACACCGTCGGCGATGGCGACACTCTGCTGGCCGTCGTACGGAAAGAGCCGCCGGACGTGGTGATCACCGATGTACGGATGCCGCCCGGGCACAGCGACGAGGGCCTGCGGGCGGCCGCGGCGATCCGCGCCGAGCTCCCGTCGATCGGAATTCTGGTGCTGTCGCAGTACGTCGCCGACGCGTACCTGTCGACGTTGCTCGAGACAACGACCGGTGGGATCGGCTACCTGCTGAAGGACAGGGTCGGGCATGTCGCGGAGTTCCTCGAGTCGCTGGATCGCGTCGCGAGCGGCGGGACCGTGGTCGATCCCGAAGTGGTCCGGCAGTTGCTCGCGCGCCGCCGCAACGATGGTCCTCTCGCGGCCCTCACCCCGCGCGAGCTGGAGGTGCTCGCGCTGATGGCCGAGGGCCGCGTGAACGCGTCGATCGCCGACCAACTCGTGGTGAGCGAAGCCGCCGTCCGCAAGCACGTCGGGAACATCTTCGCCAAGCTCCAGCTCGACGACGGTCTGGACCGCCGGGTCTCCGCCGTCCTCACCTACCTGCGCGGTTGAGTCGGCGAGCGACGATTTAGGTATGGATGCTGATATCCGCAAGATTCTGGCCGACTGCGAGACCTGGGCCGTAGTCGGCTTGTCGAACAATACGAGCCGGGCGGCGTACGGCGTGGCGCGATTTCTGCAGGCCCATGGGAAACGGATCGTGCCGGTGCATCCGTCCGCCGAGACCGTGCACGGCGAGCAGGGGTATGCGACGCTCGCGGACATCCCGTTCCCGGTCGACTGTGTCGATGTGTTCGTCCGCTCCGACCTGGCCGGCGAGATCGCGGACCAGGCAGTGGGAATCAACGCGAAGGCGGTGTGGTTCCAGCTGGATGTAGTCGACCAGGACGCCTACGACCGCACGACCGCAGCCGGCCTGACCATGGTGATGAACCATTGCCCGGCGATCGAGTGGGGGCGTCTCGGTCCGTCCTGACCCTCACTGCGGAAGGCTCCGATGTTCACCATCGACACGTCCACGGATTTCGGGAAGCGGATCGCACGACAGCTGGATGAGGAAGTGGTGGTCTGGCTGACCACCGTCGGCGCCACCGGGACCCCAGCTCCGAAGCCGGTGTGGTTCCTCTGGTACGACGACGAGATCCTGATCAGCTCCCAGCCGGACAAGGCCAAGCTGCACCATATCGAACGGCACCCCCAGGTGGCGGTGAACTTCAACGCGACCCACAGCGGGGGAGAGGTCGGCGTCATCTCCGGTACGGCGGCCATCGACCCGGCCCCGATCTCCGGCGGGGCCCTGGCTGCCTACAACTCCAAGTACGCCGACGACATCACCAGGCTCGGGATGAGTCCGGACCAGTTCCACGCGTCGTACTCGGTCCTGATCCGGATCACCCCGGCGAAACTGCGGGGATTCTAGGCAGATTCTGGGGCAGATTTCTGGGGCGCTTCCTGACGCGCGAACTACCCGAGGTAGCCCTCGACCGTGTCGGCCGAGCGTGGCTGGGCGTTGTCGGGGTTGTCGCCGTACTCGCGCTTGGCGCGGCGCTGGCGGAGCAGGTCCCAGCACTGGTCGAGCTCGACCTCGAGGGCGCGCAGGCGAGCGTGCTCGTCGGTGTCGTCGATCTGGCCGGCGGCGTGCTTGGTGCGGAGCTCGTGCTCCTCGGCGACCAGCTCGTCGATCCGGCTGAGGAGGGTCTTGTCATCGGTCATGAATGCACCGTACGCCCGTCGGGCAGCTGGGCGCGGGACAGGAGCTCGGTGATGACGAGGATGGCGATGGCCTCGGCGGCGATCAGGCCGATGAGGACGACCAGCTGCAACGCGGCGGCTGCGGTCGGTGACGCGCCGCCGAGGACCATGCCGACGAACGCGCCGGGCAGCGAGACCAGCCCGACCGTGCGGGTCTGATCGAGGGCCGGAAGCAATGCGTCGCCCGCGACCGGGCCGACCACGAGCTTGAACGCGTCCGGCTGCAGCAAACCGATCGACAGGCCCGCCTCGAACTCACCGAACCGCGTCCCGTACTCGTTCAGCACCCGCCGGCCGGCGAGGGTCGTGGCGGTCATCGCGCCGCCGACGATGATGCCGCCCGTCGGCAGGATCGTGGCCGGGTTGCGCGGCACGACGCCCGGGAGGATGAGCAGCAGCAGTACGACGAGCGCACCGCTGCCGATCGCGGCCGCGCAGTACATCCACTGACCGGGGATCGCGGCGGTGGAGTGAAGCCGCCGGGTGCTGGTGAAGGTCGCGACCCCGAACATCAGCAGCACGAACGCGATCGCACCCAGCGTGTGCTGCAGGGCCACCCCGACGACCGCGCCGACCGCGGCCAGCTGCACCACCGCGCGCAGGGCCGCGGTGACGATCCCCTTGTCGTGATGGAGACCGGCGTACCGGGAGGCTCCGACGCCGATCGCGATCAGCAGGGGCAGAACGACGACGGCCGACCAGCCCAGGCCGGTGTCGAGCGACATCACTCTTCCTTGAAGTCGGCCTCGTCGTACGCGTACTCCCCGTGCGTACCGTTCGACACCTTGACCGCCTCGTCGTCGCGCAGCTCGACCCGCCGGATCTTCCCGGAGATCGTCTTCGGCAGCTCGGCGAACTCGAGTCGTCGGATCCGCTTGTACGGCGCCAAATGCTCCCGGCAGAACTGCAGGATCTCGGCGGCCAGCTCACGCGACGGCTCACGGCCGGCCGCGAGGACGACGTACGCCTTCGGCACCGCCAGCCGGACCGGATCGGGCGACGGTACGACGGCTGCCTCGGCGACCGCGGGATGCTCGATCAGCACCGATTCCAGCTCGAACGGCGAGATCCGGTAGTCGCTGGCCTTGAACACGTCGTCGGACCGGCCGACGTAGGTGATGTAGCCGTCCGCGTCCCGGCTCGCGACGTCACCGGTGTGGTAGAAACCGCCGCGCGTGACCTCGGCGGTCAGCTCCTCGGCGTCGCGGTAGCCGCGCATCAGCGGCACCGGCGGGGGAGCCAGCTCGATGCAGATCTCGCCGTCGTCGCCGATCGCGTCCGTGGTCGGGTCGATCAGCGCGATCGTGTACCCGGGCAGTGGGCGGCCCATCGACCCGAGCTTGACCGGCTGACCCGGCGGGTTGCCGATCTGCGCGGTCGTCTCGGTCTGCCCGTAGCCGTCGCGGATGGTGATGTCCCAGGCAGCCCGGACCTGCTCGATCACCTCGGGGTTGAGTGGCTCACCGGCCGAGATGCACTCCCGGATCCGGACCTGCACGGCGGACAGGTCGGCCTGGATCAGCATCCGCCACACGGTCGGCGGCGCGCAGAACGTGGTCACGCCGTACGTCTGCAGGACCTGCAGCATCTTCTCGGCGTCGAACCGTGTGTAGTTGTAGAGGAAGACGGTCGCGCCGGCATTCCACGGTGCGAAGACGTTGCTCCAGGAGTGCTTCGCCCAGCCGGGGGATGACACGTTCAGGTGGACGTCGCCGGGCTGGAGGCCGATCCAGTACATGGTCGAGAGGTGCCCGACCGGGTAGCTGACCTGGGTGTGCTCGACCAGCTTGGGCTGACTCGTCGTACCGGAGGTGAAGTACAACAGCAGTGAGTCGTCGGCCGCGGTGTCCACCTCGGGAACCGGTCCGTCGTAGGCGATCGTGTCGTCGTAGCTCAGCCAGCCCTCGACCGAAGGGCCGACCGCGACGCGGATGCAGTCGTCCGCGATTCCGGCGTACCTCTCGGCCTGTGCGCTGGTGGTGACGACGGCGCGGACGTGGCCGCGGGCGATCCGGTCGGCGAGGTCGGCGTCGGTGAGCAGGGTGGTCGCGGGGATCATCACCGCGCCGGCGCGGATGCAGCCGAGCATGGTCTCCCACAGCTCGATCTGGTTGCCGAGCACAATCAGTACGCGGTCGCCCGGCGACACTCCCGCCTGGGTGAGCCAACCGGCCACCTGACGGGATCGCTCGGCCATCTCGGCGTACGTCCGCGAGTTGACCTCGCCATCGGCCTCGACGATCGTCAGCGCGGCGACCTCGGGCTGCTCCACCGCGAGCGCGTCGAACCAGTCCCGTGCCCAGTTGAACCGCTCGAAGACCGGCCAGCTGAAGTCCCGGTACGCCGTCTCGTAGTCCTCGCGTTGCGCGATCAGAAAGTCCCGCGCGGCCCGAAACTCCCGGGTGACCTCGGCCGTGCTCTGTTCGGTGCTCTCCACTGGGCTCTCCGCTGAACTCATGACCGCACTATTGCCCAACGACTACCCATCAGTAAACGCGCCGCACCCGCCCCTGCCCCTTCGGACGCAATACATGTGCGTTGAGCCGGGCCGCTAGAGCGCGAGGATGGTGCCGGTTAGGACTAGGGGGGTCAGGATCAGGCCTCGCCAGAGGACTGACCACCAGGAGATGTGGACGTCGGCGGCGCGGCAGCGGGCTCGCCAGAGGAGGGTGGCCAGCGATCCCCAGAGGGTCAGGAGGCAGCCGCAGTTGACTCCGATCAGCAGGGCCATCATGCGGTGCGGGTCGCTGGAGGCGACCGGCTCCATCGCGAGGTACGCCGGGAGGTTGTCGACCAGGTTGGCGCCGACGGCCGCGGTCACGCTCAACCGCAGCTCGGAGGTGGTTCCGGCGATCCGGGTCAGCAGCGTCTCGAGTCCGTGGGCGCTCAGGAACGCGACGACGGCGAAGAGTGCGGCCACTCCGATCACCAGTTTCGCCGGGACCAGGGACCACCGCAGCGCGCTGCGCTGTCGAACCGCGAACAGCACGACCAGCACGATCGCGCCCGCACTGGCCGGGTACGCGACCTCAACTCCCGACACGAACGCCGGTCCGATCAGCAGGCAGACGGCGGTCGATCCCCAGAACAGCACCTTGTCGTCCACCTCCGGCGCCGCGGGTACGACGTACGACCGGCGCAGCTCCCGGTGGAACAGCACGGCCAGCACCGCGACCGTGATCACGATCGCGACGATCGCCGGCCGCCAGCTGAAGCTCAGGTAGCTCGCGTCCAACTGGCGGAACTGGTGCAGCGCCAGCAGGTTGGTGAGATTCGACACTGGCAGCAGCAGCGACGCTGTACCCGCCAGCCAGACCGTGGTGAACGCGAAGAGCTTCGGGGGTACGTCGAGCTGCCGCGCCATCGCCAGGACGACCGGCGTCAGGAGCACCGCGCAGGTGTCCAGCGATAGGACGATCGTGAGCACCGTCGCCAGCACGACGACCAGCAACCAGAGCCGCCAGACTCGCCCGCGGGCGAGGTGTGCCGCCTCACGGGCAGCAACATCGAACACCTTGGCCTTGTCGGCCAGCTCGGCGATCACGGTCACAGCGATCAGGAAGACCAGCACCGGCGCGATCCGCGCGACCAAATTCCTGACCTCCGAGGTGACTGTTTGAGTACGCTGGCCGGGTGAGTCTGTCCGACCAGTATGACCCGCACCAGCCGGACGGATATCCGGCCGAGTACGAGGCCGACGTCGTCCTGCGGGACGGCGCGACCGCGCACCTGCGGCCGATCACGCCCGCGGACGCGGAGCTCCTGGTCGCTTTCTACGCCCGGGTCTCCGAGCAATCGAAGTACTACCGCTTCTTCGCGCCGTATCCGGAGCTGTCCGACCGGGATGTGGCGAGGTTCACGCAGGTCGACTACCACGACCGTCTCGCGCTGATCGTCACGGTCGGTGACGAGATGATCGGCGTCGGCCGGTACGAACGGACCGGACGGCGTACGGCGGAGGTCGCGTTCCTGATCGAGGACGCTCACCAGGGCCGCGGCCTGGGTCAGCTGTTCCTCGAGCATCTGGCCCAGGCAGCCCGGGAGAACGGCATCAGCCGGTTCGTCGCCGAGGTGCTGCCGGACAACCGCAAGATGATCACGGTCTTCACCGAGGCGGGCTACAAGGTCGCGCGCGAGTTCGAGGACGGCGTGATCGTGGTCGAGTTCGACATCGCGCCGACGGACACGTCGTTCGGGGTGATGCAGGCCCGCGAGCAGCGGTCCGAGGCGCTGTCGATCGCGCGGCTGCTCACGCCGGCCAGCGTCGCCGTGATCGGTGCGAGCCGACGTGAGGGCACGATCGGGAACGCGCTGCTGCGTAACCTGCGCGACGGTGGCTTCCCCGGTCGCCTGTACGCCGTGAACACCGATACGAAAGCCGATGAGATCGAGGGCGTCCCGGCGTACCCGACGATCCGTGAGGTGGACGACACGGTCGATCTGGCGGTGGTCGCCGTACGTGCCGACATGGTGGCCGACGTCGTGCTCGACTGCGCGGCCAAGGGTGTGCGCGGCCTGGTGGTGGTGTCGAGCGGGTTCGCGGAGATCGGGGACGAGGGCCGGAAGCGGCAGCGGTATCTGGTCGGCCTCGCGCGGTCCTACGGCATGCGGGTGATCGGGCCGAACGCGCTGGGCGTGATCAACACCGCCCCGGGAGTGTCGTTGAACGCGACGCTGTCCCCGCTGATGCCGAGCAGGGGGAGGGTCGCGTTCTTCTGCCAGTCCGGCGCGCTGGGCGTCCCGATCCTGGCCGACATGGTGCGGCGTGGTCTCGGGCTGTCCAGCTTCGTCTCGGCCGGGAACCGGGCGGATGTCTCGGGCAACGACCTGATGCAGTACTGGTACTCCGACGAGGCGACCGAGGTCGTGCTGCTCTACCTGGAGTCGCTGGGCAATCCGCGCAAGTTCAGCCGGGTCGCGCGCCGCCTGGCCGGCCGCAAGCCGGTGGTCGCGCTGAAGTCGGGCCGCTCGACGCAGGGGGTTCCGCTCGGGCAGATGGTCCGGCGCAGTCAGTTGCCGCCAGCAACCATCGAGTCCATGTTCCGGCAGAGCGGTCTGATCGGGGTCGACACCACCGGCGAGCTCTTCGACGTCGCCCAGCTGCTCGCGCACCAGCCGTTGCCGAAGGGTCGCCGGGTCGCGATCGTCAGCAACTCCGACGCGTTGACGTTGCTCGCGCTCGACACGATGGCCGAGCGCGGACTGGACCTGGCCGGGGAGCCGCGCAACCTGAGCGCGGACGCGACCGCGGCCGACTTCGGTGCGGCATTGGCCGAGGTGTTCGCCGACGAGCGGGTGCACTCGATCGTCGTGATCTACACGCCGCCGGTGCAGTCGAACGGCGCCGAGGTCGCGCAGGCCCTGGCCGCGGCGGCCGCGGGTTCGAAGAAGCCGGTGGTCACGACGTTCCTCGCGTCCCGGAGTGTGCCGGCCGAGCTGCGTGTGCCGGATGGCGACGGCGGTGCCGCGCGCGGATCGATCCCGTCGTTCCTCAATCCGCAGTACGCCGTCGGCGCGCTGGCGAAGGCGACGCAGTACGCGGAGTGGCGGCGGCGATCGGACAGCCGGATCCCGGACCTGCCCGACGTCGACACCGCGGGGGCCGAGGACTTCGTCGCCGAGTTCCTGCAGCGTCATCCGCAGGGCGCCGATCTGGAGGATGCCGATCGGCTGCGGTTGCTGAGCTTCTACGGGATCCCGATCCTGCCGGCGTTCCCGGTGCTGACCGCGGACGAGGCCGTCGCGCGGGCCGCGGACCTCGGCTTCGAGGTGATCCTCAAGGCGACGGCCGAACAGTGGCGGATGCGGCCGGACCTGGCCGACATCTGGCGGCACATCCACGACGAGGAGGACATGCGGGCGGCCTGGGCGGAGATGACGCAGACGTTCGGGGTCGCGTCGGATCCGGCCCGCGCGCAGTTCGTTGTACAGAAGATGGCGCCGCCTGGGGTGCCGGTGGTGATCGCGGCGCAGGAGGACGTGTCGTTCGGGCCGGTGGTGACGTTCGGCCTGTCCGGTGTCGCGACCGACCTGCTGGGCGACCGCTCGTACCGGATGCCGCCGTTGACCACGCGCGATGCTGCGGAGATGGTCCGCGAGGTCCGCGCGGCGCCGTTGCTGTACGGCTACCGCGGCTCCGATCCCGTGGACATCTCCGCGATCGAGGACTTGCTGCACCGCGTGTCGCGCCTGACGCTCGACCTGGAGGAGGTCGTGCAGTTGGACCTTCGCTCGGTCCTGGTCGCGGTCCAGGGCGCGACCGTCCTGGACACGACCATCCGGGTCGCCCCGAACGAGAAGCCCCGCCAGGACGCCCCAGCCCGCCGGCTGACCTAGCTCCTGGAGTAGACGCCGTCGGTACGACGAAGCAGCCGGTAGTCGACCAATTGCCGCCGCAGCGTCGCGTAGTCGTCGTGCCACCGGCCGAGGATCTCGTTGACCTCGGACTCCGGATAGCTACGGCCGGGCTCGAAGCCACTGACGAGATGCTCGAGCACGATCTCGAACTTCGCCGGAATGGTCGGGAAGTGGGTCAGGCGACCATCGCGGATGAAGGCCCTCAGGACGTTGTCGCGGACCGGATCCGGATCGAGCGGCACCCACTCCGGACGGCGCTCACGCACCGCGTCCTTGAACACCGCTTCGTCGGCCTGCAGTTCCGTTCCGACGGCGGTGATCAGTCCGCCGTTGGTCAGCCGTTGCAGTGCCTTCACGACAACCGGCGCGGGGAGGCCGGTGCTGCCGGCAACCTGCTGGGGTGTGGTGGCGCCGAGGACGACAGCGGAGTACACCCACAGCCTCGACGGCTCGGCCAGCAATCCACAGAGCTGATCGGCGTTCATACCTTCCACGCTAATGTCGGAAGCAACGTATTTATTGGTGAGGGAGCTCGACGATGAAGCCTGGTCCGTTGAACGCGATCACCGATGTCCCCGGCGTGCTGGTCGGACAGGTCGAGCGCGTGGATGCGCCGTACCTGACCGGTACGACGGTCGTCCACATCCCCACCACCGCCGTGGCCGGTGTCGACGCCCGTGGTGGTGCGCCGGGCACGCGCGAGACGGACCTGCTCTCCCCGGTGAATTCCAATCCGGGCGCCAACGCGATCGTGCTGACCGGCGGGAGCGCGTACGGGCTCGACACGGCCGGCAGTGTGATGCGCTGGCTCGAGGAGCGCGGTCAGGGTGTCCGCGTGGGTCAGGGTGAGAAGGACGTCGTACCGATCGTGCCGACGGCAGTGCTCTTCGACCTCGGCCGCGGCGGTGGCTTCAAGGCCCGGCCGGAGCCGTCCTGGGGTGCCGACGCAATCGCCGCCGCCACCGACGGACCTGTTGCCCTGGGCAACCATGGTGCCGGCGCCGGAGCCCGGGTCCGGTCGCTGAAAGGCGGCGTCGGCTCGGCGAGTGTCCGCTTCGACGACGGTACGACGGTTGGCGCGCTCGTCATCGTGAACGCCGCCGGTTCGGCGGTCGACGCCGACGGGAACCTGTACGGCGCCCGCTACGGGCTGGGGGACGAGTTCGCCCACCTGCGCACACCGACCGAGCCCGCGCCGCCGGCCGCGCCCGGGCGCAACCTGATCCCGGGGCCTTCGATGAACACGGTGATCGCTGTGGTGGCGACCGACGTACCGCTGGACAAGGCCGCGACGAAGCGGATGGCGATGATCGCGCACGACGGGCTGGCCCGTGCCATCGACCCGATCCACACGCTGGTCGACGGTGACAGCATCTTCGCGCTGTCGACGCGGATCGAGGACGACGACCGGCCGCGGCTGAGCGTGACCGATTCGACCGCGCTCGGGCAGCTGGAAGCCGTCTACGCCGCCGGCGCCAGATCGTTGACGCGCGCGATCGTGTACGCCGTTCTGGCCGCCGAGTCGGTCGAGACACCGGCCGGTGCCATCCCGAGCTACCGGGACACGTATCCGTCGGCCTTCCGGACAGACTGATCTACGACCCCAGTCGTACGTGCGGTCGTCGAACGATGCTGGAAGACGACGGCAAGACCGGTCCCTGGGCCGACGCTGCGGCTGCCGGTTCACGGAAGGCTCTGGGGCATGAGCTTCCAGAGTCCCCAACCACAGGTCGTCCTCAGCGGTCACGGCCTGGTCAAGTACTACGGCGAGGTGGTCGGTCTCGCCGGTGTGGATGTCGGCGTCCGGGCTGGTGAGGCGCTCGCGGTGATGGGCCCGAGCGGCAACGGCAAGACCACCCTCCTGCACGTCCTGGCCGGCATCCTGACGCCGGATCAGGGCGAGGTGTGGCTGGGCGGTGAGCGCGTCGACAAGCTGAACGACGCCGCGCGGACGGTGTTGCGTCGGCGCCGGCTGGGCTTCGTCTTCCAGGACAACCAGTTGCTCGCCGAGTTGCCCGCGGACGAGAACGTCGCGCTGCCGTTGATGGTGGACGGGCTGAGCCGGCGGGACGCGGTCGGGCGGGCGCGGATGATGCTCGCGCAGGTGGGGCTGGCCGCGGAGGCTGGGCGTCGTCCGGGTGAGCTGTCCGGTGGCCAGGCGCAGCGCGTGGCGATCGCCCGTGCGCTGGTCGGCGAGCCGCAGGTCGTCTTTGCCGACGAGCCGACCGGCGCGCTCGACGCGACCACCGGCTCGCAGGTGATCGATCTTCTCGTTGGAGCGGCGACCCACCGCGGCGCGGCCGTGGTCGTCGTTACCCACGACAACGCCGTCGCGGCGCGCTGCCATCGGGTCCTCCAGATCGTCGACGGCCGGGTGAGCGTCTCGATGGGGGCCGGACGATGAATCCGATGACTGAGCTCGGGCTGCGGTTCGTCCGTCGCCCGGGTCCTGGCGGGCGCGCCGCCAACCTTGCCGCGCTCGGCGCGACCGCGGTCGTCGCGCTGCTGGTCACGTTCCTGATCGCCGGTTCGCTCGGGCTCGCACATCGCTCGGATCGGATCGGCTGGCGCCAGGCGGACCGGGCCGACCCGGCAACAGCGATCGGCGCGATGACGCTTGCGGACAAGCCCGTCAACGGCCACCAGTTGGTCAGCATCGACCTCCGCACGCTACGGCCGAACCAGCTCCCGCCACCACCCGGCCTCGACCACACACCCAAGCCAGGTGAGGTGTTCGTATCACCCGAGGTCGCCAAGAACTGGTCCAGCTTCAGTCAGCAGTACGGCGTCGACAAGCCGACCGGAATCATCAGCTCCGCGGGTCTTTCATCGCCCGAGGAGTACGTCGTCATCCACGGCGTCGACTCGTTCCACGCCGGTGAACCGCGCTATGTGAGCAGCTGGAACGAGGACGTGTGGGACAGCCGGATGCTAGGCCTGCTGATCGCAGTGGCCTTCGGAATCACGCTCGTACTGTTCCCGATTCTCAGCCTGGTCGGTCAGGCCGCTGGTGTGGCGGCAAAGCGTCGTGAGCACCGGCTGGCCGCACTCCGCCTCGCGGGTGCCACCAGAACGCAGGTGCTCTGGCTGAGTGCTGTGGAACAAGCCGTCCTGGCTCTCGCCGGTGCGGTGGTCGGACTGGTCGGTTACACACTGCTCAGTCCATTGATCGCCCGCATTCCGCTGGGTGGCGGACGTTGGTACGTGCACGACATCACGGTCAATTGGTGGACTGTGCTCGTCGTACTGGCCGCAGTGCCGGTTCTGTCGGTGATCAGCGCGTTGATCGGGCTCGGTCGGGTCAGCATCACCCCGCTGGGCGTCGTACGCGGTCAGACGCGCAAGGCGACCAGCTGGCTGCGGCTGGGATTCCTGGTGATCGGTCCGCTCATTCTCGGGTACTACGGGATGCAGGCCGCGATCATTCCCTTGCTGATCGGAGTGGGGTTCGCGGCACTCGCCGTACGCATCATTGGTCCCTTTGCCGTGCAGGTGATCGGTAAGACGATGGCTAACCTCGCCAACGGTCCGGTGGCGTTGTTGGCCGGTCGGCGCCTCGCTGATGATCCGAAGGGTGCGTTCCGGCCCGTGGCGGCGCTGGTGCTGGCCGGGTTCGTCACCGGGTTCATCTCGGTCTTCATGCCGCCGGGGGACGACGACCCGTCCTTCCACGACATGCGGATCGGTGTGGCGCTGCTGCTCGGACTCGTGTTCCTGACGGTTGCCGCGTCCACAGCAGCAGGGGCAGTTGGTACGGCGCTGGACCAGGCGGCTCCCGCCCGTGCGCTGCGGCGGTCCGGGGTGGAGTTGCGCGTCATCGAGCGGTCGGCGCGGCTGGCGGCCGTCGTACCCGTGCTCGGCGTCGGACTGCCCGTTGTCGGCTTCGGTGCGCTGTGTGGACTTGCCTTGAGCGGTGGAAAGGTCATCACGGAAGGAAACTCCGGCGTACTGCTCCTGATCGGCCAGGTCCTCGCCGGACTCGTGCTGGTCGCGGTGGCCGGTGCCGCGGGTGCGCCCGTGCTGCGGAAGGCGAGCGCGAACTGATCTCCGGGGTGTCCCCAGGTCGTGCCCGGGTTGGGGACAGCACAGGTTGAGGTTGTCCACAAGGGGAAATCGGCCCAGGCTGCGGACCGTGCAAGGATGTGAGCATGCGTGACCTGAATACACCGGAGCTCGCGGACGCATCCGCATCTCTGCGCGAGGCGATCGACCGGTGTGGCTACTACCCCGATGTCGTGACGGATTCGCTCGCGGTGGCGATCGCCGGCGAACCGATCCGCGCGTTCATGCTGCAGCACGAGCCGACGTTCGACCGCGACGAGGTCCGGCGCCACATCACGATCCTGGCGCTGACCCCGAGCCGGCTGATCGTCGGGCACACCGACGAGCACGCGGCCGACGAGCTGATCCGGGCGCCGTATGCGTCGACCTCGACCGAGGCGATCCCGTTGCACCGGGTGAACGCGGTGGTCGTGAACCGCGTCGTCCCGAATCCGGCCGGCTACGCCTCCGGCAAGTCCGACCCGGCGGTGGCCGGTGGTGGCGAGGTCGTGCTCACGATCGGCTGGGGCATGGTGAACCGGATCGACCTGGAGCCCGCGGTCTGCGCTGACCCGAACTGCGAGGCCGACCACGGCTACACCGGTTCGGTCGCGGCCGACGACATTTCGCTCCGGATCAGCGCCGCCGCCGACGGTCCGGCCGGCATCCAGCAGGTGCTCGAGTTCGCGAAGGCTCTGTCGTTCGCGACCAGCAAGTAGCGTCGTGATCGCGCCCGTCACCCCGCAGTACGGGGGTGGATCGCTCGCCGACGTCCTGCCGTCTGTCGCCGGTGCGCTGTCGGTCCCCGACTCGGACAACGTGCTGGGACTGCCCCCTGCTTCGCGGTACGCCGTGCTGCTGTTGGACGGACTGGGGTGGAACCTGCTCCAGCGCCACGCCGATGCAGCGCCGTACATGGCGTCGCTCCTGCCGGCCGGTCGCAGTCTGACCGCCGGAGTGCCCTCGACGACCGCGGTGAGCCTGACCAGCCTGGGCACCGGGCTTCCGCCGGGGGCGCACGGCATCGTCGGCTACACGTCGATCGTTCCGGAGACCGGTGCGTTGCTGAATGCACTGCAGTGGGACGCACCGGTCGATCCACGCCGTTGGCAGCCGCACCAGACCGTCTTCGAGCGGATGGCCGCGGCCGGAGTTGCGACCCGCAATGTCAGCAAGGCACGGTTCGACTCGTCCGGCCTGACGACTGCGGCGTTCCGGGGGAGTAAGCATCGCGGGGCGGACACGATCGAGGATCGGCTGGATGCGACCCGGTTCGCGAGCCGTGAGGGCAGTTCGTCGATGGTGTACGTGTACGACTCCCAGTTGGACTACACCGGTCATTCGCAGGGCTGCGAGTCGTGGCAGTGGCGGAAGGAGTTGGGTGCGATCGACTCCTTCGCATCGCAGGTCCGATCCGCGTTGCCACGCGATGCCGTACTACTCATCGTTGCCGACCACGGGATGGTCGACGTGACGCCGGAGCATCGGGTCGACCTGGACGCCGAGCCGGCGTTGACCGACGGAGTGCGACTCATCGGGGGCGAGTCTCGCTTCCGGCATCTGTACTGCGTCGACGGAGCTCAAGCCGACGTGATTGCGACGTACCAGGAGCGGCTGGGGGAGAGGGCGATCGTGCTCAGTCGGGAGGACGCGATCGGGCGTGGCTGGTTCGGCGCGGTCGAGGAGCGGGTAGCGCCGCGGATCGGTGACGTTGTGGTTGCCGCGCTCGGTCCTGTCGGGCTCGTGGCGAGCCGCCGGTACCCGGACGAGGCCGGGCTGATCGGCCAGCACGGGTCACTGACGGAGGACGAGATGCTGGTTCCGCTGCTCGTCGACGCGGGTTAGAAGCTCCAGACGTTCCAGAAGAAGCTGGACTGGACGGTCTTGGCCTGGCCGTCGCGGGCTGTGACCGTCACCTTGTAGCGGCCGGAGCCGGGGGTGAGGACGCCGGTGATCCAGCCGCGCTCGGTGTTGATGGTGAGGCCGGGCGGCAGGCCGACCGCGGTGTAGCTGATGTCGCCGGTGCCGCCGGTGCCCTTCATCAGCAGGGGGATGGCCGGTACGCCGCCGACTCCGAGCTGTTCGCCCGGTTCGGTGATCGTGAGCGCGCCATTCCTTTGCGCGGGTGCAGCGCCCACCGCCTCGGCGGCGTCGACCAGGCCTTCGCCGTAGAACGAGTTGTTGGCGGCCGAGCCGTCGCATTGACCGGAAGCGCCGGGCGGGCACGGCAGATCGTTGGCCTGCTTGGCTAGCTGGGCCCGCACCTGGGCGGGATTCAGCTTCGGGTTCAGGCTGCGGATCAGGGCCGCGACACCCGCGACATGCGGCGAGGCCATCGACGTACCCTCGAGCAGTTTGTAGCCGCCACCGGGGACGGTCGAGTAGACGCCCTCGCCCGGGGCGGCGAGGTTGATCTTGTTCTCGCCGAAGTTCGAGAACTGCGACTTGATGCTGGTCGGGCCGACCGAGGCCACGACGACCACGTTCGGCAGCTCGGTCGGGAGACTGATGCAGTCGTTCGTGACGGTCCGCTCGGTCGGAGTCGGCACGTCGTCCGGGCTGCTGGTGTCGTTGGACTTGTCGGCCAGGTTGTAGTCGTCGTTGCCGGCCGCGGCCACGTTCACGACCCCTTTGGAGTCGGAGTACGCGACAGCTCGGCGGACGGCCTCGGAGATCGCGTCCTGGTCCGGGTCCGACGGACACAGGAACAGCCACGGGTCGACGTAGTAGCTGTTGTTGGTGATCGAGACACCCTTGTCGGCGGCGAACATGAACGCGCAGACCGTGTTCTCCGGGAAGAACAACTCGCTCCCGGCCTCGGCGATCCGGATCGATGACACCTTCACGCCGGGTGCGACGCCGACCATACCGACGCCGTTCTTCGCGGCCGCGATCGTGCCGGCCACGTGCGTCCCGTGCTCGGCGATCGGCCGCCACGCACCCGGGCGGCTATCCGCCTTGCCGTACGCGCAGGAGACCGACTTGGTCGCGTCGAAGTTCGCCTTCAGATCCGGGTGCTGGTCGTCCACGCCGGTGTCGAGGACGCCGACGGTCACGGTCTTGGAGCCCTGGTTCTTCTCCCAGGCCTGGTCGGCTCCGATCTGCGTCATGTCAGCACGGTCCGTCTCGGGCGCGGTGACCGCGGCTTCGGGGACCTGCGCCGGGATGGCCGGGTTGGCCGCGTCCGCGGGCAGATCCGTGGTCCGGGTCGCGCCCGCCTTCTGGACGCCCGCGACGCTGCGCATCTTGGCAGCGAAGTCACCGGCCGCCGAGTGCGCCACGATCACGCCGATCGCGTCGTACGTGGCGTAGACGGCACCGCCGTTCGAACTGACCGCACCGGTGACCTTGCCGGTCTGACCCGGTTCGGTGATGACGAAGTACGCACGGAGCCCTGCCTCCACCCGCACCGGCACCGCAACAGCCGGCAAGGTGGCCACAGCGGCCGTCAAACAGGCCACCACAAAAACAACCAGAGCTTTGCGCACGACCCATTCAAACCGCCCACCCCCACTTTCCCCAACCCGCCCCCCGAAGTGTGACCCGAACCGTTGACTTGGCAGGATGTGCCCCCGTGGCTGAGCTGTTGTATTTCACTGGGACGATGGACTGCGGTAAGTCGACATTGGCGCTGCAGATGGATCACAACCACAAGGCGCGTGGGCGGCTCGGGCGGATCTTCACCAGCCATGACCGGGCCGGGGAGTCGGTGCTTTCGTCGCGGCTCGGGCTGGCTGCCGAGGCGGTTGAGGTGCGGCCGGACTTCGACTTCTGGGACTACGTGGTCGGCGAGCTGACCCAGGGTGGGCGGATCGACTACGTCGTGTGTGACGAGGCGCAGTTCTACAGCCCGCTGCAGATCGAGCAGTTGGCGCGGCTGGCCGACGAGTTGCAGATCGATGTGTTCTGCTTCGGCATCCTGACGGACTTCCGGGCCACGCTCTTTCCTGGGTCGGCTCGGTTGGTCGAGCTTGCGGACCGGATGGAACTGCTGCAGGTCGAGGCGCTGTGCTGGTGCGGCGAGCGGGCTACTCACAATGCCCGCACGATCGGCGGCGAGATGGTCACCGAGGGGGAGCAGTTGGTGGTGGGCGACATGGAGACCCGCGACCACGAGATCTCGTACGAGGTGCTCTGCCGGCGTCACCACCGCCGCCGCCTCACCCAGGCACGAGCCCGAGCCACCCTCTCGCCCGAGGTGCTGCCATTCGGCGGCGGAGCCGGGAGCTAGGCTCACGGCATCGGGTTACTGCCGTTCGGAGGAGTCGCTGTCATGAGTCCCTTGATCTCGGTCGACGAGCTGCGCGCGCTGGACGAGACCCCGGTCCTGATCGATGTCACCTGGAACCTGGCCGGCCCACCCGGCCGCGACGCGTACGACGCCGGCCACATCCCCGGTGCCCACTTCGTCGACCTCGACACCGAACTGGCCGGCCCGCCCGGCCCCGGCCGCCACCCCTTGCCCGAAGCAACCACAGTCACCACCACCCTCCGCCGCGCCGGCGTCACCGCAGACAGCACGGTCGTCGTCTACGACGCCGCCAACTCCATGGCCGCAGCCCGAGCCTGGTGGATCTTCCGCTACTTCGGCCTCCCCAACGTCAGAGTCCTCAACGGCGGCCTAGCCGCCTGGAAGTCATCCGGAGGAGAAACCACCACGCAGCTCCCACCCGACGGCACCACGGGTGACGTTTCCGGCGGGTTCATCGCGACGCCGGGCCATCTGCCGCTTCTGGACGCAGCTGGGGCCGTGGAGATCACGAAGGCCGGCGTACTGCTGGATGCCCGCGCCCCCGAACGCTTCGCCGGTGAAGTCGAACCAATGGACCCAGTAGCCGGCCACATCCCCGGCGCCACCAACGCGCCCACCACAGCAAACGTGGCAGCGGACGGCCACTTCCTCCCCGCCGCCGACCTCCGCGAACGCTTCAAGAAACTAGGCGTCACCCCAGACACCCAGGTAGGCGTCTACTGCGGCTCCGGCGTAACAGCAGCCCACGAAGCCCTCGCCCTGGAAACCGCCGGCCTCCCAGCCACCGTCTACATCGGCTCCTGGTCCGAGTGGATCACCGACCCCACCCGCCCAGTTGCCACCGGCAAGGACTGAACCGTCAGCACCACCCGTTCACCGGGCCGCGCCGGCTCACCCCACGCCGGTCGCCGGCTCGCCGAACAGGGGGAGGCCGAGGTGACCCGCCGCGTCACCGAGCGGACCAAGCGCCTCAATGCCACCCAGCGCAAGCAATTCACCCAACTGGCTTCCGTCCTCGTCACCGATTGACTTCACCGGATGCTTGCGGCACGGTAGGCGGGCAATCGATTCCCCACAGATTCTCCACAGTCGCCCCCTGGGAGTTGCAGTGATGAAGCGATCCACGTTCCTGCGCGCGACACTCGGCGCGGGTGTTCTGGCCGCCGTACCAGGTCGTGCGTTGGCGACGAGCCAGGCGATCACCACGAACAAGGTCGCCGACCTCACCGGCCCAGGCCTGACCGATCGCTTCCGGATGGCGGCGACCGACCTGGGGATTCCGGTGCGTACGCCGGACGGCCGGCTGCTCTTCATGTTCGGCGACACCTTCGAGCAGCCCACGGTCGGTGGCGGCTGGTGGCGCTCGCCGGTCGCGTTGTGGTCGACGACAACGGACCTGAACGGCGGGGTGAAGTGGTCCGGTGCGGTCGGGGGAGCGGCGGCCCAACAGCTCTGGGCGTACGACCACGACAACCCCGTCTTCTCGACCGTCCTGCCGTCGGACGTGATCACCATCGGCGGCTCGATGTACCTGCACGCGATGGTCAACAAGGGTCTCGGCAACGTCGTCTGGACCGAGATCTGGCGCTCGGACGACTCAGGCGCCAGTTGGTATCACACCGGCGCGAAATTCGACCCGAACCTCGACGGCGGACTCTTCCAGCTCCTCACCTGGGGTGAGGGCAACGACGGCTACGTGTACGTCTACTCGACCGGGTTCCAGCGCGACAAGCCGATCATCCTGAAGCGCGTCCGCAGCGACCAGATCGCGAACCCGGCGGCCTACGAACCGTGGGGCTTCCGCGACGGGGTCTGGGCCTGGGGTAACCCGGCCACGCCGATCCTGACCGGCAGCTTCGGCGAGCTGAGCCTGCGGCCGCTCGGCGGGAAGTGGGTCCTGACCTGGTTCAACGCCGGCGACTACCGCATCGACGGGATCATCATGGACACGCCGACGTCCAACCTGTACACGGCGTACCGGCAGACCCTGATCTACGGCGGCGCCTGGGGTTCGGAGGACGGCAACCACGTCGCCCAGTTGTACGGCGGCTACGTCATCCCCGGCTCCACGCTCAGCGACCTCCACCTCTCGGTCAGCCAGTGGAACACCGATGCCGGCTGGCCGTACCGCGTCATGCAGTTCCGGGTCCGCGGTTTCGGCTGACCCGCAGGGCTCGCCACGGACCGGCCTGGGGATGACTTGTGGACTGTCTGAGCGGGGTGCGAAAGCGCTCCTCCAATTTGATGCCGTCTAGGCATTGAATTAGTAACACGCTTGGTTTAACTTACTCGGGACTTGGCCGGTGTGTGGCTCAGAGCACATCGGCGGCATCAGGAAACCGAGGAGTTCCGATGACGAGAGTGAACAGGTGGGCCGCCGGGCTGGGACTCGCCGGCCTGGTGCTCGCGAGCGTGGCAGCGTGTGCCAAGGACGATGCGCCGTCAGGTGGCGCGAGCGGCGCGATCGACCAGAACGCGCCGGTCACCATCACGATCGGGGACCGCCCGACCCCCGACAAGCCGAACGACATCAAGGCGTTCGACCAGAAGATCAAAGACTTCATGGCCAAGAACCCGAACATCACCGTGAAGTCGACCGAGACCAGCTGGCAGGCGCAGACCTTCCAGGCGCAGGTCGCGGGCGGGACGCTGCCGACGGTGATGAACATCAGCTTCACCGAGCCGGCCAACATGATCCCGAACAAGCAGCTGCCGGACATCACCGACGAGCTGAAGCTGGTCGACCTGACCAAGGACCTGAACCCGAACGTCCTGAAGATCGTCCAGGACGCGAACGGCCGGATCTACGGCGTACCGACCGACGTGTTCTCCGTGGGCCTGGCCTACAACCGCAAGCTGTTCACCGAGGCCGGGCTGGACCCGGACAAGCCGCCGACAACCTGGGACGAGGTCCGGCAGTACGCCAAGCAGATCTCGGAGAAGACCGGTAAGGCGGGTTACGCCCAGCTCACCACCAACAACACCGGTGGCTGGATGCTGACCACGATGACCTACAGCATGGGCGGCACCGTCGAGAGCGCGGACGGCAAGAAGTCGACGTTCAACGACGCGCCGACCAAGAAGGCGCTGCAGCTGCTCAAGGACATGCGCTGGACCGACAACTCGATGGGCAGCCGCTTCCTGTACAACCAGGAGGAGGTCCGCCAGGACTTCGCGGCCGGCAAGATCGGCATGGTCCTGCAGGCGCCGGACGCCTACGACATGAGCGTGAAGCAGTTCGCCATGAAGCCCGCCGACTTCGGTGAGGGCGCCCTGCCGCAGGACGGTGGCCCGTACGGGACGCTGACCGGTGGCTCGCTGAAGATGATCAGCCCGAAGGCGACCAAGAACGAGGTCGTCGCCGCGCTGAAGTGGATCAAGTTCGACCAGTTCGACAAGTACACGACCGAGTCGGTCGCGGTGCAGGACGCGAAGACCTCGATCGCGGACAAGGGCTTCGTCGGCCGCCCGGGCATCAGCCCGCTGAGCCAGGCGACCTACGACCAGTTCAACAAGTGGCGTGAGCCGTACGTGAACGTCCCGGTCAAGCAGTTCCAGGGCTACATCGACTCCACCACGTCGCTCAAGCTGCTGCCCGAGCCGTCGAACAAGGGCCAGGAGGTCTACTCGCTGCTCGACCCGGTCGTCCAGCAGGTGCTGACCAAGAAGGATGCGGACATCGACAAGCTACTGAGTGACACCGCCTCGAAGATCGACGCACGCCTCGCGCGGTAGCCGCCATGTTCCAGCAAACATCAAGTAGGTCCGGCCGGAGCGGTGCTCGATCTTTGGTCACCTGGTATCGCTCCGGCGGGCTGAGCGCCATTTTCTTCGCCCTGCCCCTGGTCCTGATCTTCCTGTACTTCTCCTGGGGTCCGATCGTCCGCGGACTGGTGCTCAGCTTCCAGAAGAACAACCTGGTCGCTCCGGCCGAGTGGGTCGGGTGGTCGAACTTCAGCTACGTGCTGACCGATCCGCAGCTTCCGCAGGCGGCGCTCAACACGCTGTACTTCGCCTTCCTGGCCCTGATCTTCGGTTTCCCGGTGCCCTTGTTCCTGGCCGTGTTCATCAGCGAGCTGCGCAAGACCGGCTGGCTGTACAACGTGCTCTCGTACCTGCCGGCCGTCGTACCGCCGGTGGCCGCGATCCTGTTGTGGACGTTCTTCTACGACCCGAGTACGTCGGGCGTCTTCAACTCGATCCTCGGCTGGTTCGGGATCGGGCCGTTCGCCTGGCTGAACTCGCAGAGTCTGGCGATGCCTGCCATCGTGCTCGAGGCGACCTGGGCCGGTGCGGGCGCGACCTCGATCATCTACCTGGCGGCGCTGACCGGCGTACGCACGGAGTTGTACGAGGCGGCCGAGTTGGACGGGGCCGGCATCTGGAGCCGGGTCTGGCACGTCACGCTGCCGCAGATCCGGGGAATCATCCTGATCATGATGCTGCTGCAGCTGATCGGGACGTTCCAGGTGTTCACCGAGCCGTTCCTGTTCACCGGCGGTGGTCCGAACAACGCCACCATGACGGTCCTGCTGCTGATCTACCGGTACGCGTTCGTCAACGGAGACTTCGGTGCCGCGACCGCGCTCAGTGTGCTGCTCGCCGGAGTTCTGTGCGCACTGTCGGTCGTCTACCACTTCGTCACTCGCCGCTGGAGTACGACATGAGCACTGAGGTTCAGGAACGCGGAATCATCTCGACCGCCGACCGGCAGCGCGGTCTGGTCCGCTACGGTCTGCCGGCGATCCAGGTGGTCATCTTCATCGCCGTCCTGATCGCCGGTGTCGGCCCGCTGCTCTGGCTGCTCAAGTCCGGTGTCTCCACCAGCCAGGACATCCTCAGCGGACCAATGCAGCTGTGGCCGTCGGGCATTCAGCTGAAGAACATCCCCGACGCCTGGAACCGCGTGCAGATCGGCGCGTACCTGGGCAACACCGCGTTCATCGCGATCGGCTCGATGGTCTCGACGCTGTTCGTCTGTACGACGGGAGCCTTCGTGCTGAGCGTGTTGCGGCCGAAGTGGGGCCCGATCATCACCGGGGCGGTGCTGGCGACCCTGTTCCTCCCCGGTGTCATCTCGCTGGTCCCGCTGTACATGACGGTGCTGAAGATGCCGTTGCTGGGGATCAGCCTGCAGAACACGTTCTGGGCGGTGTGGTTGCCGTCGGCGGCGGGCGCGTTCAATGTATTGGTGATGAAGCGGTACTTCGACTCGATCCCGCGGGAGCTGATCGAGGCCGCCCGGATCGACGGCGCGAGCAACCTACGGTTGTTCACCTCGCTGATCCTGCCGCTGTCGAAGCCGATCGTCGGTGTGGTCGCCCTGCTGACCGTGATCGGTTCCTGGAAGGACTACCTCTGGCCGCTGCTGGTGCTGCCGGACCCGAAGCTCCAGCCGATCTCGGTCGCCCTGCCGCGGGTGGCCAAGACGACGGAGATCTCACTGCAAATGAGTGCCCTTTTCCTCGCCGTTCTGATACCTGTGGTCCTGTTCCTGGTATTCCAGAAGCAGTTCCTGAAGGGCGTGGGAATGGCAGGAGGAATTAAAGAGTGACGGATTTGAACGGCCGGCGGGTGCTGGTCACGGGGGCCGCCGGCCGGATCGGGTTGCAGACGGTCCAGCATCTCAACGAGCTGGGCGCCCGGGTGACGGCGTTGTCGAACGTCGAGCACCCGGACCTGAAAGCCGATCGCGTCCTGATCGGCGACACCCGCTCCGAGACCGACGTGGCGCGAGCACTCGAGGGCGCCGAGTACGTCGTACACCTGGCGGCTCTCGCCCACCCGTCGGCGGGGACGCCGTACGACGTCTACACCATCAATGTCGTGTCGACGTTCAACGTGCTCCACCAGGCAGGGGCGCTGGGCATCGACCGGGCCGTGATCGCGAGCAGCATCAATGCGACCGGGGTCCCGTTCAACCCGCACGAGATCACCCCGCCGTACTTCCCCTGGGACGAGCAGGCGGCGTCCGACGTCGCCGATCCGTACTCGCTGTCGAAGCAGAACGACGAGAACACGGCTCGGATGGCGTGGCGGCGGTGGGGGATCGACGTGGTCGCCTTCCGCTTCCCGCACGTGAATTCGCCCGACGTGCTCGACCGGCTGGCGGCCAACGCACGGAAGAATCCGGCCGGCGGATTGCGGGAGGCGTGGAGCTACCTGGACACCCGGGACTCGGCGTACGCGATCGAGCTCGGCCTGACCGCACCGCTGTCCGGGGCGCACGTATTCTTCGTTGCCGCGGGCACCACGATGGCGCCGTACGAGACCGAAGCACTGCTCGACAAGTTCGCCCCGGACGTGCCGCGGTCGCGGCGGTTCTCCGGGCGTGAGGTTCCACTCGACCTGACCGCGGCCAGGACCGTGCTGGGCTTCGAGGCTCAGCACGAGCTCGACCTACCCACCCTTGATTTGGAGCTTTGAACCATGCCGTCGACGTTCGACCAGCCATGGCCCGTCCGGGACGACGTACGGATCCGTTCGGTGCAGGCGATTGTCACCGCACCGCAGGGGATTCCGCTGGTGGTGGTGAAGATCGACACGACCGAGCCCGGGCTGTACGGGCTCGGCTGTGCGACCTTCACCCAGCGGTGGAAGGCCGTCCAGACGTTCGTCGACGAGCACCTCGCCCGGCTGCTGATCGGCCGGTACCCGGGTGACATCGGCGACCTGACCCGCCTGGCCGGGTACTCCGGTTACTGGCGTGGCGGACCGGTGACGAACAACGCGATCTCGGGTATCGACCAGGCGCTGTGGGACATCGCCGGCAAGCGCGCCGGGATGCCCGTGTACGAGCTGCTCGGCGGGAAGGTCCGCGCGGCCGCCGACACGTACATCCACGCGAGCGGCCGGACGATCGACGAGACCATCGACCACGCGCAGAAGCTGATCGCGCAGGGCTGGCGGCACATCCGCCTGCAGATGTCGACTCCGGGCGGCGGCGGGTACGGCGCACCCCGCGTGCCCACGCTCTACCCGGATGCGCCGTACCACAACGGCTGGTCCGCCCGGGACTACCTGCGGACGACGCCCGAGCTGTTCGCCGAGGCCCGGCAGGCGTTGCCGGACAACATCGAGCTCCTGCACGACGTTCACTCGCGGCTGACGCCGAAGGAGGCCGTGCTGCTGGCCCGGTCGCTCGAGGAGTACCGGCTGTTCTTCCTCGAGGATGTGCTGGCGCCGGAGCTGTGGGACCGGCTGCCCGAGGTGCGGGCCGCGTCGCCGGTGCCGCTGGCCGTCGGCGAGCTGACCACGTCGTTCGGTGACGCGGTCCGGCTGATCCGCGACGGTGGCGTCGACTTCATTCGATCGCATGTTTCGGACATCGGGGGACTGACGCCGGCGCGGAAGCTGGCCGACCTCGCCGAGATCTCCGGGGTGCGGACGGCGTGGCACGGGCCGGGCGACACGTCGCCGATCGGCGCCGCCGCGAACGTCGCGCTCGACGTGAGTTCAGTTGCCTTCGGCATCCAAGAGGGGCATCTGTACAACGAGGCGACGTACGAGGTCTTCCCCGGCACGCTGCGGATCGAGGACGGCTGGCTGCGCCCGAACGAGGCGCCCGGTTGGGGAATCGATCTCGATCTGGAGGCCGCGGCCCGCTATCCGGCGCAACTGTCCGGGCACGACGAGTGGGCGGCCGGCGTACGACGGATCGACGGCGCGCTCGAAGCACCGTGACGGCGCTGTGACGGCGAGGCTTCGGCAGTACGATCGCGGCTAATCGGGACATGACGGGGAGGTGCAATGGACGACTCAGGTGACCAGTTGGTCGAGGTGCAGCGCGCGGGCGCGAACCAGTACGACTTGGGGTCGTTCAACGAGGCCGTGATCATCGAGACGATCCGGCTGGCCGGCATCATCAGCCGGACCGAGATCTCCCGGCGGACCGGTCTGACCCAGCAGTCGGTGTCGCGGATCCTGCGCATCCTCCTGCAGCAAGGGCTGCTCGTGGAGGAGGCGCAGGAGCGCGCCGAACGGCTGGGCAAGCCGCGCACCCCGGTGCGGCTGCGCTCCAAGGCGGCGCACGCGGTCGGCATCCACATCGACCCTGAGCTGCTGACGGTCGCGGTGGTCGACCTCGACGGCACGATCGTCCGGCGGGAGACCGTCGACCTTGCCGATGATCTCGAGGCCGACAGGTTGGTCGATCTGACCGCGGCGACCGTGACCGCGGCGCTCAGCATCAGCCAGATCGATCTCGATTCGATGCTCGGTGTCGGCGTCGCCGTACCGGGTCCGATCGATGCGGACGGATCGTTGCTGGCGTTACCGCTGCAGCCGGCCTGGCGCGGGCTGAAGATCCGGCAACTGTTGCAGCAGCGGCTGAATCACCCGGTCCTGGTCGAGAAGGACGGTACGGCGGCCGCGATCGGCGAGCGCTGGATCGGCCGCTCGGCCCGGGCTCGCGACTTTGCCTACCTCTATCTCGGCACGGGCGTCGGCAGCGGCCTGATCCTGAACGGTTCGATCTACCGCGGTGGTACGGCGAACGCCGGCGAGTTCGGCCAGATCGCGGCGCTGCGGATGGGGGAGTGGGACGGCGTGAACGGGCCGCGGATGGTGCCCGAGTGCAACCCGACCGCTTCGCTCCCGGTGATCGCCGCCGAGTTCGGGTACGTCGAGACCGACCCAGGCGCGACCGATGAGGCCAAGCGGTACCGGGCCGTTTGTAAGGCCGCGGCCGATGGGAACGAGGCTGCGGTCAAGGCAGTCACACAGGTGGCGCGGGTGGTCGGACAGGGTGCCGTCGGGTTGGTCGATCTGCTCGACATCGATCTCGTGGTGCTTGGTGGACCGGCGTTCGGTAAGGAGATCTCGGAGATCTTCCTGAGCGAGATCGGGCGTGCGGTGAACTCGCACCCGGTGGCGCGGGAGACGCGGCCGGTGGCGGTCGAGGAGTCGATGCTGCAGACGGACGCGGCGGCCGTCGGTGCCGCGTCGACGATCTTCCATGACGCGTTCACACCGCGAGTCTCCGGCTCGAGTCAGGCACGTAGGCTGCCCAAGTGATTTCACCCCGCTCGCTGACCCCGGAGATCGAACTCCGGATCGCCACTCTTGATGATGCCCAAGCTCTTGCCGATGCCTATGTCCAGAACTGGGACCACTTGTCTCCGTGGGAGCCGGTCCGGCCGGACAACTGGTTCACGGCCGCCGGTCAGCGCGAGAAGTTGGCCAGGGCGCTCGAGAGGTACAAGAACGGGCAGGTCGTGCCGTGGCTGCTGGTCGAGGGTGATCGGGTCGCGGGAACGATCACGCTGAACGATCTCGTGCCCGGAGCCTTCCGGAACGCGGACGTCGGCTACTGGCTCGCCGCGGACGCCGTCGGGCGCGGACTGATGACTCGAGCAGTCGAGGCGGTCGCCGAGATCGCTGACCAGGAGCTCAAACTGCACCGCCTCGCCGCGAGCACGGTAGTCACCAATACCGCCTCCCAAGCAGTGCTTCGCCGTACCGGCTTCATCCAGTACGGCACAGCTCCCACCTACCTCCACACCGGCGGCGCCTGGAATGACTGCAATCTCTACCAACGCATCCTGAACAACCGGGCCCCGGGCGAGTAAGAGGTGAGGGCGTCCCGCCCGGGTTTGGGAGGGGGTGGACGGGACGCCCTGGTTCTGGGTTAGTTCGGGGGGAGGCCGATGCCTCGGGAGACCTCTACGTCGTCGTAGCGGCCTTCGAGGACGTCGAGGAACTTGACCGGGCGTTGGAGAGTGGACGCGATGTAGACGGCCCGGACCGTGGCGAGGGCGTCGATGGCGTCCTGGACAGTGATGCCTGGTTGCTGGCCGCCCGCGATCGCGCCGAGGATGTCGTCGTACTGGGCCTTGTGGCCGCCCGGCTCGCCCACGTCCGTCGAGGCATCTTCCTTCGCGCCGTCGACGTTCAGCCGGCTGAGCAGGTCGTCCTCGATCTCGGCGCCACCCTCGGTGCCGTGGACAGACACCCGCGTCCGTCCGCCCGGGAACGCAGCGGTCGTAGCGTGCAGCGTCCCGACCGCGCCGGACTCGAACGTGATCGTCGCGACCACGGTGTCCTCGACCTCGATCGCGTGGTGCGCGGCTCGCAACGCCTGAGCCTGAATGCTGACCGGCCGACCCATGAACCACAACATCAGGTCAACGGTATGCACGCCCTGATTCATCAGTGCGCCACCACCGTCCTGCGCCCAGGTCCCACGCCAGCCGGCAGACGCGTAGTACTCGTCGCTGCGCCACCAGGCAACCGTCGCGACGGACGAGGTGAGCTGACCGAATCGCCCTGCGTCGATCGCCTGCTTGACCGCCGCACTGCCTGCGTCGAACCGGTGCTGACTGATCACCGAGGACACCACGCCTTGGTTGGCCGCCCGGGTGGCCGCCGCACCGAGGCGGCGGGCCCGGGTCAGGTCGACATCGAGTGGCTTCTCGATGACGACGTGCTTCTTGTCGTTCAGCGCCTGCTCGGCCAGCGCGGCGTGCGTCCCGCTGGGCGTGCAGACCGCAACCAGGGTGACGGCCGATCCACTCAGCGCCGCGGCCAGGTCGTCGTACACCTGAGGCTCCGGCTCGCCCGCCTCCTTCAGCCTGGCCACCAGCGCCTCCCGGGCAGCGGCGTCGGTGTCGACGAGCGCGGTCACGGTCGCGTCCGGGCGGGCCGCGATGGTGTCCGCGTGGGTGCGGCCGATGATGCCGCAGCCCACGATCGCGACCTGGTGCTGTTGTGCGTCAGCCATCTCGCTCCTAGATGAAGTTCGCGGTCAGAACCTGGTCCGTGCTCACGGTGAAGGTGTACGACGGCTCCGTCGAAACTACCGTCCCATCGACGGTCCAGTTCTGGAAAACGCTATCCGATGATGGCGTCGCCGTCACTGTGACCTGCGCGCCGACCTCATACGTCCCCGGCTCGGACTCGTTGCCGGCGATCGTCACCGCGCCCGGACCGTTGGCGTGCACCTTGATCGCGCGCTGGACGACGTTGATCACCATCACGTTGTGCAGCGTCGCCGGCCCGGCGAGCGTGGCGCCGTTGTAGCGGGCCAGGTTCGTCGCCTCGACGTCACCGCTGGTCACGGCGATGGTGTGTCCGTCGGCTCCGAGGTTGTCCGTGCCCAAGTTGAACGCGTCGACCTGGCCCGAATTCACCACGAGACCGTCATGGAAGCCGTACGCGAACACATTGAGCAGCGTCAGCCCGCGCGCACCGTCGACGGTGACGATCTTCGCGGTCTTACGCATGTACTTGTCGATCACGAGCTCGAAGATGTTGCCCTCGTTCATCCAGTACGGCTGCTGGTAGCCGACCCGGGTGACCGCGTTCCCGTTCGACAGCACGCCTTCGACGCGGCCGTTGCGTCCGGCCCCGATCGAGATCGCGTGGTCGAAGAACGCGCCGGCGATCTTGCGGACCACGACGTCGTTGCCGCTGAGGTCGATCCCGTCCCAGGCGTTCGGGAAGCCGGCGTTGATCACGTAGTTCCCACCGGCGTGACCACGGATCGCGTACGGATACGGTACGACGCCCTCGGCCTTGCCCGGGTTGTTCTCCGGGTAGAACACCCGCAACCCGCGAACACCGGCCCGGTTCTGCAGCGTGATGAGAGCGGTCTGCGTGTCCTTCTCAAAGGCCTGCAGCACAGTCCCGTAGCTCGCCCCGCCCTGGTCCCGGTTCGGTACGGCGGACGCACCCCGCAGCTCCACCTTTGCCGGCACGCTCAGGTGTGTGCTGATGCGATACCAACCGGCCGGCAGATAGACGATCCCACCGCCCGCACGCCCGGCGCGATCGAGGACCTTCTGGACCTCACGTGTCGCATCAGCGGTCGGCAGATACCCAACACCGTGCGGAGCATCGACGACATACAGCTTCTGCACCGGCTTCGGCAGCGGCCTCTGGTCGTACGTCGGTGCCGCGCCGGACATCCGGTGGACAGTCCCGGACACAGCACCCACGACCTCGGTCCCGGTCACCTTCACGTATCCGGCCGAATTGTTGGTGATCCCGCCGTCCACATGACCGCCGGCCAGGGTCATACCCCACCGGTCGTCCATCACGTCCACGAGCAGACCAGTGTCCGTACGGCGTACATCCGGCTGGAGGAAGCTGCCCGTGAACTGCGCACGCTGGCCGGCGACCACGTGGATACCGACGTGATAGTCGGACAGCGAGATCCGGTAGAACTGATCCCACTCGAGGTCGCCGAGGACCAGTCCGGTCCCATGGGCGCGGGTCCAGGCGTCGAGCGCCGTACGGGCCGGTGGCTGGTAGGCCCGCGGCGCGGAGGACCAGTAGGAGTTGCTGAAGGCAACGTTCTCCCAGGTGCCGACATCGGCGCCGTTGTAGGCCCGAGCACCCTCGAACAGCGCCGTACCGTTGACGTTGCGGATCGTCGTGGACTCGTGCACCTGGCCGGAGCTGGGCGCGTTGCCGTGGTCGTTCGGCATCGTGCTGACGCCGATGCCGCGGTAGGAGTTCAGCATGGTGACGTCGGAGACGGTCGACATCATGTAGTTCTCGTTGCCGATCCAGGCGCCGCCGGGGATCTCGAAGGTGTAGCCGTACGGGACCGGGTTCGTGGCGTTCTGGTTCGGGTAGTACGTCGTGACGCCCAGGACACCGGCGCTGCCGCCGATGCGGAACAGGCTGGGCCCGTCGTCGCCACTCGGGAGGTCGGCGATGACGATCGTTCCGTAGTTCGGCGCCTTGCCGTGATCACCGCGCAGGGTGCAGAACGCGTGCACCTCGATCGTGTCGGTCACCTTGTACGAGCCGGCCGGCAGCCAGACCGTGCCACCGCCCGCGTCCTGGCAGGCGTAGATCGCCTGCTGGATCGCCTGGGTGGAATCGCGCCGGCCGGTGCGGTCGGCGCCGTACTGGGTGGCGTCGAAGTCCGCGATCACGCCGTCCTCGGTCGGGTTGACCGTCGTGACCAGGTGCGGCTCCGGCGTGACCACCGGGGACTGCCTGAGCTCGAGCTCCTTGACGATGAACTCGGCGGAGCCGGTCATGGCGACCCGGACATACCGTGCTTTGGTGGTGGCGAAGCGGGTCATGCTGAACTGGTTCGCTCCCGGTGAGCCGGTGCGGCCGACGGTCGTGAACTTCGTGCCGTCGTTCGAGACCTGGACGGTGTAGTCGGGGGAGTAGGACTGCGCCCACTCGACCCGCACGTCGTTGACCGGCCTCGGCTTACCGAGGTCGACCTGCAGCCACGAGTCGCCTTGACCGCTGGTCCAGGCGGTGTTGTGGTTGCGGTCGTTCACGCTGGTCGCGCCGGTCCCGCTGCTGGCGCTCGCCGTACCAGTGGGTGCGAAGTTGGTGTCGATCTCCTTGGCCGTGAACGCGTCGAGCGCGGCCTGAAGCGTCTGCAGCGCCGCCTTCACCTGTACGTCGGTCACCCCCGGCGTCGCCGCGACCGCGCGGGCGTCATCGATCGCCGTACGGAACGTCGCCCGACTGCCGACCGGGAACTGGCCGTCGCGAGTGCCTTCCCGCGCCGCCTTCTCGGTCCGGGCTGCCTGGTCGATCAGATCGAGGAGGCCCTCGGTGACGTTGAGCGTGGTCGCGACCTTGGCCACCCGGACGGCCGCGACCTTGAGGTCGACCGCGCCGTCGCCGTTGTGGATGCGGAAGTCGGAGCCGTTGGAGCGGTTCGTCATCACCGCGTCGGGCAACGCGAACGTGTAGGTCTTCCAGGTCTTCGTGTCGCCGTAGCGGACCACCTCGGAGTTCTTGAACTTCTCCGGGATCGTCTCGCCGGGCGAGTCGTAGTGCAGGCCGAACTGCCCGTTGCCCTCGTCGAAGTAGTCGATGCTGACGAGCACCAGGCTGTGGTTGTCGTAGAGGTAGGTGTCGGCGATGTTCATGTAGAAGAAGTTCGTGCCCGGCGCCGGTGCGGTGTGGTCGGTCTGCCAGTACGGGCGTCCGTCCTGAACGCCGGTGATCAGGTGCGACGCGTCGTCACCCGCGCGGGGCGTGATCCCGGACTGGATCGGCGATGCGCCGAGCTGGATCGAGGCTCCCGCCGTACTGATCCGCAGGCCGGCGAGCGTGATGTCGCCGCTGCCTCCGAAGACGCGGACATCGGCGTCGCCGAGGCGGTTGGTGAAGCCGATGTCGGTGAGCGAGAAGACGCCGGTCTTCCACTGGTTGGTGTTGGTCAGCTGGACGTCGGTCGCGTCCGCCTGCGGGTTGCTCGCGGCGTCGTACTGGAGCTTGAGCGTGCCGGAACCGGCGTCGAGATAGGTCACCGTCACCAGGACATCGTCGGTGCCGATCTCGTCGACGTAGTCACGGTCGACGTCGAACTCCAGGTAGCCGGTGTTGGCGGCCTGGTTGGTCTGCCAGAAGGTCTTGCCCTGCTCGGTCCCGGTCCGGAGTCCGGCCGGATCGTCGCCGGCGGCGGGTTTGATGCCGAGCGTGGTCGGGGTCGGCCCGAGGTCCGCGCCGACCCCGCTCGGATACATCGTGGCGGCGTGGGCGGCCGGGACGGCGATCACGCTGGAGAGTAGGAGTGCGGGAAGGACCCGCGCGAGCAGACGTCTGGTCATGGCGAACCTCCAGGTGGCGGACCGGAGCTACTGCGCGGATAAGTTAAACCAAGCGTGTTACTTATTCAAGACCCCAGCTTCCCCGGCAACAGGATGGCCGGAACTGCCGCGATCACGGTGAAGGCGATCGCCCAGAAGAAGGTGTGTGCGAAGGCGGTCGGCGAGGCGTGGCCGAGCAGTTGGCTCTGCAGGATCACCGCCAGGGTCGCAGCACCGAACGCGCCGCCGAGCTGCTGCATGATCCGGGTCGAGCTACTCGCGTGCGGGATCTGCGCCGGGGTCAGATCGCGGAAGGCGCCGACCATCACGGCCAGGTTGACCGCACTCAGTCCGGCCCCGCGGATGACAAGTGCAACCGCGAGCACGGCGTACGACGTACCCGCGAAGGCGAACGGGATGGTTCCGAGCGTCGTGAGGGCGATGCCGGCGAGAACGACCGGACGTGGGCCGAATCGATCGCTGAGGCCGCCGGCGACTCGAGCCAGGAGGCTGCCGATACCTTGCGGGATCAGGAGGAGTCCGGCCGCGGTCACGGTCGTGCCGCGGGCCTGCTGGTAGAAGAGCGGGAGGAGCAGCATCGCGCCGTACAGGCCGAAGCCCGTCAGGAACAGGAGTGCCGTCGACGCGGTGAACGACCTGGTCTTGAAGAGGGCGAGGTCGATCAGCGGTTCCGCGGTCTTCCTGAGGGCGAAGGCGACGAGCAGCAGAAGGCCGACCGCGATCGGGACCAGGACCGCGACATGACCGAAACCGCCGTACTCGCCGACCTGGGTGAGGCCGTAGATGACGCCGGCCAGGGCAGGGGAGATGAGCAGCAGGCCGGGTACGTCGAGGGCCGCAGTCGTCGGCGCGGGATCGGGCTTCAGGACGCGGATCGCCAGGACGATCGCGATGATGCAGATCGGGACGTTGACGTAGAAGATCCAGCGCCAGCTGAGGTGGCCGACCAGGACGCCGCCGATCACCGGACCGAGGATCGGGCCGATCAGGGCGGGCAGCGTGATGACGGCCATCAGGCGGCCGATGCGTTCGCGGCCGGCGGCGCGCAGGAGCAGCGTCTGCAGGATCGGCAGCATCAGGCCACCGCCGACGCCCTGGATCACGCGGAACGCGATCAGCGAGCCGATGTTCCACGCGACTCCGCAGAGCATGGATCCGAGCAGGAACAGCGCCAGCGCGATGATCCACATCCGTTTGGCCCCGAAGCGGTTGGCGGCCCAGCCTGTGATCGGGACCGCGATCGCCAGCGCCAGGAGGTACGCCGTACTCACCCATTGGACTGTGGACACGGAGGCGTGCAGCTTGGCGCCAAGGGTGTGGATCGCGACTGTGACGATCGTGCTGTCGAGCAGCGGCGCGAGGGCGCCGACCACGAGGACTGCTGCGAGTGTGAGGACCGCGCGATCCATGCGCTCCGGGGTGGTGGTGGTTGTCATCCGAGCAACTCCCTTAGAGACTCTGCGTCTCTTACTGTCTCCGTAGGGTAGGCTCGGATCGTTAAGAGACGCAAGGTCTCTTGATCGGGAGGGTCAGTGACTGAGCAGACACAGCGGCGGCGCGGAGCCGAACTTGAGGCAGTGCTGCTTGACGCCGCCTGGGACGAGTACCTGGAGTCGGGGTACGCGCGCCTGACAATGGAGGCGGTCGCCGCACGGGCCCACACCGGCAAGCAGGTGCTGTACCGGCGGTGGAAGAACCGCGCGGACCTGGTGATCGCGGCAATGCGGCATCGCACCGGCTCGATCGTCGACGACCTGCCGGACACCGGGACCCTGCGCGGAGACGTGCTGGGCGTACTACAGCGGATGGCAGACCGGTTCGCCACCCTCGGTCCTGACATCGTGCACGGGCTGCTCGCCGAGGCGCCCGATTTCGATCCCGAGGTCTACACGCGGATGAGTGGCGCGATGAAGACGATCGTCGACCGAGCGGCCGAGCGCGGCGAGATCCCCACCGCCGACGTCCCTGCTCGCGTCCTCACCGCGCCCACCAACCTGCTCCGCCACGAGATGCTCTTCACCCGCGCACCCCTGCCCCCCGAAACCCTGACCTCCCTCGTCGACGACGTCTTCCTGCCGTTGGTTATGCGAAGGCAGCGCGATTCCGGCTGACCCAGTCCTGGAAGGTGTGCGCGGGTCGCCCGAGCACGGTGGACACGTCGGCCGTCGGCCGCTGCTCTGTGACGGACGGCGTACCGAGGACGCCGAGGGTGGACTCGACGACGGGCTCGGGCATGTAGGCGAGCATCCGGGTTCGTGCTTCGTCCCGGCTGAGCTCGGCGAACTGGATCGGCTCGCCGATGACCCGTCCGATCACCTCGGCCTGCTGGCGGGATGAGATCGGCGCCGGACCGGTGAGGGTGTAGATGGTGCCGGCGTGCTTGTCGTCGCGCAGTGCGGCCGCGGCGACCTCCGCGATGTCCTGCGGGTCGATCGCTGGTAGCGCCACGTCGGCGAACGGCGCGGCCATGGTGCGCTGGGTGCGGATCGACTCCGCCCACTGGTAGGCGTTGCTCGCGAAGTTGCCTGGTCGGAGCATGGTCCAGGCCAGGCCGGACTGCGTGACCGCGTCCTCGAGGTTGCTCGGGTGCCGCTTGGTCCCGACGCCCTGCGACGACAGCAGCACGACGCGCGGTACGCCAGAGGCCCGGACGATCTCGATCACGTCGTTCATATTGCCGTTGGCAAGGAAGTCGGCGGCGGTGAGGAGGAAGACGGCCTCGGCGCCGTCGAGGGCCGGCTTCAGGGTCTCGGGTCGAGTGAGGTCTGCTTGGTAGGAGGTGGTGCCGTTGAGGGCGGCGCCCGTACGCGAAACGGCCGTCACCTCCTCGCCGGCTTCGGTGAGTGCTTGGACGAGTGGGCGGCCTACGTTTCCGGTTGCTCCGGTGACTACGATCATGGGAGCGACGTTAGTAGCCCTGGGATAGTAGGTACCTACAGGAAAGTGGGTCGTTTGTGACCGAGAGCACAGCCGCGGATCCCGTCCAGGCCTGCCCGATCGCGCCCGTCGTGGATCTGGTCTTCAGCCGCTGGACGACGCCGATCCTGTGGTCGTTGAACGAGTACGGCCGGCAGCGGTTCGTGGAGCTGCAGCGACGGATCGGTGTGATCACGCCCAAGGTGCTGACCCAGCGGCTGCGGCAGCTGGAGCGGGACGGGCTGGTGGTCCGGACGTACCACCCGGAGGTGCCGCCACGCGTCGAGTACGAGATCAGCGAGCTCGGCCAGAGCCTGGCCCCGCTGTTCCACTCACTCGCGACCTGGTCCCCGAACCTGGAGAAGGTCGAGCAAGCCCGCCAAACCTTCGACACCACCCAACCCGCCCACCGCCGCCCCTGACGCCCCGCCCCAACCCCCCTTCCGCGCCTGACGCACCGGCCTCCCCCTCAGCCATTTCATGGGATATCCCATGAGCTGGCCCCTTCTCCCCTCGGACTCTCGGCAGAGAACGGACGCTTTCATGGGATATCCCATGAGATGGTCCGCGACCGGTGGGTGCGTGGGTGGGTTGGTTGGTTGGGGGTGGCCGGGTTAGGCGACGCCGACTAGTTGGCGGGTGGGGAGTTCGGCGAGGAGGGTGAAGAAGTGGGGGGCGGCGGCTGGGAGGCGGAGTAGGCCGGCCTCGTGGTTCTGCCAGCCGTACTGGAGCTCGCCGTCGATGGTGTGCTCTTCGAGGGGTACGGCGTACCGGCTGAGCGTGACTCTGATCGGTCCGGTCTGGGGGTGGTGGTCGCCGCAGCCGCACTCGGTCGGGATGGCGATCGTGGTGAGCGCGTCGGGGGAGTAGCGGCGCAGGCGAAGCGTGGTGCCCTGGGCGGTGAAGCGCGCGATCGTTGCGTCAGGCAACTGCACGAGCAGCGCGACCGGGACGGTGGACGACCCCGGGAGCAGTCGAAGACCACGGGACGCGAGCAGATCGGCGAAGGCCGGGAGATTCATGGAAAGTTCCTGTGAGTGCTGTGTCGGCGGGCGGGCCACGGAAAGGGGCAGGGCCTCGTGCGCCGGAGACGGCGCGCGTCAGCGACGACAACAGCAACAACACAGCATTCGCATGCCGAAGATCATGGCAGAGCCGCCCCGTCCTGCCAACAATCGTCCGCCATCTGGGACAACTGTCCATGATCCGTCAACCACCGCTCGGCTAGGCTCCGGTTCGGCGTGATGACGACGGAAGGCGACCGATGCTCGACGGATTCGTTGCAGGGCTGCCCAAGGCCGAGCTGCACGTCCACCTCGAAGGGACGCTCGAGCCGGAGATGCTCTTCATGCTCGCCGCCCGCAACGACGTCGCCCTGCCGTGGTCGAGCCTCGACGAACTGCGCGCGGCCTACAGCTTCACCGGGCTCGAGCACTTCCTGCCGCTGCTGTTCCAGGGCGCGTCGACCCTGCGCCGCAGTCAGGACTTCTACGACCTCACCCACGCCTATCTGCGCCGGGCCGCTGCCGACGGCGTCCGCCGTACGGAGATGTTTCTCGGCGTTCAGACGTTCCTCGACGCGGGCGTACCGATCGGCGATCAGGTCGACGCCGCCCTGGCTGCGATTGCCGATGCCCGCACGGATCTCGGCATCGACGGCGCGCTGATGGTGACCAGCCAACGGCATCGCACCCAGGCCGCAGCGCTTGAGGTGCTGGACCTGATCGCGCCGTGGGGCGACCAGATCATCGGTATCGGACTGGGTGCGGCGGAGCGTGGCAACCCGCCGTCCAAGTTCGCCGAGTACTACGAGACCGCGCGGGCTCGCGGTTATCGCACGACGATTCACGCCGGCGAAGACGGTCCCGCCGAGTACGTCCGCGAGGCTCTCGACGTCTGCCGGCCCGATCGCATCGATCACGGCGTGGCGGCGGCGACCGATCCGGAGCTGGTCTCCCGGCTGCGCGACGAAGGTGTGCCACTCACCGTCTGTCCGTTGTCGAACCTGGCCCTGCAGGTCGTGCCGTCGCTGGCAGCTCACCCGCTGCGGAAGTTGTTCGAGGCGGGGGTCGTAGTGACCGTCAACTCTGACGATCCGCCGTACCTCGGCGGGTACATCAACGACAACTACGCCGCCGTCCAGGAACACCTCGACCTGGACCACGCCACCCTCGCCGAGCTGGCCCGCAACAGCTTCCGGGCTTCCTTCGACGATCCGGCGCACATCGCCGAACACCTCGCCGTACTGGACGTCTACGTCAGCTGATCGGGACGTCGGAGGTGGGGTGGTACGGCGGCCATCACGCGGCCGAGGTCGGCGGTGATGGCGGCGGCTTGCTGGTCGCGGTCGTCGGCGTCGACGTAGATCATCACCGTGCGGATGTCGGCGTGGGCGGTGAGGTTCTGGATGTCCTCGGCGCGGCGGCCGCGGCGCTTCTGGTCGGTGATGGCGGTGGCGCGCAGGGAGTGTGGGGTGACCTTGTCGGGGCGGGGGATACCGGCGGCTCTGGCCAGGCGGTGGAGGAGCCGGGTCACGTCGTGACGGTCGATGCGCTGACCGGCGGCGTCGGTGATGAGTGGTGCTGGTCCTGCACCGGTCCACACCGGCCGGATGGCGCGGTAGGCGTCGTGGAGCTCGGCCACGGTCGGGTCGAGCGGCACCCGGACCTGCTTGCCTCCTTTGTGGGTGACGACTAACCAGGCACGCCGACCTTCGTCCTGCCGGTCGTCGTCGTTGGCGGCGCACATCTCGGAGACGCGCAGCGCGTCGGTGTAGAGCAGGCCGACTATCAGTGCATCGCGGACGTCGTACGCCACGGCCAGCATGGCCGCGATCTCTTCGTGGTCGAGGACCCGCGCGGAGGTCGCGCGCCGGCCGCGGTGGAACTTGGGCCGGTGGTCGTCGTCGGAGATCGGGCTGACCACCGGCAGCCCCCAGCCCGCGGCGTACCGGTAGAGGCTGGACAGCGACGACAGCCGCCGGGCGATCGAGGCGCTCGCAGCCCCGGCGTCCTGCTGGTGGGTCACCCAGAGCGTGATCTCGGCACGGTGCAGGTCGAGCGCGAACCGCTCCCGCCCGAGCTCACGACGAGCCCAGTCGGCCCACAGCAGCACGTCGTCGGCGTACGTGATGCGCGTTTGTGCGCTGGCGCGGCGCGTCCCACCGAGCCAGAGCACGACCAGCCCAGCCAACTCCGGGGTGAGGGCTTCGGCCAGCAGGTCCAGTCGGTCGACCAGTTCTGCCGATCGGTCGGCGCCCAGTGGCCGGCGGGTGCCGAGCGTCCGTCGTACGGCGGCTTCCGTGGCCGCATCCGGTCGGGGACCCGTCGCCGGGTCGACCAAAGCTGACTCCACCGCAGGTTCATCCACAGCGCGACACTAGCGCATAACGGGGATTATGCGTCACTTTAGATTGGTAAAGTTTAGTATAAAATGACGAGACAAAACCGAACTTAACGAATGACTTTAGGTACGAAACTGGACTAGAGTGGGATCGTGACGACGACTGAGGCTGAAGTGATCTCGCGGGCGCGGCAGCGGCTGTGCGAGTTCCCGGGAGTGGACTGCCCGAACCCGAAGCAGGTCGACCCCGGCAAACCGGGGCGTCCGTCGAAGTACTGCGGGCAGGAAGGCCCGACGGAGGATGGCCGACGGGTCGTTCACGACAAGGCGAGCGCCTGGGCCGCCAAGAAGCGGCAGGAGACGCCGGGCGGCATCGTCGGTGGGGGAGCGACCGATTCGTCGGACGCGCCGCGCGCGGTGGTCGGACCGGTGACGGCGGCGCGGATCACGCTGGAGCAGCAGATGCTGGGGTTGCCGCGCGAGCTCGAGCAGTTGCGGGTGTTCCTGGGCGGGATCGTCGAGTCGGTCCAGGCGTACGGCGATGCGCAGGCGGTGGCGGCCGAGGTCGAGCAGGTGCAGGCCGCGTCACGGGCCCAGCTCGCCGAGGTCGAGCGGCAGCGTGGAGACGAGGAACGACGTCGCCGGCAGGCCGAGCACCAGGTCACCGAAGCGGAAGACGCCCGCGACGAGGCCGACGCAGCAGCCCAGGATGCCGTCGCGGCCCTCGAGCTGGCGCGTGCCGAGACCACTGCGGCAACCGAGACCGCGTCACTGGCCGCGGAGGAGGCCCAGCAGGCACGCGCGGCGGCTGAATCGGCCCGCGCAGAAGCTGCCGCTGAGATTGAGCGCATCCAGCATTCCGCGGAAGCGCAGGTCCTCGAGCTGCAGTCCGCAACCGAAAAGCAGCTGCGTCAAGTCCGGAACGCCGCCGAGGAGGAGGTCCAGCAGGCACGTGCCGAGGCTGAGGCCGCTCGCCTCGCCCAGGCATCTGCCGAGGCCGACCGCAACGCCGCCCAGCAAACTGCCGAGGAGCTCCGGACCGAGGTCCGACAGGACCGCGACCAGCACCGGGCCGGCCTCGAAGCCCTACGCGATCAACACCGCACCGAGCTCGAGTCCCTCCGAGCCGAACATCGAGCCGACCGAGACCAGCTCCGCGCAGACCACCAAACCCAACTAGCCGACCTGAAACAAGCCTCCGCCGACCACATCGCAGCCCTGACCACAGCCCACCAGGCCGCCGAACAAGCCCTGTCCACCCTCAAAGAACAAAGCCAAAAACCGAAGGACTAGGGCGGCTGGTGCTAGTCGGCTTTCTTGCCGAACATGATCTCGTCCCAGCTGGGGACGCTCGCACGCTTGGATCCCCGCTTGGCCGCCTTCTTCTTCGGCTCGTCGGGAGTTGCGGCCTCGGGCTCAGCAACCGCCGCAGGTTCTTCGACGGCCGTGGGCTCAGCGGTTGACGCCTTCGCGGCCGGCTCGGGAGCGGGCTCTGCCGGCGGCGTTGGCTCCGGTGCCGACTCTGTGGGTTGTGCGGCCTGAGCGGTGCGGCGCTCGGTGAAGGGGTCGGCTGCGCGCTCCTCGGGCGGGGTGAACGGCGCGGTCTCGGCGGGCGGCTGGGTGGGGCGCTCGACCGCACGCACCGACGGCCGCAGGGCTGGTGGCTGCTCGATCGGTACGTCGATCAGGGTCGGCTCTTCATCCGGATTCGGCACCGAATGCACACGGCGCGGACCGCGCTCGGCGTCCCGACCTCCGAACGGCTCGCGGTTCGCCTCGCGCACGGGCTCGCGTGGAGTCTCTCGCGCGGCCGGGTGGTTGCGTCGCGGCAAGCTGACGGTGTCTTCGAAGCCGGCTTCGTAGCTGTCCGCACCATGGTCCGGAGCCAGCGACAGATCGATGTCCGCGACCGCGGTCAACCGCCGCTCGCCGGGCTGATGCGTGGGCTGAACCGGGGGAGCCAGCACCTGAGCCTGCTCGCCGACCAGCCAGCGGGCCTCGTCGTCGTCCGGGACCGCGTAACGACCGGGAGCGTCGTACGCGAACATGGCGACCTTCTCGTCCTTCTGCTCTGCGTCGTCGTCGCTCTCGACGAAGTAGGAGACGCGGACGGCCCATCGGCCGTCGTCGCGGCGCCAGGCGTCCCACTCGGCCGATGTGGGGTCTACCTGGCGGATACGAAGCCGCTCGGTCACCCAGGCGCCGAGGTTGCGGGTCGGTGCGTCGCCACCACCGCGACGGCGGACGGAGGCACGCTGGGCGAGGTTGGCGATGTGGTCCCGCTCGGCGAGGACCGGGCCGGCGAACGCCATCACGCGTTCCATCGGCATCTGGGCGACGGCCGCGACCGCCTCGGGACTTTCGCCGGCGCGGATACGAGCCTGGATGTCTCGTGGGCGCAGGGCGCTCTCCATTTGAATCTCCAGCTGGCCGAGTCGGGCACGGTCGCCGCGGAGGGCCGCACGCAACCGGTCGTCGACCGGAACGGCGAACTCCTCACCCGTCTCTGCCAGCGCCAGGATGAGCTGCTTGCCATCCTGGCTCAGACCGACGAGCCTCGCCTCGCGCATTGCCTTTGTTCTCCTGTGCGGTTCTAGACAGTCTCTCCCGGACGCTGGGCCTGACCAAGACCGGCGCGCCGTGCCGCCCGGTCATTGTGGAGGTTACGTCACGAAATCACATCTTGCCTGGTCACCAGGGTCCTGGTGATCACATCAGTCACACTAGTCACAACACGGTGTGATCGCGACCGAGTACGTCAGTTGCCGTACGCCGATCGCACCGCAAGTGCACGCTTCAGGTCGTCCATACCGTCTCCGACCGACCGCCGGATGCCCGCCGCGACCGACTCGTCCGCGACCAGGTCGGCGGCGCGGTCGACAACCCGCTGCTCGACCGCGAACCGCGGGAACGCACTCTTCGCGCTGGTTGCGACGACCCACCCGGTCCGCAGCTTCTCGGTGCCCGCGATCTCCGCGAAATACCGGTCGACATACGGCGCGGTGACCTCGGCCTGACTGGGGTGCCAGAACCCCTCGCAGGCCGCGTACAGCTCGTAGTTCGCGATGTCGGCGTCGGTCATGATCTGCGCCCAGGCCCGCTCCTTGGCCTCGGCCGTCGGCAACGCCGCGCGGCACCGGGTCGCATGCACGAGCCCTTCCGACGACGAGTCCCGCTCGAGCTCGGCGTCGATCTCCGCGTCGCCGACGGCACCGAGCCGCGCCAGCCGCAGGAGCACGGACCAGCGCAGGTCTGCGTCCATCGCCAACCCCTCGGGTACGCCGTCACCCGCAAGCCAGCCCTTGAGCCGATCGGCGTCGTCGCTGAACCGCGCATAGCCCCGAGCCACGGCAAGCTGGACGCTGCTCCCAGCGGTCTCCAGCCGCCTCGCAAGCACGTCCGCCAGCTGACCGCGCTGCGGCTCGTACGGCAGGTAGACGCCGAGCAGATGCGTGCTCGCCCAGTTGAGCATCGTGTCGACGGCAATGTCGCTGTCCTCGGTCGCCAGCAGCTCGAGCACGACGTCGAAGCCGAGCTGCGGATCCAGCTCCGCGTCCGCGATCGCGTCCCGGAGGCTGTTCAGCGCGACGGCCCGCGTCACGCCGTTCTCGATCTTCGGCAGCACCGACGACAGCTTGACCAGGCTCTCGATGTCGAGCCGGATCTTGGCCCAGGTGTCGTCACCGGCGTCCGGGATGATCACCTCGACCGACGGGTCGAGCGGGACCTCGACGTTGTCCCCGTCCAGCAGTACGTCGACCGTCGTACCGCGGCCGTTCGCGTCGTACCCGCCGACGGTCAGCTTGTGCGGTCGTGAAGCCGGGTAGGCGTCCGGTGCGACCCGGTGCAGGATGACGCCGGTCCGGGTGCGCTCGGCGCTGATCGTGTCGACGCCCGGCGTCCGCAGCCAGTCTTGGGCCCAGTCGTCCAGGCCGACCGCGCCGGCCTCGGTCCACTTCGCGACCAGGTCGGCGAAGGTGGCGTTGCCGAACTTGTGCGCTTCGATGTGCGCGTTGACGCCGGCCAGGAACACGTCGTCACCGAGGTAGGCCGCGAGCTGCTTGAGCACCGCCGCGCCCTTCGCGTACGAGATGCCGTCGAAGTCGTCCAGCGACGCGAGCGCGTCTTTCACCGCGTCGGCCGCGACCGGGTGCGTCGAGGACCGCTGGTCGGCCTGCAGCCCCCACCACTTGCGCATGTAGGCGAAGTCGATCCAGTTGTCGGCGTACCGGGTCGCGGCCGTCGACACCCGGTGCGCCATGTACTCGGCGAACGACTCGTTCAGCCAGAGATCGTTCCACCACTTCATCGTCACGGTGTCGCCGAACCACTGGTGCGCCATCTCGTGCACGATCGTCCGGGCCCGCTGGCTGCGCTCGCCGTCGGTCACCGCGGACCGGAACACCATCGAGTCGCGGAACGTCACACAGCCCGGGTTCTCCATGGCGCCCGCGTTGAACTCGGGCACGAACGCCTGGTGGTACTCGCCGAACGGGTACCGCACCGCGAACATCCGGTGGTACTCGTCGAAGGACTGCTTGGTGACCGTGAAGATGTCCTCGGCCTCGCGCTCGAGCGCGTCCTTCAGCGACTGCCGCGACACCACGCTGAGCGGGATGCCGTCGTGGGAGTCGGTGATCTGGTGGTACGGCCCGGCCACGACAGTGACGAAGTACGTCGACAGCGGCTGCGTCTCGGCCAGCTCCCACCGACCGGGCGAGACCTGGGTGGCGGCGCCGTTGCCCAGCACCAGCCAGTCCTCAGGTGCAGTCACCTTCAGCCGGTACGGCGCTTTGAGGTCAGGCTGGTCGAAACACGCGAAGATCCGGGGCGCGGCGTCCAGGAACGACATCGCGTAGGTGTAGGCCAGTCCATCCGCAGCGTCGACCGCGCGGTGCAGACCCTCGCCGTCGTGCGAATAGAGCATGCTCGCGACCACGGTCAGCTCGTTGTCGGGCTGCAGGTCGGTCAGCTCGAGGCGTCCGTCGTTGAGGCCCGCCACGTCGACCGCCGTACCGTTCAGGGTGACCGAGATCAGCTCGTCGGGCTTCACGTCCAGCCAGGTCGTCGGAGCCGACGCCTTGAACCTGATCGTGGTGGTGGACCCGAACGTGCGATCGCCCTGGGTGAGGTCGAGATCGACGTCGTACGACTGGACGGAGAGCGCGGCGGCCCGAGTGCGGGCGCCGGCGACGGTGAGGCTCGGCATGCCCGCCACTCTATGCGGTGACTAGTCTGAGTACATGAGTGAGATGGAGTACCGGCAGTTGGGTGACTCGGGCCTCACCGTCAGCGTGGTCGGGCTCGGGTGCAACAACTTCGGTGGGCGCATCGACGCGGCCCGGACGGACGCTGTGGTGAATGCTGCGGTGGACGCGGGGATCACGCTGTTCGACACCGCCGACGTCTACGGTGGCGAGCCCGGACGGAGCGAGGAACTGCTCGGCGAGGCGCTCGGCAGCCGCCGCGACCAGGTGGTGATCGCGACCAAGTTCGGCGGCGACATGCACGGTGTCAACGGTCCGGACTGGGGTGTCCGCGGCTCCCGCCGGTATATCCGCCGAGCGGTCGAGTCCAGCCTGCAGCGGCTCGGGACGGACTGGATCGACCTGTACCAGCTGCACTTCCCCGACCCGGTGACGCCGATCGAGGAGACCCTCGCGGCGTTGTCGGAGCTCGTTGCCGAGGGCAAGGTTCGGTACATCGGCAGCTCGCAGTTCGCGGCCTGGCAGGTGGTGGACGCGGACTGGACCGCGCGGACGAACGGTCTCGAGCACTTCATCAGCGCCCAGAACCGGTACTCCCTGCTGGACCGTGAGATCGAGGACGAGCTGGTGCCTGCCTGCGAACACCTCGGTCTCGGCATCCTGCCGTTCTTCCCGCTCGCCGCAGGTCTGCTCAGCGGCAAGTACAAGCGCGGCGCGGACGCACCCGAGGGCGCCCGCCTGGCGAGCCAGCCCGAGCGGCTGGCCCGCGCTGACTTCGACCGGATCGAGGCGCTGGAGACCTTCGCGGCCGAGCGCGATCTGAGCCTGATCGACGTCGCGATCGGCGGCCTGGCCGCACAACCCGCGGTCGCATCGGTGATCGCCGGCGCGACCAGCCCCGAGCAGATCGAGCAGAACGTCGCGGCCGGGCGCTGGGATCCGACTGCGGCGGACTTGGCGGCCCTGGACGAGCTGACGTGACCCTGATTCTGTTGCCGCCGTCCGAGGGCAAGACCGGCCGGTCGCGCGGCCGTGCCGTCGACTTCGAGACGCTGTCGTTCCCCGAGCTCAACCCCGTCCGCGAGCAGGTCCTCGAGACGCTGGCCAAGGTCTCCGCCTCGTCGGACGCGTACGACGTACTCGGTGTCGGCGCATCACTGCAGGCCGAGGTGGACCGCAACACCCGCTGGCGCACCGAACCGGCCGTACCGGTCTCAGAGCTCTACTCCGGCGTCTTGTACGACGCACTCGGCTACTCAACCCTGTCCGCCGGCAGCAAGCGCCGGGCCGGCAGCCGACTGCTCGTCGTCTCCGCCGCCTGGGGCGCACTGCGTCCTGCGGACCGCGTTCCGCCGTACCGGCTCTCGATGGGTACGACGCTGCCGGGTCATGGACCGCTGGCCTCGGTCTGGCGTGACCCACTGAACGCCGTACTCGCCGAAACCGCCGGAGTGCTGGTGGATTGCCGGTCGTCGACGTACGTCGCGGCCTGGCGCCCAACCGGTGATCAAGCGGCCAAGTGGGTCGCAGTGAACGTGGTCCGCGAACGCGACGGCGTCCGCTCGGTGGTGTCCCACAACGCCAAGCACACCCGCGGCCTGGTCGCACGGCACCTGCTGGAGTCCGGCAAGGACCCGGGTACGCCGAAGGCTCTGCACAAGCTCGTGAGTGAGCGCTGGAACGCCGAGCTGGATCGAACCGCCGGTGGTTGGACACTGACCGTGGTCGAACGCGACTGAGCGTTCACACGGGCTTTACCGGTGAGTGGTTTCCGCGGGGAAGGCTGGGGAATGCACGTCAGGGGGGGACCCCGCCCAACCCTCGGAGGCCTGACCGATGCGACGTTCGCTCCTAGCTGTCCTCACCGCCCTCGCCGCGTTCGCGGCGTTGACTCTCAACGCCGGACCGGCACTTGCATCACCACCGACCCCACCGTCGGCCAGTACGGCGGCCACCGAGCTGGCCAGCCTCACTGTGAAGGCGGAGGGCTCGACCAGCGGCTACAGCCGGGACCTGTTCCCGCACTGGATCAACCAGTCCGGGACCTGCGACACCCGTGAGCAGGTGCTCAAGCGCGACGGCACCGGCGTCACCGTCAACAGCAGCTGCCAGCCGACAGCAGGCCGCTGGTACAGCGTGTACGACTCGACCTACATCAACGAGTCCTCCGGCGTCGACATCGACCACATCGTGCCGCTCGCCGAGGCCTGGAAGTCCGGTGCGAACACGTGGAGCACCGCTCGCCGGCAAGAGTTCGCCAACAACCTCACCATCTCGCAGCTGATCGCAGTGTCGGCGTCGAGCAACCGGTCCAAGGGCGACAAGGACCCGTCCGCCTGGCAGCCGACCACGGCATCCGTGCACTGCGTCTACGCGCGCGAGTGGATCTGGGTGAAGTACACCTACGCCCTGTCGTTGCAGTCGGCCGAGAAGACGGCGCTGCAGCAGATGCTGGCGACCTGCTAGTCAGTCCTCGAGCAGATGGCGGCGCTGAGCGTGAATGCCGGCCTGGAACCGGGTCCGCGCGCCCAGCGTCTCCATCAACTCGGCCACCCGCCGCCCGACCGTCCGGCTGCTCAGTCCGAGCTGTCGCGCGATCGCGTCGTCCTTGAACCCCGCGGCGAGCAATGTCATCAGCCGCGCATCCAGCAGGTCGGTCTTGGCAGCCGGCACCACCGGCACTGCCTGATCCCACAGCAGGCTGAACATCTCGATCAGCGCGTCCAACAGCGCACACGGATGAACGACGAGCGCCGTGTCGACGAGTTGATCGACCGCCAGCGGCAGCAAGGCGACCTTCCGGTCGAAGATGGCCAGCTTCATCGGGATCTGCGGATGCACCCGCGAAGTCTCACCCGCGTCGGCCGCGCTGTACGCCTCGTCGACACCGCCAGGCACGTCGAAGGAGTCGGGGGAGTAGATCCCGCGGACAACCACCCCGTCGCCGAGCAGTCCTCGAACCCGGTTGTCCGACTCATCGACCTGCGACGCGTAGGGCGGCCGGTCCAGCACCAGAAGTTCATCGCGTGTCCCGTTGAGCAGCTGGGCGAACCGGGCCGCGATCGCATCCTGGCCGACGATCACCTCGACCAGATTCTCGGGCCGATGCTGCTCCTGAGCCCTCAACTCCGACAACAACACCCGCGCCTCGGCCCGGACCCGATCAAGCTCGGCACGTCGTACGGCGACAAGCGCATCGACGGCCACATCCGGCCGGGTCGGCAGCAACCGCGCCGGGTGATCCGAGGTGATGGTGAGCAGACCGAGAGCCGCCAGCCGGTCGACGGTCGTGGCGACCTCGCGTTCGTCGCGGTCGAGGAGCTTGGCCAGCTCGGGGACGCCGCATCCGGGCGCGCTCAGCAGGGCGCGGTACGCCTGTTCATCGGGGGCCTCGACCCCGACCGACTCCAGCATCCTTCCCCTCCCCGCGAGCCCGGATTTCGGACAGGCTATCTCGTCCCCTGGACCATCCGCGCCGGCTTTCCCGCCGGGTGGCCAGTTCTGGTCATGGCCGGGATACGTCAACCCGCGTCCGGGTGCGAATGACCTCGGGGTGGGGTATGCCTGACGTGCCGGGCGCGCGCGGATCGGACAGGGGACGCCCGGTCAAGCCTCAACGCGCGCGCCCAGCCTCGCTGGATGGGAACATGTCACGTACGTGACGCACCGAACCCAGGGAGGCACGATGAGTGAGAGTTCTGCCGCGACCGCAGCACCGGCCGGCGACCGTCCTGAACTCAAGCGGGTCATGGGCCCAGGATTGCTGCTGCTGTTCGTGGTCGGCGACATCCTCGGCACCGGTGTCTATGCGCTGACCGGCAAGGTCGCCGGTGAGGTCGGCGGCGCGGTCTGGCTGCCGTTCCTGTGCGCGTTCATCGTCGCGATGCTGACCGCGACCTCCTACCTCGAGCTCGTCACGAAGTACCCGAAGGCCGGCGGAGCCGCGGTCTACACGCACAAGGCGTTCGGGATCCACTTCCTGACCTTCCTGCTCACGTTCGCGGTCATGTGCTCAGGACTCACCTCGGCCTCGAGCGCGTCGAAGGCGTTCGCGGCGAACTTCTTCTCCGCCGCCGACATCGATCCCGGCCGCGGATCGCTGCTGATGATCACGGCCCTCGCCTTCATGACCCTGATCGCGCTGGTGAATCTGCGCGGTGTCGGCGAGAGCGTGAAGGCGAACGTCGTACTGACCTGTGTCGAGCTGAGTGGTCTGCTGATCGTGATCGGGATCGGCGCCTGGGCGCTGCTCAGCGGGGACGGCGACCCGTCCCGGCTGACGGACTTCAACGTGCCCGACGGGGAGTCGCCGTTCGGTGCGGTGACCGCGGCGACCGCACTGGCGTTCTTCGCGATGGTCGGCTTCGAGGACTCGGTGAACATGGCCGAGGAGACCAAGGACCCGGTCAAGATCTTCCCGAAGATCATGCTGATCGGCCTGAGCATCACCGGCGTCATCTACGTCCTGGTCGCGATCTCGGCGGTCACGCTGGTCTCGCCCGACGACCTCAACCAGGGCGCCACGCCGCTGCTGAAGGTCGTCCAGGCAGGCGCGCCGGGCTTCCCGCTCGAGGTGTTCGCCTGGATCACGATGTTCGCGGTCGCGAACTCCGCGCTGATCAACATGCTGATGGCCAGCCGGCTGCTGTACGGGATGTCGCACGAGAAGGTCCTGCCCGGTCCGCTCGGACGGGTGTTGCGCAGGCGGCGGACGCCGTACATCGCGATCCTCTTCACCACGCTGCTCGCGTTCGTGCTGATCGGGTACGCCGATCTCGCGGCGCTCGGTGGGACCACGGCGTTCCTGCTGTTGTGCGTGTTCGCGATCGTGAACGTCGCGGTGCTCGTGCTGCGCCGGGACCGGGTCGAGCACAAGCATTTCCGTGCGCCGACCGCGTTGCCGGTGCTTGGTGTCGTGCTGTGCCTCTACCTGGCCAGTCCGCTGTCGGGACGGGCGTCAGGCGACTACGAGATCGCGGGCTGGCTGATGCTCGTCGGGGTCGCGCTCTGGGCTGTCACCTGGCTGCTGAACAAGTACGTGTTCAAGCGGCGCGCCGACTTCGACCCGTCGCATCTTGATCCGAGTGGTCCAGTGAACTGACCGGCAGGAACGCCGCGACGAGAACCGTCGCGAGGGCCGCGAGCCCGGTGGCCACCGCGATCCAGCCGAGTGCGGCGTAGCCCGCGCCGGCGTCGATCGCGAGGCCACCGAGCCACGGCCCGACCGTGATACCGACATTGAAAGCAGAGAAGTTCGTCGCCGTCGCCAGCGTCGGCGCGTCACCGGCGAGGGTGAAGACGCGGGCGTTGAGCGCCGGGTTGCTCGCGAACCCGAACCCGCCGAGCAGCATGATCGCCGCGATCGCGACCACGGGATTGGTCGCGGCGAGCGCCAGCACCGCGGACAAGACGATCAGACCGGTGATGCCGGTGAAGAGCGTGTGGAACGGCAACGCATCCGCGGTCCGGCCGCCGAGGGTGATGCCGATGAACGAGCCGAGGCCGTAGAGCGCCAGCACCCCCGGCACCGCACCTGGCGCGAGTCCGGTCGTCTCGATCAGCAGGGGAGCGAGGTAACTGAAGACCACCAGGATCGTCGCGGTCACCAGCGCGGTCGTGCCGAACGCGAGCCAGAGTCTCGCATTGACGAGCGCCCGCAGCTCGGCGGAGAGCCGCGGGGCCTTCGCCGGATCGGGCCGACCGGCCGGCACGGTCGCGAGCACGCCCGCCATCGCCAGCACGCAGAATCCGGCCACGGTCCAGAAGGCGGACTGCCAGCCGAGTCGCTGACCCAGGACAGTGCCGAGCGGGAGGCCGACGATGGTCGCGATGGTCAGCCCGCCGGTGACGATGCTCATCGCGCGGGCCCGGCTGTCCTTGGGTACAAGGGTGACGACCGTGACCGCGGAGACGGACCAGAAGCCGGCGTACACGAAGGCGCCGATGACGCGCGTGGCCAGCAGCACGGAGTAGTTGGTGGTGAGAGCGCCCGCGACATGGGTGAGCGCGAAGATGCCGAGGAAGACCAGTAACGCTGTACGGCGTGACCAGGTCAGCGTGACCACCGCGAGCACCGGCGCGCCGACCAGCATGCCGAGCGCGAACGCCGAGATCAGCAGCCCGGCCGCGGGAATCGAGACACCCAGATCGGTGGACAGCTCCGGCATCAGGCCGGCCAGCATGAGCTCCGACGTACCTTGCGCGAAGATGCTCAACCCGAGCACATAGACAGCAACTGGCATCGTCTTCCCCCTCACCCGACGGCCACGATCAGTATCGCAGAGATCACTGTGCGCTGTCGCCGCGCCTTCCACGGGCTGAGACTTGGCGCGATACGGCATCGTTGGGGTATGAGCTCTCAGACGCCTGCCAAACGGACCGGTCGGACGGTCGACACCGCCCGGATCGGTGGTGGGTTGAAGCTGCTCGCCGCGTTCGTCGGCCTGATGTGGGTCAGCGAGATCGTGGACACCGGATTGCACGGTTCGCTCGACAAGTACGGGATCATCGCGCGTGACCCGCAGGGCCTGATCGGCATCATCACCGCGCCGTTCCTGCACCTCGGCTTCGGTCACCTGATCTCGAACACGCTGCCGCTCGTGACCCTCGGCGCGCTGATCGCGCTCAGCGGCGCGGCCCGATTGTTCGCGGTCACCGCGATCGTCACAGTGATCGGCGGGTTCGGGACCTGGCTGATCTCACCGCCGAACACGATCACGATCGGCGCCAGCGGCGTGGTCTTCGGGTACGCCGCGTACCTGGTCGCGCGCGGCCTGTTCAACCGGCGCTTCGGGCAGGTGCTGGTTGGCCTGGTCGTGATCGTGGTGTGGGGGAGTGCGCTGCTCGGCGGTCTGCTGCCGCAGGACGGGATCTCCTGGCAGGGTCACCTGTTCGGCGGGATCGCGGGCATCATTGCCGCCTGGGTCCTGTCCGACGACAAGGCTGGGCGAGGACTGATCAGACCGGTCAAGTAAGGGTCGTCGGGTCGGTGTTGGCCCCGCAGATCACGACGACCACCCGCTCGTCGCTGGCCGGTCGGTAGACCCCGGAGGACAGCGCCGCGTACGCCGTCGCCGTACCGTGCTCGACCGCGAGGTGGTAGTCGTGCCACAACTCGTTGCGAGCGGTAACGATCGCGTCCTCGTCGACGAGCAGCGACCGGATGCCGTACTCCTGGGCGGCCGCGAAGGCGAGGTCGCCGAGGCTGCGCGCGCCGAGTGAATCGGCGGCGAGGCCGCCGACCGGGACGTCGACCGGTGTGCCGGCCGCGAGCGCTTGGTGCAGGGCCTGGGTCAGCTCCGGCTCGATGCCGATGACCTGGGCCCTTGGTTGGACGCCGGGTTGGACGCCGGGTTGGACGCTGGATTGGGTGCTGGATTGGGTGCTGCCGCCGAGTGCTGTCGCGATGCCGGCGATCAGACCGCCGCCGCCGACCGCGACCAGGACGGTGTCGAACGTGCCGACCTGCTCGAGCAACTCCAGCCCGATCGTGCCCTGGCCGGCGACGATCTCGGGCTGGTCGTAGGCGTGCACCAACAGCGCGCCCGAAGTGTCCTGCGCTTCCAGGGCAGCCTGGTACGCCTCGGCGTACTCGTTGCCGACCTGGATCACCTCGGCCTCGAGCGTGCGCAACTTCGCGACCTTCTGCGTGGGCGCGTTCACCGGGACGAAGATCCGCGCGGGTACCCCGAGCTCGCGGGCCGCGTAGGCCGCTGCGAGTCCCGCGTTCCCGCCGGAGGCCGCGACGACGCCCTGCCCAGTGAGCTCGCCGCTCTCCTTCGCCGACAGCAGCCGGTTGAACGCGCCGCGTGCCTTGAACGAGCCCGTGTGCTGCAAGTGCTCGAGCTTGAACGTGAGTCCCGGTGCCACCTCGATCACCGGAGTCCGTCGTACCCGACCGGCGATCCGCTCCGCCGCCGCCCGCACCTCATCGACCCTTACCGTCATGCCCCAACCCTGCCACGATGATGACAACGGCTGGTTTTGGAGGTCACGTAATGGGTGCGTACGAGGACAGCTACCGGCGGAGCCTGGATGATCCGGACGGGTTCTGGCTCGAGGCCGCGGAGGCGATCAGCTGGACCTCGCCGCCGACACGGGCGCTCGATTCGTCGCACGCACCGCTGTACCGGTGGTTCCCGGACGGCTCGCTCAACACGTCGTACAACGCACTCGATCGGCACATCGAGGCTGGTCACGGCGATCGGGTCGCGCTGATCTACGACTCGCCGGTCACCGGCACCGTGTCGAGCTACACCTATTCAGCGTTGCGGGACGAGGTCGCACAGTTCGCCGGCGCCCTCGCGTCATTGGGGGTCGGCAAGGGCGATCGGATCATCGTGTACATGCCGATGGTCCCCGAGGCCGTGGTCGCGATGCTGGCGTGCGCACGGCTCGGCGCGATCCACTCGGTCGTGTTCGGCGGGTTCGCGCCGAAGGAGCTCGCGGCCCGGATCGACGACGCGACGCCGCGGGTGATCGTGGCAGCGTCCTGCGGGATCGAGCCGACGCGCGTGGTCGAGTACAAGCCGATCATCGACGCCGCCCTGGACGTCGCCCAGCACCAGCCCGAACACACGATCGTCCTGCAGCGCGAGGCTGCTCTGGCCAAGCTCGGCGACCGCGATCTCGACTGGGCCACGCTCGCCGCGGGGGCCAAGCCCGCCGAGCCGGTGGAGGTGGCCGCGACCGATCCGCTCTACATCCTCTACACCTCGGGCACGACCGGGAAGCCGAAGGGTGTGGTCCGCGACAACGGCGGCCACGCGGTCGCGTTGGCCTGGTCGATGCGCGCCATCTACGACATCGGGCCGGGCGATGTGTGGTGGACCGCCTCCGACGTCGGCTGGGTCGTCGGCCACTCGTACATCGTGTACGCGCCACTCCTGGTCGGCGCAACTTCCGTACTTTACGAAGGAAAGCCGGTCGGTACGCCGGATGCCGGCGCCTTCTGGCGGGTGATCTCCGAGCACGGCGCGAAGGCGCTTTTCACCGCGCCGACCGCGATCCGCGCGATCAAGAAGCTCGACCCGGCCGCCGCCGAGGTGGCGAAGTATCCGCTCGACACGTTCACGACGTTGTTCCTCGCGGGGGAGCGGACCGACCCGGAGACCTACCACTGGGCCCACGAGCATCTCGGCGTACCCGTCGTGGACCACTGGTGGCAGACCGAGACCGGCTGGTCGATCGTGGCCAACCCGCGCGGACTCGAGCCGCTGCCGACCAAGCCCGGCTCGGCGACCGTCCCGATGCCGGGCTGGGACGTGCGGATCCTCGGCGGCGACGGCCGCGCGCTGGGCCCGAACGAGGAAGGCGCGATCGCGCTCAAGCTGCCGCTGCCGCCGGGCGCGCTGCCGACGCTGTGGGGCGACGATCAGCGCTACATCGACAACTACCTCAGCCAGTACGACGGCTACTACCTGTCCGGCGACTCCGGTTACGTGGACGACGACGGCTATGTCTTCGTGATGGGCCGGACGGACGACGTGATCAACGTGGCCGGGCACCGCCTGTCAACCGGCAGCATGGAAGCCGTCCTGGCCACGCATCCTGCCGTCGCGGAGTGCGCGGTCATCGGCGTACACGACCCCCTGAAAGGCCAGCTGCCCCGAGGCCTAGTAGTACTCAAAGCCGGCGTAACCATCTCAGAAGCGACGTTACGCGAGGAGCTAGTAGCCGCTGTCCGCCGAGACATCGGCCCGGTAGCCGCCTTCCGAGACGTCTCCGTCGTGGACGGCCTCCCGAAAACCCGCTCCGGAAAGATTCTCCGCAAAACAATGCGCAACATCGCCGACGGCCGCAACGAGCCCATCCCCTCGACCATCGAGGACCCCGCCGTACTGGAAGCCCTCAGGCCCGTCCTTCGGAACGACCAGCGGTAGGTGCGGTCGGCAACGGCCTTGAGGGCCGGTGGACGTCGGTTAGGCTCGGGGTATGCGAGTGGTGATTGCGGGCGGACATGGGCAGATCGCGTTGCGGCTGACGAAGCTGTTGAGCGGTGACGGTCACGAAGTGGTCGGGCTGGTGCGGAACCCCGATCAGCTGGGTGACATCGCGGACGCCGGTGGGCAGGCCGCGGTGATCGACCTCGAGCACGACGATGCCGCGGCCGTGGCGGAGGTCCTGACCGGGGCGGACGTGGCGATCTTCTCGGCCGGCGCCGGGCCGGGCAGCGGGAACGCGCGCAAGGACACGGTCGATCGCGGAGCCGCGGCCCTGTTCGCGGACGCCGCCGAGCAAGCCGGTGTGCGCCGGCACATCCAGGTCGGCTCGATGGGCGCGGACCAGGCCGACTCGCTGACCGACGACTCGTCCTTCACGATCTACCTGAAGGCGAAGTGGGCGGCCGAGGAAGACCTGCGTGCCCGTGACCTGGACTGGACGATCCTCCGCCCCGGCAGCTTGACGAACGACCCGGGCACCGGACAGGTCAAGCTGGCCGACAAGACCGGCCGCGGCAGCATCAGCCGCGACGACGTGGCCCTGGTCCTGGCCGGCCTCTGCGACACCCCCGCCGCCATCGGCCGGACCCTGGAGCTGATCGCCGGCGACACCCCCGTCACCGACGCCCTGAAGAACCTCTGAGACTCTCCTCTTGATGTTGCTTTTGGCAACAGAATATGGCGGTTATGAGCGACACACATCGGCAGGTGGAATTCGAGCGCCTCGCCAACAGCAGCTACGAGGTCCGCAACGTCCGGGGCGGCACCCTCCGCGTCGGCTCGGGCGGCGCGGACACCGACTTCACCCCGGTCGAATTGCTGCTGGCCGCCATCGGCACCTGCTCGGCGATCGACGTCGACATCGTGGTCAGCCGCCGTTCCGAGCCGTCCGAGTTCCGCGCTGTGGTGAGTGGTGACAAGCTCCGCGACGACGACGGCAACCGCCTGGAGAACCTCGCGCTCGAGTTCACCGTCCGCTTTCCCGAGGGCGAGGCCGGCGACCAGGCCCGCGAGGCCCTCCCACGCGCGGTGAAGATGTCCCACGACCGCCTCTGCACAGTCAGCCGGACGGTCGAGGTCGGCACGCCCATCACCAGCACCGTCAACGACTGATCCGCAGAAACTCCTCCGGCGCCCGCAGCCGCGTGTTCAGGAGTTGTTGCGTGCGGCGGCTGTCCAGCCGCACGTCCGACGACTCACCAACGGTGAAGTGCAGCCGCGCTGGATCGAGTCCGTCCCGGATCGCGATCATTCGCCCGAGGTCGAGGCGGGTCATCGGTTGTGGACCGCCGACGTGGGCGATGCCGGAGTGGTCCGACGTGAGCAGTTCGAGGACTGCGGCGGCCAGGTCGCTCACATGGACCGGGCAGCGGATGTTGCCGCTGTACAGCGACCCAGGCTGACCCGCGGCCAACTCGTGGACCAATCGCTCGGTCGCCGAGCGACAGTCGTCGCCGACGATGATCGACGTACGCGCGATGACGGCTGACGGAGCGATCGCCCGGACGGCTGTCTCGGCCGCTGCCTTGGCCGCGCCGTACGGTGTGTTGGGGCCTGGCGGCGCGTCCTCGTCGTACGGCGTGTCCCGCCCGCCGAACACCGCATCACTCGAGATGAAGACCAGCCGTAGATCCTGTCCGGCGATCGCGAGGTTGGCGGGTCCGTCGGCCGTCGTCGCCCAGTCGGACTGCTTGAACGCGGCGTGGATGATCCCGTCCGGCCGGACTCTGCGGATCACGTCCGCCACGTCGGCTCGTCGTCGTACGTCGAGCTGCACCCCGCCCGGCACTGACTGAGAGTGGTACGTCGGCACCACGTCGTGCTCGGCCAATCGCAGCAGCTCGCTCCCCAGCAACCCAGCGGCCCCAGTGACGAGCAGCCTCACACCTGCACCCTACGTCGCTGCAACCGCCAGCCGGCAGTCCGAGTGCTCCGCTTGACCTCGCCAACGCTGCGGACCTTCCGCGGCGTCATCCACGACTGCGACGGCTTGTGCACCATCCAGCCGTCGCCGATCGTGATCGCCGCGTGCTGCACTGCCAGACCGGCGTCGCGCCACACGAACACAGTGCCTGGTACGTCGTCCCGCCCGCCCGCGACCGTGTGATCCGCCAGCCACCGCTCGAACGGCTCCCGCTGCATCCAAACGTCCTCGGCGCCGTCGATTCCGCAGACCGCCATGACTGTCCCGAAGCAGTTCGGTCCGCTGCCCCTCGGGAACGTCCCGGCCAGTTCACGAGCGCGCGGGAACTCACTCGGCCAGTTGCGAACCTCAGCGTGCCGGCTCGGCCCGAGGTCCTCACTCACGATTCGCGGCAACACCACATCGGCCTCCTGCAGCAAGGACTTCCACCACACGAAACGATGCCCATCTGCCTGCTGCCGAACCCCCGGCCCGACCACGTCCGCCCAGCGGCGCACCGTCGGAACCGCGGCCCGGTCGTGGCGCACCTGAGCCCGTACCAACCCCGCCCGCGTCGCCTTCGGCAGACCCGCGTACGCCGCCTCGTCCAGCCAACTCACCCGGACAGCCGTCCCGTCGACGCCGTACACCCGGTAGGTGTCCCGCTGCTCCGCAGTCGCCTCCCGCGCATCGTCCACGGGCAACTCCCACTCAGCCGCCTGCTTCACGGTAAGAAAGAAAGGCTGCTCATCAGGCGCCAGCCAGTCGACCCACCTCTCCAGCAGCTCGGACGAGACCTCGATCCCCAGCACACTCAACACCCGCCTACGCTCCCATTCCCAGCACGCCCGAGCCACCGACTTTCCTTCGTCCCGTCAGTGAGTAGGGCTACGATCGGCGCGCAGCGACGATGGGAGACAACGTGACACCGGAAGACGAGGGATACCTTCGCCAAGCGATCGGCCTGGCCGCGTCCGCGCGGGAGGACGGGAATCCGCCGTTCGGATCGCTGTTGGTCGGGCCGGACGGGACTGTGTTCGTCGAGGCGCAGAACACGACCATCACCGACCGGGACATCAGCCTCCACCCGGAGCTGAAGATCGCGGTGTGGGCGGCCCGCGAGTTGCCGGCCGAGGATGCCGCTCGTACGACGATGTACACGAGTTGTCAGCCGTGCCCGATGTGCACCGGTGCACTGGCTCGCTCCGGGATCGGACGGGTCGTGTACGCGCTGTCGGGGGAGCAGCTCGGCGGACTCAAGTCGACCGGCGACTTCCCCGCCGTACCGCAAGAAGGTCCGGCTCTGTACGACGAAGCGCGCGTGCCGGTCGAGGGGTACTACCCCTAGCACCCGCAGCCCGGCGGATCGAGCCGCCGGGCTACGCGCACTGTCAGACCTTGGCGAGGCAGAGCGTGTACTTGGTGGAACCGCTCTCGTACACGTACGACGCCTCGGACCCGGCGAACTCCTGACACCGGCTGTCGTCGGTGGTGTCGTCCAGCTTGCCGACGATCCGGTACTCGGCGTCGGTCGAGCCGCAGTCGACGACCTTGACGTTCGGGTCGCTGGTGGTGCCCTTGTTGAGCACGCACTGGCCGACGTCGGCGTTCGAAGGGGTCGGCTGCAGGCTGGCGAAGATGATCAGGCCGATCACCGCGACCGGGATCAGCAGACCGAGGATCGCGGGGCGCTGGAAGAGCGGCTTGCCCGGGTTCATCGGCTGGCCGGGACCACGGGCCGGCTCGGGCAGGCTCTTGAACTTCTGCATCGGGCCGATGTTCATCAGCATCGTGATCGGGTTGATGATCGCCGACCCGATACCCCACCAGCCCTGCCACAGGCTCTTCGACGTCATGTCACGCACCGACGCGATGCCACAGGTCCGGCAGAACGGGCCCCGCAGCTTCAGGAACCGCATCAAGATGATCATGCCCTGGTGCCCGCGCACGGTCGCGTCGACCGCGGGGTAGCCACCACAGAACCGGCACTGCTGCTGACCCTGCGGCGCGAACGCCTGCTGGCCGTGCGGGTACTGCTGCTGACCCTGCTGCGGGTAGGGCTGACCTTGCTGGGGGAACGACTGGCCCTGCTGGTACGGCGCCTGCTGCTGGAACGGCTGCTGTGGGTAGGGCTGCTGTGGCTGACCGTACGGCTGGGCCGGCGGTTGCTGCGGCTGCTGCGGTTGACCGTAGGGCTGCTGGGTCGGCTGCGCGTACTGCGGGAACTGCTCCGCGGGCGGCCCGTAACCGCCCGGCTGACCTGGGTAGGGGTTCTGCGGCGGCTGGGGAGGGGATGTGGTCACGGACGCTTCCTGTAACTCGACGTGGGAACCAGAGACGAACTACCGCACCTTACTCACGTGACTGGTCCACCTCGACCCTCGCTGCCGTAACGATCGGACAGTTCGCGGCCGAGGCGGGCGAGCTCGGCCTGAACCTCAGGCGGACCCGTCACCTCGACGGAGCCACCCCAGCCGGCCAGGTGCTGCGCGATCATCAACGGAGTGGGCGCCGTGATCTTCAGCCGGACCCGGTCGCCCTCCATCCCGTCGACCTCGCACTGCCGGCCGATCCGGTCCTGCATGACCCAGACGAACCGCTCGTCCATCAGCACTGTCGCGGTCAGCCCGGAGCGACGCTCTTCCATCCGGTCCACGATCTCGCCCCACTCTGCCGTCAGGTCGAAGTCAGCCGACCGCTCGAACGACTCCGCGGTCAGCTCGGCCGACACCACGCGCTCGACCCGGAACGTCCGCCGACCGGTGTCGGTCTGTGCGATCAGGTACCAGATGTCGTCCTTGTCCACGAGCCCGAGCGGATCGACCAGCCGAGCGGACTGCTCCCGGCCGCGCCCCTGGTAGACCAATTTCACCCGTTGACGCCGTACGACGGCATCTTGAAGCCGGCGGACCAGCTCCGGGCGTTCCTTCACGTGCTCACCCCAGCGGGCCGGATCGATCACGACAGCTTCCGCGGCGGCTTCGGCGTCCGCGCGGAAGGTGTCCGGCAACGCTCGTACGAGCTTGCGGAGCGCGGCCTTCGCATCGGGCGCAATGGCCGCCGCCGGACCGACCAGTAGGAACAGCGCCTGCGCCTCGGTCGAGGTGAGGCCGCTGAGATCGGTCCGCGCGCCACCAACGAGCTGCCAGCCACCGTTGCGGCCTGGCTGGGGATAGACGGGGATGCCGGCGGTCGAGAGCGCCTCGAGGTCACGGCGGGCAGTCGCGACAGAGATCTCGAGCTCGGTTGCGACCTCGGCCGCGGTCACCCGGCCGCGCGCCTGCATGAGCAGCAGCACCGCTACCAACCGGTCCGCTCGCATGGTCCGATCCTCGCAGAGTAAGCGCTCGTCCCGTGAGCACTTTGGCTGCTGGGTTGTTCCGGACGGTCCCCTTCCGGAAAAATGCCACCTGTGGCGCACGACGTGAGTCCGACGGCTCGGACGTTGATGGTGCTGGAGCTGATCCAGAACAGTCCTGGCATCACGGCCGACCAACTGGGGGAGAAGCTCGGGGTGTCCGAACGGGCCGCCCGGCGGTACGTCGCGATCCTGCGCGAGGCCGACATCCCGATCGAGTCCACGCGTGGACCGTACGGCGGGTACCGCGTCGGCCGCGGGTTGCGGCTGGCACCGCTGATGTTCACCGCGACCGAGGCGCTCGGCCTGGTGATGGCCGTGCTCGAAGGGCCACGCGGGGCCGACGACCCGGTGGACATCGCGCTCGGGAAGATCATCCGGGTCTTGCCGGAGTCGGTCGCGCGCGCGACGGACGCCGTACGCCGAGTGAGCGCGCGCGGGCCGGATCCCGGTGCGCGGACGCCGGATCCCGAGATCACGGCCGCATTGGTTTCACACAGCACGGAATCTCGCCGGGTGCTGATTCATTACCGCCGGCATGGCGACGAGGAATGGCCCATGGACGTGGATCCGTGGGCGGTCGTCGTACGGCGAGGTCGTTGGTATTTGCTGTGCTGGTCACACGGGAAGAATTCGCAGCGGGTTTTGCGGGTGGACAAGGTGACTCGCGTCGAACCGGAAGGATCGTCCTTCACGACACCGCCGGAGCTCGATCCGCTGGCCGCGGTGGAGGAGCACCTTGCGATGGGCTGGAAGTACAAGGTCGAGGTCGTCATCGACGCGCCACGCGAGGAGTCCGGCTGGTGGTTCCCTCGCAGTATGGGGCGGCTCGAGGCCATCGACGACGGGCACACCCGCCTGGTCGCGAGCACCGACGAGCCCGACTGGTATGCGGGTCAGCTCACCACGATCAGAGCGCCGTACCACATTCGCGGCGGGCCGGAAGTGATCGACGCTTCACGAGCTCTTGCGCAACGGATGCTGGAGGCAACCAACGGTGAATGAGATCGAATTCGCGGGCGAGATCTGGTACTGGCGTGGTCCGGCGCCGTGGTATTTCATCACGGTACCCGACGAGGAGAGCGCCTATTTCGAGGCGGAGTCGAACTTCGTGACGTACGGGTGGGGGATGATTCCGGTGCAGGCCGAGATCGGGGACAGCGTGTGGGACACGTCGATGTTTCCGAAGGACAGGCGGTACATCCTGCCGGTGAAGGCGGCCGTGCGGCGGGCCGAGGAGCTCGATGACGGCGACGTGCCGACGGTGCGGTTGCGGCTGCGGAGCTGGCAGGTCTCCTGAAACTGTCGGCGGGGCTGGCTAGCGTTCGCCGTACACCTAGTTTGGGAGGGATCGGCATGTCCACGCTGGCAGATCGACCGGGTACGGCGCTGATGGTGATCGACGTCCAGAACGGCGTCGTCGACGGCTCATATGAGCGTGACCGAGTGGTGGCGAACGTCAGTGCTCTGGTGAGCAAGGCCCGCGCCGGTGGCGTGCCGGTCATCTGGGTCCAGCACTCCAGCGAGAGCCTGGTCAAGGGCAGCGACGAGTGGCAGTTCGTCCCCGAGCTCAAGCGGGACGAGTCAGAGGCGTTGGTCCACAAAATCTATGCGGACTCGTTCGAGGACACCGACCTGGAGGACGTCCTCGCCAACGCCGGCATCGGCCACGTCGTCGTCAGCGGCGCTCAGACCGACGAGTGCATCCGCTCAACCATCCACGGCGCAATGGTCCGCGGCTACGACGTGACCCTTGTCGGCGACGCCCACACCACCGAAGACCTGAGCGAATACGGCGCCCCCACTCCCGACCAGGTCATCGCCCACACCAACCTCTACTGGCAATACCACCGAGCCCCCGGCCGCACCGCCGCAGTCCAACCCACCGAAGAAGTAACCTTCACGAACTAACCGCCGCTCCAGCGTCAGCTCTAATCGGTGATGTTGTTGAGGGTGGTGATGTCGTCGGGGGAGAGGTGGATCGAGCCTGCCTGGAGATTGTCTTGCAAGTGATGCGGGCTCGACGTGCCCGGGATGACCAGGACGTGATCACCCCGCTGCAGCGCCCAGGCGAGACGGACCTGCGCGGGAGTAGCGCCGCACCGAGTGGCGATGTCCTCAATCGCCTCGTGACTGGTCAACCCGCCCGTCTCCCGAGCCTGCGCGGTCAACGCGAAGTACGGCACGAAGGCGATCGCTTGCTCCCCACAAAGGCGTAGGAGTTCATCGTTCACTCGCCCGTACCCAACGCCGTACCGATTCTGCACCGCCACCACCGGCGCGATCTCCTGAGCCTGCGCAAGGTGTTCGGCCCGGATGCTCGTCAGACCCAGGTGCCGGATCATCCCCTTGGCCTGCAGTTCCGCCAGGGCCCCGAAATGCTCGGCCACCGAATCCATCCCGGCCTGCCGTAAATACACGAGATCGAGCGTCTCGACCCCCAGCGCGCGCAGATCGGCCTCGACCAACGCCCGCAACTGATCAGGCCGCGCGGGCCCGTCCGCCGTCGGCCCGACCTTGGTCGCGATGACGAGCTCATCCGGGTACGGCGCCAGCGCACGGCGAATGACGCCGTTCGCCCAGCCGAGCGACTCGAAGGCACCTGCCGGCCCGTCGGGTGGGGCGTAGCTCGGATAGAAATCGGCGGTGTCGAGGTGATTGATGCCGAGCTCCACAGCCCGTCGCAGCAATGCGATCGCCTGCTCCCGCGAGCCCGACCCGTCCCTGGCGAGCCGCTTGGTGCCCAGCCCGATCCGCCGGACCCGCAGGTCCCCGACCTGGAAGAATTCCGCGGACTTGCCAGCGCGAATTCCAGCTGATAAGTTCATTGGCAGGGTGACATTCTTCTGCGAATTCTGCATTCGGCCAGAATAAGCCTTTCAGGCAATGAAATCCACTATTCCTGGCCACAAAATTCGGTTGTGATCCCTCGGATCCCGCTGGCACTGTCGACCACATGACCAGCGACCTCCTGCGCGAAGCGCTCACCCTCGACCGCTATCCACGGTCCAACACCTACGACCCGCAATGGGTCGTCGACAACCTGATGGGCCCACACCCCCTGTGGTCCGCCGAAGCCCTGATGCAGGTGATGACACTGAGGCCGGGGATGCGTGTCCTCGACCTCGGCTGCGGTACGGCGCTGACCTCGATCTTCCTGGCCCGCGAGTACGACGTCGACGTCTGGGCGACCGACCTCTGGGTCGACCCGACCGAGAACTGGGAACGCATCACAGCGGCCGGCCTCGCCGGCCGCGTTCATCCGATCCAGGCCGATGCCCACAAACTGCCGTACTCACACGGCTTCTTCGACGCGATCGTTAGTATCGGCGCGTACAACTACTTCGGCACCGGCGCGGACTACCTCGCGTCCTGCGTCGAGTTCCTCACTCCGACCGGCTCGATCGGCGTCGTCGTACCAGGTATCCGCACTGCGCCTGACCTGACACCACCGCCGTACCTCGCGGAACGCTGGGGTCCCGACCTATGCACGTGGCTCCCGCCGGACTGGTGGCGCGGCCACTGGTCGCGATCCGGCCTGGTCACGGTCGAGACCGCCGACATGATCCCGCACGGCTGGGAAGACTGGCTGCTCTGGCTGGAAACCTGCGCCCGAGTCGACCGAGGCTACGCCCCCGACGAAGACATGCTCCGAGCCGACCAAAACACTCTCCTCGGCCAAACCAGACTAGTAGCCCACCGAACGGGCTCTTAGAGCCTCAGCAATCGCGGTCGCGCGTTGGTCGGGGGACAGGACAGCCGAATCGACGACGAGATCGAAGTGCCCGTCCAAGCCGAATCCGTAATGCCCACGCGCGTTCCCCAGGTGCCGACCATGATCCCGTAGCTTCTCCCGAGCCTCGATCACCTCGAGCGGCGCCCGAAACTCAACCCAGAACACGTCGTAACCAGCCAACTCACGCCGCCAGGCCGGCATGACAGTCTCGTCGACCGGCATCTCGTCCAGAATCACATTGTTGCCCGCAGCAAGCAGTGCGACCACCGCCGCGCGCATCCCGGCCAGCAACCGCCGCCCAGCCTCCCCGTAGTGCGTCACAATCCGAGGCTTCTCGTCCGGGTCGGTCACCACGTCCTGCCAGAACCCAGGACCAGGCCCGCGCCGATGCCCACCCCAGTCCTGCGGAAACATGTCGAAGAAGTGATCCAGCCCCACCACCAGATAAGGCTCCGGCAGCACCAACTGCAACTGCCGAGCCGTCGAAGATTTCCCTACCCCCGAAGTCCCCACCAACCCGACCAGCCGAGCGCTCATCGGATCAACCTACCGTCGCACTGAGCCGCGCCTCGACCTCATCGGGAAACATGCCCAACCCCGCGAGTTCGCCCAGCTCCGCCCAATACAACTCGAAACTGTTCTCAGGAGAGTGCGCAACCGCCTCGTCGCCGGACAGCCGGACCACCCCTTCGACGTCCTTCACCAGGAAGTAGGACGCCGGACGCCGGTGATGTTTCCCCGTCCACAGCAACCGGTCGATCCTCGCCGTCAGCGTCGTCTCTTCCTCGAGCTCGCGTAAAGCAGCCTCCTCCGGCGTCTCACCCGCTTCCACGTGTCCACCGGGAAGTACGGCGTACCGATGTCCTCCGCAGGTCGGCCCCACCACCTGAGCCGCCTCGCACATCCCGCACTCCGCGGCCGTCCCGAGGCGCAAGTACCGCCTGATCACCAGAACCTTGCCCGCCCGAATCACAACCGCAGCTGCCCGAGGAATCTCCATGCGCCCCACGGTCTCACCCGTCGCAGACAATTCACCCAGCCTGGGCGAGTCGTCGGTTCAGTGGAGTTGGTTTCGGCGGCGGGTCAGGTGGGCGGTTTCGGCGGTGTTGCCGGCCAGGGCTATGGCTTTGTCGTAGGCGTCGCGGGATTGTTGGCTGCGGCCGAGGCGACGGAGGAGGTCGGCTCGGGTGGCGTGGTAGGCGTGGTAGCCGGAGAGCTTGTCCTCGAGGGCGTCGACGGAAGCCAGCGCGACCTCGGGGCCGTCGAATTCGGCGACGGCGATGGCACGGTTCAGGGCAACGATCGGGGACGGATCCACGCGGATGAGTTGGTTGTAGAGAGCGACCACCTGCGACCAGTCGGTGTCGCGGATGTCGCGGGCGGAGGTGTGGACGGCGTTGATCGCCGCGAGGATCTGGTACCGACCAGGCGGCACCCCGGCCGCCAGCCGCTCCCGCACCAACTGATGGCCCTCGGCAACCAACTCCTTGTCCCACGCGCCCCGGTCCTGCTGGTCGAGCGGAACCAGTTCGCCGTCCGCCGAGACCCGCGCCGTACGGCGTGCCTCGGTCAGCAGCATCAACGCCAGCAGGCCGGCCACCTCACCATCGGTCGGCATCAGCGCGCGGATCAGTCGCGTCAGCCGGATCGCCTCGGCGGTCAGCTCGTGTCGCACGGGATCGGTGTCCGGCCCGGTCGCCAGATACCCCTCGTTGAAGACCAGGAAGAGGACAGCGAGTACGCCGGAGATCCGGGCCGGGAGATCCTCCGCAGACGGGACGCGGTACGGGATACCGGCAGCCTTGATCTTGCCCTTCGCCCGGGTGATCCGCTGGCCCATCGCGGTCTCCTGCACCAGGAACGCACGGGCGATCTCGGCCACGGTCAGTCCGCCGACCATCCGCAGCGTCAACGCGACCCGGGTCTCGATCGCGAGCGCCGGGTGACAACAGGTGAAGATCAGCCGCAACCGGTCGTCGTCGATCACCCCGAGAGGCTCAGGCGGGTCGTCGTCGTACACCATCTGAGCCTCCTTGTGTTTGTCGTCGCGCTTGCTCTCGCGCCGGAGCCGGTCGATGGCCTTGTGGTTGGCGGTGGTGGTCAACCAGGCGCCCGGATTCGGAGGTACGCCGTCGGCCGACCACCGCTCGACCGCGACGGCGAACGCCTCGGCCGCCGCCTCTTCAGCGATGTCGAGGTCACCGAAACGCCTGGTCAGGGCGGCGACCACCCGCGCCCACTCCGCGTGGTGCGCCTGGGTGATCGCCTCCGCTGCATGGACCGAGCTCACTGGAACGGCCGCACCTCGACCTTGCGGTTGCACACCCTCGACCCCTCGGTGGCGAGCCGGACCGCGACGTCGAGGTCCGGCGCCTGGAGGATCCAGAACCCGGCCAGGAACTCCTTCGACTCCAGGAACGGCCCGTCGGTCAGCAAGGCCGACTCACCGCGGTTGTCGATGACGGTCGCCGCGCTCGGGTCCGCGAGACCGCCGGCGAACACCCAGTACCCCTCGTCCTCCAGCCGCTGGTTGAACGCATCAACCGCAGCCGCCTCCTCCGGAAGGTCCGGGTAGGTCCTGTCCTTGTCGTCGATCACCGAAACCAGATACTGCATCGCAGTTCATCTCCTGTACTCAGCGGCACCCGTCACAGGCGCTCGTTCACCTCTTCAACGAACTCTGCCACCCCGATCCGACACCACCGCCCAAACTTTTTCGGCGAGCCGCAGGAAGTCGTAGCTACCTCGGTGCCTGGAAGCCGCCGATCTCCTGCTCGAGCAGTTCGGCCAACCGCAGCGGAGTGCGGTCCTCGAACATCGGTCCGATCAGCTGCACCCCCACCGGCAGGCCCTCGGGAGACCGTCCGGCCGGTATAGCGGTAGCGGGCAGGCCGGGCATGGTGGCCAGGCCGGCCCAGACGAGCTGGTCCATGTACGGGTACTCGACGCCATCGATGTCGATGCGCCGTTCGAGCAGATTGGGTGTGTGGTCGTGCCGGAACGCCGGTGTCGGGGTGATCGGGCACAGTACGACGTCGAACTCGGCGAACAACTGCCGCCAGCCCTCGCGGTGGACTTCGCGACGGTGGTTCGCCTCCATCCAATCGGCATGGCTGAACAAGATGGCCCGCAAGCGTGCGGCGTCCAGGCTCTGGTCGTCCGCGCGCAGGCCATCGATGGTCGCCCGCAGCTGTTCCTGTGTGTCGATGGGAAAGCGCGCCGGGGAACTGGAGATCAGCAATTGGGTGTAGAGCGTCGCGGCCTCGATCAGGTCGGGCAGCAGCGGACTGTGCCGTTCGACCCGAGCACCGCCGCCGACCAGCGCGGCAGCCACCCGGTCCACGGCTGCACGAACGGCTGATCCAGTCGGGATGAGCGGATGCTCGTCGAGGACCAGGACTCGGAAGTCGCTGAGCCGCTCGTGCCGGGCGGGAGGAAGGGTCACGTCGTACGCGATGCCGTGCGTCAGCGGGTCCGGTCCGGCCATGACGTCGAGCAGAAGCGTGAGGTCGCGGGCGGTGCGCGCCATCGGGCCGACGACGGCGAGGTCGAGGTCGGACGGCAAGGCCGGCGCGGGCGGCGCGACCATGCCGCGACTGGCCGCCAGCCCAAGGGTCGGCTTGTGTGCGTAGACGCCGCAGAAATGCGCGGGGGTACGCAGCGAGCCGGCGATGTCCGAGCCGATGGACAGCGCGCAGTACCCGGACGCCAGGGCCGCGGCTGATCCACCGGAGGATCCGCCCGGCGTGCGATCGTGATCCCACGGGTTGTTGGTGGTGCCGTAGACCTCGTTGAAGCTCTGGATGTCCTGCAGCCCCAACGGCACATTGGTCTTACCGAGCACTACCGCTCCGGCAGCTTTGAGCCGCGACACCTGTACGGCGTCCTCGGGCGGCACGTAATCCCGGTGCTCTGGCATGCCCCAGGTCGTGGGCAGCCCAGCCATGTTGTAGGACTCCTTGACTGTCACCGGAATCCCGAGCAGCGGCCGGTCCTCGCCGCGGGCGCGCGCCTGGTCGGCATCGCGCGCGGCGGCCCGCGCTTTGTCGAAGTCCGGAACACAGATTGCGTTGATCGCTTTGTCATCCCGCTCGATTCGATCGATCGCCTCCTCGGTCAGTTCCACCGAGGTCACGTCGCCGGTACGCAACGCGGCCACCAACTCTTCTGCCGACACCACATTCCAATCCATGCGCCGGACGCTAACGGGTGTGCTCGGGAGCCATAAAATGTTCTTTCGTACAACGGGACCAAGGAATGTCGGTGCTCGCTGGCAGCATCGCGGCATGAGCTGGTCAGAGGCATTGCAGGAGCTCGCCGTGCGTCTCGAGCCCACTGACGTGGAGTGGATGCTGGTCGGCAGCGCAGCAACCGCGCTGCGCGGCGCGGCGATTCAGCCCGGGGACATCGATGTTGCGGTGGCGACGTCGGCCGGCGTCCGCGCCGCCGCGGAAGTCCTGCCGGAACGGTCTATTGCGGCCGACCCACTGTGGTTCAGCAGTCTGACCGAGCCAGTGATGACGTTCGTTGGTGACGCCGATTCTCGCTGGACCTTCGGCCGCTGGATGCTTGCAGGGGTCAAGGTCGAGCTGGCCCACATCGAGGGAGGAGCCCCGGCCGACCTGCTCCGGGAAACGTCCGGCACAGCCGTGTGGCAGGAACGCGCGCTCGTCGACTGGAACGGTGTGGCGGTTCCCGTCGTACCGCTTGAGACTCAGCTTGCGACCATGATCTTCCGGGGTCAGGCAGATCGATTGCGGGCGACGCTCTCAGCGGTTGACCCGGCTTCGATCGACGTCGCCATGCTGCGACGTGCGTTGGCAGACCGAGAGGCGGGAGGGCCGGCTCTGCAGATCCCAGCGATGGTGCAACGCTTGCTCGGCTGAGGATTTGCGCCGACAAGGCGTCGCACTTGGACTATGAGGTGTGCCAGGTGCGCCAGAGTTTGCCGTAGCTGCCGTTGGTGTTGACGAGTTCTTTATGGGTGCCGAGCTCGACCAGTTCGCCGGCTTCCATGACGGCGATTCGGTCGGCGTCATGTGCGGTTTGGAGCCGGTGGGCGATCGCGATCACCGTGCGGCCGCGGAGGACGGCGGCGAGCGATTGTTCTGTCCGCCGCGCCGTTCTGGGATCGAGTTGGGCGGTGGCTTCGTCCAGGATCAAGGTGTGCGGATCGGCGAGGACGACCCGCGCGAGTGAGAGTTGCTGGGCGCCGGCGTCGCCGAGCTTCGTGTCGCTGCCGAGGTGTGTGTCCAACCCGTCTGGCAGCTCGTCCAACCACACGGCCCCGACGGCTCCGAGTGCGTCGTACAACTCCTGGTCGGTTGCCTGAGGTTTTGCGATGAGCAGGTTGTCGCGCACGGTGTCGTGGAAGACATGATGGTCTTGAGTGATCAGTACGACGTGCTCGCGCAACTGCTCCGGTGGCAGGTCGGCAACCGGCGTACCGCCAATCGTCACCGACCCGGTGTGAGGGCGGTCGAGGCCGGCCAGTAGACGTGCGAGTGTCGATTTCCCAGCACCGGACGTGCCGACGATGGCCAACCGCTCGCCCGGCTGGATGGACAGGTCGATTCCGCGCAGTACGTCCCGATCACCGGTGTAGCTGTAGTGCGCGTTGCTGACCTGAATGCGGTCGCCGTGCGCGGCACCGCCGTACGGGAGTTCCTCGGCGGGGATGTCCGCCAGGCCTTCGACGCGGGCGTACGACGCTCCCGCGCCCTGGAGCTGTTCGATCCACAGCATCAGCGTGTCCAGGGGGCCGGCGAGTTGACGCAGATACACCGTCGCGGTCACGACCACTCCGATGCTGACCAGGCCGTTCGTGTGCAATACGCCGCCGACCAGCAGCACTCCGACGACTGGCAGCGCTAGCGAGATCTCTGCCCACGGAAACAGGACCGTCCGCAGCCATAGTGCGGCCAGACGGGCGGACCGCGCGTCGGCGATGGCGGTCTCGGTGACGTCCGCTCGACGGTGTTCCAAGCCGAGCAGTTCGATCGTGCGCGCGCCTTTGGCCGTGCCGGCGACGACGTCCGCCATTTCTGCACCGGTCGCAGCGACCGCGAGGTAGGCGGGTCTGGCCCGTCGTAAATACCAGCGCACCGCCGCTGCGACCCCGATCAGGCACGCGAGTCCGCACACACCGAGCAAAGGATCCAGCACGACAACAGCGACAACCAGGAACAGAGCGTGGACAAAAGCAACAAGCACTTCGGGTACGGCGGACCGCAACGTCGCCGCCACCACGGACGCATCGGTGCTTCCGCGAGCGATCAGATCCCCGGTCGGCAGATGGTCCGCGACGCGTGGCGCAAGCACCAGCGTGCGTTGCAAGAAGCGCTCCCGAACACGTGCAGCGGTGCGCTCGCCGAACCGGTAGCCGATCTTGAGCGCCCACCAAGTCAGCGTTGTCTGCACGACGGTGAACACCACCGCGCCGAAGGCGAGACGGTCCACCTTGCTGAGCACGTCGCCGCCGCCGGCCTGGATCGCGTCGATGATTCGGCCGAGCAGCCACGGACCGACGAGCCCGGCTGCGGCGGCGAGCCCGTTGACCAGGACGATCGCGACCACGGCGTGCTTGTCCGCACGCAGGTCGCGGAGCGCTGCGGTCCGGACTTCAGCTGCGTCCGCGATCGGCAGTTGCCTACTCATGCTCGCCCTGCGCTCTGGAGACCAGGTCCCGGTAGAAGCGATCGGTCCGCAACAGCTCATCGTGTGTCCCGACCGACGACGCGTGGCCGTCGACCAGGACGATGACTTCGTCGGCACGGTCCAGTACGAGCGGGGACGAGGTCGTGATCACCGTCGTCGAGCCGCACCTGGCCTCGCGGAGCCGGTCGATCATGGCCGCTTCCGTGTTGGCGTCGACCGCGGAGGTCGGGTCGACGGCGAGCAGTACCTCGGGTGCGGCGTAGATGGCGCGAGCGAGCCGGATTCGTTGCCGTTGGCCACCAGACAGGTCGTTGGCACCGGCCGCGATCGACGCGTCCAGACCGCCGGGCAATGCCTGTACGACGTCCTCGGCCACGGCAGCGTAGAGAGCTGCGTGGATCCGGTCGTCGTCGGGTTCACGGCATCCGGCGACGATGTCGCGGACCGTCCCCGCGAACACCTCCGCGTCGTTGTCGGCGACAACCAACCGGCGCCTCAGCTCGTCCCGCGCCACCTCCTCGATCCGCACCCCGGCCCACGTCGTACCAGGACCACCATCGGCCCACGTCGTACCGGGATCGTTGCTCGCCCGCGTCGTGCTGTTGGGCTGCCCGGTGCCTACGTGCCCGAGCCGCTCGATCACCGCGATCGCCTCCGCCGGACGGGCGGCGACCAGCGCGGTCAGCCGACCGGGACGAATCAGGACACTCGACAGCGGATCGACCAATGGACCGCCACCGGGCGGAACGATCGCTGGAGCATCGGCGTCGGCAGCCACCGGCAGGTTGAGCAGGTCGATGATTCGCCGACCGGCCACCCGAGCACGAGCGATGTCACCGGCGCCCTCGATGAAGAACGACACCGGTACGACGAGGACCGCAACATAGCCGTAGACGGCCACCACGTCCCCGATGGTGATGGCGCCGGTCGCCGCCATCCGCGCCGACAACCACACGACCGCGGCCAGGAACAGCGCAGGCAGCCCGCCGGCCAATGCGCCAACCCAGCTGGACGGGCCGGCGACCCGGTAGCCCTGATGCACCAGTCCCTGTGACTGCCTGCCGTACCGCTCCGCGACAACACCCTTCCCGCCAAGGCCGTTGAGCATTCGCAGCCCGGCCAGGATGTCGACCAGGCGAGTGGTCAGCTGCCCCTGATGGACGCGATACTCGCCGCCGGTGCGCTCGATTCGCCGCAGAAATGGGCCTACCGCGATCGCGAGCAACGGAACTCCTGCCAGGACCACGGCGGCTAGTAGTGGCGAAATTGTCAGCAGTACGACCGCGACTACGCCGTACGCGATCACTGCGCCAACGCCAGGGCCTGTGACGGTCAGGGCCATCGCGACCGTGTACACATCGGCGATGCCGACCGTCACTACCTCACCGGCGCTCACATGACGTGCGAGCGAGGCGCCGAGGCGGGACGTGTGCCAGACCGTCGCCCGAACCGAGCGGAACGAGGCGTCCATCCGGACCTTGGTCATCGTGCGATGCCGGGCGATTCCCAACAGGGCGTTGAGGACGGTGATCGCGAGCAGTACCAGCGCCCAGCCGACGAGTGCGGGCGTGTCGCCCGCGGCCAGTCCGTCGTCCACCGCGCGGGACAGGACCCACGGTGGAATCGTCAGACCGACCGTCCAGCAGGTGCCAAGGATCGCACCAGCCGCGATTCGGCGGGACTGGGCCCGAGTCAGCCAGAACAGAAGGCGGTAGGGGGAGGTCAGATCGCTGGGCGCGGGCGGGGACCACGTATCGGCCGGCCCGTCCAGCCACCTCCGCAGAGCACCCACGCGTCTCGTCCTCTCATCGCGTTTGTGAATGGAATCACAAATGCTGCGAGATTGCATCTGCCGGTCAGGTCAGCAGGTCGCGGTGCTCGAGGATCCAGGCGATCTCTTTGTTGTCGCGGTCGAGGGATCCGTCCAGTACCCAGGTGCGTTGTGGCTCCTGCCCGCCCTCCGCGAGTTGCTTGACCAAGTCCCGGGTCGCAGCCATCCGAGCGGTGACTGCGTCGACCACATCGAACGTCGGGAGGTCGCCGTACGCGTCGAGGAAGACCGCGATCCGGTGGCGCCGGTCGGGAATCTCGTGGAAGTGGTGCCACTCGAGGGCGAACTCGTCCGACCGGAGTGGGACGAACCACTGCAGCGCATAGGCGATGTCGCCGAGGCGCGGGCCGGGGTGGAGATAGTCCCAATCGATGAGGCCGACTGCGGTGTTGTCGTTCCAGACGAAGTTCCAGGGGCCGGATCGCCGTGGCAGTAGACGATATCGTCGGCGGGGACCTCGGGCGCTAGCCAGGTCGCGTCGGCCGGCGGAGTCCACGACTGGCTGGTGTCGTGGATCTTCCGTAACAGGCGCGCGGCGGAGCTCAGCCCTTGGTCGGTGTGCTGGTGGTACCAGGCGTCGCCGCCACTCGCACCCGGGATGTAGCGCAGGGACTCGGTGCCGTTGGCAACATTCACGGGCCCAGGAACGCAATCCAGACCGCGTCGGCGAAGGAATCGCAGGAAGTCGTGCACTGTCGCGGTAGACGCCGGCCGCGTCACGAGACCGTCAGCGATGTGGACCGGTCGTGCCTGGGCGTTGGCGGCCTCGGCCCGCTCAGCTGCATCGCTCATGCCAGCACCCTCGCCGCCCCAACCGACGACCGCAACCGAGAAACCACCTGCGCCGCACCGCCTGGCAAGAACACGGCCGGGACGACATCCAGCTCCACAACGCCGGAGCCTACCGAGCGCTTCTGCCGCTGTCCTGATCGGGACAAATCTGTCGTACGTCGGTCGTATCGTCGGCGCATGGTGTTTACGTCGCCCGTGGAGCGGGCCGTGCCGAATCGGTTGGCTGACGAGCGTGATGCGTTGGTTCAGCAGCTCGACTTCCACCGCGCCACTCTGCTCGGCAAGCTGGACGGGCTCGACGATGAGCAGTTGCTCCGGCCGATGACGGCGTCGGGGCTCAGTCTGCTGGGGCTGGTGAAGCATCTCGCCGAGACCGAGCATGGCTGGATCCTCAGGATTTATGGGGGAGTGGCCGAGCCCGATCTGTTCCCGAGCGACGGCGATCCTGACACGGACTTCCACATCGGTCCTGCTGAGACAGCCGACATAGTGGTCGGGCAGTACCTGCGGACCAACGAGCGAGCCCGGGCGGTCGTTGCGGCCGGCGAGCTCGACGATGTGGTCGCGACGCCGTCAGGGGCTGAGGCTAATTTGCGGGCGATCTTGCTGCACCTGATTCAGGAGACCGCGCGTCACAACGGGCACGCCGACATCATCCGGGAGGCGATCGACGGCACGACCGGCGACTGAAAATTCCGGTGCGTGGAGCGGCCGTGGGTCCTAGATTGCGTAGCGTGGACCTTTCGCAGTTCGGCGCACCGATCGGCCCGATGGTCCGCGTTCACGGTGGGTACGCCAACCGGATGTACCGGCTCGACACCGAGCAGGGATCGTTCGCGGTGAAGGAGTTGAACGTCGACGACCGCCGTTCGACATACTTCGTCGAGGACGTATTCCGGTTCGAGCAGGCGGCTTTCGCTGCCGGGATTCCGATGCCGGAGCCGATCGCCGCGGATGGGCAGACGCTCGTTCATCGGTGGATCGAGGGGGAGAAGGTACCCGAGGCGCCGGTGTCGGCGGCGTACGCGTTCGAGATCGGTGAGATTCTCGCGCGCATCCACAGGCTTGACGTTTCGTGGAATCACGTCTCGACCGAGGAGTCGGTGCCGCAGGATTGGTCCGACCTTGCCGAGCGGGCGGTGGCGACGGGCCAGCCGTGGGCCGACGAGCTTTCCTCGCAGGTGGAGACGTTCGTCGCGATCGCGCGGTTCGTCGAGACGTGCGAACGGCCGGGTCCCGTCGTACTCACTCACCGAGACATTCAGCCGTGGAACCTGCTCGCTCGAGCCGGCCGGCCGGTGGTGCTCGATTGGGAACTGTCGGGGATGCTCGATGTGTCGGGTGAGCTTGGCTCGACTGCATTGAGCATTTCGAAGGGACCAGGCTTTGATGACGTCGCGCCTGCCATTTTCCGTGCGGTTCTTGATGGGTACGTGGCGGGCGGGGGAGTGCTGCCGCCGGCAGGTCCCAGCTGGTTCGTTTATCTGATTGGCGGCTGGTTGGGGCACACGCGGTGGAACATCCTCCGCTGCCTTGCCGGTGTTGAGGTGAACAGCGGACCCGAACTCGCGTTGTCGAACGAGTCGGCGGGCGACGGCGTACGCGGTCTGCCTGATGTGTTCAATCGGCTTCCAGACCTCGTGACATTGCTCGTGTGACAGGTAGGGTCCCGGCCATGGACATGCTGAAAGGCGCACAGATCGCCGAGGCGAACCTGACCGACTGGCGCAAGCTCGCCCAAGGACTGCATGCCCGTTTCCTGGTCGACGACTTCGGTGCCGGCGTACGGTTCGTCGCTGCTGTGGGGGAGGCGGGCGACGCGGTCGGCCATCATCCGCGGGTGTCGATCGGCAATGGGTACGTGGACTTCAAACTGGTCAGCGACGACGCTGTTTACCGCGACGAGGACGGCACCGAATACGTCGTCGAATGGGTGACTCAGCAGGACGTCGACCTGGCGCGACGGATCACCGAGATCGCGGTCGACCACAAGGCCGGCGCCGACCCGGCTTCGGTCAGCGACATCGAGCTCGGCCTGGACACGGCTGACTCCGCGACGATCGCGCCAGTGTGGGCCGCATTACTGACCGGAACGGCGGAGTCCCAAGGCCGTGGAACGCCAGGCGACGAGATCCGGGACGCCACGGGCCGCGTACCGAACCTGTGGTTCGGCGACGAGCCCGAGAACCCCGGTCAGCGCATCCACATCGAGGTCTACGTAGCGCCCGAAGCAGCCGCCGAACGAATCGCAGCCGCCGTAGCCGCAGGCGGAACCGTCGTAGACGACACCAACGCACCCGGCCTCACCGTCATCGCCGACCAAGACGGCAACAGGGGAGTCCTCTGCGTCGACACCAACGCCACCAACCAGAACTGAACCGCTCAGTCATCTGAGCACCGCCACCCGCGGAGGGGTTGGCCTTGCGAAACCTATTGGTGTTCGGCTTGGTCCGCTGATGGACTGACGTTTCACCGTGAGGCTGCCGCGTGACGGAGGTAGTGGTTGTGACGGATTATGACGTGCTTGCCGAGGTGTACGAATGGCTGATCTCGGATGCGAAGTTGCCTCCAGCCGAGTTTGCTGCGTCGTTCGATGACGTCCTCGGTCCGCTGCCGTCGAACGCTCACGTCCTCGACTGTTCGTGCGGAACCGGACAGTTGGCGGTTGGCCTCGCCGGTCGTGGCATGCAGGTTGTCGCAGCTGACGCCAGCGAAGGGATGGTTCGTCGGACCGCAGAGTTGGCTGAGAACTACACGGTGGTCGCCACCAAGCCGTAAACACCAGGCTCCCAGCTAATACTTGACATAATGTCGCTTATCGGCGCTTAATTCGCGGGTGTAGAAGTGGATGCTAACCGTTGCTGCGATCAGGCTTTGCGCCAGACCGATACGTGACTGTCGCTGGTGGCGAGGAACGGGCTGCCCTTCCAGTCAGCTGACCGAGACTTGAGTTCGAGACCCCGCCGGCAGGTGCACAAAACCGAGATAGTCCGCACCGGCTGGGCCTGGACGTGAAGTTCCGTCGCGGGTCCAGCCGTGTTGCTCGTAGAAGCGGATGGCGCGAGAGTTCCGTTCCCAGACACCGACCTCGCCCACGGCATCAGCCTGGCGTGTGATCGAGACGAAGCGTTCCATCAGGGCGCTGCCAACGCCGTTCGACCATCGGTGCGGCTCGACGAAGATTCCGACGAGCCGCACGCGCGTCTCGTCCGGCGCGTTGGTCGGGAACGCTCCGTGGGCATCCAGCGTGAGCACACCGACGATGTCGTCGCCCAAGACCGCTACCAGTACGGCGAGTCGCGTATCGACCACCATCTTGCGCCACGTCTCCCGGTACTTCTGGTCGGGAACCGCTGCCACGTGATGGCCCCCGGCTCCGTAGTACACGGCCCTCGACCGGGCATGCAGCTCGGCGAGCGCATCGCTGTCGACGGGCGTTGCGGCTCGGATGCGGGCTGCCTGGGTTGGCTGCGTCATGAGGAACGAGGCTACGACTCCCCCGGGCTTCGGGGTGTAAATGTCGGTGGGGGGCGAGAGACTTCGTCGGTGGCTACTGAATTTGTGCAGAGTGACCAGTTCCGTGGTGGACGCATCCACCTGTGCGACCTTGGCGGTCTCGAGATCCGCGATTGCGAGGTCAGCGGGCTGAAGATCGTCGACTGCTATGGCAGCGACGTGTACGTCGGTGGCGGCTTCGAGCGTGTCGTGGTGAACGACGTCGACGTGACCGCGTACGTCGAGGCCGAGCTCGACCGTCAGAACCCCACGCGGGTCCTGGCGCGCGACGCCGAGACGCCCGACGACTACCGCGCTGCCTGGGATGCCATCGAGGCCATGTGGCAGGCGACGCTCGACCGTGCGAGGCTGCTGCCCGAGGCCAAGCTGCACGAGCAGGTCGACGGTGAGTGGTCGTTCGTCGAGACTCAACGCCACCTGCTCCGCGCCAGCGATCTGTGGCTCGGCAATGCCGTGCTCGAGGAGGCGGCGCCGCACCACCCGTTGGGGCTCCCCCACAGCGGGATGCCGCCCGAAGAGTCAGCGAAACTCGGCCTCACCCTCGAAGCCACCCCGACGCTGGATGAGGTCCTCGTGCCAAGGCTCGCCCGCATGGCCACGATGCGACGCGAAGTCGACAGCCTCACCGAAGCCGAACTCGACCGCGTCTGCGCCCGCAAGCCCGCGGACCCGTACCCCGACCAGGAGTACGTCGTACGCCGCTGCCTCAAAGTGGTCCTGAAGGAAGAAGCCGAACACCACCGCTATGCGGCCCGAGACCTCGCCGTACTCGAGGCCGCCACCTGAAACCCGCGTCTCCCCCAGCAGAAACACCTCCAGCTAGGTCGCCTCTTCCCGGCAGTGGATAGGACCGTTCGTCGGGTAGGTTTCCGGGACGGACGGTGCCCGACGTACGGACCGATCGCCGACCACGGCGGTGCTTCAAGGAGACCCCACGATGAGCGACCTGACCACGCGAGTCCCCAGGCCATTCCGATTCGGGGTGGTTGCGCCGATCACTTCTGACCTGCCGACATGGCGAGACCGCGTGCGCCGCATCGCCGACAACGGTTACTCGACGTTGCTGATGCCTGACGTTCCTACCTGGCAACCCGCAATCGGCCCGACGCTGGCGACCGCCGCCGCGCTGGCTGATGAGCTGCGGGTCGGCTCCTGGGTCTATGCCGCCGCGCTGCGCGAGCCCTGGAATACAGCGTGGGAGGCCCACTCACTCTCGATGCTCACAGGAGGCCGCTTCGAAATGGGCCTTGGCGCCGGCCGCCCCGGGATCGAGGTCGAGTTGGGGCTGCCTGCCGTCTCCCCCGCTGAGCGGCGTGCCCGGATGCGCGACACCGTGGCCGCCCTGCGGACGTTTGACGGCCCTGATCTGCACACGCCGGTGATCATGGCGGTGAGCGGACCCAAGTCGCAGGCGCTGGCGCTCGAAGTCGCGGACGGCGTCACGTTCGTACTCCCATCCGACGATGACCGGGTCGAAACCACGAAACGGGTACGCGACGTTCCTGGGGACCGCGACATCGAGCTCGGCCAGCACATCGCCGCTGTCGGCGACGGTGTCGGTGCGTTCATGGCGGGGCCCAACCTCGACACCGCGGCGCTTCGCGCGGCAGACTCGCTCGTCATCCTGCCGAGTGACCCCGCGGCGGCCGCCGAAGAAATCCAACGACGTCGCGAAGAGATCGGCTTCTCCTATTTCGTGATCGGCGCCGACTTCGCCGACACCCTCGCTCCCGTCGTCGCCGAACTGGCCGGTCGGTAGGCCGGCTAGCGGGATCAGACGCGGCCGGCTTCGACTGCGTCCAGGTCGCGTACGGCGTAGCGGTGGTGCTCCCATTCTTCTTCGAGGATGGTGTGCAGGCAGGACAGAACGCTCTCCGAATGGACCGGTGCCCACGGGTTGCCGCGTTGTTCGGCGAGCACCTCGGGAGTGACGGTGGCGAGGTAGTCGCGCACCATCGCCACCCGGTCGGCGCGCGCCGCGAGGACGTCGTCGTACGGCGGTGTGTCGTTGCTGAAGACGGATGGGTCGAAGCCGTCGGTGTAGTACTCGACGTTGGGCTGGCCGAGCGGGTGATAGGGGTGCTCGATCTGCAGCACCGCTCCGCGCAGCCACGTGTCGGTGGCCATCACGAGGTGCCGCAGGGTCTGGGAGAACGACCACTCGCCATCGACCTGTACGTCGACCGCGCCGGCCGGCATCGCGGCTGCACGGTCAAGGGTGGCTGCCCAGACTGTCTCGAGCGCGGCCCAGGCGGCCCGTAGTCCTTCGGGAGTGTCGGCTCGCCGTTGCCCGCGCCCGGGGAAGCGGCGGTCGAGCTCGGCGTCGACGTACGCGGTGACGTCGACGCCGTTGACCTTGAGGACACCGCCTTCGAGCAGCCAGGGAGCATCGAGGTCGGCCCCGTCGAGGTCGACGCCGCGCATGACCACGCCCGAGAGGTCGGTGCGGACGAACCGCGCCCCTCGCAGACAGGCATCCTCGAACGTCGCTCCTTGCAGATCATCAGTCTCGGTGAATGCGGTCATGCGCAGCACTGTGGCATGCCCCACCGACAAACCGCAGCCCCCAAATGTCCGCACCAGCCAATGCACGTGCCCGGCTACGCGACTTCCCTGAGCATCAGCGGGAGGCCGGCCCCCAGTCTGGGTAGCTGTCGTAGAGGGAGGTGTGGGTGACGCGGCGGACGTGGGTGCCGTTGCGGCGCATGGTGAGGACGTCTGCGTTCATCCCGCCGGTTTCGGGGAAGCGGCCGAAGGTGATCATGCGGCCGTCCGGTGAGTAGGAAGAGCCGAGGTACTGCACCGCGCCGCCGCTGGCGAAGGTGAGTTGGCGCAGGTCCTTTCCGTCGGGGCGGACCGTGTACAGATTGGCCGAGACGTTGGTGGGACCGTCGACGTTGGAGTGAAACAGGATCTGTCGCCCGTCCGGAGACCAGTCTGGGGTGTCTCCGGCCCGCAGCTCCCACGGCGTGATGCGCCGCTCGCGGTGGGTGGAGAGATCGACGACGAAGAGCGCGATGCCGTCGGCCGGCAAGGCGGTCCGGACGTTGCGCCGCTGGAACACGATCGCGCGTCCGTTCGGTGACCATTGCGGATCAGAGTCCTCGGCCAGCGACGGGCGCACCTTCTGAGTCACCTGACGGATATGGGAGCCATCGACGTTCATGACGAAGATGCCGACGTTCTCGATCGTGTCGTCGACGACAGGTCCGGATGCGCGGGTGAAGGCGATGTGCTTGCCATCGGGCGACCAGGCCGGGGTTCCGTTGCAGGAGCCGCCGGTGCCGCACGACTGACCAGCGGAGTTCCGCGTGAGTTGCTTGAGGTGGGTTCCGTCGGAGTTCACCACGAAGACCTCGTCGAAGCTGCAGTCCGGTCCGCAGTCGACACCTTCGCGTTCGAACGCGATCTGTCGGCCGTCCGGGGAGACGTCGGGGTTCCGATCGACGAAGCCCTGCGGCGGCCTGGTGATCTGCCGCTCCCCCGACCCGTCCGGGCGGATGGTGAAGACCGCACCCCAGGTCCGTTCCTCGTTCAGGAACCGGCGGAAGGCGATCCGACCGTTCGCACCCGCGAAGGTTGCGTCCGCAGGCAACGCCGGCAGCGTCACGCAGATCAAAACCAGAGCCAGTAGCCACAGCAGACCACGGGCTCCCGGACTCCGGCGCGGTGATGACTGAGAAGGTTGTCGATCGTTCGGGTGAATCATGAGCCCCCCTTGAGCTTTGGCGCGAGCGCCTCTCCAGCCAAGCCGACAACCCGCTCGGACACATCAGGGCCAGCACCATTCCCTCAACCAGGGCCAACCCGCACTCGCGCGCCGCCTGGTGAAGTCGGCGCGTCGCTGAGCAGCCTGCCGTACCCGTCGATGGCGATCGCTGCGCCGGAGCTGTCGAGGATGGATCGCAGCAGGACCTGGTTCGCCGCCAGGACGAGACGTCCGGTCGTGCTCTCCAAGGCTTGTACGGCGCCGGCCGCCTGGAAGCCGTTGCCGCCGATGATCACGGCCTCGGCGCGAGGACTAAGGTGGTCGGAGATCCAATCGACGACGGCGGCCGGCTCGATCCGGTCCGGGGCATTGGGAAGGTCCGCGATCAGAGCGTCGACAACCTCGAAGCCCTGGCTGCGAAAGTATTCGGCGCCGAGCTGGTTCAGCGAGGACCCGAACCAGGGCGGGTGAACGACGCAGACCCGCTCGACGTCGTACGCCCTCAACACCGAGACCGCCGACGCTGAGCTGGCGCACGCGGGCAAGCCCCATCGCTCAGACAGCCGCTGCACGAGGGCTGCTTCTTCGTCGTACCCTATGGCGTAGCCCGAGCTCGTCGATGCGAAGGCCAGTACGTCGAGCGCCGCGAGCGGCAACGTCGATACCGCCGCATCGAGGGCGGCCGGCGTGGTCTGCACCAGCAGGTCGGCTGTCGAGGTCGGCGGTTCACCTGAGGGGTTCCGCGTCCTTGAGATGTGGACGCGAACCTGCGTCCCGGCCATGTCTCGCAGCTCTGTGCGTGGACCGTCAACGGTGTGGGGTGTCAGGACGCCTACCGCGATGGGCTTCATAGCTTCGAGCCTGGCAGCGTGAGGCTTGCGGCATCAACGGCGATCTGCTCCACGCAGCGTGTAGCGTCGGTACATGATCCCCGAGGTCGAGTTGCGCGAACTGCGCCTCTTCCTGGTGCTGGCTGAGGAACTGCACTTCGGACGCACCGCCGAGCGACTCGGCCTGACGACCTCGCGGGTCTCCCAGACCTTGCGGGCTCTGGAGCGGAAGCTTGGCGGGGAACTACTCGTCCGCCGCACGAGTCGCGTGGTCAGTCTCACGGAGGCCGGGCGCACGGTGCAGACCGAGCTTGGCCCTGCGATTGCTCGGCTCGACCGAGTTCTGCGTACGGCGCAAGCTCGGAGCCAGGGCCCAGGTGTGGTGCGGGTGGGCGTGCTGAACGCCGGCTCGGGAGTGGACGTTTTGAGCCGAGCAATCGAACGGTACGAAGCGGTCTACGGGGGTGCCAAGGTAGAACTGACGACCACGCCGTTCGACGACCGGCTTGGTCCGTTGCGCCGCCGCGAGGTCGATCTGGTCGTGACGCGGCTCCCGCTCAACCAGTCCGACCTCGCAGTTGGTCCGGTGCTGAGTACCGACGAGCGCGTTGTCATGGTCAGCAGAATCCATCCGCTCGCTCGCCACACCGAGGTGACCACTGAGGACCTGGTCGGTCACGACGTACGGCGACCCCACGGCGTCCCGGCCGAGCTCGCCGAGGTGACCTGTCCGGCGAGGACACCATCGGGCCGACTCATCCGGTTCGTCGACGCACCTGTCAACGACAGCGCGGAGTTGCTCTATCTGCTGGCACGTGGCCAACTCATCCATCCGACCGTCGCGCCGTTCGCACAGCACGTCCAGCACCCCGACGTCGTCGCCATCCCACTCCGCGACCTGCCGCCGTCCACCTGCGCGCTGGCCGGTCTGAAAGCCAACCGCACCCCAGCCGCCGACGCATTCACCCAGATCGTCACAGAGGTAATCCAAGAGGGTCTGGCATGTACCACCCGTTGACGGACGATCGCCGTCGCGCCGTGCTGGACGGGCTTGCCTCCGTGTGTGGGCAGCGCCCCGAGGTTGTCGATGCGCGGCAAATTGGTCACGACTGGGCGCCCGTCACTCGGCTGGTGTTCGACCGGGACCTGGCTGGGTTGGGCGTCGATTCGCCGGAGGATCGAGCCCGGACGGTCATCGTCAAGACCAGGCGGGTCGATGGTGAAGGGCACGGCGGACCGGCGTACCTGCGGCGAGAGATCGCCGGCCTACGCACGGTCCCGAGCGGCGTGGCTGCCCGCGTGATCATGGCCGACGACCAAGCGGGCGTCGTCGTACAGGCAGACCTCGGGACGTGGCCGACCTTGGAGACCGTGCTGCTCGGCAACGACCGCGAACGCGCGGCAACCGCGATGGTGGATTTCGCACGGACCGTGGGACGGCTTCACGCGACCACTCTGGGCCGTCGCGCCGAGCACGACCTGGCTCTTGCGGAGTTCGGCTCCGCGGACGTCACCACCGGCGCCGAAGCCGCGACTGGAGGCAGCAGCCGATGGCACCTCGTCGAACAGGCCTGCGACGAGCTGGGATTCCCCAACGCCCGCGGCACGCGAGCCGATATCGCCTTCGTCCGCTCGCAACTGGACGAACCAGGCCAGTACGGCGCGCTCGTGCACAACGATCTGAATCCGACGAACATCCTGGTCACTGACCGAGGCGCCCGACTTGTCGACTTCGAGGGCTCTGGTTTCGGGCATATCGGATTCGACGCGTCGTTCCTGCACTATCCCTTTCCGCACTACAGCGCTCACTGGTCCGTCCTTCCAGAACCCATCACGGTCGCCGCAGATCACGCGTACCGCGGCACGCTCGGCTTGCCTGGACACGATCAAATGCTCGCGATTGGAGCGGCGGCGGCGCTTACCGGCAGGGTGACTCGCCTGCCGCAGATCGCCGGCACCGACCAGACTCCCCACGACAGTTGGCGCCGACGCGCCCAACTCGTCCAACAGATCGGCGTGTTCACCACCCTGACGGACCGCGCCGCCGTTCTCCCGGACTTGTCGCACTGGTTTCGCGAACTGTCCGACGCCATGACGCAGCGCTGGCCCGACGCCACAAATCCCCCACCGAACCTCTACCCCGCCTTCGCTAAAGACGGCTGATGCCGTCACAGGTGAGCTGACGATTCACCCGCGGGTTTGGTTCGCCAGAGAGCTGGGGCGGTGATGGCCTTGACGACGTTCAGGTGGTGGCGGACGGCGGCCGAGGCCTGGTGGTATATCGGGTCGAGTACGGCGGAGAGCGCGGCGCCCACCGGGAGGTGCGTTGGACCATGGAATCGATGCCATTGCTTCGGCCTGGTTGATGTTGCCTCTGGCAAGGTGTTTGGCTGCGAGAGGCACCATGGCGAGGGCGAATATGTGGGGATCCGGTGCGGGGCCTGGAGCGCCTCGGCCGATGAGGTTGAGGGTGTCGGACAGGTCGAGGTCGCCGGGGGTGCCGGTGCCGGCGATGAGGTGGGCTTCGCGTGGGATGGGTGCTGTGGGCGGCCACCAGTACCAGTCGACCCACAGTGGGAGCGCGCGAACGTCGTACATCGCACCCACGTAACCGCCGCCCGCCGGCCGGCCGGCCGCGCGAGATTCCACTACGAATTGAGGGTTCTCGTTACACCTGAGCAATCAGAGCACGACAAAGCTTACAGTGAGAACTTCAACGATATCGTTTAAGGCATGGATATCGAGGAGAGTGCGCGCCCAGTTGATGGTCCGGCCGTGTCCGACTTTCTCCGATCGCGAGGCACCCAGCCTGTGTTGCTCGGGCTGGGTGAGGCCAGGCATTTTGTGGGCGAACTAGGCGACCTGCGGAACGACGTCTTTCGGCACCTGGTCGAGAACGAGGGCTACCGGTCGTTCGCCCTCGAGAGTGACTGTCTCAAGGGACTCATCGTCGATGAGTACGTCGCTACCGGCGTCGGCACGCTGGACGAGGTGATGGAGCGTGGGTTCAGCCACCGGTTCGGGACGAGTCCGGCCAATCGCGAGCTCGTGCGGTGGATGCGCGCGTACAACGAGGAACACGAGGACAAGCTCCGGTTCTTCGGATTCGACGGCCCGTTGGAGTACTGGGCCGAGAGCCCGCGCGAGGCACTGACCTCTCTGATCGAACTCCTCGACGGCCCGCTCCCCTGCACCCCGGAAGAGCTCGACACCCTGCTCGGCCCAGACGACCGCTGGTCGAACGAGGCCACAGTAATGGACCCGACTCAGTCGATCGGTCAATCCGCCGACGCCCAGCAACTGCGGCTGATCGCCGACGACCTGGTGACGCTGCTCGAGATCCAGGCGCCGCGGCTGAGTGCAAAGGACAGAGAACGCGCGGAGCTGTACGGGCGTACAGCCGTTGGCCTCCTGCGCTACCAGCGTTGGCTGGCCGACACATCACCGGCCCGGATCGGCCGCCTGTCAGGTATCCGCGACGCGATCATGGCTGCCAACGTGCGGGCCATCGCCGATCAGGGTCCCGCGCTGGTGTTCTGCCACAACCTCCATCTGCAGCGGGCGAAGAGCGTCATGCAGTTCGGCGAGCAAGAGCTGGAGTGGTGGAGCGCGGGCGCGATCATCGCTGCGCACCTCGGCGATCGTTACGCCTGCCTCGCGTCAGACTTCGGTACGGTCGCCGACGACATCCCAGCCGCGGACACACTCGAAGGCGTCCTCTCAACACTCCCCTGGGACCGAGCGCTCGTGGACACCGGCGCTCTGCCTAAGGTGACCACGCGGAAGTCGAACGACTACGCGTACGTCCCGCTGGATCCAGCCAACCTCGACGCGTTCGACGGCATCGTCTTCCTCAAGCAAGTAAGCGCCCTCTCTACCGGTCAGGAATGATGATGACCTTGCCCGCGACCGTGCGGGACTCGGCGAGCGCCAGGGCTGAGCGGGTGTCGGACAGCGGGAACTCGGCCGCGATCTGAGGGCGCAGTACGCCGTCAGCCACCAGTTGCAGCACCTGGGTGAGGTCTTCGCGGAGCCGGGCGCGGAACGTGTTCAGCCGGCGGTTTCCCGCCCAGAAGTTGTAGAAGAGCGCGCTCTTGCCGTTCGGCAGATAGTTCCACAACGCCAGCCGCCCGATCACCTTGAGGATCGGCAGCTGCGACGAACCCTCGGTGTCCTTCAGCGCCGCCGTACCGTACGACACCAGCGTCCCGCCGCGGCGCAGCAGCCGCCACGACTCCACGAGGCCGGCGCCGGCCACGTGATCGAACACCGCGTCCACGCCGTCCGGTGCGATCTCCCGGATCCGCTGATACAGCTCCGGGTCGCGGTAGTCGACCGGAATCGCACCCAACGCACGCAGCGCATCGTGATGACGTTCCGCCGCCGTACCGATCACCGTGATCCCGGCGTGCCTGGCCAGTTGCACGAGTGTGGATCCGACTCCGCCGTTCGCGCCCAGTACGACGATCGTGCCGCCGCGCTCCACCTTGGTCTTGCGGAACAGCATCTGCCAGGCAGTGACGCCGTTGACCACCACAGTCTCCGCGGCCGCTGCGGAGACACCATCCGGTACGGCGACGAGATCGGCCGCGTCGAGTGTCAGTGCGCTGGCCCAACCGCCGATCTTGGTGACCGCCGCGAACCGGCGTCCGATCATCGCGGGGTCTACGCCGGCGCCGACCGTGGTGACCGTGCCGACGACGTCGTACCCAGGCACGAACGGGAACGGCGGCTGGTTGAAGTACTTGCCGAGCCGCATCTGCTGCTCGGCGAACGAGACGCCGGTCGCGTCCATGCTCAGCGTGACCTGGGCCGCGGCCGGCGCCGGGAGCTCGCGAGTACGGAACTGCAGGCCTTCGGCCGCGACCTTCCCCGGCAGTACGACCTCGGTGGTGCTGATGGTGGTGTTCATGGTCCGCCTCACTCCGACGATGTTGTTGAGCTAACGCCTGTAAGCATACGGACGTAACATGACCGGATGCAAGAGCTAACACCCGTAAGTTTCCTGCCGTATGCTTACGGTCATGTCCACCAAGAGTGAACCGCCGCGCGCCCGCAACCCGCGGGGAGAAGGCGCCCGGCTGCGGGACGAGATCGTGGCGGCCGCGGCCGAGCTGCTCGACGAGACCGGTGATCCGGGCGCCATCACCCTGCGCTCGGTCGCCCGCCGGCTCGGCATCGCCGCACCGTCGATCTACCGCCACTTCCCCGATCAGCCCGCGATCATGCTGGCCGTCCTGACCAACGCGTACGACGAACTCGCCGCCGTACTGCGGTCCGCGGCGGACGCCGCAACCGGCCCGCGGGACCGGCTACTCGCGATCTGCACCGCTTACCTGGAGTACGCGCCGGCCCATTCAGGCCGCTACCGGATCATGTTCGGCGGAGTCTGGGTGCCGGATCTGGGGTCGAGTTCGTTGACGCAGGACGACATGTCCGCGCTCGGACAGGAGTGCGTGCAGCTGATCGCCGACGCATTCGCCGCGTGTGTGGACACCGGCGTTGCCACGAGCAACGATCCCGCGGCTGATGCGGTCGCGTTGTGGCTCGGTCTGCACGGGTTGGCCCATCAGCGGCTGTCTGCTCCGTCGTTCCCCTGGCCACCCGACATCGCGGACCGTCTGATCACGAGCCTCGCCCACTTCAGCGGTAGGTAATTGCGTTGCGGGGTGATCGGCGCGCGCCCTAGCGTGACAGTCCTCAGACTGGAGGGCTGATGACTTCTCAACCCCAGACGCTGTCGTTCGGTGCACACGATCCTGAGCGACTCGCACGGTTCTGGTCCGGCGTCTTCGGCTGGGAGACGCGCGACGGCGTCGTACTGGTCCCGAACGACGACACGGGTTTCGAGCTGCGCTTTGTCGCCAATCACGAGCCGAAGACCCGTCCGAACCAGATGCACTTCGATCTCACCAGCTCGTCACTCGAGGACCAGCAGAAGACGGTGGCACGAGTGCTCGAGCTCGGCGGCCGGCACCTCGACATCGGTCAGGGTCCGGACGCGGATCACGTCGTACTCGCTGATCCCGAGGGCAACGAGTTCTGCGTGATCGAGCCGTGGAACAACTTCCTGTCCGAGTGCGGGTTCTTCGGCTGCCTGGTGGGCGATGGTTCGCAGCAGGTCGGGTACTTCTGGAGCGAGGCGCTGGGCTGGCCGCTGGTGTGGGATCAGGATGAGGAGACCGCGGTCCGGTCGACGCAGGGCGGACCGATCATCAGCTGGGGCGGTCCGCCGGTCGGGCCCAAGGTCGGCCCGAACCGGTTGTACTTCGACCTCACGCCGGTCGATGGTGACGTCCAGGCCGAGGTTGACCGGCTCGTCTCGCTCGGCGCCACGCGCACATCCGAGGACTCGGCCGGGCGCGTGGCGATGACCGATCCTGACGGCAACGAGTTCTGCCTGGTGCCCGCTAGAGGTTGAGCGCGACGTCGATGATGTCGGCGCGCGACGGCTGCGATTTCACCTCGGCGAGCGGGATCCATCGCGCGAACTCCGTCGTACCGCCAACCTCCGTGGTCCCGAGCGTCCCGCCGGTCACCGTCGCCGCGAAGATGATCCGGACCGATTTGTACGGGCGCGGGCCGGCCTCCGGACCCTGGACAGTGAAGCTGTGTACGGCGATCAATTCCCCGAGGTCGACCGTATAACCGGTCTCCTCGAAGACCTCCCGCACCACCGCTTCCTGCACAGTCTCCTCGAACTCAACCCCACCCCCCGGCAACGACCACCCCGCCGTCGACCGGTCATTCCCCACAAACCAGGTCAACAACACCCGCTCTTCTTCATCAACAATCCGCGCATACCCCGCCACCCGCGTGTCGTACTCCCTGAAATGCACCCACCCGACGCTACTGGATCTGAGGGTTACTGGGCGCAGGGGCCGATGGTGGTGCGGATGCCGTGGTGGTCTGAGGCTGGGACGGGGTAGTGGGTGGCGTTGTCGGAGCACCAGCCGGGTGTGACGAAGATGTGGTCGATGCGGACGAAGAGGGCCGACCATCTGCCGATCTGGGAGGGGCTGCCCCAGGTGTCGAGCATTGCGTCGTGGAGGCGGTTGGTGAGGACGCGGTAGTCGCGCCCGCGGTCGGTTGTGTTGAGGTCGCCGGCGACGACGACCGGGCGGTCGGAGCGGGCGACCCGGGCCGCGATCTGCTCGATCAGCCGGTGATGTCCGGCGACGGTCGTCTCGTAACTGTTCCCGTTGTCCATCTTCGATCGGTACGTCGACTCGCCTGACGTCCACCACGGACGCGGCACGTGCGCGGCGATCAGATCGAACTCCCCCGACGGCGCCTGCACCCGCAGTACGAACCCGGGCAGATCCGGTCCGGGCTTCTCGATCACCGTCATCGGCCACCGGCTGAAGACGCCCACCGATGGCCCGTTCCAATCCGACACCTGCACCGGATACGACTCGGACAGGCGCGCGGTCAGCGGCTGACCGATCTCGGAGACCACAAGTACGTCGGCGTTCAGCGCCAACAGGTTGTCCGCAGCGTCCAGCTCGCCGGAACCGATGTTCGCCGCCGCGATCCGGACCGCCCGCGTCTGGTCGACCGTGCCCGACCCGTGCGGTATCCACGGCGCGACGGTCCCCACGACCCCGACCAGCAACGCGGACACCGCAAACAGAACGGCCGCCCGATGTCGCCGCCCGAAGAAGCCAACGACCAGGAAGGTGATCACCGCGAGAGCCGGCAGCAGAATCGCCAGTACGTCGGTCACCACGCCAAGCCGGTCGCGCACCAGGAACCATGCCCAAGGCAACAACCCGGCCACTGCCGTCACGCCGTACCGCCGCACGCGCGACGCGCCGGCCCCCACCCGCACTTCGGTCCCCACCACCCATCCAGGTTATGTCCACCCGGCAAGGAACGGGTACCCCGCAAGGGGAGGCGAGACCGCCTCCCCCATCACTGAGCGTTACGAATCCTGGATCAGCCCGAGCACGTTGCCATCCAGATCGGTGAACGTCGCCACCAGTCGTCCCCCGCCGACATCGCGCGGCGACTGCTTGACCGTACCGCCCGCCTCGGTGACCTCGGCCAGTTTCGCCTCGATGTCGGCGACGTGCCAGTGCGCGACCGGCGAGGTCAGGCCGGAGTTCGGAACCAGTCCGATTTGCTGGCCTTCCGCCTCGAAACCGACGTAGTACGGCGAGTCCGTGGTCGGCTCCATGCCGAGGAGAGCGACGTACACGGCCTTGGCCTTGTCGAGGTCGGTCACCGGGTGCAGAACGGTCTTGATGCCTAGCGTGGAAGTCATCGCACTACTCCAAACTGATGGGCCGAATTGCTTACTGATAGTCACACTATTCGGCCCGACACCCCGTCTGCTTCTCGATTCCTGACCGCTTCGAAGCCCAACCTGAGCAGACCTCGAAGCGTCCCGACCGCATCAGCCGACGTACTCGGCGAGGTGCTTGCCGGTCAGCGTTTTCGGCTTGGCGATCAACGCCGCCGGGGTTCCTTCGAAGACGATCGTGCCGCCGTCGTGGCCGGCGCCGGGGCCGAGGTCGATGATCCAGTCGGCGTGCGCCATCACAGCCTGGTGGTGCTCGATCACGATCACCGACTTGCCGCCGTCGACAAGGCGGTCCAGCAACCCGAGCAGCTGCTCGACGTCGGCCAGATGGAGTCCGGTGGTGGGCTCGTCGAGGACGTATATCCCGCCGGTCTCCCCCATGTGCGTCGCCAGCTTGAGCCGCTGCCGCTCGCCGCCGGACAGCGTGGTGAGCGGCTGACCGAGGCTCAGGTACCCGAGCCCGACGTCGGCCAGGCGTTCGAGGATCTTGTGGGCGGCCGGCGTACGAGCGTCACCCTCGCCGAAGAACTCGACCGCCTCGGCCACCGGCATCGCGAGCACCTCGGCGATGTTCTTCCCGCCGAACGTGTACTCCAGCACCGCCGCCTGGAACCGCTTCCCCTCGCACTCCTCACACGGCGACTCGACCGTCGCCATCACGCCGAGGTCGGTGTAGATCACGCCGGCACCGTTGCAGGCCGGGCACGCGCCCTCGGAGTTCGCGCTGAACAGCGCAGGCTTCACCCCGTTCGCCTTCGCGAACGCCTTCCGGATCGGTTCGAGGAGCCCGGTGTACGTCGCCGGGTTGCTCCGACGTGACCCACGGATCGCGCCCTGGCCGATCGACACGACACCCTCGCGGTCCTCGATCGACCCCCGCACCAGCGAGCTCTTGCCCGACCCGGCCACGCCGGTCAGAACGACCAGGACACCGAGCGGTACGTCGACATCGACGTTCCGCAGGTTGTTCGTCGAGGCGCCGCGGACCTCCAGCGCGCCGGACGGTTCGCGCACGGTCGGCTTGACCGCGGTCCGGTCGCCGAGGTGCCGCCCGGTCAGGGTCCCGCTGGTGCGCAGCTTGTCGACCGTCCCCTCGAAGACGACCTCGCCTCCGCCCGATCCCGCGCCAGGACCGAGGTCGACGACGTGATCCCCGATCGCGATCGTCTCCGGCTTATGCTCCACCACGAGAACTGTGTTGCCCTTGTCCCGCAGTTGCAGCAGCAGGTCGTTCATCCGCTGGATGTCGTGCGGGTGCAGGCCGATCGTCGGCTCGTCGAAGACGTAGGTCACGTCGGTGAGCGACGAGCCGAGGTGGCGGATCATCTTGGTCCGCTGCGCTTCGCCGCCGGACAACGTGCCGGCCGGGCGCTCGAGTGACAGATACCCGAGGCCGATGTCGACGAACGCATCGAGCGCATCGCCGAGCGCGTTCACCAGCGGCGCGACCGAAGGCTCCTTCAGCCCGCGCACCCACGCGGCCAGGTCGCTGATCTGCATCGAGCACAGGTCCGCGATGTTCTTGCCCTTGATCTTCGACCTGAGCGCGTCCTGGCTCAGCCGCGTCCCGCCGCAGTCGGGACAGACCGTGAACGTGATCGCGCGCTCCACGAACGCGCGGATGTGCGGCTGCATCGCCTCGACGTCCTTGGACAGGAACGACCGCTGAATCGCAGGGATCAGCCCGCTGTAGGTGAGGTTGATGCCCTCGACCTTGATCTTCGTCGGCTCCCGGTGCAGCAGGTCGTGCAGTTCCTTCTTGGTGTACTTCTTGATCGGCTTGTCCGGGTTGAAGTACCCGGAACCGCGGAAGATCCGTCCGTACCAGCCCTCCATGCTGTAGCCGGGGATCGTCAGCGCACCCTCGTTGAGCGACTTGTTCTCGTCGTACAGGGCGGTCAGGTCGAAATCGGTGACCGAGCCCATGCCCTCGCAGCGCGGGCACATACCGCCCGCGTAGACGGCCTCGCGCACGACCTTCCGCTCGCCGGCGCCCTTGTCGGCGGTCATCGAGCCGGTCGCGACGCGCCGGGGGACGTTGAACGAGTACGCCGTCGGCGGGCCGATGTGCGGTGTCGCGATCCGGCTGAACAGGATCCGCAGCATCGCGTTCGCGTCGGTCGCGGTGCCGACGGTGGAGCGCGGGTTCGAGCCCATCCGCTCCTGGTCGACGAGGATCGCGGTGGTGAGACCGTCCAGTACGTCGACCTCCGGGCGGGCCAGCGACGGCATGAAGCCCTGCACGAACGCGCTGTACGTCTCGTTGATCAGCCGCTGCGACTCGGCCGCGATCGTGCCGAAGACCAAGGAGCTCTTACCGGAGCCCGACACCCCGGTGAAGACCGTCAGCCGGCGCTTCGGGATCTCGACGCTGACGTCCTTCAGGTTGTTCACCCGGGCGCCGGTCACGCGGATCAGATCGTGGCTGTCGGCAACATGCTCGGTCGACTGCTGGCTCTTACTCATCAGGCGACCTGATTGATCCGGATGTGGTTCCCGGACGGATCACGGAAGGCACAGTCGCGCACGCCGTACGGCTGATCGGTCGGCTCCTGGATGACCTCGGCGTCGGTGGCCTGCAACCGCTCGAACAAGCCGTCGATGTCCTTGGTCGCCAGCACGATGGTGGCGAAGGTGCCCTTGGCCATCATCTCGGCGATGGTACGGCGCTCGTCCTCGGTGATCCCCGGGTCGGCACCGGGCGGGTACAGCACGATCGACGTGTCGGTCTGGTCCGGCGGACCCACGGTGATCCAGCGCATTCCGCCGTACCCGACGTCGCCTCTGACCTCGAAGCCGAGGATGTCGCGGTAGAACGCCAGGGCGGCCTCGGGGTCGCTCTGCGGCAGGAAGCTCGAATGAATGGTGATATCCATGGGCGTCACGCTACGTGCTGGTCGTCGGGGATGCTTCTCGATTCCTGACCGGTCGCGTGACCTGTTTCGCCACGCACGACGGGATGCCGAGGGTCGACTCGGCCGCGCGCTCCTTGTAGACGCTCGGCGGCATCCCGACCAGCTCGGCGAACCGGGTGCTGAACGTGCCGAGCGACTGGCACCCGACCGCGAAACACACGTCGGTCACGCTCTGGTCCCCGATCCGCAGCAGCGACATCGCCCGCTCGATCCGGCGGGTCATCAGATACCCGTACGGCGACTCTCCGTAGGCGCGCTTGAACTCACGGCTCAAATGCCCCGACGACATGTGCGCACCACGCGCCAGCGCGTCGACGTCCAACGGCTGCGCGTACTCCCGGTCGATCCGGTCCTTCACCCGCCGCAACCGCGCGAGGTCCCCCAGCCGCTGCTCGTCCGTCGCAGTACCCCTCATCCCAGAATCGTGCCATGCCACCGCAAGGTCGTCATAGAGCTAGTTTGTTCCGGGTAGACGGCTGACGGGAGGGATGGGAATGGCGACGTATCCGCGGCTGATGCATACCGCGCTGGACACCACGGACGCGCGAGGGTTGGCTGAGTTCTATCGAGTGCTGCTCGGGTTGCGATATCGCGACGGTGACGAACCGCCGGCCGAAGGAGTCGATGACGCCGACTGGCTGGTCCTGGTGGACGACGACGGGAACCGGCAGCTCGCGATTCAGCAGGTCGAGGTGCTGCCCGCGTCGACGTGGCCGGACGACGGCGTACCGAAGCAGATGCATCTCGACTACGCCGTACCGTCTGTCGAGGACCTGCATCGGCACCGGCAGCGTGCCGAGGAGCTCGGCGCGCGGTTGCTGTTCGATCGGACGTCCGAGGATTCTGAACCGCTCTATGTACTGGCCGACCCGGCCGGGCATCCGTTCTGTCTCTTGGTGGGGGTTGTGTGAGCAAGCAAACCGGGTACGCCGACGTCAACGGCCTGAAGATGTACTACGAGATCCACGGCGCGGGCGGTACGCCGCTGGTGCTGCTGCACGGCGGGTTGTTCAACATCGACCTGCAGTTCGGTCCGTTGCTGGCGGGGCTGTCGGAGAATCGGCAGGTCATCGCGACCGACTTCCAGGGACACGGGTACACCAACGATGTCGACCGCCCCCTGAGCACAGACGGCCTGGTGTCGGATGTGATCGGGTTGCTGACGGAGCTCGACGTACCGCAGGTGGATCTGTTCGGGTTCAGCATCGGGGGCGCGGTCGCGCTGCAGCTGGCGATCAAGCATCCGGAGCTGGTCCGCAAGGCGGTCATCTCGTCGGTGTCCTTCTCGCCCGACGGGCAACACGGCGGGAACGAGGAGGCGATGGGCGACATGAAGGTGGAGATGATCGCCGGTACGCCGATGGAGGCCGAATACCTCGCGAAGTCGCCGCACCCCGACCTGGATCACCTGCAGACCCTGCTCACCAAGCTGAGCGGCTACGAAGCCGGTCCGGGCTGGTCCGAGGACGACATCCGCGGGATCGCGGCACCTACGCTGCTCACCTTCGGCGACTGCGACGCGGTCAAGCTCTCCCACGCCGTCCGCTTCCTCCAACTCCGCGGTGGCGACGTGAACGGCGACTTCACCGGCGTCCCCGCCTCCCAACTGGCCATCTTCCCCGGCACCACCCACTTCAACGGCCTGTCCCGGACCAACCTCGTCCACGACGTAGTCACAACCTTCCTCGATGCCTCATAGCGTCCGCGAGGCCGAGGCCGGTGACTTCGAGGCGATCCTGGGCCTCTACGGACAGCTCCACCCGAAGGACCCGGTCGTGCCGGCCGACCGCTCCCGGCTCGTGTTCGACGAGATCCTGCGTACGCCGGGCTTGCGCCTGCTCGTCCTCGATGTCGACGGGATGGTGCGGGCGACGACGTACCTCAACCTGATCCCGAACCTCACTCGCGGTGTTTCGCCGTACGCCGTGATCGAGAACGTCGTCGTGGACGCGTCGTACCGCGGCCGCGGGCTGGGCCAGGAGATCATGGCCGGCACGCTCGCGGCGGCCTGGGACGCGGGCTGCTACAAGGTCATGCTGATGACCGGCTCGCGGACGCCGGCGACGCATGCATTCTACCGGCGGTGTGGCTTCTCCCCCGACGAGAAGACGGGCTACGTCGCCCGGCCGCCGGACGGCTAGGTGGTGAGGCGGAAGACCGGCCAGGCTATTTCGGTCTGCCAGGCGGTTGGGTCTTGGGTGTCGCGGGGACCGGTGGTGTAGGTCTCCTGGACTGGGCCGGCGACGGTGAGGGTGTGGTTGACGACCCAGGTGGCCAGGCGGCCGTAGGTGATGTCGATGTCGTCGTGGGGGCCGATGTGGATGGTTGCGGCGAGGTCGGTGGCGGGGAGTTCGACGGGGCGGACCCGGCCGAGGGACGGTGGGACGGCGACCGGCCGGTAGACGACGAGCGTGCCTCGGCCTTCGGTGAAGACGGCGTTGTCGTAGTGACCGCCGGGCGGGCCGAGCCGCTTGTCGGGAGGTACGGCGGAGTCGAGCTCCGCCATCGCTCCGTCGTACCAGTGGAGCACGTCGGCCCGGTCGACCACGTCGGTGATCGCGGCAACCACCCGGGCCGGCTCCGAGCGCAGCTCGACGACGAGATCACCGGGATCCGGCCGGAGCAACTGCTGCAAAGCCGTCACCGCGGACCGCGTCCGGTCGAGTGAAGCCTGCAGTCGGTCCAGGTGGTTGGCGATGAGGTCGGCCCGGGCTTGCGGATCGTCCGTCGCGAGGATCTTGCCGACATCAGCAAGCGGTACGTCGAGCTCCCGCAGCCGGTGGATCACCTGCGCCGACGGGATCTGTCCGGCGGTGTAATACCGGTACCCGCTCACCGCATCCACCGACGCCGGCTCCAGCAGTCCGCTGTCGTGATACCGCCGCAGCGTCCGCACGCTCAGCTGTGTCGCTTGCGCGAACTCGCCGATCGTCAATCCTCGACTCACCCCGCCACCCTGCACCCTCTCCCCGGGAGAGAGTCAACTCCTTGACCCTCCCGCACCGAGAGCCGCCAGGGTGATCCCCATGAAACCTAACCTGTTGCCTGAAGCAATCACGACCTACCTCGCCGGCCACACCGCACGCGACATCGACGCCGCAATGCGCTGGTACGCCGAGGACGCCGTCGTCACCGATGACGGCAAGACCTACCGCGGCCGGGACGAGATCCGAGCCTGGCTCGGGAACGCCGCGACCGAGTACACCTACACCAGCGAACTCACGGGCGCCCGGCAATCCGACGAAACGACGTACGTCGCGACACACCATCTCGAGGGCAACTTCCCCGGCGGAAGTGTCGACCTCGACTTCACCTTCACCCTCAAGGACGACCTGATCGTGCACCTCGTCATAGCCTGAACGCATGACGGACCAAGCGCTGGCCGAGCTGGGCTCGCTCATCATCGCCGCGAACGGGCGTGAGCAGACCATCGACGGCTTGACGCTGTCGGTGGTCGACGCGCCGACGCCGCCGATGTCGAGTCTGGCCAAGCCGACGTTCGCGCTGGTCGGGCAGGGGCGCAAACGCCTCGCGTTCGGCGATCAGGTCTTCGAGTACGGCGCCGGGGACTACTTGGTCGTGTCCGTGGACCTGCCGGTGACGGGCCATTTCGTCGAGGCGTCCGCGCGGGAGCCGTCCCTGGGCGTCGGGCTCGAGCTTCGACCGGATCGGATCGCATCGCTCCTGCTGGAAGCGGCCGATCAGACCCCTGGCGCGCCGGTGCGAGGCCTCACGGTCGCACGAGCGCCCGACGAGCTCGTCGACGCGGTGATCCGGTTGCTGCGCTTGGTCGACGAGCCGGCGGACGCGCCGGTGTTGGCCCCACTCGTCCAGCGCGAGATCCTCTGGCGACTGCTCCGCAGCCCGCAAGGCGCGGCCGTTCGCGAGATCGGGCTCGCCGACAGCAGCCTCTCGCACGTCGCGCGGGTCATCGGCTGGATCCGCGACCACTACGCCGAACCGTTCCGGGTCGCGGAGCTCGCGGCGATGGCCGCGATGAGCACCTCCGCGTTCCACCGGCACTTCCGGACCGTCACCGCGATGACGCCGATCCAGTTCCAGAAGAAGATCCGGTTGCAGGAGGCGCGGCTGCGGCTCGTCGGCCTCGGCGAGGACGTGACGAGCACCGGGTACGCCGTGGGCTACGACAGCCCGTCGCAGTTCAGTCGCGAGTACCGCCGCGAGTTCGGCACAGCGCCCAGCCGTGACACCGATCTGGTCCGCGAGGGCACTGAGCTGGTGCAGGATCGTGCAAGTATCGGCGAGCAATGAGCTAACGGATCGCCAATTCCCAGACGTGTACTGGACAGGTACCTGTTCACGACGCCTTAGAGGAATGACACGATCATGCAGATAGCTGTGATCACCGGCGGAAGCTCCGGCATCGGGCAGAGCGCCGCGTACGAGCTCGCCCAGCGCGGTATCGCTGTAGTGGTGACCTACAACTCCAGCCCCGAACGCGGCCGGGAGACGGTCGAACGGATCGAGAAGGACGGGGGTACGGCGGCCGCCCTCCCGCTCGACGTCGGTCGGCCGGACGGCTTCGGCGAGTTCAAGTCCTCGCTGACCGAGGTGCTCGAGCGCTGGGAGCGGACGTCGTTCGACTTCCTCGTCAACAATGCGGGCGTCGGACAGCATCCAGTGAGGTTCGAGGACACCACCGAGGAGCTGTTCGACCAGATGATCGGCATCCATCTCAAAGGCCCGTACTTCCTGACCCAGACCCTGCTGCCGCTGATCGCCGCCGACGGTTCGGTCGTCTTCACCACCAGCACGGCCGCTCTGCCCAGCAGTCGCCCCTCCCCGGGATACTCGGTCTACGCGAGTGTGAAGGGCGCGCAGATCGTCCTCACCCGCTACCTCGCCAAGGAGCTGAGCGCCCGCGGAATCCGGGTCAACGCCGTCGCCCCTGGCGTGACCCGGACCCGTCTCGGCGACGACGCCTTCGCCCGCAACCCCGAGCTCATCCCGCCGGTCGCAGCCATGACCGCCCTCGGCCGCATCGGCGAACCCGAAGACCTCGCGAGGGTGATCGCCTTCCTCCTCTCCCCCGACGCGTCCTGGATCACATCCCAAACCCTGGAAGCCTCCGGCGGCCTAGACCTCTAACCCAGTCCGATCAGCTCGCGCCCTGTTTTCCGCGGTCGAGGTAGGTGCAGAGGCAGACCTTGTTGCCCTGTGGGTCCGCCAGGACGGTGAACGACGGAGCCTCGTCGGCGTACGTGATGGTGCCGCCCGCGGCTAGGGCGGCGGCTATTCGGTCCGGCACGACCTCGGGTGGGAGCCAGAGATCCAGGTGGAAGCGCTGGCGTGGTGTCGCGTGCTCATCCGTGCGTTGGAACCAGAGGCTCGGGATGCGGTCGGTCGGGTCGTCGACGTCGCCGCCCTGGAACGAGCTGCCGGTCAGGACGGCGGCCCAGAACGGTCCGATCTCGGCCTCATCGGCCGTGTCCAGGGCGATCTCCACCTGCGCTACCACGGAAGGATCAGGTCGGAGCCCGAGTGATCGCGCAACCTCGCTGATCCGCCGAGCGAGCTCCACGTCCGTCTGGGTAGCGCTTGGCCCGTTGAGTTGCGAGCCGTCCTCCCGCCGGAACGTCGCATCGGCCGTCACCAACCGCACGTCGACGAACGTCCCAGTGGTACGTACGTCCGGATCGCGCCCGGCCTCTGCGCACACGTCGCCGATCGCGCTCACAAACGTGAGCGCGTCAGCGAACGACTCCACCAGAAAGCACGCGTGCAGCGCTTGCGCGAGCTTGCGCCAATCCTCCAACGCAGCGTCCTGCAACGCCTTCGCACTCAACATATCCATGCCCGAACCCCCAAAGAATCGCGGTTCAGGTGAGGCTAGGGCACTCCGCCGACAGTTTCAGAGCAGGACTTCTTTGCCGTCCTCGACCGTCAGGTCACCGGTCGTCACGGATCCGAACCCGGTCTGCCGCAAGGTCAGCGACACCACACCCGCGCCGCCCCCGAGCACCTCACCGGAAGCGATCTTGTACGTCGATGGCACGGCACCAGCGTCGAACAGCCGCTTCCCGGTCCCGACCACAACCGGGAACTGGATCAGTCGATAGGTGTCGACGAGTCCCGCATCGTGCAGCGCCCGGACAAGCTGCCAGCTTCCGTGCACCTGGAGCTCACGCCCCGGCAGGCCCTTGAGCCGCCGTACCTGCTCCGCGATGTCCTCTCCGCGCAGCACAGTGGTGTCGCCCCAGGCCGCGTCCTCGTCGGACAGCGTGTTGCTGACGACGTACTTCTTCCAGGTGTTCAGCGCGGTCGACACGATGTTGTCCGGCTCGACCGTCACCTGCGACCAGTACGCGCGCATCATCTCGAACGTCGACCGTCCGAGCAGGATCGCGTCCGCCTCCCGGAACCATCCGTCCACCGGGTCCAGCTGCCCCTCAGCCGCGTGCGGTACCAGCCAACCGCCGTGCTCGAACCCGCCCGTCCGATCCTCATCCGGCCCGCCCGGCCCCTGCATAACCCCATCGAGGCTGACGAACTCGTGAACGCTCAACTCCATGACCATCTCCTGTCACTAGGTGTGCTGTCACCCAGGCGTCGAGCGTCCCCCACCAAAATCGACACCCCCAGACGACGAGATCTCACGCGGCCCGCCGGAGGCACCCAGGTAAGAATGTGCGGTATGGGTGTTCGGGAGGGGTTCCTGGGGGCGGCTGAGGTTGTGGTCGGGATGTTGCGGGAGCCGGCCGTCGAGGACGCTTGGGGGCGGCCGAGTGCGCTGGAGGAGTTCAACGTCGGTGGGCTGGCCGGGCATCTGGCGTTTCAGGTGCTGGCGGTTCCGGAGATTCTCGCGGCGCCGCTCCCGGCCGAACCGACTGTGCCGGTGCTCGAGCATTACGCGCGGGTCGAGTGGATCGACGCGGAGCTGGACGACGAGATCAGCCTGCGGATCCGATCGGGTGGCGAGGAGATCGCTGCCGGCGGTGCTGCCGAGCTCGCGGATCGGGTAGACGCTGTCGTACAGACGCTGAGGGAGACGCTCGGTACGACGCCTGACCGGGCCGTACGGATCGGATTGTGGGGGCCTTGGTCGCTGACGCTCGATGACATGCTGCTCACGCGGACGATGGAGATCGTCGTGCACGCCGATGATCTGGCTGTGAGCGCGGGGTTACCGACGCCTGAGTTCACCGCGGGTGTCACCGAGTCCGTGGTAGACCTGCTGGCACGGCTGTCGGTACGACGGCATGGGCCGACTGCTGTGGTCCGGGCGCTGTCCCGGGCGGAGCGCGCACCGGCGACCATCGCCGCCTTCTGAACCAGGACGACCCTCCTGAACGAACTGCTTCCTGAACGAACTGCTTCCTGAACGAACTGCTTCCTGAACGAACACCGCCTTTGATCGAACGGAGCGGCATGTACCGCAGGCTCGTCCTCAAGCTGTCCGGGCAGGCGATCGCCGGTCCGCACGAATTCGGTTTCGACAGCGATCGGCTCACCTACCTCGCGACCGAGGTGATCGCTCTGCACGCGACCGGCGTTCAGGTCGCGGTGATCGTTGGCGGCGGCAATGTCTTCCGCGGGAACCGGTCCGGGGAGTGGGGTATCGACCGGGTCGAGGCCGACAACATCGGCATGCTCGGCACGGTCATCAACGCCGTCCTGCTTCGCGGCCGGCTCACCGCGCTCGGCGCCGACGACGTCCACCTGATGACGGCGGTCCCGATCAACAACCTCGCCGAGCCCTACATCCGGCTCCGCGCCCTCCGGCATCTGGAGAAGGGCTCGATCGTCCTACTTGCCTCCGGCAACGGACAGCCTTTCACCACCACGGACTACCCCGCCGTCCAGCGCGCGATCGAACTCGGTGCCGACGCCCTCCTCGTCGCGAAGAACGGCACCGACGGCGTGTACGACGCCGACCCGAACAAACACCCCGAAGGCCGCCGCTTCGACCACCTGACCTACCAAGAAGTCATCGACCGCGGCCTAGGCGTCATGGATCAGTCAGCCTTCATCCTCGCCCGAGACCACGACCTCCCCCTCCACGTCTTCGACATAGACAGACCCTCCGCAGCCGCCACCATCACCGCCGGCACCAGCATCGGCACCCTGATCAACTAGAAGTAGGAACAGGTAAAGAAGGATAGAACCGGAGGCCGGTGCCTGGCTGAGCTGCTCGGGCCAGTGACAGGTCAAAGACAGGATGAGGGTGGCTGGCTGCCTAGTGTGTGTGCGGCCTGGCGCGGTGGCCCTTCATCGGCGCGCCAGGATCGTCGCCCCCCACTCACCGAGGCGTCACCTTCCCGGAGTGGATTGAGGCCCAGAAGCGGACGTAGGTGGCGCAATGCCGCGTAAGTCAACCTCCCGGCGCCTCAAGAGTCGACACGACGCCCGCGTGCTCGGGTGAGTGTTGATGGATGTTGCGAAGAGCCTCGACACCAATCCGGCAGTCAGGCACCTCGCGGCCACCGCTTACACCGGGCTGCCCGCTGACCCTGGAGGGTCGGTCCTGGCAACTTCTCCCGTCCAAAGGGTCTGGCGGCACCCCGTCGCCTGCTACCTGCCTCCGCACCCCCAGGCACACCAACCGATCGGCGTCGGCGGACGGCAGCGTGCTGATAAGCCTGTCCAACTGCTCCCGCACCGGGCCGGGGCTGGGCTGCTCGACATGTTCGCGCAGAAACTCGACAGAGTCGATACTGGGTGATGCGGTCGTCGCGGTGCTCTTCTCTTCGAGTGGGTTGTGAGCGATTCCTCGAAGAATCACGCGGTGACCGCGCCCACGTCTACGCCCGGGCCAGCCACCACCCCGCCGAAAACCACCCCGCCGTACACCACTCTGCTGGACGCAACTCCGATCGGTACCTCACGGTCGCGCGCCAGTCCCGCAGGTAGCAGCTTCCGCAGGTGCAGCGCTCGTCGCCTGGGGCAGGTAAGCCCTTCATTTCCGGCCGACTGGATCTGCCAGACAAACATCCGTCCTCCGCGAGCAACCACTGCCCGTGCACCACAGCAACCGCACACCTAGACCACCGACCGAACCACCACCTCAGCTGCAAGACCGAGCAACCACGCGGCCGGCGAACGGGCGCAACGGTGGCCAACCACCTCCCACCTCGCCGCGCCCGCACGGCCACCGCCATACCCCGAGTCCTCAGCCGCACGCGGCTGACTTGGCCGTCGGCCGAGCCGAGCTGTGGCGGACGTACTGGTCCCGCCGGCGACCGCCTTCTCGCCCTAGGTGGTGACCGCGCTGTGGTTGCCGCAGCCAAGACACGGTGATAGTCAGCGAACTGCGACCCGGCTCGCGCTGGCCTCGATCAGGCAACAGCGACAGCGACCGGCCGACATCGGTCAATGGACCGCGGACAGCATCGGGGCCGCGCGCTGCGGGTGCGGGCACGCCGTCGGCGGTGGGGTGAACCGGCGCCATCTCCGTCGGGCCGGCATCGGGCTGCGGGCTGCGGGCTGCGGGCTGCGCCAGGATCGGTCCTGCATCGGTCAGCAGCCCAGACAAGGACCGAGCCAGTGTCAGTCAGCGGGTTGTGGCCAGGGGCGGGTCGGTGTCGGCCCAGGGGTCGAAGTCCTGGCCGGCTGTATCGGAGAGCGTGAACCGGGGTGCCGGTTCAGGGGGCGGGTCCTCACCCCAGATGGTACGCATGGTCGCCGCCCGAACCTCCTCCTCCGACAACACCACGTCCCCACCGCAGCCACCACCTCCTCCACCCTCGTCGCGCGCATCACCTTCACCACGGTCACCGGACTGGCTGCGGTCCCCGAACTCGCGGTATTCGCCGCGGTCACGCCGTTGACCGGCCTCGCCGGGCTCGTGGCGTCCGTGGTCGCCACCGGGCTGACCATCCCCGCCGGGCACGTGGCGTTCGCCGCCGTCGCCGGGCTCGCGGCCTTCGTGGTCGCCACCGGGTTGACTGTCCCCGCCGGGCTCGTGGGGTTCATGGCGTTCACCACCGGCGCCGGGGTGGGCGACTTCGGCGCGTTCGTGGCGTCCGGGCAGGCCGGATTCGCTCGGGTGGGGTGTGGGTGTGGGTCCCGCGGTTGAGGGGTGGGCGTCGGGTCGTGCGGCAGTGGCCAGCGGCTCCGGTGTCCGCGGTGTCTGCGGCGGTTGCTCTGGGGTGGCGGTGCGGGGTGTTTGTTGGGTGTTGTTTGGGGTGGGTCTGGTTCGTGGGCGCGAGGGTGGGTCGGCCCAGGAGGGGCGGTTGACGTGGACGACGCCGTCGATGATTTTGATGACCCATTTGCCGGCGTGGAGGTCGCGGTGATGGATTCTGCATAAGAGCGCGAGGTTGCTGACGGCGGTGATGCCGCCGTGGATCCAGGACTGCAGGTGGTGGGCGTCGCACATCACCGGTGGTGCTCCGCAGACCACGCAGCCTTTGTCGCGGGCGTTCAGGGCGCGCCGCATCGCCCGGGTGACCAGCCGTTCGGACCGGCCCACGTCTAGTGGTTCGGAGTTCGAGCCGAGGACGAGTGGGATGACTTTGGCGTCGCAGGCCAGCCGGCGGATTGTTTCCGCGGACAGGCCGCCGGTGTAGACGGTGTCACCGATCGCGTCGGCGGTTGCTGCTTGCAGGTCTTGCCAGTCGATGGTGACGACCAGGTTCGCCTTCGCACCGAACCCCGGCACCCAACTGTCAGCCACGCTCACCCCGCACGGCGCACCGAGCCCGGTCGCGGCCGCCGCCTCGTCCGGGGTCGCTACTCCGGGAGTCATTTCTTCTGGGGTGGTTGCCCCACGAGCCGCTGTGGTCCCGGTCGTCATGCCGTCGGCGATGGTCATACCGCTCGTGGGCGTCATACCGCTGGTGGGCGTCATACCGCTGGTGGGTGTGTCGTCGCGCTCGGGGGTGGTGCCTGCGGTGGCCGCCGCATCGCTGGCGGGTTGGGTGTCGGTTGTGCTCGGACCTGCCGGAGTCGTCGCTGTCCCGGTGTCGCCCGCGCTCGGAGACGCCTGAGCCGGCGGGGTCTCGGCGGGTGTGGGTGTGGGCTGGGTGCCCGTGTTGTTGGTGGTGTGGACGGCTGCGGCGTCGGTGGCTGCGGCGGCGATGGACAAGAGCATGGACAGGGCGTCGGCTTGGCGCTTTTCGCGCGAGCGCGGGTCGAGTTCGCCGTCGTGGGTGCGGTGGGGGCGGGCGCCGGTGTTGATGCCGGCGCAGAGGCGTTCGGCGTTGTCGTTGGCCAGGTAGCCATTGAATCTGACGCCGTGGTCGTCCTTGACCAGGCGGAGGCGTTCGCGGGCAGACGCCGTGTCTTCGGCCGGTTCAGGGCCGTCGGTGTCGAGTAGGTCACGCACCATGGCGGCGGCTCGGCGGAGTTCGCTCGGCAAGCAGATCCGGGCGAGGCCGACGAGTTGTTCTTCGGCGACCTGTAGATCCTCGACCGGGACGGTGTTCGGGACTTTCTCGAGGGCGTTGACGATGACGTCGGCCTGGTCGGGGCGCAGCAGGACCTCGGGCGGCAGGGTCTCCTCGGTGCCGTCGGGGGCCGGGACGGGGGTGGTCGGGTCGGGCAGTGCGTCGGTGACGGCGGCGTATTTGGGCAGGGTGCGGGCGAGGCGAACCTGGTGGAGGGCTTGGGCGCGGTCGATGCGGTAGCGCAGCGCGAGGAGCTCGGCGGTGTCGCGGGCGCCGGCGTCTTCGGCGTGGCCGAGGGTGTCCAAGTGGGCGATGAGCTGCAGGCGGTAGGTCTCGAGCTGGGCGAGCAGCGCGTCGGTGGAGTCGATGGTGGCCAGCGTTTGGCTGCCGTCCATCGACCACACCGGCCGTTGCCCGAGAAGCTCCATACCGACAACTCTAGACACATCCACCGACAGTTTCCAAAGCCGGAATCCCCTTGTTTTCAAGGGAAATAGTTATCCACAGATCCCAGATCGCAGCCGTCGCCGGGCACGAAATCGTGTAGTGCGTACAGATACTGTTGCCTTGGGCATCGACATGCGGTACGACGAAGTCCCGGACAGGCGGCGCGCTATCACGATCGCGCGAAGACAAAGGACCGAGCGATCGGACCCTGCCCTGGTTCCACCCCCACGATGGCGGCTACGACCTGGATGCTCAGGCCCTGGCATGCCATTGCCGGAGCATTCGCGCGACCGCCCCTCCGATACGAGCGCCCCTCCGATACGAGCTCCCCTTTGATACGAGCGCCCCATCGAGGACATCGCGATTACGAGACAACCCGCGACCGGCACCCACGCACCGACCCCGACCAGTAATCAGCGCTCCATATCGTCTCTCTTGTTCTTCAAGATCATCTGGTTAGCTCTTGTCGAATTGTGTCGATGTGCGGGTGGAACCAGTCGCCGCCGGCTACTTGTTCGGCTTGTAGGGCTTTCAGAGACCAGATGACTCGGTAGAGGGAGAGGGTTTGGTCTGAGGTGTCGATGGGGCCGTAGCCGGCACGTAAGGCCGTATTGGCGGCTGGGCGAGCCATGGAGAAGCGGGCAAGGTCGTAGAGCGGGTCGCCGTAGTGGGCGTCGCCCCAGTCGATGATTCCGGTGAGTTTGTTGCTGAGGGCAAACACATGGCGGGGATGCAGGTCGCCGTGGAGCAGGACCGGCGTGACGCGTTCGATGAACGACGGGACAACCGCGAGGATTCGCTCGGCCAGTTCGGTCGGGAGGATGCCGTCGAGCCGGTCCAGGGTCTCGATCGGCTGGACTTCGGCGGTGATCAGATACGCAGGAGACGTCAGGTCGAAAGCTACGACGTCAGGGACCGGTACGTCGACAGACCGCGCCAGCGCGCAGGCGCTGACCTCGGCCACGACATCGCCGCCCGCCTTCAAGTAGTAGACGCCGGTCGACGTCACCAACCGGAAGTTCTGATTGCCCACGAACCCGTTGACCGGCTCGACTCGGGTGACGGGGCCGATCGCCGAAGCTGCGAGCTGAGCGGGGTCGAGGGGCGGCATCGGATCAGCCTAGCGATCGGTGTAGCGGGCAGCTAAATGGTTTGTGGGGGCGTACGCGGGTTGGTGTACTGGGCGGCGTACGTCACAGGTGTCTAGTTAGGAGTTGTCATGCGAGCTCGCTTTGTGTCCGTCGTGGAAGGAAATGCCGCCTGTTCAAGGGACATGAAGCTGCGTGAAAGTACTGAACTTAGGAATTCTGGCGCATGTAGACGCCGGTAAGACGAGCCTGACCGAGCGGCTGCTGTACGCGGCCGGAGTCATCGACGAAGTCGGCAGCGTCGACGACGGCAACACCCAGACCGATTCACTCGCGCTGGAGCGGCAGCGCGGGATCACGATCAAGTCCGCCGTGGTGTCGTTCACGATCGGCGACCTCACGGTCAACCTGATTGATACTCCCGGCCATCCGGACTTCATCGCCGAGGTGGAGCGGGCGCTCAGTGTGCTCGACGGCGCGGTGCTGGTCATCTCCGCTGTCGAAGGCGTCCAGGCGCAGACGCGAGTGCTGATGCGCACCCTGCAGCGTCTCGAGATCCCGACCCTGATCTTCGTCAACAAGATCGACCGCTCCGGTGCGCGGTACGGCGCCGTTCTCAAGTCGATCGCGGACAAACTCACGCCCGCGATCGTGCCGATGGGCGAAGCGATCAGGCTCGGTACGGCGGACGCCAGCTTCACCACCACCGAGCGCAACGGCCTCGACGTACTCGCCGAACACGACGACGAACTCGTCCGCAGGTTCGTCGACGGCGAGACGCTGTCGCACAAACAACTCCACACCGCACTCGCGAACCAAACCCGGCAGGCACTCGTCCACCCGGTCTACTTCGGCTCCGCCATCACTGGAGCCGGCACGGATGCGCTCACCGATGGCATCCGCGACCTACTCCCCCAGGCCGACACCAGCGACGGCCCCTTCGACGCACAGGTCTTCAAGGTCGAACGCGGGCCGGCCGGTGAGAAGATCGCCTACGTCCGCGTCGTCACAGGTACGGCGAGAGTCCGCGACCGACTGCACTTCGGTGACAACGCAGCGGCGAAAGTCACCGCACTCCGCGTCTTCGGCAACGGCGAGACCACCGAAGTGCAAGCCGGGCAGATCGCCCAGGTCTGGGGCCTCGCAGCCGTCCAGATCGGCGATCGACTCCACACCGAAGACCACGAGCAACAAGAGGCGACAGCCGTCTTCTCCCCGCCCACGCTGGAGACGGTTGTGATGCCACGAAAGGCGTCCGACAAAGGAAACCTCCGCGTCGCGCTGACCCAATTGGCTGAGCAAGACCCATTGATCAACCTCCGCCAGGACGATCTGCGGCAAGAGATCTCGGTCTCGCTGTACGGCGAGGTCCAGAAGGAGGTCATCCAGACCACGCTGGCCACCGAGTACGGGATCGACGTCGACTTCCGTGAGTCGACCACGATCTGCATCGAGCGCCTCGACGGCATCGGCGCGTCCGTGGAGTTCAACAAGAAGGACCCCAACCCGTTCCTCGCCACCGTCGGCCTGCGGGTCGAGGCGGCGCCGGTCAACGCCGGCGTCACCTTCGACCTGGAGGTCGAGCTCGGCTCAATGCCGTACGCGTTCATCAAGGCAGTCGAGGAAACTGTCCGAACCACGCTCGCGCAAGCTCTCCACGGCTGGGAGATCCCCGACGCGCGGGTCGTGCTGACGCACTCGGGCTACTCGGCGCGACAGAGTCACGCGCACGCCGTCTTCGACAAGAGCATGTCGAGCACAGCGGGCGACTTCCGCAACCTCACGCCGCTGGTCCTGCTGGCCGCGATCCAGCAAGCCGGTACGACGGTGCACGAGCCGCTGCATCACTTCCGGCTCGAGATCCCGACCGACACGACCTGCGCCGTACTCGCGGCCCTCGCCCGCCTCCGCGCGATCCCGGAAGTCCCCGCCCTGGCCGCGGAAACCTCAACCCTGGAAGGACAAATCCCCGCGGCCGCCGTCTACGAACTCGAGCAGCGACTGCCTGCCCTCACCCGCGGCGAAGGCGTGCTCGAGTCCGCGTTCGAGCGCTATCAACCAGTCACCGGCCCGATCCCCGAACGCCCAAGGACGGACCAAGACCCGCTGAACCGCCGCGACTACCTCCTGCACGTGCAACGACGGGTCTGACCCCAAGAGCTCGAACTTCAGGAGGCGGTCGCGGGCGCCGAGGTCGTGGAGGTGGCTGCCGACTGGGCCGGGTGCCACCGGGTCAGCAACGCGACCCCGGCGATGAGTTCGGCCAGGATGAACGAGTAGACCGAGCCTCGCTCGAACGTCGAGGAGAAGTCCGTCCCGCTCGTCGCGCCCATCACGATCAGGGACAGCAACCCGAGCGCGCCGAGCACGATCCCGGTCAGCCCGAGCCCGCGCGAACCACGGAGGAGATACCGCCCGACCACGATCAGCGCGATGTTCCCGGACAGGATCAGCAGCGCCGCGCCGCCGATGTGCCAGGCCATCCCGCCGTTCATGCCCGCTTCCGGCGACCCGTGCATCAGTGCCACCAGCGTGAAGCCGATGCCGTGCACGATCCCCAGCCCGAGAAAGACCCACTGCAGCCGACCCGGCAGGAGCCGGAACAGCAGCAACGCCGCGACCACGACCAGCACACCCTGCAGGATGAAGCCGGTGTTCATGAGCGTGTGATGCGGCGAGCAGATGACCCGGCCGCCGACCTCGCCACCGCAGGACGGCACGCCCAGGTCGCTGATGTTGTTGTGGAAATAGCTGTACGGCGGGTTCTTCCACGCCGACGCCGTCACGGCCTCGAGGACCAGGTACTGGATCCCCGCAAGGATCAGGGCAACGGCAGCCACTCTCGGCCCGGCCGAGCTGGTTCGACTCGCATTCACGATTGCAGGCTAGTGAGTCACGACGCTCATGTGACACGAAGTAGCAGAACCGCAACAAACCGTAACAATTCGTCAGAGATACGCCTCGACCGCGTCGGCGGCTGCGGTCGGCCCACCCGCGTCGCGGAGGTGGCCGGCCATCGCGGCGAGGTTGGCGCGGACCGATTCGTCCGCAGCGACGTGGTCGATCACGCTTCGAAGCGTCTCCGGAGCGAGGTCCGGCAGCGACTGCCCGAGGCCCAGCTCGGCGACGCGGCGCGCGTTCGCGTGTTGCTCGGGCGTCTGCGGAAAGGTTGCCGTCGGCACCTGAAACAGCAGTGACTCCATCACCGAGTTCATCCCGGCATGGGTGAGGAACACGTCCGCATGCGCGAGCACCTCGGGCTGCGGGAAATACGGCCGTACGTCGAAGTTCGCCGGCACCTCGCCCAGCTCCGCCGGGTCGACCAGGGCACCGATCGCCATCGCGACCTGCCAATCGGTCCCGCCGAAGGCTTTGACGCAGGCCGCGAAGAAGTCCGGCCGATCGTTGACCGCCGTCCCCAGCGAGACGAAGAGCAGCCTCCCGTCCGCCTGCGGCGTCCACTCCGACGTCGCGATCCGCTCCCCGATCGCCGGCCCGACGAAGTGGAACCGGTCGTCGAACGTCTCCCCCGCGATCTGGAACTCCTGCGGGATGAACACCAGATTCAGCGGAGCAACAGCACCGGCCGCGGCCACGGTCTCCACCGGTACCCCGAACTCCGCAGCGAACGCCGCACGCTCGGCCAGGAACTCCTGAAACCGCGGATGCGCCGGATCGAAGTCCGCCGGAACCAGCGAAGGAGTCAGGTCGAAATGCTCGTTGGTCGCCAGGTTCGCCACCGTGGCCGCCTCATGCAGTCCGAGCTTGTGCGCCATCATCGGTCCGACGAAGGTGAGCATGTCGTAGCAGAACAGATCCGGCCGATCGGTGCTGAGCCACTCCTCGACCGCCGGCATGATCCGGCGCGCGGACCGAACATATCCGGTGAGCATCTCCCCCAGCTCACCGCTGGTCTGCCCGCCGGGCGACACGTTCAGCGGCGCAGGGCGCCAGTCCAGCTCGATGAACTCCGCGCCGGTCGCCTCGATGGCAGTCCGGAACGCGGGTCCGGTCGCGTACGTGACCCGGTGGCCGCGCCGGACCAGCTCCGCAACCAGCGGAAGGGTCGGATTGAGGTGGCCGGCGGCCGGGATGGCAAGAAAGGCAATGTGTTTGTCCATAACCATTCCATCGTCCTCGCGCAGCCGGTCCCACCGCCAACGCATTTGCCTCTACGGGCAGGTGCCTCGGACAACAGTCGCACCGAGCTCGTCATCGGAGGTGATCCGAGCGGACAGGCCGTGCTCCCGCAGTACGGCGGCAGCTGGAGCGGCCTGATCCGAGCTCACCTCCACGAAGAGATGTCCGCCAGAAGCGAGCCACTCCGACGCCTCGGCCGCCACCCGGCGAAAGACCGCCAGACCATCCGGTCCACCGTCGAGCGTGACGTGGGGCTCGTACAGGCGAGCCTCCGGCGGCAGCAACCGGATCTCGTCCGTCGGCACATAAGGCACGTTCGACAGCAGTACGTCGATCTGCCCGCGCAACCGATCCGGCAGGGCAGAGTACAGATCGCCTTCGTACACGGATCCCTTCCACGGCAGCAGATTCCGCCGTGCACACCGAACCGCTGCCGGCTCGACGTCGGCGGCGTACAAGGTCACCTGCCGGCTGGCCGCGACCGCCGCACCCAAGGCTCCCGACCCACACGCCAGATCCAGTACGACGGCGCCCGGCGCAGTCACCGCCAACGCCTCCGCCACGAGGAACTCGGTCCGGCGACGCGGAATGAACACACCCGGATCGACGCCGATCCGCAACCCGCAGAACGACGCCCAGCCGAGGACGTGTTCGAGCGGCAGCCCAGAGGCCCGCTGGTCGACCATCGCCGCGATCTCGGCGGCGTCCCGGGCCGTCTCCACGATCAGTGCGGCCTCTTCTTCGGCGAAGACGCACCCGGACGCGCGCAACCGCTCGACGATCCTGCCGAGCTCAACAGAAGAAGCGGTCCCCGACATCGAGGCCACCTTACGCGAAGGCGTTCACCCCGGTGAGCTGCGCCGAGACCGTCCACAGCCGGGCCGCCGACGCCGGGTCGATCGCGTACGGCCGGACGCCCGGGTTGTCGTCGGTCGAGACCTCGGAGATGTCGCAGTCCTCGCAGAACACGCCACCCTGGCCGTCGAGTTGCGGCGAGGTTGCTGCCCAGACGGAGGTCGCGGCACCCTGCTCCGGCGACTTGAAGCCCGGGTTCAGCGGGTTGCCGTCCTCGTCGATCCACCCGAAGCCGACCATCTCCTCGCGGCTCAGGTGCCGCTGCAATGGCGTCAGGATGCCGCCCGGATGCACCGCGAACGCGCGCACGCCGGAATCCTTGCCCAAGGCATCGAGCTGAACGGCGAACAACACGTTCGCCGTCTTCGCCTGCCCGTACGCCTGCCACTTCTCGTACCCCAGCCGGAACTCCAGGTCGTCCCAGCGGATGTCCGAACGACGGTGCCCGGTCGACGACAGCGAGATGACCCGGCCGCCGCCGTCGGCCGCGATGGCCGGCCACAGCCGGTTCACCAGAGCGAAGTGCCCCAGGTGGTTCGTCGCGAACTGCGCCTCCCAGCCCGGCCCGATCCGCGTCTCCGGCGATGCCATGATCGCGGCGTTGTCGATCACGATGTCGACCGAACGGCCCGACGCGAGGAAGCGGTCCGCGAACGCCTGCACATTCTCCAGGTCGCCCAGGTCCAGCTCGTCGATCTCGACTCCGTCGACGCCGGCCAGCGCCTCCCGGGCTGCGTCCGGCCGCCGAGCCGGTACGACGACGTGCGCGCCGGCCTTGGCGAGTGCCTTCGTCGTCTCCAGGCCGAGCCCCGAATATCCACCGGTCACGATGGCCAGCTTGCCGGTCAGATCGATGCCGGCCAGGACCTCGTCCGCCGTGCTGTCGTGCCCGAACCCCGAGCCGATCTTGTGCTGTTCAGTCATGACTTCGACTGTATGAGTTAGAGTCCGCTCTAGGTCAAGCGCCGGGCGGGCAGCCACCCAAGGAACGACCCGATCAGGCATCCAGATGCGGGTTCTGCCGCAGCGACTCGGCCAGACGTTGCAATGCCGGGTTCGGGCTGTCCGGACTCCAGCACGCGTGCAACGTGACCGAGTGCGCGTCGGCCGCGTCCAGCTCACGGTAGCGGACACCCTCGACGCCCATCGCCTTGATCGAGCGCGGAATCAGCGCGCACCCCAGACCGGCCCGCACCAGCGCCAGCATCGTCGGCACCTGTGAAGCCAGCTGACTGACGGCGTACCGATCCATTCCGATCATGGCGGCGCAGATGTCGTGCAGGTACTGCGAACCCTCCGGGCTGTAGCCGATGTAGTCCTCGGTGGCGTCGGCCAACGTGACCGGGGTGTCGCCGGTGGCCAGCGGATGCTCGGCGGGCACGGCGAGAACCAGGTCCTCGGAGTGCACGAGGACCGACTCGAACTGCTCGGGGATCGGCGGCCGGACGATGCCGAGATCGATCTCCAGGTTCGCCAGCGCCTCGAACTGCGCCGGGCTGACCAGTTCGGTGAGCTCCGCGGTCACGGCCGGCGTCCGCTTCCCGACCATGGTGAGGAAGTCCGCGAGTACGGCGTACGCCCCGATCGCGGTGAACGCGATCCGCAAGGTCCCGGTCTGTCCGTCCGCGGCCCGTCGGGTCGCCTCGGGAGCGACCTCGAGCAGGGCGAGCACACGCCGGGCGTGTTCGAGGAAGACGTCGCCGGCCGCGGTCAGCCGGACCCCGCGGCCGGTGCGGTCGAACAGCCGGACATTGAGCGTGCGCTCCAAACCCTGGATCTGGCGGGTGAGTGGCGGCTGGGTCAGATTCAGTCGCTGGGCCGCGCGGCCGTAGTGGAGTTCCTCGGCGACGGCGACGAATCCGCGGAGTTGCTGCAGCGACATGTCCATACCGGCACGGTATCGGTTCATGCGAAATCGGGCTTGGACCTGCATAACGCAAACGGCCTACGGTCGAGACAACCACCGACCGAAGGAGCTCCCACGGTGCCCAAGCTTGCCGCCTTGTTCTCGCCCGAACGCGCCGCAGATGTCGTCGACGCCGACAGTCGCCGGCTCCTCGAGGACCGTTTCGAGGTCGTCTGGGCAGAGGCCAAGCACTCCGCCGGGCCGGCCCAACCTGGCAAACCGCCCGCGCTCGACCCGGCCGCCGTTCCCGAGTTGGCCGCGGGGGCGGACGTCCTCCTGACCAGCTGGGGTACGCCGAACCTCGGCAAGGAGCTGTGGTCGGCAGGGACCGGTCCGAAGGTCGTGGCCCATGCGGCCGGATCGGTCAAGAACCTGATCGACCCGAGCATCCTCGATCAAGGCGTCACCGTGTTCTCCGCCGGGACCCGGATCGCCTGGTCGGTCGGTGAGTATTGCCTGGCCGCGATGCTCACCCTGGCCCGGCGGCTGCCGCGGTTCGATGGCGCGATTCGGCAGGGCGAATGGAAGCAGACCGACTTCCGCGGTCACGAGCTGGCCGGAGCGAAGGTCGGGATCGTTGGTGCGAGCAGCACCGCCCGCGCTCTCATCACCTTGCTTGCGCCGTTCCACTGCGACCTCGTCGTCTACGACCCCTATCTGACCGCCGAGCGGGCGGCAGAACTCGGAGTCCGGACCGCTGAACTCCAAGAGACCGTCGAGAGCGCGTTCGTGACGATCCACGTGCCGAACGTCCCCGAGACGAAAGGCATGATCACGCGCGAGCTGATCGAACGCGTCCCGGACGGCGCGGTCGTCGTGAACTCGTCCCGCGGTCCGGCCGTCGACCAGTCGGCGCTCCTCGATCACGTGCTCGACGGACGTCTGTACGCCGCGCTCGACGTCTACGATCCCGAGCCGCCGTCGTTCGACGCGACCGTCCTGCAGGCGCCCAACCTCCTGCTGAGCCCCCACATAGCCGGCGACACCGTCGAGGGTCACCTGGCGCTGGCGGGTTACGTCGTCGCCGACGCACTCACGTGGCTCGACGACGGCCTCCGCGGACCGAGCTTCGTCGACCCGGCCACCTGGTCGATCGCGGCCTGAGAGGACAACCGATGTCTCGCATCAGACAGGTCGAGGTTTTCGCCGTCGCGGTGCCGTTCGCGCGGCGGTTCGTGATCGGCAGCGGCTCGGTCGGATCGCCCGGGGACGCGCCGGACCAGGCGAACGCCGTCGTGTTCGTGAAGCTCACCACCGAGGACGGAGTAGTCGGTTGGGGTGAGCAGCGAGCGCTGCCGAGCTGGAGCTACGAGACCGCCGAGACGATGGCCGTGATCATCCGGCGCCACCTCACTCCGATCCTGCTCGAGCTCACGCCGTTCGACGTCGAGCTCTTCCATCAGCGCGCCGCCAAACGCCTCAGCCCGGCGGTGTCGAACGGCTTCCCGTTCGCCCGCGCCGCCGTCGATGTCGCCATGCACGACGCCGCCGGCAAGCTCGCCGGCGTACCGGTGCACGCTCTGCTCGGTGGCAAGGTGAACGACGAGATCCCGCTCTGCTCGGCGATCGGCGTCGGCGACCGGGACGCGGTCCGCGAACACGCGGTCCAGTCGTCGGACTATACGGCGTACAAGGTCAAGATCGGCGGCGACCTCGACGCGGACACCGCGGCGATCGAAGCCGTGGCCGAGGTCGCCGGCGGCAAACCGCTGTGGCTGGACGCCAACCAGTCCTACCGCCCAAGCGCCCTGAAACAGCTCCTCGATCGTACGGCGGACATCCGCACGATCCACTGTGTCGAGCAGCCCGTGCCGAGCACCGACACCCTTGCGATGCAACGACTCCGGGGACTCATCGATCTCCCGATCGCGATCGACGAGGGCAGCTTCTCCGCCCAGGATCTCGCCCGCGCGATCCGCCTCGACGCCGCCGATCTCGTCGTCGTCAAGGTCTGCAAATCCGGTGGACTACGCAACGCACTGAAGACCGCCCAGACCGCGCTGTCCGGAGGCCTAGAGATTCTCGCGAGCGGTCTGACCGATTGTGGTGTCGCCTTCGCCGCCGCATTGCATGTGTTCAGTCAGCTCGAGCTCGCCCTGCCCGCCGAGCTCAACGGACCGGAGCTGCTGTCCGATCTGTACGTCGAGGGGCTGAACATCACCAAGGCCGTCGCGACGGTCCCGACCGCCCCTGGACTGGGCGTCCAGGTCGACGAGGAGCGGATCCGCGCCGAGTCGATCGACCTGCTGTACCAGTGAGGAGAAAGATGCCCACTACTGTGTCCCGCCGCCGCTTCCTCGAGTTGACCGGGTTCGCCGGGCTCGGGCTTGCGGCCGCCGGGTGTTCGTCAGGTCCACCGGCCGGCACCGCGACGTGGTCGATGTGGTCCAGCAGCGCCGCGGAGAAGAAGGTCTGGGACGATTTCGGCAAGTACGTCGAGCAGCAGCTCAAGGTCAAGTCCGTCGCGACGCTGACTCCGTCGAACGGCTACCCGACGAAGCTCGACCTGCAACTGGTCAGCGGTACGGCCGGCCTGGTGACCGCGCTGAACGGCACGTTGATTCCGACGTACGCCGCCCGTGGCGCGCATCGCCCGCTCGACGACCTGATCGCGGCCGACCCCGATTTCACGCTCGACGACTTCTACCCAACCAGCCAACGCATCTCGACGTTCAACCACCAGACCTACGCGATCGGCTTCGACGTCGCGCCGACGGTCATGTACTACAACAAGGATCTCCTCCGGAAACAGGGCATCGCGTTCCCGTCCCGGACCGAACCGATGTCATGGGCAACCTTCCGCGAGCTGGCGATCCAGCTCACCACGCCCGGCCAGCAGTACGGCTTCACGTGCGCACCCGCGATCGACGACCTGGTCTCGTGGATCTACTGCGCCGGCGGCAACGTCATGGACGACGCCGCCACCCGCAGCATCCTCAACGAACCCGAGGCGATGCAGGCGCTGCAGTACGTCATCGACCTGTTCGTCAAGGACAAGGTCACCCCACCGATCAAGAACCTGGTCACCGAGAGCTCCCTGGCCAACTTCATGGAGGGCAACGTCGCCTTCATGCAGAACGGGCCGTGGCAGGTGGTCAACGTCCGCAAGGCCACGTTCGATTGGGACATCGTCCCGTTCCCCGCCGGTGCGGCCGGCAGCACGCCGCGCGTGTCCGGGTCCAGCTTCGCGATCCCCGCCGGAGTCCGCGACGGGGCCGAACTCGACCTCGCCTGGAAGCTGCTGAAGGCACTCACCAGCACCGGCGCGCTCGACATCTACGCCAAGGCGGGCCGCAACAATCCGGCCCGGCTGAGCGCCGGTAGCGCGTTCAAGCCGCCACCGGACAACCTCGGGATCGTCCAGCAGATCCTGGCCGGCAAGCTCGCCGGCGGTCACGCCTTCGACGTCACCACGAACTGGAACCAGGTCAAGCAACTCCTCGGCCAGGACCTCCCTCGCTCGTTCCTGGGACAGGTCAGCGTGGCCGACGCGATCAACGGCCTGACGCCGCGTCTCGACGTACTGATGCGGCAGCACCAGGACAACATCCGCCAAGCCACCGCCAGGAAAGGGTGATCGCCATGGCAGTCGATACCGCCACAGCGCCGCCCACGACCGCACCGCCGGCACCAATCTCGAAGCCGGCTCCGCGGTGGCGCAGCCGCGAGACGCTGACCGCCTGGCTGTTCATCCTGCCGAGCTTCATCGGGTTCCTGATCTTCACCGCCGGCCCGGTGGTCGCCGCCGGCGTGATCTCGCTGCTGGACTGGAATCTCTTCAGCTCCCCGCACTGGGCCGGCCTGCGCAACTTCGCCCGCCTCGGTCCGGACCCGACGTTCTGGGCCGCGCTCGGCAACACGGCGTACTTCACCTTCGTGAGCGTCCCCCTCACGATCGTGGTGAGCCTGGCGCTCGCGTTACTTCTCAACCAGGGGGTACGACGGATCGCGGCGTTCCGATCGCTCTTGTTGTTGCCATACGCAACGATCACGGTGGCGGTCGCGTTCGTCTGGATCTGGCTCTACATCCCGCACGACGGCCTGGTGAACGCCGTGCTCGGGGTGGTCGGCGTCCACGGCCCCAGCTGGCTGATCTCCGACACGTGGGCGATGCCCGCGCTGATCCTGATGAGCGTGTGGAAGGGGTTCGGCTTCGGCATGGTCGTGTTCCTCGCCGGGCTGCAGGCGATCCCGCAACAGCTCTACGAAGCGGCCCGCGTCGACGGGACCTCGAGCTGGCAGAGCTTCCGCAACGTCACGCTGCCGATGCTTTCGCCCGCGTTGTTCTTCGTGATCGTGACGTCGATCATCGGCTCGTTCCAGGTCTTCGATCAGGCCCTGATCATGACGAACGGCGGACCGGGCACGAGCACGACCACCTTGGTCATGTACATCTACCGGACCGGCTTCGAGAACTACGACCAGGGGTACGCCGCAGCCCAATCGCTGGTGCTGTTCGCGTTCATCGTCGTCATCACGGTCACCCAGTTCCTCTTCCAGCGGAGGCTGGTGCACTATGACAACTAGAGGGACAACTAGAGGGACAACTAGCGGGACAACCGAAGCCCGCCCGCTGATCTCCGACAAGCCGATGCAGCGCAAGCTGATCGTCTTCGCGTGTTTCCTGGTCACCGCGGTCACGCTGATCCCGGTCGTGATGATGGTTCTGGTGGCATTCCAGTCCGATGCGGAGTCGATGGCCGCGAAACCGACGTTCTGGCCGAGCAGTTGGCATCCGGAGAACCTCACCCGCGCGTTCGATCTCGTCCCGCTCGGCAAGTACCTGCTCAACACGATCTACTTCGCCGGCGGCACCACCCTGCTGGAAACGGTGACGGCGGCGTTGGCGGCGTACGCGTTCGCCCGGCTGCAGTTCCCCGGCCGGACGTGGCTGTTCGGGATCTACCTGGCCACCCTGATGATCCCGTCGCAGGTCACGCTGATCCCGCAGTTCGTGCTGGTCGCGAAACTGCACGGCGTCGACACCTGGCCGGGCATGATCCTGCCGCACGCCTTTACCGCGCTGGGAGTGTTCCTGCTGCGTCAGTTCTTCCTCGGCATCCCGCGCGACTACGAGGAAGCGGCCCGGCTCGACGGCGCGAACCGCTGGCAGGCGTTCGTCCGCGTGATCGTGCCGCTCGCGATCCCCGCGATCGCGACGCTGGCCGTCTTCAAATTCATCAGTCAATGGAACAACCTGCTCTGGCCGCTGGTGATCTCGAACAGCGATGCCACTCGGACCGCGGCGGTCGGGCTGCAGGTGTTCCAGGACACCAACGGCACCCAATGGAACCTGCTGCTGATGGCAGCCACCGTCACGACCATTCCATTGATCGTCTTGTTCTTCCTGACCCAACGCTGGTTCGTCCGAGGTATCACCATGAGTGGGCTGGGAGGCCGCTGAGCATGACCCTTCTTTGGTCCGTCTTCACGAAACCCTGGATCGAGTTGCCGGGCGATGAGCTCGGCCGGCTGGTCGCCGGCATCGGCTTCGCCGGTGCGGAGATCCCGGTGCGCGATACGGCGTACGTGACTCCGGCGACGGCCGAGTCCGAGTTGCCGAAGTTCACCGCGCAGCTCCGGTCCGAGGGCGTCGAGCCGATCAGTGTTGCGAGCGACCTGTCCGAGCGCGTCTTCGCCGCATGCGCGGAGGCCGGTGTGCCGATGATCCGGATCATGGCCGAGCTCGGACCCGACGGGTACGCCGCCTCCGTCCAGCGCAACCGGGTGATGCTCGAGGCGGCCGCCGTACTGGCCGAGCGGTACGACGTGCAGGTCGGGGTACAGCCGCATCACGGGCGGTTCGTGGCGTCGACTCTCGGCGTACTGCAGCTGCTGGATGGACTGCCAGACCGGTTCAAGCTGGTCTGGGACGCGGCACATGACGCATTGGCCGGCGACGATCCCGCGGTGACGCTGCAGCTCGGCGCTGATCGACTCGGCATCGTCAACCTGAAGAACGCGCACTACCTCCGCACCGACGATGGCGCATGGAAGTCGTACTTCGTCCAGGCCGACGAAGGCCTCTCCGATTGGTCCGCCGTCTTCGCCGCGCTCGACCAACTCGACTACTCCGGACCGATCTGCCTGACCGGTCAGTACTCCGATCCGTCGGTCCCGGTCGAGGAACGCCTCCGAAAGGATCTCCACACCGCTGTCACATCCGCCGCGCGACCTCCGTCCGGAGAGTAAATTCACCACCCACGACCATTTACACCACGGTCCGCGCGCCTGCCGGTGCGACCTGGCAAGTCCTGCCTGCCGCTAGTGTCGGAGCCGGACGCGATGCTCGATACCGGACGCGATGCTCGATATCGGGCTCGAGGTCGAGATCGGGTCCGGCGTTCCGACGTTCCCGGTGAATGGAGGCAGGCGATGAAATACATGATCCTGATCTACGGCAACACCGCGACCTGGGACGCCTTGCACGCCGAGGGGATCGACCAGGTGATGGAACAGCACGCCAAGTTGTCCGACGAACTGAAGGCCAACGGCGAATACATCGAAGGCATCGGACTGACCACCGAGAACGCACAGGTCCTCAGGGTGAGGGACGGCGTGCCGGCGGTCACCGACGGCCCGTTCACCGAGGCGAAGGAAGTGCTGGCCGGCTACTACCTGGTCGACTGCACTCCGGAGCGGGCGCTCGAGATCGCGGCCCGACTGCCCGAGGCGCGGTTCTCCCCGATCGAGATCCGCGCCTTCACTCCTCCGATGTAGCGGTACACCCCCGGTAGGACAAACGTTGTACTGAAGTCCAGGGACTTGCCGGCCTCAGCTGGGCGTTGGCACCTGAGACCGGCGAGTCACTTGACTCAACTCATTCGTGCTCGCTTCGGATCGCTCGACGCGAGGATGACCCCACCTGAGGCGGGTTGATCACCCATGCCCCGGCCACCCTGCACGAACACGGTGGCGCCTCGCTCGGGTGCCGTGGCACCGTCGCCGAGGCGCAGCGTGGTGGTCATGCCGTTGCTCAGTCTGAGCACCGCCACGCGTCGCGGCCGGACCGACGGAATCGACGAGCTCACCTCGTGGATGCCGGTACACACCGCCGGTTGGATCGAAGCTCGGCCGAGACCCGCGTTGCCGTGACTCCTCACATCACGGCACTGCTCGGCGAGCTTTGTCATCGCTGACACACTTCCCCCTTCTCTCGTTGTTGCTACCCCCGAGTGACGGTAGGCGTGGCGCGCCCGGACGACGCACCACACACTCCCCCGTCCTTCCCGCACCCGGAAACGACGCGGAAGTGATCAGGGAAGCCTTGCTGAGAGTGACAAGGTTTTCAAGGGATCGTGACAGGAATCCCGCGTTCCGGAACCACTGTCCATGATTCACAGCTGTTGCACAGCAAGGGTTTTTACTGACCACCGAAGCCGGTGGTAGCAATTCCCCTGATGATCTGGCGCTGGAAGAACAGGAAGACAACGACCAGCGGCAGTGCGGCCAAGATCGCGGACGCCATGTTCTGCGCGTACTGCAGCCCATAAGCGCTCTTGACCGTCTGCAACCCGACCGGCAACGTCATCAGGTCCGCGTCGGTGGTCACGATGAACGGCCAGAGGAAGTTGTTCCAGGCACCGATGAAGACGAAAATCGCTACCGCGGCAAGGATCGGGCGCGACAACGGCAACACGATCGACCAGAACACCCGGAGCCGGTTCGCGCCGTCGACGCGAGCCGCCTCCTCCAGTTCGACCGGGATCTGATCGAAAAAACGCTTGAGAATCAGGACCATCGCGGGCGCGAACGCCTGCGGCAGGATGATGCCCCAGTAGGTGTCGACCAGGTTGAAGGCCAGCATCTGCCGGAACAACGGCACGATCAGCAACTGCGGTGGGATGATGATGGCCGCGATGATCGCGGCGTACAGCCACCGTTTGCCGCGGAAGTCGACGCGCGAGAACGCATAGCCGGCCAGCGCCGAGGTGGCGACCGTGATGAGCGTGATCGCGACAGAAGTGAGCAAACTGTTCCACGCCCATGCAGGGATGTCTCCAGCTGTGAGCACCTTGCGGTAGGCGTCGAAGCTGAAGCCGTCGGGCGGGTTCAGGCTGATCGTCGAGGCGCCGGCGTCCGCCTCGCTCTTGAGCGACGTCACCACGGCCCACGCGAACGGCACCAGCCAGGTTGCGGCCAGGACCGCAAGGATCAGCAGCGCGGCCATTCTGGACACGCTCCACGGGTTTTCGCCAGGTTTGTGACCTTGTTTGACGCGGGCGTTGATCCCACGGCTCAGGGTGTACGTGCTCATGCGGCACTCCTGCGGTTGATGAGCTTGAACTGCGCGAGCGACACCAGCACGATGATCGCGAAGAACAGGTACGAAATGGCTGACGAGTAGCCGAACCGGTAGCCGGTGAAGCCGGACTCGTAGATGTACTCGACGATCGATCGCGTCGACCCGGCCGGCCCACCGCTGGTCAGCATGTAGATCTGGTCGAAGACCTTGAGCGACGCGAGCACCTGCAGCGTCAGGATCAGCGCGGTCGTCGGCGCCAGCTGCGGGATCACGATAGAGAACAACTGTCGCCACTTGCCCGCGCCATCGATGGCTGCCGCCTCGAACTGCTGCTCCGGGATGTTCTGCAACGCGGCCAGGTACAGCAGGAAGTTGAACCCGATCGTCCACCACAACGTGGTGATGACCACGGAGATCATCGCGACGTTCGGGTCCTGCAGCCAGGCCACGGGTGCGATGCCGAGATCCGCGAGTACGCCGTTGATCAGCCCGATCTTCGGGTTGTACATCCAGCTCCAGAACATCACCACGACGGTCGACGCGAGCAGGTACGGCAGGAAGAACGAGAGCCGCCACAGCCATCGCCCGGGCAGTCCGAGGTTCACCAGAACCGCGAAGGCCAAGGACAGAACGACGAGCGGGATCGTGCTGAGAACCGTGAACCAGAGCGTGTTCCCGAGCGATTTCCACATGTCCGGATCCTGCAAGGCCTCGCTGTAGTTGGCGAAACCGACCACCCCGCTGCCCGCACCGGTCAACGTCTCCCCGGTGAAACTCAGGTAGAGACCGTACAGCGCGGGCACCACCAGGAAGAGCACGAACAGGACGGCGAACGGCGCCGCGAACGCCCACCCGGTCAGCGTCTCACCACGACGGGCCCGCGCCTTACCCTCGGCGGCAACCTCGGTGGCCGTGGCCGGAGTGTCAGTGATTGTTGTCATCAGCGTCTCTCCTCACACCGGCTGATCAGACTGGTTGGGGTCGGTCGAGCAACACGTTCAACCGCTTGACGAATCCGTCGAACCCCGCGCCCGGATCGTCGCTACCCAGGAAGACGTTCTGCACGTTCTCCCCGAAGTAGCGCTGGAAGTCACTGCCCGCGCCGCTGAACCACGCGTCCGGGTCGTAGTTCACGTACGCCGGAATGCTCGCGTAGTTCGACTGTGGTTTGAGCGCCTGGTAGTCCGCGCTCTTGATCACCGGCTGGTAGGCCGGGATGTGACCGCCCCCGGCCCAGCTCACCGAGCGTTTCAAGATCTCGGCGACCATTGTGTACACGTGCTTGCGACGTTCCGGTGACACCTTCGACTGCCTCGGCAGCACGAACGTGTGCGAGTCCGCGTACGCCGCCTCCGTGCCGAACAGAGTCGGGATCGGCAGTGCGTCGACCGGCATCTTCGCGTCTTTCAGTACCGGCAGTTCCCACACGCCACCGAGGAACATGCCGCTCTCACCGTGCAGGAACTCGCTGGTCGCCGTACCGCCGTCACCGCTGCTGGACGCGATGGTGTCGTTCAGCAACGACCGGATGAAGGTCAGCGCCTTCACCGCGGCGTCGTGGTCGACCTGGGCCGGCTGGCCCGGCACGAGCTTCATCTCAGCACCGGTCTGGCGATAGAACGTGTAGAACAACCGCCACATCTGTGAGCCGTCGCCGAGGTACCCGTACGAAAGCCCGTGCTTGCCGGTGACCTGCTGCAGTTTGGTCGCGACCTCGGTGAATTCCTCGGTGCTCTTCATCGAGTGCAGCGCGTCCGTCACACCGGCCTTGTTCGCATGCTCGGTGTTGTAGTAGAGGACGAACGGGTGCGTGTCGAGCGCGATCGAGTAGAGCTTGCCGTCGTAGCGGCCCTTCTGCCACACCAGCGGCGGGAAGTCGCTCTCGTGCAGCCCGACCTCCGCCAGCAGGTCGAGATCCCACGGCTCGAGCAGGCCGCCTGGCGCGTAGCCGGCGATCCGGGATGCGTGCATGATCGCCACATCCGGCGCGCGGCCGCCGGCCGAGGCCATCGCGAGCTTCGTGTAGTACGGCGGACCCCAGGCCAGCACGGTCTGGGTGGCATGGAACCCGAGGTTCGCGGCGTTGACGGCGTCCACCAGGCCGGCCATCACGATGCCGTCTCCACCGGTCATCAGGTGCCAGTAACTGAGGTCGGCGGCCGACCGCGACGCACCGGGCGCGCAGCCGAACACCATCCCGCCACCGGCCAGCGCGGCCGCTCCGGCGAGCAACCTCCGCCGAGAAATCTGCTGACTCATAAGGTCTCCTTCGCAGGGCGCCCCGATCATTACATCGTTAGAACAGGACGACAAGGGTCCTCGGGCGTCTTTTTGGAAACGTATCCGGAGGACGCGGTCAGCGGGTGGTGCTGGCTCGCTCGATGATTCGGTGCGGGATCATCACTCGGCGTGGGGCGGTGGCGCGATCGGTCATGCGTTCACCCAGCAGGTCGAGCGCGGCCGCGACGAACGCGCGGCGGTCGAAGTCGACCGTGGTCAGCGGCGGGATCATGAACTGACTCTCGAGGATGTTGTCGAACCCGGCGACGAGCGTCTGTTCCGGTACGGCTACCCCGGCGCTCCACAACGCCGACAATGTCCCCGAGGCAACGGTGTCGGTGAAGCAGAAGAACGCATCGGGCAACTCGTGCTCGGTCAGGTACTTCCCCACCACGGTCGCCGCGCCTTCCGGCCGCCACCGGTCCAGCCCGATCTCCAGCGAAGGATCGATCGCTACGCCGGCCTCCGCCAACGCCTGGTGGTATCCGGCGGTCCGCAACCGGGAGGCCGCCGTACCGGGAGCTTCGGCCGAACCGGCCAGGACGCCGGTGCCGCTCGAGCCGCGCGGGATCTCCGGCGTACCGACCGCGGCGATGCGGCGGCAACCGCGGGCGAGGAGATGCTTGGTCAGGTCACGAGCGGCCGCAACGTTGTCGATGGCAACCTGGCTGACCATGTCCTGGTCGACATCGCCGATCAGGACGAGCGGCGGGAGCGGTCCGGCCGTCATCACCGCGCTGTCGTCTAGGTTCACCGGGTTCAGGATCAGGCCGTCGACCAGGTACGCGCGGGCCTTCGACAGGAGCTCGAACTCACGCGTCGGTTCCGAGGCGGTCTGCTCGATCTGCACACCCCAGCCGCGCTCGTGGGCGAGCTCGACGACGAGGTGGACGATCTCCGCCGAGTACGGCCTCAGCAGGTCGGGCAGCGCGAGCGCGATCATGCCGGTCCGACCGTTGCGCAGCCCACGGGCGCTCATGTTCGGCACGTAGTCGAGCTCGGCCAACGCGCTCTCCACCCGCGCCCGCGTCTCGGGCCGGACGAACACGACGCCGTTGATCACGTTGGACACCGTCTTCGGTGACACCCCAGCCAGCTTCGCGACGTCTTTGACGGTGGCACGCATACCGCCCATTGTCACACTTGGCTGCCGTTGTCACGCAGCGTCGACGTGCAGGCCGACAGGACGTATATGCCCACTGCGCTCCAGCGGTCGACCCGCTGAACCTGGGCGGAGTCGAAAGCTTTCGTCGGCGCTTTAGACTTTTGGCTCGTCGGCATACGTGAGCCTGGGATCAAAGTGTTTATGGGCGGTTCAATGGAACAATTGAAGGATGCTTGCCGCCGACAGTCACGAGTTCATCCAGGTCCGCGGCGCCCGCGAGAACAACCTCAGTGGCGTCTCCCTCGACATCCCGAAGCGCCGGCTCACCGTGTTCACCGGAGTCTCCGGGTCCGGTAAGTCCTCGCTCGTCTTCGACACGATCGCCGCCGAGTCGCAGCGGCTGATCAACGAGACCTATACCGCCTTCGTCCAGAATTTCATGCCGAACCTCGGCCGGCCCGACGTCGACTCACTCCAGAACCTGTCCGCCGCCATCATCGTCAACCAGGAACGCATCGGCGCCAACGCGCGGTCAACCGTCGGCACCGCCACGGATGCGCACACCATGCTGCGTGTCCTGTTCAGCCGAGCGGGTACGCCGGCCGTCGGTCCGCCGTCCGCCTTCAGTTTCAACCGGGCCGAGGGCATGTGCCCGGAGTGCGAGGGGCTCGGGCGAACCACCGAGTTCAACCTCGACGAGTTGGTCGACCGGGACAAGAGCCTGAACCAAGGCCCGATCAAGGCGCCCGGGTACGCCGTCGACACCTGGCACTGGCAGTTGATGGCGACCTCCGGACTGTTCGATCCGGATCTGCCGCTCAAGGACTATCCGGCCGAGACCTGGCAACAGTTCCTCTACCAGGAGCCGATCAAGATCAAGGTCGGCAAGAGCAACCTGACCTTCGAGGGCCTGATCACCAAGCTCAAGCGGCAGTACCTCAGTAAGGATCCGCAGTCGCTGCAGGCTCCTGCCCGCGCGTTCGCGGATCGCGCGATCAGGCAGGCGACCTGCCCGGCGTGTGGTGGGGTCCGGCTGAACGAGGCGGCGCGGACGGCGACCGTGGACGGGCGGACCATAGGCGAATGCTCGGCGATGCAGATCAGCGATCTGGCCGAGTTCGTTGCCGGGATCAACCATCCGGCCGTCGGCCCGATGCTCGAAGGGCTCCGCCATACGCTGGACTCGTTCGTGACGATCGGCCTCGGGTACCTCAGCCTGGATCGCGAGTCCGGGACGCTGTCCGGCGGCGAGGCCCAGCGGGTCAAGCTGGTCCGGCACCTCGGCTCCAGCCTCAGTGATGTCACGTACGTCTTCGACGAGCCCACTGTCGGGCTGCACCCCCACGACATCCAGCAGATGAACGACCTCCTCCTGCAACTGCGGGACAAGGGCAACACGGTCCTGGTCGTCGAGCACAAGCCGGAGACGATCCGGATCGCCGATCACGTCGTCGATCTCGGGCCGGGAGCCGGCCTGAACGGCGGACGCCTCTGTTACGCCGGTGATCTCGCGGGCCTGAAGAAGTCCGGCACCCTGACCGGTCAGTACCTGGATCACCGAGTCAGCCTGCGCGACGACGTACGATGTCCCGCCGGGAAGCTCTCGATCGAGAACGCGACGCTGCACAACCTCAAGGATGTGAGCGTCGACATCCCGCTCGGCGTCCTGACGGTGGTCACCGGCGTGGCCGGATCGGGGAAGAGCTCCTTGATCCACGGTTCGCTGGCCGGCCGGGACGGTGTCATCATCGCCGGCCAGGAACCGATCCGCGGATCCCGTCGCAGCAATCCGGCCACGTACACCGGACTGCTCGATCCGATCCGGGCCGAGTTCGCAAAGGCGAACAAGGTCAAGCCCGGCCTGTTCAGCGCGAACTCGGTCGGCGCCTGCCCGACCTGCAAGGGCATCGGCCTCGTCTACACCGATCTGGCCATGATGGCCGAGGTGGCCTCGATCTGCGAGGACTGCAACGGTGCTCGGTTCACCCCGGAGGTCCTCGCCTATCGCCTGCGGGGAAAGAACATCAGCGAGGTGCTGCGGATGACGGTCGCCGAGGCGCGAGAGTTCTTCCCGAAGGGATCGGCGCGCACGATCCTGGACCGGCTCGCCACGGTCGGGCTCGGGTACATCGGCCTCGGCCAGCCGCTCACCACGCTCTCCGGCGGCGAGCGTCAGCGGCTGAAGCTCGCGATCAACATGGGCAAGAGCGGCTCGATCTACATCCTCGACGAGCCCACCACCGGACTGCACCTGGCCGACGTCGACCAGCTGTTGGGGATGCTCGACACGCTCGTTGCCCAGGGCAACACCGTGATCGTGATCGAGCACCACCAGGCGGTGATGGCGCACGCCGACTGGCTGATCGACGTGGGACCGGGCGCCGGCCACGACGGTGGTCGCATCGTGTTCACCGGCACCCCGGCCGACCTGGTCGAGAGCAGCCCGACACTCACCGCGGAACACCTCCGCGCGTACGTCCGGGACTCAGCCGAGCAACTCGACGGCCAGCGCTTCGATCAAGTCACGCCAAACAGCTAGGTAGCCCGCGGCGGAGCCGGTCTGGGTGAGCACCAGGCGGGCTCCGCCGTTGCCGTCCCGCAGCACCCAGGCCACCTCGCCCTGCGACCACGGATAGGTGAGCCGCTCGGCCGTCACCGCCTCGGTGACCGCACCGGGATCAATGCCCTTGGCAACAAACCCGTCCGGCGGCGGACTTCCGACGGCTACCGGCGACGCTCCGGCCAGCAACTCCCAGACAGCCTCCTTGGGCTTCACCAACTGCCGCTCGAACCGCACCCCGCCGTCATCGGTCACGACACCTTGATCCAGGCCGAAGACCTTGACGAAATGCTCATGCAGTACGGCGTAGTCGCGCTGCGGCACCGCACCACCCAACACACGGTCGAGCGCGTCGAAGCACAGCATCCAGCCGCCACTGAAGCTCGCGGATCCCGGGCGATCGTCGTACGTCGCCGTCAGCTGCAACGTGCACCCGTCCGACGTCGGCTCCAACTCCCAGCGCAGCACCTCGACGCCCCAGGTGTACTCGAGCAGCCGCGGCGGTTCGTACGCACGAATCACGCCACTTGCCTGCTCGGCGATCGGTGCGCCGGGGTCGTGCTCGAAGGTGAACTTGACCGGCCCGTCCAGGCGCAGATCGAGCTCGACCGTGGCCGGGAACCACCCGGCCAGCTGACTCGGGTCGGTGATCGCCCGCCAGACCTTCTCCGCCGGATGCCGTAGCTCCCGCCGCATCCGCAGGACGGTTCGGCCGTTCTCGCTCCTCAGCGTCTCGGTCATGACTCCATATATACCCGATTAGGCATATACGATCAACCGGCGAATCGAGCGACGTCGGCCAACTCCTCCTGCAGGCCCGCGGGTTCTGCCCCGAACAGCTCGTAGGCCAGGTTGGCGTGCTGCCACGAGCCCACCACGCGGCCGCCGACGACGATCGCCGGGCGGAGCATGCCGCCACCCGGATGGATCACCGACCTGAACTCCTCGGCGAGCGCGTATCGCCGATCCTGGTAGCCGAGCAGGTAAGCATCGAACTCCCCCAGCAACCGCAGGTCCCGGCACCCCGGCAGGTCTTCGACGGCCGACAGCCCCTCACCCTCGACCTCGAACGACAAGGTCGCGACCGCCTTCACGCCGCGGCGAGCCAGTGGCACTGGCAGGCCCGACCAGGTGGCGAAGTCGCGCACGGTCGCCGGACCGTACGCGGTCAAATACCGTTCGGCCAGCGTCTCGACGTCGCCTTCGAGCACCAACGGCTTGCCCAGCCAGTCGCTGACCGCAACCCAGGTATCGCCCGGCCCGTAACACAAACGCCCGAGCAACCCCGCGTACCGGATCAACGCGTAGACCGCCTGCCCCTTGGGCTCATCGATCAGGCCATGCCGCACCAACAGATCGGCCAGCTCGGCACGATTGGCCGGTCCGTGATCGAGGAGATGCGCCTCGATGCGGTCGGCCGCTTCGGCACGGATCGCTTCGGTCAGGCCTAGTTCGCCGTACCGGCGCACAGTGTCCTTGATCAGTTTCGGGCCGAGCAGACCGAGCAGCAGGCCGGCGTCCTCGACCGTGACGAGCTGCAGGGTCCCGCGCATGAACCAGCCGCGGACGACGGAGCGCTCGACTTCCTGGGCGTGGGTGACGTCGGCGAAGGTGGTCGCCGTGGAGCGGGCCCGGACCGCGAAGGCCGCGCCTCGCCAGGTCTGGGCCTGGAGTCCCCCCGTCCGGCGTACGACGTCGGCCACCCCTCCGGGGCCGGCCTCGTCCACCGAACGCGCGAGGCTGTTGGCCTGCATCCGGGCTCCCAGGAGCCACTCGACAGACCTCCGCGCCACTCCAGCATGACACCACGAACCGACCGATCGCGCACCCCGAATGCGCAAACTGTTCTCGACCGTGCGCACTGTCCGGAACGGCAAACGGTGGATTGAAACAGGCAAGCACCTGCTTCAATCCACCGTTGGGTAAGTAAGTCTTACAAGCTGTCAGAGAGCGGGCTGCACCAGGTTGGCGAAGTTGGCCTGGCCGGTCACGTTCGGGTGGTAGGACTCGCTGATCGGGTTCGACAGGCCGTTGAGCCACTCCGGGTTGCCGCACACGGCGTGGCCGATGAAGGCCTGGGTCGGGTTCACGAACGCGAACCCGGCCGCGCTCGCCGCGGCGTTGAGCTTCGAGTTGAGCAGATCGGCCGTCGCGTTCAGACGGGTCATCTCGTCCGGGCTGAAGAACGTGCCGGCGTTGCAGTCGGTGCCGTTGAACAGTCGCGGGTAGCCGACCACGACGACCCGGGCCGAGGCCGCACGGCTCTTGATCGACGCGTACAGACCGTTCAACCGGCCGGGCAGCGTGTTGTTGATGATCGCCTGGGCGTTGGCGACCGCGGTCGTGCAGTCACCGAGCCACGACGGCTTCGCGCACTCGGTGATCACCGACGAGAATCCGGCATCGTTGCCGCCGACCTGCACGGAGACGATGTTGGTCGAGCTCGTCACCGACGGCAGCTGGTTGGCGGTGACGTCCGCGACCCGGGCGCCGGAGCAGGCGACGAAGGCCAGGTTCGCGCCGAGCCGGCCGGCGTCGATGTACGGGTACGCCTTCACCGACCGCTGGCAGGAGCCGCTGTCGGACATGTAGGTCCGGGTGCCGACACCCGAAGCGTAGGAGTCGCCCATGGCGACGTAGTTGGGAGCGGCGGCGTGCGCGACGCCTGGGCTGAGGAGCATCGCGGCGCCGAGGGCCGCGGCGGAGAGCAGACTGGCGATGGACTTCATGTTGGGCGGGACCACCTTTGCGTGTACGAGGGGTGGTGGCAAAAGTACTCACGGTCACTGTCACCGACTCGCGAGTAACACACAAGACCCTGGTAAGAAATTCACCGCCAGTTGCCGATTCCAGTAGCCAGAATTTCCGGCCAATCGTTTCCGGGCAGTCGTTTCCGGCTAGTCGTTCCAGGACGAGAGCCCCGGGCCGGTCGGTAACGGGTAGCAGCCGTCAACGAGCTCGACCCGACCGTCCGCCGGGAGCAGACCGCTCTCGACGTAGATCGTGTTCGGGAGCGCGGCGAGCACGTGGATGTGGGCGCCACCGCCGTGCGACGCGTACGGCACTCCGAACCCGGCCGCCATCAGCCCGATCTCGTAGCAATCCGTCAAGCCGCCGGCCCGGCGCAGATCCGGCTGTACGACGCCGACCCCGCCGCGGCCGATCAGATCCCGGAACGCCGCCTGCCCGTACCGGTTCTCCCCGGTCGCGATCGGGATGTCCAGCTTGTCTGCCAACCGCACATGGCTCTCGGTGTCCGCAGCCGGCAGCGGCTCCTCGAACCAGCGGCACCCAAGCCCTTCGTACGCACGCCCCCGGTGCAGTGCCTCGGCGTACCCGAAGGCCTGGTTCGCGTCGACCATCAGCGGCGCATCGTCGCCGATCACGCCCCGGACCGCCTTGATCCGCGCGAGGTCCGCACTCAGTGGACCACCGCCGACCTTCATCTTCACGCCGCGGAACCCCTGCTCCATCGCCTTGGCCGACACGGTCTCCAGGCCCGCGACGTCCAGCTCGAGCCACCCCACCATCGCGTACGTCGGAATCGCCGTCCGCTGCGCGCCGAGCAGCTTCCACACCGGCACATCCAGCGACTTGCCGAGGAGATCCCACAACGCCAGATCGATGGCCGAGATCCCGTACGACGAGAGCCCGGCCGTCCCCTGGTAGTCGGTCAGCGTCTGCAACTTCTGCCGGATCCCACGAATCAACGCGGGATCCTCCCCCACGATCGCGGGCGCCAGCTGCTCGGTGATGATCCTGGCCAGGATCGCCGGTGAGCTGGCGACCCGGCCGAAGTACGTCGTACTGACGCCGCTCACGCCTTCGTCGGTGTCGATCCGTACCCGGGTCTGCCCGTTGCGGTCGAGCAGCTGGATCGCGTCCCGGACCGCGTGTGACTTGGCCTCCGACACGACCTCGACACTGATCTCCTTGATCTTCATCGTCACCCCTTGCCCGCGAGAACGTCTTCGACCTTCTGCTTCACGCCACCGAGTGCCGCCTCGGCGGTCTGCTTGCCGCTCCAGACATCGTCCAAGACCGGCCGGTAGATGGTCCGGGCGCGCTCGATGTAGCGACTGAAGTTCTCGTTCACCGCATTGCCCAACGCCTGAGTGACCAGCGGCAGGTTGGCCGGCGCCTTGTCATCGGCCTTGAACAGCGCCGACGAGCTCTTCGCGACCGGCATGAACCCCCGCGACTCGGCGAGCAGCTTCGCCGCATCGGCCCCGGCGCAGTACTTGAGGAAGTCCCACGCCGCGTCGGGATCCTTGGAGTCCTTGGGGATCGCGAGCACGGTCAACGTGTTTACCGTCGTCCGGCTGACCTTCATCGGGGTCGGGAAGATGTCCCACTTCACCTTCGCGTTGGTGCGCAGGTACGGGATGCCGCTGGTCAGCCCGAGCAGCATCGCGACCTTGCCGGTGCCGAGTTGGGCCAGCGCCCAGTTCGGGGTCTGGCGGCCGGCTGTGACGGTGGCGAAGTCAGGGTGGACCTTGTGGACGAGAGCGAGGTCGGCGACCCACTGGATCGCTTCGGCACCCTGTGGCTCGGCCAGTGCGAAGCGAGTGGCGTCCTTCGAGTAGATCCCGTCTCCGCCGTTGCTGGTCGGGAACACAGTCTCGAGCGCGGTGTCGGGAAAGACCAGGGCACCCCAGCGCTCGCCGTTCGGCTTGGTGAGCTTCTTCGCCGCGTCGACGAAGTCGTCCCAGGTCCAGCCCTCCTTGGCCCAGTCCTTCGGCGGCAGCTCGACGCCGGCCTCCGCGAATGCGTCGGTGTTGCAGTACAGGATGCCCGGGTTGGTCATGATCGGCCAGGCCGCGTGGGCGCCGTCGGGCTGCTTGGCGAAGTTGAACGCGACCGGGAAGTAGTCGTCCGGCTTGATCCCGTCCTTGTCCAGATAGGGCTTCAGGTTGAGCAGCGAGCCCTCGGCGTAGTAGCCACGGACGTAGTCGTCGTTGATCCGGATAACAGTCGGCGCCGCACCGGACGACAGCACGGTCCGCAGCTTGGTGTCGTAGTCGTCGCCCGGCACCGACTGGATGTCGATCGACCTGCCGGCGCCCTTGGCCCAGTTCTCGGCCACGGTGTAGAGCGGCGTACCGCTGTTGGTGTCCCAGGTCAGAAAGGAGGCGCTACCGCCGCCGCCTCCCCCGCTGCCGTTACTACCGCAGGCAGCCAGGGGTACGCCGGCGGCGAGGACGCCACCGGTGATACCTAGCGCTTTGAGCACCGACCTTCGGGAGATCTCTGATGCGGTCATGGTCTTTCCTGTTCTGTCGGTACAGCAGCAAGGGGATTAGTTGGTGCGCAGCTTCGCGACCGCGTCGTCGTCCAGCTCGATGCCCAGACCGGGCAGTTCCCAGGGCGTGATCTCGCCGTTCACCGGGACGAGCGGGTTCTGCCAGATCGGCACGTCGTCGAGGATGGGGTTGTGCTCGATGTTGTACTCCTGCGGGTAGACGCAGGACGGCGTGCTGACCCAGAGGTGGGCGTGCGCCGCCGTACCGATCGTCTGCTGGGTGTTGTGCACCGTGATCGGCTTGGTGAAGGTGTCGGCGAGAACGGCGATCTTCTTGAACTCGGTGATCCCGCCGCACTTGATCACGTCCGGCTGGAGGATGTCGACCCGTCCGGTCAGGATCAGATCGCGGAACTGCCAGGTGGTGTACTCCTGCTCCCCCACCGCGATCGGGATGTCGACCGCGTCGGCCAGCCGTCCGTACGCCGCGTAGTCGTGCGCGGCGAGTGGTTCCTCGAAATGCCACACGCCGAGGTCCTCCAGCGCATGGGCGAGCTTGATCGCCGTGTGTTCGTAGTAGGCGTTGTTGACGTCGACCAGGATCGGGAAGTCGGCACCGACGAGCTCGCGGACGGCAGTGACGGTGGCGATGGTCTGGTCGAAGCCGTCGTCGTGCATCCACGGCGTCGACGAGTGAATCTTGTAGCCGTGGAATCCCAGCTCCTGAAAGGATTGCGCGCGTTCGGCCTCCTGCTGCGGGCTCATCCCCCGGGCCATCGAGCTCGCGTACACCTTCGCGCTCTGCCGGTACTTGCCGCCGAGCAGCTTGTACGTCGGAAGCCCGGCCGCCTTGCCGAGCAGGTCCCACAGCGCGATGTCGATGCCGGCGATCGCGTTCAGCTGCGCTCCGCCGGGTCCGAGCTTGTACGGCTTGGTGTAGAGCCGGCGCCAGAGGCGTTCGATGTCGGTCGCCTCTTCACCGACGAGCAGCGGGGCGAGCGCCTGCTCGATGACGCTGTGGGTGACGTGGGCGTTCATCGGGCTGACCTCGCCGACACCCACGAGCCCCTCGTCGGTGTGCACCTTCACCAGGTGCAGCTTGTCCAGCAGGATGATCGATTCGATCCGGGTGATCCGCATGCTTATCCTTTCAGGCCGGACATCGTGATGCCCTGGACGAAGTACTTCTGCGCGACGAGGAAGAGAATCAGCGGCGGCAGGATCGTCAGCGTCGCGGCCGCCATCATCAGATTGGTCTGGGTGAAGTACTCACCCTTGAACAGCGCGAGCGCGATCGGCATCGTCTGCAGCCGGGTCGAGTTCAGGAAGATCAGCGGGCCGAACAGGTCGTTCCACGAGCCCATGAAGGTCAGCGCGCCGACCGCGGCCAGGGCCGGTTTCACCTGCGGCAGCATGATCCGCCAGAAGGTGCCGAAGGTGGACGCGCCGTCGAGCTTGGCGGCCTCCTCCAGCTCGATCGGGACGCCGCGGAACGCCTGCCGGAGCAGGAACGTGCCGAACACCGGCGTCAGCACATTGGGGACCCAGAGCGGATAGTGTGTATCGATCCACCCCATCTCGCGGAACAGCATGTACTGCGGGACCAGGTAGACCATGCTCGGGATCATTGCCGTCGACAACAACAGTGCGAAGGCGAGATTCTTGAAGGCGAAGTTCAGCCGGGCGAAGCCGTAGCCGGCCAGCGCAGCGAAGAACAGCAGGAAGCCGACGTTGAGCGCGGCGAGCTTGCAACTGTTCAGGAAGAACGGCAGCAGTCCGTGCGCGGCCTGCGAGTAGTTGGCCCACTGGGCCGTCGACGGAATGAACGTCGGCGGTGACTGCAGGACCTCGTTCTCCGGTTTGAGCGAGGCGCTCACCATCCACAGCAGCGGCATCGCGAACACGACCGCGAAGACCACCAGCACGAAGAAGACGACGACGCGGCGCGGGATGTGGCGGGGCGGACGGTTGATCCGCATGCCCAGAGTCTCAGTTGTCATAGTGCACCCACCGCTTCTCCAGCTTCCACTGGATCGCCGTGACGAGGCCGACGATGACGAACAGCACCCAGCCCATGGCCGAGGCGTACCCCAGCCGGCCGTGCCCGAAGGCGGCCTCGTAGATGTGGAAGATGAAGACCGACGTGGCGTTGTTCGGCCCGCCGGACGTCATCACGTAGATGATCCCGAACACCTGGAACGACGAGATGAACTGCGTGATCGTGAGGAAGAACAGGCTCGGCGTCAGCAGCGGGAAGACCACCGACCAGAACCGCCGCCAGGCCGACGCGCCGTCCACGGTGGCCGCTTCGAGCAGTGAGGCGTCGATGCTCTGCAGCCCGGCCAGCAGGATCACCATCGGATAGCCGACGCCCTGCCAGATCGCGACGATGATCACCGCGATCAGCGCGGTCTTGGTGTCGGACAGCCAGGCCGGTCCGTCGATGCCGATCGTCTTCAGCGTCGAGTTGAACAACCCGTTGTCCGGGTCGTACAGCCAGAACCAGACGAACCCGATCGCGACCACGTTCGTCACCGCGGGCGAGTAGTACAGGGTCCGGAAGATGCCGATGCCCCTGACCTTCTGGTTGCACAGCACCGCCAGGCCGAGCCCGATGAAGATGGTCAGGACGACGACCACCACCGTGAAGATCACCGTGTTGCGCAACGACGGGAAGAAGGTGTCGTCGGCGGTGAAGAGCTCGCGATAGTTGCCCAGGCCAAGGAACTTCGGCTTGTTCAGGCCGGACCAGTTGGTCAGCGACACCACCAGGGACGCCGCGACCGGGGCCAGCTGGAAGAACAGCACCCCGAAGATCACCGGCCCGACGAAGAGCCAGCCGGCCAGGTTCTGCCGCTTGAGTTTGGGCTTCACCCGTTTGCGGGGCGGCGGCCCGCCGTCGACGTCAGGTGGTGTCAGGGCCGGTAGGACGGCGTTGGCCATCGGTCACACCTCGATCCCGATGTACTTCTCCTCGAGGAACTCGAGGATGCCTTCGGAGCTGCCTTCGCGGCCCAGCCCGGACTGTTTCGTCCCGCCGAACGGTGCCGCCGGATCGCTGAGCACACCGCGGTTGACCGCGACCATGCCGGCATCGATCTTCTGCGCGACCGCGAGGGCCTGCGCGGGGTCGCCGTACACATAGGCGATCAGGCCGTAGATGGTGTCGTTGGCCATCGTGATCGCCTCGTCGACCTCGGTGAACGCGACGATCGCGGTCACCGGGCCAAAGATCTCGGTCTGGTTGATCTCGCTGCCGTGCCGTACCTCGGTCAGCACAGTCGGTGGGTAGAAGGCGCCGACCTCGGCGGGCTCGCCGCCCAGCGTCAACTCGGCGCCGTCGGCAACGGCTCGGTCGACGAGTCCGGCCACCTTGTCGCGTTCCTCGATCGAGACCAGTGCGCCGAGGTCGTTCGAGCGGACCGCGCCCGGGCCCATCGCGAGGCCCTTCATCGCGACCGTGATCCGGGCGCTGAACTCCTCGACGAGGGAATCGTGCACGTAGAACCGGTTCGCCGCCGTACAGGCCGATCCCCCGTTGCGCATCTTCGCGACCATCGCGCCCTCGACCGCGGCATCGAGATCGGCTCCGGGCAGCACGACGAACGGCGCGTTCCCGCCCAGCTCCATCGAGGAGCTGACCACCTGATCAGCCGCCTCGTGGAGCAGCAGCCGCCCGACCTCGGTCGAGCCGGTGAAGGACAGTTTGCGGACGGCGGGATGGTGCAACATCGCGCTCACCGCCGGACCGGCGTGGACCGGGGTGACCAGGTTGACGACGCCGGCCGGGACTCCCGCCCGTCGCAGCACTTCGACGACATACGCCGCGGTCAACGGTGTCTGGCCGGCCGGCTTCAGGACCACCGAGCATCCGGCGGCCAGCGCGGGGGCGATCTTGCGGGTCGCCATCGCGGCCGGGAAGTTCCACGGCGTCACCAGCACCGAGACCCCGATCGGATCGCGCCGTACGACGATCGTCTTGTCGCCCGACGGTGAGAGCCGGAAGTCGCCGCCGATCCGGACCGCCTCTTCGGCGAACCAGCGGAAGAACTCCGCCGCGTACGTCGCCTCGCCGAGGGCGTCGGCGTACGCCTTGCCGTTCTCGGAGACGATGATCGCGGCGAACTGCTCGCGCTCGGCGGTGAGGAGGTCGAAGCAGGCCCGGAGGATTTCGGAGCGAACCCGTGGCGGCGTCGCTGCCCAGCCCGCGAGGGCGGCGGCCGCGGCGTCGACCGCCGCCAGGCAGTCGGCCTCGGTGGCAGCGGCGAACTGGGCCAGCTCGGATCCGTCGGCCGGATCGTGGACGGCGAAACGCTGACCGTCACTGGCAGGACGCCACTGACCGCCGATGAAGAGATCGTGCGGAGAGATCATCTGAAGTGCTCCAAAGGGCTGGCCGAAACGGCTGTCTGGACGGGCCGGTCAGAAGGGATTGCTGCGGTCGCCGTCGTACGCGGCGCGCGTGATCGCGAACAGCGCATCGACGTCGAGTGGACGGGGGTTGTTCTCGACCAGGCGGACGGACTTCATGCCCAGCTCGGCCACTGCGGGGAGCTGGTCCTCGGTCAGGCCGAGCTCCCTCACGGTCGGTGGGATGCCGATCCGCTCCAGCAGTCGCTCCACGGCCTCGATCCCGGCGAGGGCTTGCGCCTCGGGGGTTTCGTTGCCTGCGGCACCGAAGCTGGCGGCGATCTGGCCGAACTCGGTGATCCGCGCGGGAGCGTTGTAGCGCATGACGTACGGAAGGAGTACGCCGACGCCGACGCCGTGCGCGGTGTGGGTCAACGCTCCGAGCGGATACTGCAGTGCGTGGGCGGCCGCCGTACCCGCGACACCGAGGGCGTATCCGCCGGCGTTCGCGGCGAGCATGACGTCGGCTCGGGCTTGTGCGTCGTTCGGGTTCTCGAAGGCGGCCGGTAGGGCGTCCGCGATCAGCGCGAGGCCCCAGCGCGCGTACGAGTCGCTGATCACGTTCTTCCCGACGAACACCCGGTTCTCACCGGGTGCCGATGCCGGTCGCCGGATCGCGGTGAAGGACTCCACCAGGTGCGAGACCGCGTCCGCCCCGGCGCTCGCCGTCAGACCAGGTGGGCAGGTGTAGGTCAGCTCGGGATCGCAGAGCGCGACCATCGGGATCAGGTGTGCAGAGGAGATCCCGGTCTTGAGCTCGCGCAAGCTGTCGCTGAGCACGCAGACCGGCGTGACCTCCGAGCCCGTCCCGCCCGTCGTGGGGACGGCGATGATCGGCAGGACCGGCCCGGGTACGGCGTTCTCCCCGTAGTACTGCTCGAGTGGGCCGCCGTGCGTCAGGAGGAGCGCGATCGCCTTGCTCATGTCCAGGCAACTGCCTCCGCCGATGCCGACGATCAGCTCGATGCCCTTGTCCTTGACGGCGGTGTAGCAGGCCTCGATCCCGGCGGCCGGTAGCTCGGCCTCGGTGTCGGACCAGACGGTCACCTCTAGCCCGTGATCCTTCAGGTCGGCCAGCAGTTGGTCGAACTCGGCCGAGGCGGCCAACCGCTGATCCGTGCAGATGAGCGCCTTACGCCCGTACTCGGCGGCATGCTTGCCGAGCAACGCGCGCTGGCCGGCGCCGAAGACCACCGTGCGCGGTCCTCGGTGTACGCCGAACTCGGCTGTGCTGTTCGTCATCGTGGCGGGTCCTTGTCCGGTCGAGGGCGGATTATTCGGCCAGAGCTTCAGCCGGGAGGGCGGCGTCGGGCCTCGGTGCGTTGAGAGTCGGTGTGTCGAGCGTGGTGAGTTCGTGCCAGAGGTCGTCGGCGATCTCGATGCCGTGGGCAACCGACTCCCGGTACCGGGCCCGGGCGCGATCGCCGGGCACGGTGACCGGAGTGTCCGGGTCGGCCGCTCGGCTGCGACGTACCTGATCGAGGTACTCGCCGGTGGCGTGACCGCCGCCGCTCAGCAGGATGAAGAGGTCGCCCTTGTTACTCGGCTGGTGGTCGTCCAGCGTTCCGCCGACCGCGGTCCCGTAGGCAGCGCCGGTCAGGAAGGTGATCATCGCCTCCAGGCCAAGCCCCAGGCCGTAGCCCTTCGGGCCGCCGAACGGCGCGATCGATCCGTCTCTGGCCGCCACGGGATCGGTGGTCGGACGGCCGGCGGCGTCGAGCGCCCAGCCCGGCTCGAGCGGTACGCCACGGTTCGCGTGGTCGTGGACCTTGCCCATCGAGATCTGCGATGTCGCCATGTCCAGCACGAGCGGATGCGGTTGGGACGGGACGCCGAGAGCGAGCGGGTTCGTGCCGACCATCGCCTCGGTGCCACCCCAGGGATGGACCAGGGCCTCGCTGGTCGTGACGCCCAGGCAGACCAGGCCGCGTTCGGCCATCCGGCCGGCGTAGAAGCCCAGCATGCCCAGGTGGTTGTTGTTCGTGATCGAGCAGACGGCGACACCGTGCCGGCCGGCCGCGGGTACGACGGCTGCGAGGGCACGCAGCGCGACCACCGGCCCCAACCCTTGCTCGCCGTCGACGGACAGGTAGCACGGGCTGATCCACTCGTGTTTGCCGGTGTTCGTCGGGTTCGCCGTACCGTTCGTGAGCCTGCGCAGGAGCCGCGGTAGTCGCAACAGTCCGTGTGACGGGACGCCTTTGGCTTCGGCGACCACCAAGACCTCAGCTTGCTGGGCCGCGGCCGGGGCGGGCACGCCCGCGGCGATCAGGAGACGCTCGGCCAGTGACTGCGCTGTTGCGAGATCTGTCTGCATGACGGCCGTCCCGGGGTTGACCTCGACGTTTTTTGGAGGCTAGATCAGATCAGATACGATCTGCAATGGTTCATGTATACGAATTCATAGATTTCTTCCGACGGGATGGCAGCCGATGAAGCAACGCGGTAACGGGCCGGACACAGGGCGTCCCGACAAGCCCCGGATGAGTGACGTCGTCTACGAGCAACTGCAGGGATTCCTGCTGGACGGGGTGATTCAGCCCGGTGAGCGGATCCGGGTGGACGAGCTCAGCCGCCGGCTCGGCGTCTCCCAGACCCCGGTCCGCGAGTCGCTGAACCGGCTCGAGGCCGAAGACCTGGTCACGAAGACACATCTGATCGGATATTCGGCCAGCCCGAAGCTGACACCGGCGCGGTTCGAGGATCTCTTCGAGGCCCGGTTCCTGATCGAGCCGTACTGCTCGGGGCTCGCGGCCGGCCGCCACCAGCGGATCGAGGTCGAGCGGATCGCCGGCATCGCCGCCGAACTGCGGGCCCGCTACGGCGACGGCTCGATGTCGTACGGCGCCTTCGCCCGCAAGGACGCCGAGTTCCACCAGGCCATCATCGGCGCCACCGGGAACAGCTACTTCGGCGAGATCTTCGCCAAACTCCACTGCCATCTGCAGCTGTTCCGCCTGCTCCGCGACTCCCGCGTCACCGAGGAGGCCCTCGAGGAACACGACCTGATCGTCACCGCCATCCGCGAGCGCGACACCGAAGCCGCGGACCGAGCCATGAAGGCACACCTCACCGCATCCCGGAGCCGCCTCCGCGCAGCCTTCCAAGCGGCACCGCAAACCGCCTCCGCCGCTGTGGACTAGCGGGGTTCGGGGCCGGGGACCGAGAGGGGGTCGAAGCCGTACGGGAGCTCCAGGCGATGCGCCGACATCAGGTCGGCGTCGCCGAGGAGGTCTCGGGTTTTCCCGTCGGCGACGATCCGGCCCGCATCCATCAGGAGGCTTCGCTCGCACAGTTGAAGGGCGTACGGCAGGTCGTGGGTGATCATCAGCAGCGTGACGTCGAGTCCGGCCAGGATGTCGGCGAGTTCGCGTCGCGCGGCCGGATCGAGGTTGCTCGACGGCTCGTCGAGGACGAGCACCTCCGGACGCATCGCCAGGACGGTCGCGACCGCCACCCTGCGCCGCTGACCGTACGACAGGTGATGCGGCGCGAGATCCGCGTGGTCCTGCATGCCGACCTGAACGAGCGCCTCCCGCACCCGATCGTCGAGCTCAGCACCACGCAACCCGAGGTTGGCCGGTCCGAACGCCACGTCATCGCGGACAGTCGGCATGAACAGCTGGTCATCCGGATCCTGGAACACCAGACCGACCTTGCGCCGTACGACGGACAAGTGCTCGCGATGCAGGCCTGTCCCACCGATCTCGATCCGGCCGCTGCCGGTCCCGCCGGCCACCGAGCCGAGGATCCCGTTCAGATGCAGGACCAGCGTGGTCTTGCCGGCACCGTTCGGCCCGAGCAACGCAACCCGCTCACCGCGCTGAACGGTGAAATCGACGCCGTACAACGCCTGTCGTCCATCGGGGTAGGCGAACACCAGACGCTCGACCTGAATCGCGGGACCGCTCACAAGCCGACCACCCTAGCGGCGAGCGCGATGACCACGGCCACCAGGGAGATCGTCAGACCCTGCAGCCACTCTCCCCGGGCGGCGCCCGCGATGCTCAGCAGCGGCATCCGGCCCGTGTACCCGCGCGATCGCATCGCGAGGTGGACCCGCTCGCCCCGCTCGAAGCTCCGCACGAACAGTGCCCCTACTCCCCCGGCGACCGCCTTCAGGTGACCGACGCGACCACCGGTGTACCCGCGCGATTCGCGGGCGATCCGCATCCGGTGCAGGTCGTCGGACACCACACTCAGGTACCGGACCATGAACGACAGGATCGCGACCAGGGTCGACGGCAGGCGCAACCGTTCGAGCCCGGCGAGCAGCTCACGCGGCGAGGTCGTCGCCGACAGGAGGATCGCGGCGACGACTCCCAGGGTGCCCTTGGCCAGCACGTTCCAGGCTCCGAGCACCCCGGATCGCGACAGGTGCAGACCGAGCACCTCGACCTGAGGTCCGGTCGCGACGAACGGGAGAAGGATCGCGAACACGATGAACGGCGTCTCGACCGCGAGCCGTCGGGCCACGACCGGCGCGGGCACCTTGGCGATCACCACGGCCGCGACCAGCATCACGGCGTACGCGCCGAAAGCCCAGAAGGCGGCCGCGGGCGTGGAGACGACGGCGAGCACGAAGACGAACAGGGCGACCAGCTTGACCTGTGCCGGGATCCGATGGATCCGGCTGTCGACCGCTACGAGCAGACCGTCACCGCTCACGAGGTCTTGTTCGCGCGCAGCGAGGCCAGTTTCGCGATCGCCAGGCCGAGCACGATCGTGATTAGTACGCCGATGATGCCGGCGAGCGCACCGGATACTTGGGAGTTGCCGATGCCGCTGATGCCGTAGTCGGCGAGTGGGCTGCCCGCGACGGCCGAGTCCTTCGCGGCGCTCTCGAAGCCGAGCTTGGCGCCGACGAACTCCAGCCCGTCCGGGTGAGCGCTCGCGAACAGGCTCAACCCACCGGCGACGACGAGCGCCGCCGCGACCCCGACGCCGAGCGAGCGTCCGGCCGGCTTCGCGGCGATCGGCTGGTCCGGTGACACCGTCGAGCTGTTGCCGTCGGCATCGACCAGGATGAGGTCCGGCTGAAGGTGCCGAGCGGCGTACACGAGGTCCGGCCGGGTCGCGACGACCGCGCTCAGGACGGCGGCGGTGATGACCGCCTCACCGATCCCGACCAGCACGTGCCAGCCGACCATCGCGGTTGCGAGCTTGCCGAGCGGGATGTCGACCGCGCCACCGATCGCGTAGAGGCCGGTGAAGGCCAGGGCGGCGACCGGCACCGATACGAGCGCACCGACGGTCGCAGCCGGTACGACGCTGCCCACCTTGCGTGGCAACACCCGCAGGACGGCGCGCGTCAGGAAATATCCGACGAGGACGGTGATCAGGCCCATCAGCGTGATGTTCGTCCCGAGCGCGGTCAACCCGCCGTCCGCGAACAGCAGTCCCTGGACGAGCAGCACGGTCGACATCACCAGCACCGCGGTCCACGGCCCGACCAGCGCCGCCGCGAGCGCGCCACCGAGCAGATGACCGCTGGTCCCCGCGCCGACCGGGAAGTTCACCATCTGCACCGCGAACACGAACGCCGCCGTCAGTCCAGCCAGCGCCGGACCGGTCTCGCGGATCTCACGGTTCGCCCGTTGCAGGCTGAAGCCGACCGCGCCGGCCGCGATCAGGCCGGTGGCGATGGACGTCGGGGCGTCGAAGAAGCCATCAGGAACATGCACGGCCACATTCTTGATCTATTTGCGACCGGTTCGCAACAAGCCATCTCACGGTGGCCAGTTCACAACTCCTTGAGAGCCTCGCCGATCGCGCGGTGGAAGGTGGGATATGCGTAGATCATCTGTCGCAGTGAGTGCACGGGGACCTCCGCGTGCACGGCGACGGCCAGCGCGCTGAGCACCTCGCCGCCGGTCGGGCCGGCGCTGGTCGCACCGACGAGGATGCCACGGTCGGCATCGGCGACCAGCTTGATGAATCCCTCGTTGCCGGCCTTGTGGATCCAGCCGCGGGTCGAGGCCGGGATCTGGGTGAGACCGGTGCGTACGTTCAGGCCGGCCGCGCGGGCCTGCTTCTCGGTCATCCCGACCGCGCCGATCTCGGGATCGGTGAACGTGACCCGCGGCATCGCCCGGTAGCTCGCGGTCGGGGCGTCGTCCTCCTGGAGGATGTCGCGGACCGCGATGTCTGCCTGGTACATCGCGTTGTGGGTGAAGGCGCCGACGCCGGTGACGTCGCCGATCGCCCAGACCTTGTCGCCGGCGCGGACATGCTCGTCGACCTCGATCCGGCGGGCCTTCGGGTCCAGCCCGAGCTTGTCGATGCCGAGGTCGTCGGTGGCCACCCGCCGGCCCGTTGCCACCAGCAACTTCTCCGCGGAGACCGTCGACCCGTCGTCGAGCGTGACGGTGAACGTGCTCCCGGCGTACGCGACCTGCTTGGCGTGGACTCCGGTGTGGAAAGTGACGCCGTCGCGTTCGAGCGCCTCGCGAGCCAGTACGCCGGACTCGGGCTCCTCCATCGCCAGCACCTGGGCGGCACCCTCGATCACGGTCACGTCCACCCCGAACCGGGCGAAGACCTGGGTCAGCTCCATGCCGATCGCGCCGCCGCCGAGGACGACGAGCGATGCGGGCAGCGTCTCGACCTCGATGGCCTGCTGGTTCGTCCAGAACGGCGTACCGACCAGACCGTCGATCGGCGGGACGACCGGGACCGTGCCGGTCGCGATCACGAGACCACGAGAGGCTTCGTACTCGCGGCCCCCCGCGCTGACTGTGGTCGGGCCAGTGATCGTGGCGCGCTCCTTGATGACGGTCGCACCCTTGCCAACCAACCGATCCACGGCGACCTGGTCGTTCCAGTTGTCGGTCGCCTCGTCTCGGATGCGCCTCGCGACCGGAGCCCAGTCCGGCTGGACCGTCGACGTACCGGCGATCCCCTCGACGCGGCGGGTCTCGGCGATCAGATTCGCGGCGCGGATCATCATCTTGCTCGGGATGCAGCCGTAGTACGGGCACTCGCCACCGACCAGGCGTGACTCGATGCCGATCACCCGCAGCCCCGCCTGCGCCAGCCTGCCGGCCGTCTCCTCGCCACCGACGCCCAGCCCGATCACGACCACATCCGCGTTGTCAGCCATGCCGTAAATCTCGCAGACGCCCCGCCGACGGCCAAGTCCTGCCACTGCGTGTCACCACGCGGTAAGGAATCGTTCACCGCCGACCGAGTGCAGGCGCACCGAGCCCGCCACGCACCCAGCGACTCCAGCTCTTGTCTCTCGTGATTTCTTGACGGAGAAAATTCAAAATGACAGGGTGCCGGGCATGATCAGGTATCGAGGGTCTGGGCCGTATTGTTATGCCAATTCGCTGGGAATGGTGTTGGGGGACATTCCGGTGCCGGCGGTCGAGGTGTTGACCGGCTCGCCGTTCGGAATGCATTTCGAGGAGTCGGGGAAGCCGTATTTCGATCCGGCGGGGTGGGATCCGGATCTTGGGCTCGAGGCGGCGATCGACCTGCTGGGGTGGAGTTGTGAGCGGAGTGAGGGTGGGTCGGCGGATGAGGCGTTGGCGCGGCTTCGGGACGCGTGTGGGAGCGGACCGGTAATGGTGGGGCCGGTCGACATCGGGCTGCTGACCCACCAGCCTTGGTCATCGGGTACGGCGATCGGTGCCGACCACTGGGTCGTCGTGCTCGAGGTCGGCGACAGCGTGCTCATGCACGATCCTGACGGGTTTCCCTTTGCTACGTTGCCGATTGAGCAGTTCATGCTTGCCTGGCGGGCCGAGAAGGTGCCGTTCACTGCCTCGTACGTTCTCCGGACCGACTTCCGGCCCGTGCGCGCGGTGACGGTCGACGACGCGCTGCGTGCGTCGATTCCGCGGGCTGCCGAGTGGCTGTCGAGCGACTCGGCCGGTGCGGTCCACCGACTCGCGGAGCTCCTCGCGGCGGGTATCGATCCGGAACTGCAGCAACACCTGGCCGGCTTCGCCGTACGCGTCGGCGTACGGCGCCTCGACGATGCCGCAACCTGGCTCGACATCGTCGGTGCCGATACCGCATCCGCCATCGCTCGCGACCAAGCGAGAATTCTCGGCGGCCTGCAATACCCACTGGTCCGCGGCGAATTCAGCACTGCAGCCGGAATCCTGCCGGAATTGGCTCCCGGCTACTCCGCACTTCGAACTGCCCTCCTGACTACCCACAGGAATGACACCGGAGTCGATTAACCTGCCGGGATGATCGTCATAGCGCACCTGAGCGACCCCCACCTCGACGGCTCTGCGGAACCGCGGGACCGACTGCGGCGGATCACGTCGTACCTGGCCGATTTCCGCCGACCGGTCGATGTGATCGTCGTGACGGGCGATCTGGCCGACCATGGACTGGAGTCGGAGTACGCCGAGGTCGCGGCGGAACTGCGCTTCGACGTACCGGTGCTGATGCTGCCGGGCAACCACGACGCGAGTGCCCCGCTGCGCGCCGGGTTGACGGCGTACGTCGACTCACCTGGCGACGGGCATCCGGTCCATCAGGTGCGTGAGGTCGCGGGCGCTCGGTTCGTCCTCGTGGACAGCACCGTGCCGGACGAGGACCACGGGTTGCTCTCGGATCAGACGCTTGCCTGGCTGGACGGCGTACTGCGGGAGCCGTTCGACGGACCGGTGTTCGTAGCGATGCACCATCCGCCGCTGGTGACGCACTATCCGGTCATCGACCAGTGGATGCTCCGCACCCAGGACACTCTCGAGCCGGTCCTCGCCGGCAAACACGTGACCGCGATCCTGACCGGCCACGTCCACATCCCGATCGCCACCACGTTCGCCGGCCACCCCGTCCTCGGCGCCCCCGGCATCCGGTCGACAGTCCCCTGTTCCTTCGAGCCCGCAGCACCGACCGGCATCGTCGACACCACCGCTGCCCCAGGCTTCGCCCTCCACGTCTACAACTCCGGCGAGCCGCTGCAGACGATCTACCGCTTCCCCTGACAACGCGAAGGACCGGCACCCCGTCGCGGGTGCCGGTCCTGTCGACGAACGATCAGAAGTTGATCATGTGGCCTTCGAGGCCGTGGAAGGCTTCTTGGAGGGCTTCGCTCAGGGTGGGGTGGGCGTGGACGTTGCGGGCCAGCTCCTTGGTGGTGAGGTCCCACTTCTGCGCGAGGGTGAGCTCGGGGAGCAGTTCGGTGACCTCGGGGCCGATCAGGTGGGCGCCGAGGAGTTCGCCGTACTGGGCGGAGCTGATCACCTTGACGAAGCCGCTCGGGTCGCCGAGGCCGTGGGCCTTGCCGTTCGCGGTGAACGGGAACTTGGCGACCTTGACCTCGTGGCCGAGCTTCTTGGCCTCTTCCTCGGTGTAACCGAAGCTCGCGATCTGCGGCTGGCAGAAGGTCGCGCGCGGGATCATCGCGTAGTCGAGCTCCATCGTCTCGTGCCCGGCGATGGTCTCGGCCGCGATCACGCCCATCGCCTCGGCCGCGTGCGCGAGCATCAGCTTCGCGGTCACGTCGCCGATGGCGAAGATGTTCGCCACGTTGGTCCGGCAGAAGCCGTCGATGTCGATCGCGCCGCGCTCGGTCAGCGCGACCCCGATCTTGTCCAGGCCGTAGCCGTCGACCCGCGGCTGGAAGCCGATCGCCTGCATGACCTTGTCGGCCTCGAGGACCTGCTGGTTGCCGTCCTTGCCGGTCACGGTCAGCTTGACCTTCTCGCCGGAGTCGTCGATCGAGTCGACCCGGGTCGAGGTGAGGAGGTCGACCCCGAGCTTCTTGTACGCGCGGGCCAGCTCCTTGGAGACCTCGGGGTCCTCCAGCGGCACCACCCGATCGAGGTACTCGACGATGGTCACCTTGACCCCGTAGTTCGACAGCACGTAGGCGAACTCGACGCCGATCGCACCGGCGCCGGCGATGATGATCGAGCCCGGCAGCTCCTCGGTGAGGATCTGCTCCTCGTACGTCACCACGCGCTCGCTGAGCTGTGTGCCCGGCAGCAGCTTGGTGGTCGCGCCGGTGGCCACGATGCAGTTGTCGAACGTGACCGTCTCCGACGAGCCGTCGTTCAGGGTCACGTCGAGCGTGTTGGCGTCGGTGAACGAGCCCCAGCCGTCCAGCTCGGTGATGTTGTTCTTCTTCATCAGGAAGTGGACGCCCTTGACCCGGCCGTCCGCGACCTTGCGGCTGCGCTGCATCGCGGTCGGGAAGTCGAAGCTGACCTCGCCGCTGATACCGAAGGTCTTCGCCTCCGCCCGGAAGATGTGCGCGAGCTCGGCGTTGCGCAGCAGCGCCTTGGACGGGATACAGCCCACGTTCAGGCAGACACCGCCCCAGTACTTCTTCTCGATGATGGCGGTCTTGAGCCCGAGCTGGGCAGCGCGGATCGCCGCGACGTACCCACCGGGGCCGGCGCCGAGGACAACAACGTCAAAGTGCGAGGCCATACTCTGAACTTTAGTGGGTCGATCCAGGCGAACCGACAGCCGGTACGACGCTCGTTCCCCGGCGTGACCGGGGTCACTCGGGTCACCCGATCGGGCACGGTTTACCCGACCAGCGGCTGTACAACCGGTTACAGTCCTGTCAGGTTGGGTTCCGCCCGGACCATAAGGCGCCTACGCTGGCCAGGCGCGGGGGCCGCCTTCACGGTCTGCACAGTTCTTCGCGCGGTGAGGCGACGACGATGGGGGCCTGATGGTTCTGGGGAGCCGTCGAGGGCTGCGATTCGCGGCATTCGGCACATTGCTGGCAGTGATAGCACTGCCCGCGTACGCCGACGACCCCACTCCGCCACCACCTGCCTCGGTCACGGACGTGAACCGGTCCCTCGAGCAACTCCAGGCCGACGCCGCCGCCGTCCAGGCCGACTTCGCCAAGGCCACGATCGACTACACCAACGCGCAGAAGGCCGCGCAGGTCGCGGAGACCGCCGCGAAGCAGGCCGAGGCCACGGCCGCGGCGTCGAAGGGCACCTCGGACGAGCAGCGCCGCAAGCTCGGGCTGATCACCGCGCAGGCCTATCAGATGGGCATCCCGACCGTGATGGGCACCGAGTCGATGCTCTGGTCGCTCGCGCCGGTCGCGGAGAACCTGCAGGAGATCGCCGACCGGCAGACCGCGATCACCCAGCTCGGCGCCACCCAGGTCGCGCAGTACCACGCCGCGATGGACGCCGAGAACGAAGCCGGCCGGCTGAACACCGAGGCCAACGCCAAGCGCGCCGCGGCCAAGGAGGCAGCGGCCAAGGCCACGCAGCTCAGCGCGGAGGTCCAGCAGAAGGCAGCCCAGGCCGCGAGCGCGATGGCGGGCCAGGCCGCCGACCTCGATGCCGCCTCCGAGCTGTCCAAGCAGTTGCAGATCGCCCGCAACCAGCAGGCCCTCGTCCGCTGGAAGGCCTACCTGAGCCAGCTCACGACCGCGAGGATCACTCCCCCGGCGGCCGCCGCGCTGAAGGATCCGGCCAAGCTTCCGGCCGGGATGACCCCGCTCACCAGCCGCGGAGCGCCCGTTGCCGGCGCCGCCGCAGTGGTCAACGGCACGCAGACGATCAAGGTGCTGTCCGCCGAGACGATCCGCGCGGTCAACCAGGCCTTCAGCCTCGTCGGCAAGCCGTACGGCGTCGGCGGGACCGGCCCGGGTCAGTACGGCTGCCTCGGTGCGGCCCGGACGGCCTGGGCGCCGTACACGACGCTCGCCAACACCATTGCCAAGGTCTTCCCGACCTACCAGGCGGTCGCGCCGACACAGATCCAGCCTGGCGACCTGGTCCTGATCGGCAGCAAGTCGCTCGGCCTCGTCCACATCGGTGTCGCGCTCGACGACGACAACCAGATGATCGCCGCGGATGAGGCGAAGGGCTCGGTCGTCGTCACCAAGATCCCGGACAACGTGTACGGCGTCGTCCGCCCGACCCTCGGCGCACCGGCCAAGCCGCAGGCCGCACCCGCCGACACCGACCAGGGCACGGGATTCCGGTGCGGCGGCACGGCAACGTCGTACGACGTCGGCACCGGCGCCTGGACCTGGCCGCTGCCCGACGGCACCTACGAGATCGGTACGCCGTTCGGTCAGGCGGGCTCGATGTGGTCGACCGGCTTCCACACCGGCCAGGACTTCCCGGCCGCCATCGGTACGCCGGTCCGCGCCGCAACCGCCGGCACGGTCCGGATCGAGCACCCGGCCTGGGCCGGGAACCTGGTCCGCGTCGACCACGGCAACGGCCTGGAGACCCTCTACGCCCACCTCAGCCGGATCGACGTCACCGAAGGTCAGCAGGTCACGGCCGGCCAGCAGATCGGTGCCGTCGGCAACGAGGGCAACACGACCGGACCGCACCTGCACTTCGAGGTCCGCGTCGGCGGCGACCCGGTGAACCCGATGCCGTTCCTGGCGACGGGGTCCGTGAGTACCGGCTGGGGTGGCTACAGCAACGGCATGATCCCGGCGAACAAGCTGTGCTCGCTCGGGATCGGCGGTCACAAGCTCCGGTGTGACGCTGCTGCTGGGTACGCGCAGCTCGCGAGTGCCTTCAAGGCTCAGTTCGGCAAGGCGCTGTGCATCACCGACTCCTATCGCTCGTATCAGTCGCAGGTCGACCTGTTCGCCCGCAAGCCGTCACTGGCCGCGCTGCCGGGCACGTCGAACCACGGCTGGGGGGTCGCGGTCGACCTCTGTGGTGGCATCGACAAGTACGGCACCCCGCAGTACCTCTGGATGAAGTCCCACGCAAGCCAGTTCGGCTGGATCCACCCGGCCTGGGCCGAACAGGGCAGCAGCCGCGAAGAGCCCTGGCACTGGGAGTTCGGCAAGCCTGCGAGCGCCTGACCCCGGACCACGTAGTCTGGTGGCGTGGCCGAGCAGAAGAGTCCCGACCGCACTGATCACAACATCACGCTGGACGCTCAGGACGACCGGTGGGAGTGGCGGCGGCGGATTCGGGCGAATCCGAGGAAGCTCCTGATCTACCGGATCGGCGTGGGCGTGCTCGGCGGGTTGCTGATCATCGCTGCGCCGTTGACGGGCTGGCTGCCGGGTCCTGGCGGGATCCCGCTCTTCATCGCGGGCCTCGCCGTACTGGCCAGCGAGTTCGAGTGGGCCCAGCGCTTGCTCTACTGGGTGAAGGACCGGGTCAAAGAGCTCACCGCCTGGACCGGCAAGCAGCCGGCCTGGCTGAAAGCACTCGGGACTCTCGCACTCTTCCTCTGTGTCCTGGTCGCGATCTGGCTCTACATGGCCGTGCTGGGCGTGCCGGGCTGGCTCCCGGACTCATGGGAATCATTCCTGCACAAGCTCCCCCTTCTGCAGTGAGTCGTACGCCGGAAGCTCGATCAGCGTGCTCATCTTCTGCGCCTGCTTGAGCATCAGATCCATGAGGAACCGCGTGTTGAGCAGCCGGTTCCGGGCGGCGATGCCGAAGCTGCGTCGCGGCGCCAGGAATCGCCCCGCCTGCGAACCGTCCTGAGTGGTAGAGACGGCCTTCCGCAGCCGAGCCTCGTACCGCTCGAATGCGGTCGGAAGGTCGTCGCCGGCCTGCGACAGCTCACCCGCCAGGACGTACGCGCCGACCACCGCAGTGCCGGTGCCTAGTGCCCCGAACGTCGCGCCGTACCCCGCGTCACCGAGCAGCACGATCCGGCGGGTCGACCAACGATCGACGTGCACTCGGCTGATCGAGTCGAAGTACAACTCGGTTGCCGACGGCAGCGCCTCCAGCAGCTCCGGCACCCGCCAGCCCACACCCTTGAACTGGTCTCGAATGATCGCCGTCTGCTCGTCGAGATCGCGCCGGTTGTAGCTGAGCACCGGCGAATTGAAGACGAACAGGGTCTGCGCCAGCGTCGGGTCACGTCGATCCGCTCCGACGGCCGCGAGCTTCCCCGGTACGTTGTACATCAACGTGTCGGCCTCGTCGCCGATCGAGTTCGGGACCTCCCATCCGGCGACGTAGTACCCGGCGTGTTTCTCGGTGACCCGGCTGGCCGGCCAGGCAAGTCGCCGTACGACGGAATGCATGCCGTCCGCGCCGATCACCAAGTCGTACGTCTTCTCCAGCCCGCTCTCGAAGCGCACGTCCACCCCGTCGGCGTGCTCGCGCAGCTCAGCGATCGAGTCACCGAAGCGGTACGACGCTCTGTCCAGGCTGTGCTCGTACAACACCCGCGACAGATCCGACCGCAGCACCTCGAGCTCCCCACCCGCGAACTCGGCCGGCAACCGCATCAACCGCCGCCCCGACTCGTCGACGAACCGCATCGCGTTTCCACCGGTCTGCAGCGCTCTGAGGTCGTCGAACACGCCCATCTGGCGCAGGACCGTCTGAAACACGTCGCCGCGGAAGTCCACGGCGTACCCACCCTGCCTGAGTGCAGGCGCGATCTCGACGACTGTTACGTCGTGACCGGCCCGTCCCAACCACAGCGCCACCGACGGGCCCGCCACGCTCGCACCCGATACGAGAACCTTCATCTCTGCCTCCCTGATTAACTGTGTCTACCGGACACAATAATGTGTATGGTAGACACAGTTCAAGTCCTTTGCCGGAAGGGAGTGCGATGACCGAACTGCTCTGGAACCAGGGATCGCCGCGCAGCCGCGGCCCGAAACCGGCTGTCACGCTGACCGCGATCGCCGAGGCCGCGATCCGGATCGCCGACGCCGAAGGGCTCGACGCGGTCTCGATGCAGCGCATCGCCGGCGAGCTCCCGGTCACCAAGATGGCGCTCTACCGGTACGTGCCGGGCAAGACCGAGCTGGTCGCGGTGATGAGCGACCTGGCGATGGGCCTGCCGCCCGAACACCCCGCACTCCCCTGGCGCGATGCGCTCCGCGCGTGGGCGATGGACCTCTACGAGGGCTTCACCAGGCACCCGTGGTTACTGCAGTCGACGATCGGGCGCCGCTTGTTCGGGCCGAACGAACTCGCGTGGTGGGATCGCGGCGTCGCGGCGCTCGCCGGCACCGGTCTCGAAGGGCATGAACAGCTCGACTCGATCCTGGTCGTCAGCAGCCACGTCCGGAACCTCGCGCACCAGTCGATCACCTTCCCCGGCCACACTGTCGGGCTCACCGAGGAAGAGGTCGGCCGATCGCTCGGCGCGATCCTCAGCACCGAGGCCGACCGCTTCCCCCACCTGGCGATGGCACTGCAGACCTCGGCCGGCGGCGAGGAGCAGGGGCTGGAGTTCGGACTCGACCGGATCTTCGACGGGCTCGAACTGCTGATCACGGCCCGGACGGGCTGAGCTTCAGCGAATTGAAACGTTGTCGGTACGCCGATGCCGACAGCCCGTAGTGGGACTTGAATCGGCGGGCGAAGTAGTTCTGATCCGGCCAGCCGACCGACTCCCCGATCCGGCTGATCGGCAGGTCCGTGTGCAGCAGCCGCTCGGCCGCGAGCTCGACGCGATGCCGGGACAGATACGCCATCGGCGGCAGCCCGGTCACGGACTTGAACAGCCGGACCAGATACCCCGGCGCGAGATGCAGGGCGTCGGCCAGTTCGGTCAGCGTCCACTGCCGGGCCGGGTCGGCCTCCATCATCCGCATGGCGTCCAGTACGGCGGGATGCGTCTGCTCACCGCGATCGTCGAGCTCGGCCACCGTCCGCGCCACGCAGCTCAGGTACAGCGAGAGCCAGCCGATCATCTCGGCGCGATGCCGGTTGAGCGGCTGGTTTCGTAGCTGGCGCAGCCCGTCGAGATGACCGGTTGCTTCCTTCACGGCGATCGGGTCGAGGTGTGTGGTCAGCATTCCGCGACGCTGAGCCGAGAACGGTCCGGTCCACAACAGGTAACCCAGTAAGGGATCCTCACGTGCCCAGGCGAGCTCCCGCTGGACGAGGTCGGCCGAGAAGCAGCAGTTGTAGACCTCGAGCGTCCTGCACTCCACGTATTCGTGCCAGACGCCCGGGCGGAGCAGGATCGCATCCCCGACCTCAAGTTTCTGCCGACCGGCCAGGCTGTGGTGCACCCCCTCGCCGCTGACCACCAGAGCGATCTCGAAGAAGCTGTGCGTGTGCAGAGGATGCGTGTCCTCGTGCACGTGCGGACCCGCGTACACCTGCGTCCCTTCGACGAAGTGCAGCACGGTCCCGCGCGGCTTCACCGGCTCGTCGACCATGTCTCACGATAGGGCCCGAGGTGCGTTTTGTGCTACCACGAGTGCACTGCGGGCTAGTCCTCGCCGACGCACAGCCGCAGGATCGGGGAACAAGGCTGAATCGTTTCATAACAGCGCCGGTTGGAGTCACATGTCGAACCTCGCCGCACCCACCTCTCTCCGCTTCGAGCAGCTGGCCGCGCCCGTGCTGGGCATCGGTACCGCGACCCCACGGTTGTCGTGGCGGGTCCCCGCCGCCTCGGCGGACTACGCCCAAACGGCGTACGAGATCGAGATCGCCACCGCAACGACGCAGGTCTACACAGTCCAGTCCCCCGACCAGATCCTGGTGCCCTGGCCGGGCGATCCGCTCACCTCCCGCGAGACCGCACAGGTCCGCGTCCGCGTTCGCGGTAATGAGGACTGGAGCGAGTGGAGTGAGCCGGCGACCGTCGAGGCCGGCCTGCTCGACTCGGCCGACTGGAGCGCACGCTTCGTCAGCCCGCGCGACAACGCGCTCGGCTCCCCCGCCCCGATCATCGCCGGCGTCATCGACCTCCCGGAAGGGGTGGTGAAGGCTCGCCTCTACTCGACCGCGCACGGGATCTATCTCCCATCCCTGAACGGCGAGCGCATCAGCGACGAGGAGCTCGCGCCGGGGTGGACGGCGTACCAGTATCGGCTGCGCTATCAGACGTACGACGTGACGAACCTGGTCCGCGACGGTGCGAACCGGCTCGAGTTCCTCGTCGGGAACGGCTGGTACCGCGGCCGGCTCGGCTTCCAGGACCAGAGTCAGGTCTACGGCACTCGCCTCGCCGTACTCGCGCAACTCGAGGTCACCACCGCCGACGGGCAGGTCCACACCTTCGGCAGCGACGATTCCTGGACCTCTCAAGACACTGGCGTCCTCGCCGACGACTTGTACGACGGCCAGCGGACCGATCTTCGCCGTACCCCCGGAGACCCCTCGCCGGTGGACGTCCTCGACGCGGACCTCGGTCTGCTCGTCGCGCCCGACGGACCGCCGGTCCGGATCACCGAGGTCCTGCCCGCACTCGAGATCAGTACGTCGCCAACCGGCAAGACGCTGATCGACTTCGGTCAGAACCTCGTCGGCCGGATCCGGCTGACGGTCCGTGGCGGCGCTGCGGGCGACGAGATCGTCGTACGGCATGCCGAGGTGCTCGAACACGGTGAGCTCGGCGTCCGGCCGCTCCGCACCGCCAAGGCGACCGACACCTACATTCTTGCTGCATCCGACGAGGTCACCCTCGACTCGCCGCTGACCTTCCACGGCTTCCGGTACGCCGAGGTCTCCGGCGTGGCGGAGCTTCGGCTCGAGGATCTGCACGCGGTGGTCGTCGGCAGCGATCTCGAGCGGACCGGCTGGTTCGAGTCGTCGAACGACCTGCTGAATCGGTTCCACCAGAACGTTGTGTGGGGCATGCGCGGTAACTTCGTCGACGTACCGACCGACTGCCCGCAGCGCGACGAGCGGCTCGGCTGGACCGGCGACATCCAGGTCTTCTCCCCCAGCGCGACCTTCCTGTTCGACAGCGCCGGGTTCCTCTCCAACTGGCTCGCCGACCTGGCCGCTGAGCAACACAAGGACGGCTCGGTGCCGTTCGTCGTACCCGATGTACTGCGCACCACCGCACCGGCCACGGCTGCCTGGGGTGACGCGGCAACAATCGTGCCGTGGGTGCTTTACGAGCGGACCGGCGACGCCGGGCTGCTGGCTCGGCAACTACCGAGCATGCGTGCGTGGGTGGACAAGATGACCGCGCTGGCCGGTGACGACCTGCTGTGGTCCGGCGGGTTCCAGTTCGGCGACTGGCTCGACCCAACTGCACCGCCGGAGGATCCGTTCCGCGCGAAGGCCGACCCGGACGCGCTCGCGACCGCGCATCTGGCTCGCTCGGCCGACGTCGTCGCCAAGGCCGCGGAGGTGGTCGGTGACGCCGACCTCGCCCGTGAGTACGCCGACCTCGCCGCACGAGTCCGGCAGGCCTTCGCCGCCGAGTACGCGACCGAGGGCGGACGCGTATTGAGCGACGCGGCAACGATCTACGCCCTCGCCTTGCAGTGGGCACTGTTGCCCACCGACAGCCAGCGTGAACGGGCCGGCGACCGACTCGCCGATCTCGTCCGTACGGCGAGCTTCCGGATCAGCACCGGATTCGTCGGGACGCCGCTGATCGCGGACGCGCTGGCCGATTCCGGACATCCTGACCTCGCGTACCGGCTCCTGCTAGAGACATCCTGCCCGTCTTGGCTGTACGCAGTGACCATGGGAGCGACGACGATCTGGGAGCGCTTCGACAGCATGCTGCCCGACGGCAGCATCAACCCCGGCCAGATGACGTCGTTCAACCACTACGCCCTCGGCGCGGTCGCGGACTGGCTGCACCGGCGCGTGGCCGGACTGGCCGCAGGCGATCCTGGCTACCGGACGATCGTCGTACGCCCGCTCTACACCTCGCATCTGACCAAAGTTTCGGCCAAGCACCTCACGCCGTACGGCGAAGCTGCGGTGACCTGGACCCGGGCCGACGGCGAGGTCCGGCTCAGCGTGACCGTGCCGGTCGGCTCGCGGGCTTTGGTCGACGTACCGGGTGCGGACGAGCCGGTCGACGTGGGGCACGGGACCCACGAGTGGACCGCTCAGGATCCATACTCCGAAGCACCGAAGCTTCCCGCGGGTGCCACGGTCCGGCAACTCGTCGACCACGAGCCCAGCTGGGACACGATCGTCGCCGCGGCGATCGAGACCGGAGTTGTTGCCGACGACGCCGAATTGGCCGGCAGGCTCGAGCGGTACCTCGACCAGCCCGCCACCAACCTGGTTGAATCCATCAGCCCGCGCGGACTCACCCCCAGCGCCGACGCCCTGCACGCCAGACTCGACGCCCTGCTCGACAACTGACCAACGATCACCGACCGCCCCGCTGCAGATGTCCTGACGCAATATTCCCTTGGAGGTCATCATGACGTTCCGCCCAGGTATGAGAGGACTGGCCGTGCTCGCGGTCGGTTCGCTCGCACTGACCGCGTGCAGCGCGGGCAGTCTCGGTTCCAGCGACGGTTCCGGCAGTAGTTCGGTCGAGATCACCTATCTGATCGGCAACCAGGACCAGGATCTGAAGACCGCAGAACAACTGGTGAAGGACTTCACCGCGAAGAACCCCAGCATCACGATCAAGACCGAGACCCGCCCGGCCGGTACCGAGGGCGACAACATCGTCAAGACCCGGCTCTCCACCGGCGACATGCCGGACGTGTTCAACTACAACTCCGGATCGTTGTTCCAGGCAATCGCACCGCAGAAGAACCTCGTCTCGATCAGCGATCAGCCGTACATCGGCGACATGGACGACAACTTCAAGAAGACCGTCACGGCCGACGGGCAGGTGTACGGCGTACCGGTCGGCGGGTTCATGGGTGGCGGGGTGCTGTACAGCATCCCGGTCTACACCAGGCTCGGGCTGAAGATCCCCAAGACCTGGGCCGAGTTCATGGCGAACAGCGCGAAGATCAAGGCCGCCGGGATCACCCCGGTGATCCAGACGTACGGCGAGACCTGGACCTCGCAGCTGTTCGTCCTCGGCGACTTCCACAACGTCGCCGTGGCCGAGCCGGACTTCGCCGACAAGTACACGCAGAACCAGGTGAAGTACGCCACGTCGCCGGCCGCGGTGAAGGGCTTCGAGCACACCGAGGCCGTTCACGACGCCGGCTACGAGAACAAGGACTTCGCCTCGGCGAAGCTGCCGGACGGTCTCAAGATGCTTGCTCAAGGCAAGGGCGCGCAGTACCCGATGCTGTCCGGGGTGATCTCCAACATGGTCGGCACGTACCCGGACTCGGCCAAGACCGTCGGCCTGTTCGCGCTGCCTGGTGACGACGCGAGCAAGAACGGACTGACCGTCTGGACGCCGTCCGCGAACTACATCCCGAAGACCACGACCGGCGACAAGCTGGACGCCGCCAAGAAGTTCCTCGCCTTCATCGCCAGCCCGGACGGCTGCAAGTCGCTGACCGCCGCGGGTGCACCGACCGGCCCGTACGCCATCAAGGGGTGCGCGCTACCGGCCGACGTACCGCAAGCGATCAAGGACATGCAGCCGTACCTGGACAAGCCGGACGGATCCAGCCTGGCGCTGGAGTTCCTGTCGCCGGTGAAGGGCCCGTCGCTGGAGCAGATCACCGTCGAGGTCGGGTCGGGTATCCGCAAGGCCAAGGACGGCGCCGCCCGGTACGACGAGGACGTCAAGAAGCAGGCCCAGCAGCTCGGACTGGCAGGCTGGTGAGGTCGGTGGCCATCACCTCGATCCGCCCGCGCGCCCAGAGCGACTCCACCAAGGCTGTCGCTTCGGGCGGGGCGAAGGTGTATCACCCGTACTCGAACTGGTTCTTCCTGCCGTCGGCCGTGATCTACGGTGTCCTGTTCCTGGTCCCGACGTTCGCCTCGCTGTACTTCAGCCTGACCCGGTGGAGCCTGTTCGAGTCGAAGTTCATCGGGCTGGACAACTTCAAGCTGTTCTTCCAGGAACCGGCGTTGCTCAAGGGTTTCACCAACACCTTGATCTACGCGGTGGTCACCTCCGGGTCGAAGGTCGTGCTCGGATTGCTGCTGGCGGTGCTGCTCACCTCGCAGATCGTTGCCCGCGGCTACCTCCGGTCGGTGGTCTTCTTCCCGGTACTGGTCTCGACGATCGGTATCGGGCTCACGTTCACCGTGCTGATGAATCCCGAACGTGGCCTGATCAACGGTGCGCTCAGCGTGATCGGGATCCAAGGACCCGGCTGGCTGACCGATCCGAAATGGGCGTTGCTGTCGGTGGCCGCGGTCGACGTCTGGAAGGGCGTCGGCCTGGCCACGCTGATCTACATCGCGGGCATCGTGTCGATCCCGCGCGAATACATCGAAGCGGCCCGGGTCGACGGCGCCGGGTCGTGGGAGACGTTCCGTCGGATCGTTCTCCCGCTGTCCCGGCCCGCCACCGTCACGGTCATCATCCTGTCCCTGATCGGCGGGCTGCGCTCGTTCGATCTGATCTGGGCGATGACGCGGGGTGGTCCAGGCTTCACCTCGGACGTGATCGCATCCGTGATCTACAAGCAGTACCAGGCCGGCTTCTACGGGCTGTCGACCGCGGGCAACGTCGTACTCTTCGTCACCGTCACCGCGATCATCCTGCCGCTGTCGTGGTTCCTGAACCGTAAAGAGGTGGACATGTGAGCACCGCAGAGCTCGTCAACCACCGGCCGGGTCGCAAGTGGGCGCTCAGCGCGGTCGCGATCCTCGCCTCGATCGTGGTGTTCATCATCCCGTTCGCCTTCATCGTCCTGACCGCGGTCAAGGACCGGACCCAGTCCGCGGACCTCGACTTCTCCTGGCCGCACCAGTTCCGGATCGTGCAGAACTTCGTCGAGGTCGTGAAGGCTCGCGACTACATGCTGGTGATCGCGTTCATCAACAGCACGATCCTCACCGTCGCCAGCGTCACCGGGATGGTGGTGCTCGCGGCCATGGCCGGCTTCGTCCTGCAACGGCGCAAGAGCCGGTGGAACGGATTCATCAACTTCCTGGTTCTGTCCGGCCTCATCATCCCGCCGGCCGTCGTACCGACGATCTGGGTACTGCAGAAGTTCGGTCTCTTCAAGACCATGCCCGGGCTGATCCTGATCGAGATCGCCTTCGGGTTGTCGTTCTGCATCCTGCTCTTCCGAGCCTTCGTCGCGACGATCCCCCGCGAACTCGACGAGGCCGCAATCATCGACGGCGCCGGACCACTCCGGCTGTTCTTCCGGGTGATCTTCCCGCTGCTCAGATCGGTCATCATCACCGTCGTCGTGGTCCAGTCCGTTGCCGTCTTCAACGACTTCGTGAACCCGCTCTACTTCCTCCCCGGCGACCAGAACGCCACCGTCCAACTAACCCTCTACAACTTCTCCAGCCAGTACTCCACCCAGTACAACCTCCTCTTCATGAACATCCTCCTCATCACCATCCCACCCCTCATCATGTTCCTCTTCTTCAACCGCCAAATAGTCGCCGGCATGACCTCAGGAGCCATCAAAGGCTAAATCCAACACCCCAACCCGGCGCCCGCCCACCGCCACCTTCGGCGGTGCGCGCATATCCGTGTCATCGCCCTGATGCGATCGCCGCGAGGGACGCGGGCACAACGGTCACCGCCTCGCGGCAAACTGTCGCCGCCTCCGACGGGTGCGCAGATCCGCGGTGTCGCGCCGATGCGCTCAGCGCAGCAGATGTGATGGGGCGGGTGCTGCGGTCACCGCTCCGCGCCGGCTGACTTTCTTGCCGCCTTCGGCGGGTGCGGGGATCTGCGATGTCGCGCCGATGCGGTCAGCGCAGCAGATGTGATGGGGCGGCTGCTGCGGTCACCGCTCCGCGCCGGCTGACTTTCTTGCCGCCTTCGGCGGGTGCGGGGATCTGCGGTGTCGCGCCGATGCGGTCAGCGCAGCAGATGTGATGGGGCGGGTGCGCGAACTGGAGTCATCGCGCTGATGCGGTTGGCGCGAGAGATGTGGTGGGGTTGTATGAGCTGGCCTGTGGTTAGTTCTGGCTTTGCGGAGGAACTGTGGTTCGCGGTCTCCGCTGCGTGATCGTGCTAGTCGCGCCGGCGTGCGTCAAGGGCGCCTTCGGCGTCGCTGCGCGATCTTCGACCCTTGACCCACACCGCCGCGACCAGGGAAGGACGCAGCTACGCGGATCCCGCGGGGAGCTGTGAGCCAGGTGATGTGGATCCGGTTGGTCGGTGTGGGGCCGGGGCTGGTCCGGTTCGGTGTGGTTGGTGCAGTGGCCGGTCAACTCGCAGATCCTGGTCCGCCGGCAGGCCGTCGCCAGTCGCCTGGACACCCGCGAATCGGCCGAGCAGCCCGCCACCCGGACAGGTCCATCCACCTGCTGATCCACCGGGCCGCAACAGCCAGGTTCGGGAAGATCTCCTCCCCTATCGGGCACCAAATCCTCCCGAACCCCTTCCCTACAAGGCGAATCCCGCCACCCGGACAAACCCGACCACATCCCGAGATCCGCCCGGATCCACCCCGCCCTTGGGCTGTCATCTCCGGGGTTGTCCCATGAGTTTGTCGGTTCTCTCGTGAAATGCCGGTGGGTCAAGGGACAAGCTCATGGGATAACCCGCGAGTTGGAGACCACCTCGGCCGGGCGACTTCACGATTTCATCGGCCAACCGGTTCCAGGTGTGCCCGACGGCACCCGGGGCCGTCACCTGACCGCGATCCGCCCTCCGGTGAACACGCCGGTGCCTCATTCAGGCCGGCCCGTCGCCACGGCCCACCCGTGTGAACACACCGCCGCCCCACCCAGACAGGCCCGGCAGCCTCACCACGATCCATCCCGCGATCACATCCGATGTGCGACCACTCGGGTGAGCGGCTCCGGGACAGCTGCGATCCTTCCCTGGTCGCGGTGGTGTGGGTCAAGGGTCGAAGATCGCGCAGCGACGCC